>CAJTVP010000014.1 GCA_910580205.1 uncultured Eggerthellaceae bacterium
GGCGAGGTCCGCCAACCCCGCCAGAGAAGGGGTTGACATCTATAGGAGCATCAGGGCTTCCCCTGGTTTTATTCAACCTGGGCCGCGTAGCGCGGGCATTACCCGCCAACGTGGGTCAAACGCACATGGATGCCGGGTATGCGCATCCGCTGTCCGGATTCCGCCTCAGAACAGGAGAATCCTCCGTGCGCGGCACGAATCGACGCATATATAAAAGAGGTGCGAACAGGCAAAGACAGCGAGGGTTCCCAGGGTGCCTGAGATTGGCCCGTCATGCGGCCGAGCAGCCTCCGCGCTGTGAGGGAAAGCATGAAAGAGCCAAGATCAGGTGCCATTGGGAAGCCGCAGCGTCAATTCATTACGGACTCCGCGAAGCGGGTCCGTAACCGAAGGCGGTTACGAAAGGTCCAGCGGGAAATCCTCCACGAAGGACATGAGCTTCTGTTGGGAGTGGATGTCCAGCTTGCGATAGATGTTATAGATGTGGCTCTTCACCGTGTGGGGCGAGATGGTGAGCTCCTCCTGGATCCATGCGGCATTGCGCCCTTTCGCCAGATACCCCAAGATGTCCGCTTCGCGCGGAGAAAGCTGATAGAGCTCCACCACGGCCTTGCAGCGCCGCTCGAACAGCTCCGTCTCATCCATGTGGACTGATACCACTCGGCTCTCAGGTTGTCGGTCCGCAACCTCGGACCCGTCCGTTGGATGATGTGAGGTCTGCGGGAAGAACACCATCACCACCACGACCAGGAGCACCACCATGGTCATGCGCACGGCCGTGAAGACATCCGAATGCACTCCCGCGAACGCCGTCACCGCCGCAGCGATGGCCCACCCGGCAGCGAATCCGAAGCATTCGATGGAGATGCGCAACGGCGCTTGGCGGAAGAACGGCGCGTCGCGCCGAGAAACGCTCTTCTTCACGATGAACGCATAGTTCACGGATTTGAACGCGCCCCACGCCGCGATGGTCAGGCACGCGCAAGCGATCTGGGCGAACCCGTGGGCGAACGGAAGCAGCACGCAGCTGATCACGGTGATGACCAGGATGATGCGCTGCATGACGGTGATGGACAAGGTCTTGCCCAAAAGCGGCGGGATGATGACGAACAGAGCGCCGGGAATGACGGCCAAAAGCCCCCAGAGCACGTATTCGCGACCGTAATTGAACAGGAACACGAAAGACAGCGCGAACACGATGCCGAACATGAAGAACGACGGCTCCAGCTCTTTGGTGAACCGCCATGGCTCGCCCACGCTTTCCAAGTCCGCTCTCTCATCGTTCTTGTCCGCGTTGGCGTTCATGTAGATGAGCAAGCTCAGCGAGCACAGAAGGAACACGATGATGAAGATGGGCACCAGCTCTTGAGGCGAGGTGGTGGAGAGCGCGAACAGGAGCGAACCGCTCAAAAAGGACAAGCCGCAGAACAGCGTGTAGGAGCTGCATCGGATCCGGCTCAAGATGTCCAACCACGAAAGGGTGAATGCAGAGCCGGCCATGCCGGTGATGAGATTGACGATGACCACCGCGACCAACGGCACATGGATGCCATTGAACATGAGAAGCGCCGTCAGAGGCAAAAGCATGGCGCTGACGAGCTCCAGAGCCTGAGCTGGCACGGAGAACAGATTGAATGAGGGGCGGCGGCCAAGAAAGTAGATGAGAACCAAGCCCGCAGCTACGCCGATGAAGATGGAGAGCTGGGTCAGATCCCTGACATCCGTGGGCACATTCGGAGGGAACTCGCAGAACAGCCAGAAGAATGAGACGAACGTCCAGCCTAAAAGGAAGGCGAAGCCCGCGATTCCCAGGAGCTCCAGAGCGGAGATGCTGACCTTGCGCGCCTTTGATCCCACACCGACCCCTATCTGCTCCCTCAGATGCGTACGCAAATGCGACCACAGCGCTCATAAAACAGTTCGGATTATAGCGCCATTGCAGGGCTTTTCGTAAGTAACGGATTACGGGAAGTTCGCGCGAGGGCCTTGCGCGCAGAGACAAGGAACCCCGTGATGAAGGCCACGGGGTTCCGCAACCGCCTTTCGCGATCGTTGCCTTTGGAGAAGATCGCTTCGTTCAGGGCCTAGCAGCGCCTCACTTGTCTCGCACGGGGCTGTTCTTGCCGGGACGGATGAGGCAGGACAGGATCAGCATGACCACGGACAGCGGCACGATGGTCATGAGGCACGCATCCCAATAGGACATGCCCGTGTCGATCAGCGAGCCATAGATCGGGCTGAAGCAGTTGCCGATGCACTGGGCGAACTGCATCACCGCCATGCCCATGGTGGCCGCCATGGCCGACTTGTTCATGATGGTGGGCGCCAGGGGGCGCAGACCACCGCCGCCGAAGCCAGCGCAGATGCCCATGAGCACGATGCCGATCCACAGGAACACATCGGACTGCGTTTGGAACAGCAGATAGAAGTCGAACAGATAGATCACGGACACCACGATGGGCGTGATCCTCTTCAGCCGATGCGGCATGCGGGAGGTGAACCAGCCGCCGAACGGATTGGAGATGAGGCCCACGGTGGTCACCGTGGCCAGGCCCAAGCCCGCCGTGGCCGCATCCCAGCCGAAGCCCGCAGGCGTGGCGTCAGGCGGCGTTTGCAGGAAGTTCGGCAGATACGTGTTCACGATGCCGGTCTGGCCGATGATGAAGACCAGGAACACCACGAACAAGAACCAGATGTTCTTGTTCTTGAGCAGCGCCATGCATTCGCCGAAGCTGCCCTCCACGTTATAGTTGGCACCTTCGCCTTCGGGAACCTTGTAGAAGATCAAGAACAACGCCAGGGATACAGCCGTGAAGATGATCACGAACCAGAACACGCCCTGCCATCCGAACTGCGGTGCGATGGCGGGGCAGACGATGGAATCCAGCGTGATGGACAGCGGCACCCATGTGCACCACATGCCCAGCATCACGCCGCGCGTCTTGTCCGGGAACCAGAGCGTGATGAGCGTGGGGGCAGCCACGCCCACAAGGCCGATGCCCAACCCTTCGATGAACCGTCCGATGAACATGGCAGGGATGTTCGTGCCCGCCAGCACCGGGATCAGGCCGCCGATGATGACGCCCACGCCCGACAAAGCGATGGTCCATTTCAGCCCGATCCGACGGCAGATGAACGCTGCCGGGAAGGCTAAGAAGATGCCCACCAACGACACCATGGTCATGAGCATGCCGAAGCCAGCGGCATCGAACATGAAGCCGCCCTCCGGGCTCACACCGGGGATGTAGATGAACGATGTGGGGATGGAGACCAGCTTGAACTGTCCCAGCGGGGCGGAAAAGCTGATCAAGTACGTAACGATGAAAATGACCCAGGCATAACGCGGGGTCTTCTCGCTTTTCTGCGTGATGACCGATTCAGCGATCGGTCGGGGCTCTCTGTTGTTGACTACGGAGCGGTCTTTCTCGTCCATTGACGTCACCTTCATCTTTCTGAAGACTACAGCAGTCATGCTTCCTTTGTCTGATACTCCAACAGGGGTTCAGGTCGCGTCCCTTACACGCGGGGGGCATCTGAGAGAGCATCACCCCCGAATCGGTGGGATCTGGCGAACAGACCAGAGCATCGGGTCACACTCAAGCCCGCTTCCGCAGCCGCAGCGCACCGAAGGCGCCACCGCTTTATCCCAGTAGTTCCGATCAGTCTGGAAGACCCACTGGATCTCATCCAGCGTGCCGGTGATGGTGTGCCACCATTCCATAGATGGCCCGTAATAAGGGAAGCGCCCATCCGTGGCCGTCTGACCGCAACGGGTGCAGAAGATCTCCACCGCCCCGTCGCCTTCAGGTTTGGCCCCTCTGCAATTCACCGGCGCTTTCGCCTGATCAGCGGGGATGGATGCGCCCACCTGGATGGGCTTCACGGTTTCTTTCAGATCCACGGTCATGGTATTCCCCCATCTCATGCTTCCTCATGAAGAAAAGCTTCGCCTTTGCTTTTGCTCATGGGGAATCTGCTCACCTGGTCTTGCGGGCAAAGGCGCGCCGCACTGCGAACACCGCCGCGCGCCATCACCGTTCGCAGCCCCGCACACAGGGCACGCGCCTGCTTCCACGATCGGGCGAGGCTCCACGTTGCCGCATCGGCCGCACTGGACGCACAGCCGCGTATACCCACCGCACATGGAGCCTCCTCACCCGGTCCGGGGCGCTACTTCGCCGTGCCCGCCTTCGGCACGAACAGCACGTATTTCGTGGCAGCTGCAGCCATCCTCTGCGCCAGATCCGCCACGCGCCCGTATTCCATGACATCCGCCTGGCAGTGCTTCACGCACGTGGGCTTCTTGTCCTTGGCCACACGTTCAGCGCACAGGTTGCACTGGTCAGTGGGGATGGGCACGCAGTCGTTCTGCCACTTCTTAGGCGCGTACTCCCACGGGCCCACCTCCACCATCTTGATGCCGAACTCCCCGATGGGAATGTCGTGCTCCACCGAACAGGCCATCTCACAGGACTTGCAACCGGTGCAGTACTCGTAGTTGATGAGCAGCCCATAGGCTTCTTTGGTGTCAGCCATAGCTCACGCCTCCATCTTCGCTTCGTAGGTGTAGTTGCGGAAAGACCCATCAGCGAATCGATCCTGGGGGATCTCAGCGGCTTTCAGCGGAATCTCCTCGGGCGTGCAGGGATACACCTTGCACAGGAAGCACTTGCATTGATCACCGAAGCCGGTGTCACCGCACTTGGAAGGCAGCGCCATGTTGATGTTGGTGGCATAGGTGGCGAAGCAGCCTTCGCCCACGTCTTCCGCCTCCGCCTCAGGGAACCACCACCCATGGTCAGCCTGGATGACGCGCGCATCGATGATGGGCGTCACGTGAGCGGTCAGGCGCGCACGGCCCACAGGGCTTTCGACCCAGCACCAGTCCCCGTCTTCGATGCCCAGCTCAAGGGCCGCTTCGGGATTGATGTCGAACCAGGGCACAGGATGCTTCGCGCGCAAACGCGGCATCTGACGATGCTCGGAATGGAAGAACTCATAATGGCGGGCGCCCGTGGTCAAGATGAACGGGAACTCTTCCGCCAATTCAGGCTGGCTCACCGGGCTCATGGGCGGTTCAGCGTAGTAGGGCAGCGGTTTTTGGCCCCACTGCTGGAGGAGCAGCGAATACAGCTCGATGCGGCCGGTCATGGTGTTGAAGCCCACCTGGCCATCGGGGCGCTGTTCGCCGGTCTCATACTTGCGATAGTGGAACTCCGGATAGATCCAGTTCATCTTGCGGGATTCGTCGTAGGTGATGCCGGCTTCTTGGATGAGGTAGCTGAAGTAGTCTTCCAGCGTATCCCCTGGCCACAGATCCTTGTTCCATCGACGGCCCAGCTCCCAATTGATCTGGAAGTCATCCTTGGATTCTCCCATGGGTTCGCAGGCTTTGTTCGTGTTCTGGATGTAATACCAAACCGAGCGCAGGCCTTCGCGCTCCGGATAGAAGCACAGCGGCAGCACCACGTCGCAACAAGCCATGAGCGTTGGCGTCATGAAGCAATCCACGCCCACGACGAAATCGCAGTTCTTGAGGCCCACCTCAATGCGGCGTTTCGGGTCTTGACCGCAGCAAGCGAGCGGGTTGGTGGACTGGATCCATGCGCCATGGATCTTGAAAGGACGGCCGGTCACCAGCTGATCGATCATGGAATCCGCCTGGCACTGGACCATGCCGGAATTCGTGATCATCTGATACGTGGACCCGATGCGCTCCTTCTCCTCTTCGGGCGTGAACACCTCTTTGGGATCAGGCGGCAGCCAGACCTCAGTGTTGTAGGGGTCATGAACGGTGATCATGCCACCCGGGATGTCGATCTGCCCGGTGATGCACCACAGATTGCAAACGGCCTGGGAGGCGGTGATGCACTGGAGATTCATGTCCAACGCCAAGCCCCATTGCACCGCCGTGGGCTTTTCGGCCATGTACTTCGCTGCTTGGATGATCTCTTCTTTCGGCAGCCAGGTGACCTCAGAGGCCCAGCCCAGGTCATAGGGCTTGCAAGCCTCCGCGTACTCGTCGAAGCCGTAGCACCAGCGATCCACGAAATCATGGTCGTACAGGTCGTTCTCGATGATGTAGTTGCCCATGGCCAGCGCCAGCATCGAATCCGTGCCGGGGCGGATCTGCAACCAAAGGTCTGCTTTGGAGGCCAGCCAGGTGCACCGCGGGTCCACCACGATCAGCTTGCTGCCGCGTTTCATGCAGTCCACGACCCAGTGGCCCAGATTGCCATCCGCATTCGCGATGAGCGGATTGTTGCCCCATACGAAGATGTTCTTGGGCGCCACCCATGCGGGATTGTCGTAGCGGTCCGGGAACTGCATGGAGAAGTCCGGGCAGGTGTAGCAGCCTATGATGGTGTTGGACGCCGCCACGCGCGGAACGTAACAGGCGTTGCCGGACAGGAAATAGGAATACTGGATGGAGCCGAACGCATAGCCCAGGCGCGCATTGATCGGGGGCGTGACGCGCCCGGTGCCAGAGGCGAAGATGACGGATTTGCCGCCATGCTCTTCGCGGATGGCGTTGAAGGTGTCGAAGATCATGTCATAGGCTTCATCCCAGGTGATGCGCTCCCACGCATCCGCGTCCCCGCGCTTCTTGGGATCGCGCTTCATGGGATAGAGGAGCCTGTCCGGATTGAAGACGGCCTCCGCCACATCAAGGCAACGCGAGCAAAGGCGGCCCTGGTAGTAGGGGTTCTCTTCGTCGCCTTCCACCTTGATGAACTTGCCGGTCTCCTTGTCGGTGTAGATCACCACACCGCAGCCGTCATGGCACCCCGGCGCTGACCAAGCAGCGGAACGGGTGCAGACCATCCCATCCTCTTCCCACTGCCATGGCAGATCGCCGCCGGTGTACATTACGGGCGGCTCGTTGAAGAAGGTCGGTCGCACCTCTTTCGATTCATCGCTTTCATGGGGGATGTCGATCTTTTGGGTCACGGTACATCACTCTCTCTCAATCGGTGGGAGCCATCTGCCCCCGAGGTTAGAGTTGTGCGTGGCGTCTGCGCGTCTGTTCATCTCCTCCCTGGCGCCCTCCGTGCTCTCCCTGAAGAACTGAGCTGACCTTACTGAAGGATCCATGGGCGCCCTCCCGTGATGAGTACCGAAAACGCAAATTGGCATTATGCGGATGAGGGGTCATACGGAGAATATGAGTGAGTGCGAAAGCGCAGTTCAGGGCGGTCTTTTCAAGAAGAGCGATTCTTCATTTTCAGGATTTGAGGGGGATGGAGCGAACGGGATGCGCCCTAGACTCATATCCATACAGAAAGGGATCCATCATGGCTCATAAAAGCTTGGGATACGTGCAGCTTGCCACCATCATTGGGTTCGGCCTTTTCTACGCATGGTATTTGATGACCTTCTTCGGAGCTTTTTTGTTCTTTCCCGAAGAAGCCACGTTCTTGGAGCGGCACCTGGCGCAGATCGTCTATTTCACGGGCGCGGTCCTTGGATCCGGCATCCTGCTCAAAACCTTCAGAAGGAGGGGATCCAGCGATCTCACCTATCCACCCGCCATGTTCGCGTCCATGGCTGCGATGGGGACGCTTTTGCCGATCTGCATCCTAGCGAACGGCCTGGGCGCCGCGATGCCGCTTCCGGTGATCTGGATCGCCTGCTTCTTCGCCGGGTGCGCATTGAGCGCAGGATTCTCATGGTGGGACGATGTCCCTCAGCGCGGACGCCTGGGCATGGGATCCTTTGGCCGTGGCGTCGTGTTCGGCTTGGGCGGTCTTGTGTTCTTGGGATGCCAGCTCTGCTTGACGCCTTCGCTGTTCGGCGTGGTGAGCCTGACGTGGATAGGGATCAGCTCTTTCCTCTTCGCATTCATCAACGCCCGGACGGAGCGCGAAACAGACCACCCCGTGCCTGAAGCCATCGCATTCTTCGCGAAAGCGCGCGCCTTGGATGGGCTGACCGCCATCGTGACGGTGCCTTTCGGATTCGCTTTCATGTTGCTTTATCACTATGTGGGGGCAGGGATCATCGCGGTGTTCGCGGTCATGGTCGTGGTTGACCTGCTGACTACGATGTTGGTGGGGCGCAAGCGGATCATCCCCTTCGCTGGCGTGCTGCGCATCAGCATGGCGTTCATAGCGGTAGGGCTGATCGCGTCGGTGCTGGAGCCCGTGGAGACCAAAGCGGTGGCTTTGGGATTCATCGCCGTGGTCTGGTTCGCATACCGCACCTTCAATGGCAGCGCTTTGGTGCAGCTCGCCTTGGTCAGGCGCATGTCGCTTCCGTACACGGTCGTGCGCGGAAAGCTGGCGGGGAACATCGGGTTTCTCGTCGGATTGGGCATCGGGATGATCGCGGCTTTGACGGAGTCGCCAGGGACGGTGGATGCGATCACCCTCGCCATGGTGGCCGTGGTGGTGCTGAGCGCGCTGTTCTTGCTCCCCTTCGACAATGAATTCAACCCTGCGTTCCGCACATTGAAACCCGTGGAGCTCAATAGAGTCGAGCCGATGGAGCAAGATCAGCTCCAAGGCAAATGCGAGCAGTTGATCCGCCGCTATCGCTTGTCTCCGCGCGAAAGCGAGGTGCTGATGCTGGTCACGCGCGGAAGGAATGCGAGATACGTGGCGGCGCAGCTGTTCATCTCAGAGAGCACCGCGAAGACGCATATCGCCAGCATCTACAAGAAGACGGATGTCCATTCCCAACAGATGCTGCTGGACCTGCTTGAGAAGCTGTGATCCTTCTGTGGCCGCAGCTGCGCTGATGCGGAAGACGAAGCGCATCCGGTCACACATGCGATCCTGCGAATGGCCTACCATGATGAGGAAACTCGCGCTTTCCATAATTTCGTACTACAATAGTAATAGTACGAAATAAGGAGCAGGCTGTGAACGTCATCGTGCACCCACGAGTGATGGAACGTCACCCGGAACTGACCCAAGAGGATGTGCTCAGCGCATGGGAGAACACGCTTGCATATCTTCCTCGACTGGGCGAAGACCCTGATCGGTATATCGCCGTCGGAGCGGACGCGCATGGACGGCTCATCGAAATGGTGGCATCCCACGCATCAAAGGGAACATGGGTCATATTCCATGCGATGACGCCACCCTCGAAAAAGACGCTGATCGAGCTGAAGCTGACAAGAAGGTGAGTTTGATGGGCAAGAAGAAGATGGATGAGCTGACTGGCATGTCCGTAGAGGAAATGGAATCCGTGGCGAAAACCTTTGAGGACGGAACCTGGGACCGGGCAGAATACGGCACTCCTCATGCAGGACGGCCTGCAGCATTCGGCGAGATCATGAAACCGGTGACCTTCAAAGAACCGCCGTCAGTCATCGCTGCCATAGATGAGCGCGCAGCCAAGCTGGGCTCTACGCGTTCTGATTATCTGCGGGACTTGGTGGCGCGGGATCTGGCGCTCGTCTAGCCTCCACCTAGGATGAAAAGTGACGAGTGCTTTTCATCCTATCGATCAGCGAAGCCAATCCCCGTTTGCGGGAAGAGAGCAGCTGCCTGCCTAGCACGCTCTCCTGCAAGAAAGCAGGTTCCCATCGCGCCAGCTCCTCCTGCGACACGCCCTCTGTCATGGAAGAGATCAAACCCAAGAACCCGCGCACGATGAGCGCATCGCTCCAACCCTGCAGATGCACGCAGCCCTCATCCGTCCGCTCCACCGCCACCCACGCTTGTGCGGAACAGCCGCGAAGCAGCCGTTCGCTGATCCGCTCTGCCTCAGGAAGCTCATCCAACCCCCTGGCGAAGGAAAGCACGTACTCATGCTGCAGCACAGGATCATCCAAAACCGCCATGGCATCCATGAAAGCCTGTTCGCGCTCCTGCACCAAGCTCACGATGCAACCTCCAAGCGCTTGATCGTGCGCTTCAGGGCCTCCACAGCCCGTGCTATCTCCTCTTCGGTGTTGTAAAACGCCGTTGACATCCGGATCACGCCGTCATGGCCCAATGCCGAAACGTAAGGCTCTGCGCAATGATGACCCACGCGCACCGCCACCCCTTCAGCATCCAAGAACGCCGCCACGTCATAATGATGGCACCCATGCACCACGAAAGAGACAGCACCCACCTGGTCCTGTGGCCGCGCTGCGAACTGCACCTGCGGCACCGACGCAAGAGCATCAACCAACGATGCTGTGAGCACGCGCTCCCGTTCGGCCACATCATCCATGCCAACCTCTTCCAAGAACCTGACAGCCGCCGCCAAGCCAACGATGCCCATCACATTCGGCGTACCCGCCTCAAGGCGCGAGGGCAACCCGGAAAAGCTGGCCTCTTCGCAGGTGACCGCATCCACCATGCCGCCACCGAACCGAAGGGGGTGGACCAGCTCCAGGATCTCCCGCTTGCCAGCCAGCACGCCAACGCCGGTGGGTCCGCACATCTTGTGAGCGGAGAACGCGATCAGGTCCACCTCCGTACCTGCAAGCGGTCGCAGGGCATGGCGCATGGATTGGGCCAGATCGGCCACCACTATCGCACCCGCGGCATGGGCGATCTTCGCCATCTCTGGCAAAGGGTTCACGCATCCGCTCACGTTCGAGGTGCCGCAAAGCGCCACTATCTTCGCGCGCCCATCCTCAAGCATGGAGTGGAACGCTTGCCCGTCAAGCTCCCCCTCAGATGTCACGGGCACCACCCGCAACTCCGCCCCCGTCTGCGCGCAAACGCGCTGCCAGGGGATGAGGTTCGCATGATGCTCCATCTGAGTGGTGACGACCGCGCTCTCCCTGTCAAGCAAATGCGCCAGCCCGAACGCCACCATGGTGAGCGAATCCGTGGCGCCACTGGTGAACACCACCTGATCCGAACTGGATGCGCCAAGGAAATCCGCTACGGCTCCACGCGCGTTCTCCAAGGATTCCGTCGCCTCCACGGAAAGCAGATGGCTCCCCCGGTGCACGTTCGCGTTCTCAAAGGTCAAATGGTGCTCCATGGCGCGGATCACAGGAATGGGCACTTGGGTGGTGGCCGCGTTGTCCAAATAGATGAGAGGGCGCCCGTTCATGGTCCGAGAAAGGAGCGGGAACGCATCACGGATCTCCGCCACATTCATGAGCCGCTCCTTTTCCCCGGCGAATGCGCTGCTGTCCTTCATGGTATCAGCTGGCCCTCCATGAGGCAGGCCAGCTCTTCCACTGTTTTCGCGAAGGCCACCTGGAAGGGATCCAGCTTCACGCCGAAATCCTTCTGGATGGCCAGCATCAGATAAGCGTGCTTCACAGCAGCGCTGTCCGCCCCGTCGCAATTGGATGCCGAATCCTGCAATGCAGCGGCTCCTGGCCCCAGCTCTTGCATCTTGCGAACGGATGCCGAGGACAGCTCTTCCAACGAACCGCTGGCGCAATCCTCACGTGTCACGTGGTATTTTGCGCGCACATAAGCATCCAGCGCATCCACCAGACCGTCAGAGCTCAGCGCACCTTCGCGGGATGCGCGAACCGCCTCCTGGGCGATGTTGGCCGCCCGCCCTTTCGCAGCCAACAACCGCTGCACCACTTCGTCATTCATGGCATCCACAGCACGCCCCGACATCATCAGGCCAAGACCGGTTCCAGCCCCAACCGTTTCGCGATGAACGCCAGATCCTCTCCATAGTCCCCATAGATGAGCGGCAGATGCAACCCGAACGTCACCTGCTTCTGGAAGAAGTCTTGTTCGTCGGCCACACGGAACACGAAGCCGTTGTTGCAGTTGTCCGTGTCGAACCCGATGCCCGCCACGATGGTGCCGCGCCCGATGAACATCTGCGTGAGGTCTGATGAGATGCGGCACATCGTGATGACCTGACCCTTGTCCTGGTCGAAGTCATGGCGCTCCACTGCGCCGAACCCAGCATCAAGGGCGAAATGGCGCAGCTCATAGTCGTCCTTGCAGTCAAGCCCATGGAAGCAGCGAGTGGGCGTGGAGTGGGATGTGATGTAAAGATCGTCCGTGCCCCCCTCTATCTCCACCGCGTATTTCGGATCCGCCCAGTTGAGCGTGCCGTCCGGCAGCTTCGGCAGCGGCAGCGTGTTGCCCATGTACGCCGCCTTCCCCGAAAGCGCCATCTCCAAGATCATGCACAGGACCGTGGTCACATCGTATTCGCATGCGGATCCCACGCCGCGCTCCAGATTCAAGGAATGCGTGAGGCAGAACGTGAATTGCTGTTCGTTGAGGCGGCGCGTGGAGCAAGAATCCGGACACGGCGCGGAGAACCCGGCGCAGTCGTAGTAGTCCATGAGCTTGTCCACCGTTTTGTACGCTTTGAACGAGTTGATCACGTACTGCCGCTCGATCTGACACGCCTGCGCGCCGCCCATGAGCTCATCGGCCTGCGCTTCGCACCACGCCAGATCCTCATCGGTCAGATTCATGGTCTTGCGGCCCGGCGTGGTGTGATTGCCGCCTTCCGGCAGCGGCTCCATCATATCCATGAGCTCATGGATGTTCACGAATCGGAAGTTCGTGCCCAGCTTGTCGCGCACTTGCGTCAGGCTGTCGAAGGTGTCCGTGCCGCCCACCATGGCCTTCGTGCCGTCGAAGCGCGGCGCCAACAGGATGTTCGCCGTGCGCACCGCCTTCTCCGCACGCACGTCCAGCATCTTGCGCTTGAGCTCCGGCCAATCAAGAGCGAAGACCACGTCCGCCCCTCGGCGCACGCTGGAGCCGAAGCACAGCTGCCCGAACATCTTGAACGGGTTCGCTGCGATGGGCTTTTTCGTGCGCAACGCGAACTCTTCGATGAGGGTGTTCGTGCCGAATGCGGTGTTGATGAGGTAGAAATCCGCCTTCTGATCATCAGCCAGCATCTCTTCGAACCAGGCCTCCTTGATGTCCCAGTCATCCGTTGAGCGGATGATCACCGGATCAAGGACGCAGAAGCGGTCATCGTTCGCAAGGTTGAACTGGATGGCCTTTTGGAACCCCTCATAGATCTTGCCATTGATGAGCGCGTCGAACCCTAGTTCAAGCGCCTCTCCGCTCGCCATGCGGCACGGACCCTCGTAATAGTATTGATGCTCCATGCTGAAGAAGATCGGTTTGACGTAGAGCTTGACGTCTTCAACGGTTCGCACAGTCATGATGAAATCCCTTCCTTGTTGCTTTCTTCTTTACGGAACGAGGAACCGACCCCTGTTCCAACGACGATCAAGCAGAGCAGCGCCATCAGGCCGGAGAAACCGAGCACTGCGTGGTAACCCGCGCCTGCGAACGAGCTTTCCGCCAGCGTCACGATCAGAAAGACCATGACAGCAGTGGCCAAAGACGCGGAGATCTGCCGACTCATGATGAGCGTGGCGGACCCATCCGCCGTGAGCCCCTGCTTTCCCAGCACCCCCAGACCGTAGGCCGTGGTGGTGGGGATGAGCGACGTCAACCCTATGCAGCGCAGCGTCTGGAAAAGCGCAGGCACCCAGAGCGGCGCGTCCAACGGCACCAGCGCGATGCCCACCGCACCCACGCTCAGGAAGATGCCGCCGAAGATGGCCACCTTGCGCGCACCGAACCTATCCGTGGCCACGCCCGCTCCGGGCTCGAACACAAGCGCCGCGAACGCGCCAGGGAACAGCACGAATCCCGCCTCCAGCGTGGTATGGCCCGCGCCGTCGATCAACGTGAGCGGGATGATGAGCGTCATGCCCACGAAACAGGCGTACAGAAGGCACTGCGCCAACAAGCTCACCCGGTATTCCCGGTGCTTGAAGATCCCCAAGTTGATGAGCGGGCGGCTCATCCGCTTCTGGCGCTTCACGAACACGACCAAGCACGCCACGCCCACTGCCACGGAAAGCCACACGAGCGGGCTTGCCAACGCTTCGTTCGCCGCTGCCGTGAATCCCAAGAGAAGGCCGCCGAACCCGACCGTGGACAGGAGCAGGGACGCGCCATCCAAACGAGCCGCTGGCTCCTCCGCTTCCTTCTCGCGCACGATCAGGAGCGTGGCCGCCACCAAAATGGCTGAAGCCACCACCAAGATCAGGAACATGAACCGCCACCCAGCGAACTGGCAAAGCGCCCCTCCCAGGGTGGGACCGATGTTCGGCGCGAACCCCAAGGAGATGCCCGCGATGCCCATAGCGGTCCCATGGCGTCCTTCGGGAAAGCGCGTCATGGCGATGGTCTGGAGCAGTGGCATGAGCACGCCCGTGGCGAGCGCCTCCAGAACACGCCCGATGATGAGCATGGCGAAGTTCACTGCGCCCAGATCGCACAAGGAACCAGCCAGGTAGAACGTGAATGAGAACAGCATGAGCGCCTTGATGGAGAAGCGCCGCTGCAAAAAAGACGCCAAGGGCACAGCAGCGCCCATGGCGAAGATGTAGATGGTGGTGAGCCATTGCCCCCACCCGATATCAGTGTGCAGATCTTCCAGCACCACGGCAGCCACGGTATTGAGCGCCGTCTGCGTCATGCCGCCAAGACCGGTGCCCACCACCACGATGGCGAACAGAGCCCAGGTGTACGCCCCTACGCGCATCTCAGCTCACCCCTGGTGGCTTGATCCCGCGGGCGCTCAGCACCGCATCCATGTCATCCAACCCCAGCTCCTTGCAAGCGGTGGACACGCCCGGCGTGGCGCCAGTGGACGCGTCAACTTCTTCGCCGGTTTCCGCAACGCCATCGGACGCAGCAGCATCAGCAGGCATTCCGGGCGGAGCGGGGATCTCTGGCGCAGACGCGCTGCCCCGGTCCATCTCTTTGGCCTTGGAGGCCATATCAGTGGCATGGGAGGAAGCATCCGCTTCCTCCCATGACGAACGTGCATCTATCTGAGCGCAGAGACCACAGCTGACGCATACCTCGCACCGTGTTCCCCACGGACCCATGGAACTATTTCTCGTCCGCAGGCTTCTCAGCCGTCTCAGAGGCAGCAGCCTCCACCTTGGGAGCGTCAGGCTTGCCTGCGCCCGCCTTCGCCGCTTCCATCTTCTTCTTGGCCGGCTTCACGCCCAGAGACAGGATGATGCCCACAACGCCCACGGGCACGAGCGCCCAGAAGGCCAGCATCGGATCCACGTGGATGCCCTGACCGATGGCCTCTTGCACCGCAGCGCCGATGGCCGGACCGAAATCAGCCGGCGTGCCGCCACCAGCCATCACGGCCTGTTTGGCGTTGATGGCCACGTTGGATGCCGCCGTCAGCCCCTCATTGAACGGCGCCAGCACGTAGCTCGTGGCGATCTGACCAGCGTACTGGCCGAGCGTGAGCAAAGACAGGCCGAAGGCCACCGCGGTCTGGCCGCCCATGTAGACGAACGTGGGAACCATCGGGCGGCAGCATGCGTTCAGCATCATGTTGCCGATGCAGAAGAAGATCACGTATGGGATGAAGAACTGAGCCTGGAACGCCAGGGCAGAGCAGATGGTCAGGCCAGTGATGCCCACCACCACGCAGATGTACTTCTGGTTGCGCGGCGTCTTGTCCAGGATGAAGCCGCCGATGGGCGCCAGCGCGCCGCAGGCTACGATGAGACCGCCCCAAAGTCCTGCCGTAGTGGCATCCCAGCCGAATCCGCCCAGGGCCTCAGGGGTTTGCAGCCACGTCTTCAGGTACTGGGAGAACGCGTAGTTCATGTAATTGAAGATGGCGAACATGATGATGAGGCACCAGAGCTGACGGCTCTTGAAGAACTTGAGCACCTCTTTGAGCGGTTTGCGCTCAGGGGAGACCTGGGAGCGCTCGTTCTCGCGGGGAGCGCGGAACACCACCGCGAAGATGATGGCGCAGATGACCACGAGAGCGCACCAGAACCACTGCAGGTTCGCGATGGACTGGCCCATCATGTTGTACACGCCGTCATTCACGAAGTTGGACAGGAAGATGCCGATGGGCGCCCAGCATGACCAGATGGCCATGGCGCGGCCGCGCGTGGCATCCGGGAACCAGATGGACACGCAGGTGGGACCGGACACCACCGTGGTGGACAGGCCCAGACCCAAGATGAAACGACCCGCCAGGAACACATAGAAGTTGCTGCCCACGGTGGCGGCGCTGATGATGGTGCCCAGGATAGCCAGCCCCATGCCGATGAGCGTGCCCGTCTTCGCGCCCCACTTGCGGACGATCCACGTGGTAGGGAGCGCCATGATCAAAGCGCCGATAGGCACGAGCCCCATGACGTTGGAGAGCAGCCCGAAGTTCGCCGGATTCTGGAACAGCGGATTGTTCGCCGCCAGCCAGTTCTTGAACACCGGGAAGGTCACGCCTGGCAGCCACATCCACGCGAAGACGATGGCTACTGCTGCCAGAAGTGACACGATCAGACACGGCCACGCGTATGACGGCGTCTTCTCTACGGGCTTGTCCGCAGCGGCGACGGCCGCAGCATTCGGATTTGACATGATGATCCTTTCTTTCACCGCGCTCCGGAAGATCCGAAGCGCCTGTTGTACGGTGGGGCGCTGACCGGAAGGCGCGCCCCGCCTGATCTTGAGAAACGGAAAAGGTCCTTACAGGTTGAACAGCCGCGCCGCGTTGCCGCCCAGGATGAGCTTGCGATCCTCTTCGGTGATGTCCAGCTCATTGATGGCGCCCACGCTCTTCGCCATCCACTCGTAGAACACCGGGAAGGAAGAGCCCAGCAGGATGTGGTCGGCGCCGCAGACCTTCACCGCGCACTCCAGCTCGTCTTTGCCCCAGCTCATAGGATGGGTGGAGTCGAAGTAGATGTTGTTCTGCAGGTAACGCTCGTAGTCCTCGCGCGTGATGTTGGTGGCCAGACGATTCATGGCTTCCTTCTTCTGCTTGGAGATGTGAGGCGCCATGATGTCCTTCAGCGCGAACCAATTGCCGCCGAACATGGTGTGCACGAACTTGAGATTCGGGAACTCGTCGAACATGCCGGAGTACAGCTCACGCCCAACGGCTGCGGCCTGAACATGGATGCGGCCGAGCTCGCGGCGCAGCGGCGTGTAATCAGCGAAGCGCTCGAACACGCTCTGGCCGGGAGTGTGATGGATGACCGCCGGGATCTTGTGATCGTTGATGTATTTCATGTAGGGCTTGAACAGCGGGTCATCCAGGAACTTGTTGCCGTAAGAGCAGGCCAGCTGCACGCCCACCATGCCCAGCTCCTCAACGCAGCGCTTGAGCTCGTCGATGTCCTCCGGACGGCCCCAGGGCGGCACGACGGCGTTGGCCACCAGGCGGCCACCGGACTTCTTGCACATATCCGCTGCCTGGTCGTTGACCTCCTTGCAGATCTCCAGCGGCAGCCACTCCTGCCACACGGGCATGCGCAGCATGGCGATGTCAACGCCCACCTCATCCATGGCCTGCAGCTTCGCCTCCAGCGTGTAGTCGCCCTCAACGTAGTTCAAGATCTCCTGGCCGTCTTCGGTGGCCACGACCACCTGGTCATGCTTGCCATCCGGCGTCTTGGTGACATAGGTCTTGATGCCGAAGGTGATGGGGGCCGAATACAGGAACCCGTTCAGGATCTTCTTGTTCGTGAACAGATCCGTCGGCAAGAAATGCATGTTGTCGTCGATGATCTTGAAGTCTTCTGCCATATGATCCTCCTTGGATCGCGGTTGGGCAGCGCCTGGTCCCCAGGCGCTACTTCTGATAAATGTCATTCACCACGTGGTTCTTCATCTTGCGCATGTTCTCGGAGCAGCGAACGCGCCAGTCGACCCGGCTCTGCTCCTTCTCAAGCGGGGTGACCGAGTGGCTGAACTGGCGCGGTGCGCGCACATCCACATGGTCCAGCCGCTCAACGATGTCTTCCATTCCCATCTTCGATCCATCCTTTCTTCTTTGTGCCGGGGGACGGTCCAGATGCCATGGGGCATGTACCCCGTCCCTTTGTCACGTTTTGTTTGGAAAAGCCGGGCGGGCCGTGAGGGAAGTGCTAGGGGGGTAAGGGGCGGCCCGCCCGACGGATTCCTGAGGTCAACGGATCACGCCTTGATGCTGTAGATGACCTGCTTTGGTGAGGTGGCCTTCTTCGCCAGCTCCTCCACATCGCCATACTCCAAGCACTGAGCCTGGCACATCTGCACGCAGCTGGGCCGCTTGCCCTTCGCTGTGCGCTCAGCGCAGAGGTTGCACCAATCCGTGAACTGCGGGATGTAGTCGTACTCGTAGCATTTCTTGGCTTCGTTGATGGTGAGCGGGCCCAGCTGGGTCACCGTCACGCCGAACTCCTTCTCGGTGAATCCGCGCTCCTGCTGGCACGCGAGCACGCACGTCTCACATCCGGTGCAGTAGTTGACGTCCACCATGATTCCTTTGAGCGTCATGTTCCGTTCCTTTCTGGGATCAGCTGCGTGGCGCCTACGCCAACGGTCTGTCTTCAGTGGTGATCTTCTCCGTCTGCGCGGTGGGGTCATTCCCGCCCGTCCCGCTTGACAGCGGCAGATCTCCCAGGGGCGCCGGCTCGTCGCCATCCTTGTAGATGCGGCACATCATGGTTTTGTAATTGGAGCCGAATCCAGAAACGCCCGCGTCGAAGGGAACAAGGTTGTTGATCTGGCTTTCGAATACGCCGAACAGCCCGTTCTTCTCGTCCGCCGTATCCTCTTCAGCGTGGTCCTTGCGCTCAGGGAACCACCAACCGTGATCGCATTGCATGACGCGCGGGTCATAGCAATCATCGAACTTGGCTTTGTACTTGCACTTGCCGTGCTGGTTCTCAAGCCACATCCAGTCGCCCTCTTCGATGCCATGCTTGGCAGCGGTGTCCGGATGCAGATAGCAGAGCGGATCAGGATGCAAGGCGCGCAGCTTCTTCACCTGACGCTGCTCGGAATGGAAGAAGTGCGGCACGCGAGCGCCAGAGGTCACGATGTAGGGCAGCGCTTCGACAGCCGCCGGGTTGGAATACGGGCTCTCGGCTGGCTCGATGTAGCTGGGCAGCGGATCCAAGCCGGACCAGGAAGTGTGATGGAAGACCATGGAGTAGATCTCTGCGCGCCCCGTCTCCGTGGCGAATCCAAGGCCGCCATCCGGGCGCAGAAGCCCCTTCTCATACTTGCGGTATTCGAACTCCGGGTACTTCCACGTGGATTCCCGCAGCTCATCCCACGTGAAGCCGCCGTCCTCCAGCGCGTAATCCCACATCTCCTCAACGCTCTCCCAAGGCCACGCGATGTCCTCGTTCTGCGGACGGAGCGCTTCGGCCAGACGCTTGCCCAGCTCAAGGAAGATGGTGTTGTCCGGCTTCGTCTCTCCCACTGGCTCAATGGCCTGGTTGATGCAGCTGATGCGATAGGGGTTCAAACCGCCGAACCCATTGCGCTCCTCATAGGTGGCCGCAGGCAGCACCACGTCAGCCAACGCCATCATGGAAGGCGTCATGAATAGGTCCTGGAACACGCAGAAGTCTATTTGCTTGTACCATTCCAGCTGTTGTTCGGCTTGAGCGCCCATGGTGGCCAGGAAGTTGTTCGTGGCGAAGTAAGCCGCATGGATGGGCACCTCGCCGCGCTGCCATGCTTCGATGGTGGCGTTGGAGGAGAGGTTCTTGAAGCCCACGGCGAACATGGGATAGCGCTCGATGCCGATGCGCTTGGCGGATTCCTCTTCCGTGAGCAGCTCATCGTAACCCCAGCATCCGGTCCAGTTCGGCTGCTCGATGCCCCAGCACGCCTGACCGATCACGTTGCCGCCCGGCACATCCAGATTGCCGGTGATGCACCACAGCGCCGTGACCGCATGAGCCGCCTGCTGGCCGCCCGTCTGCTGGTCAAGCGCCACGCCCCACTGGATAGCAGCGGGTTTGGCGGCGGCGTAGCGGCGCGCCACGCGCTGCACATCTTCCACGGAGACCCAGGCCTTTTCACACAGATCAGCCAAGTCCATCTCGGCTACGCGATCGCACACCGCTTCAAGGCCGTAGACCCATTTGTCGCAGAAGTCCTGATCGTAGAGCTTTTCGTCGCAGATGACCTTCAGCATGGCCATGGCCAGCGCGCCGTCGCCACCGGGGCGCACGCGCAGCCAATCCTCGCCCGCCTTCGCCGCTATCCAGGTGAGCTTCGGATCCACCACGGCCACCTTCATGCCGCGCTTCATCAGATCCAAGATCCAGTGACCATAGAAGCCATCGGCATTGGAGTAGAACGGCTGGTGGCCCCAGACGATGCAGTATTCCGGCACGGTGTAGCGCGGGTCGTCGTAGCGCTTGGGCAGGAACTGGCTGCAATCCATCACGCATGGGTCGCCCAGCATGCAAGCCATGGAGGCGATGCGCGGCAGGTAACAAGAATTGCCCGCGAAGTAGGGCACGCCCTCATTGGGAGAGCCGCAGGTGGCGTTGATGCGCGTGATCTGGTGGATGTCGCGGCCGGTGCCCTGGCAGCAGGCGATCTTGTCCGCGCCGTATTCGTCAGCGACCTTCTTGAAGTTCTCCACGATGAGGTCATAGGCCTCATCCCACGTGATGCGTTCGAACTTGTCCTTGCCGCGGTCTTCGCGGGCGCGCTTCATGGGATAGAGCAGCCGGTCCTCGTGATACACGTAATCCGGGATGCACAGGCAACGGGAACACAGGCGCCCCTGATTGTAAGGGTCTTCTGG
Organism: uncultured Eggerthellaceae bacterium; assembly: GCA_910580205.1. Lineage (GTDB taxonomy): Bacteria > Actinomycetota > Coriobacteriia > Coriobacteriales > Eggerthellaceae > MGBC163016. The sequence goes on from CAJTVP010000014.1 coordinate 20,506, forward strand.
ATCGCCTTCCACTTTGACCAGCTTGCCATCTTTGACATAGCTCAGGATGCCGCACACGTTGTGGCAGCCCGGGGCGGAACGGGCCGTGCCGCGGATGACGGTCATGCCGTCCTCTTCCCACTTCCACGGAACGTCAGGGGTCTCAGCGGCTGGCCGGGGTGGGTTGGGGTTCTTCGGAAGACGGGTTCCACGGCGATACTTCTTGCCGTTCGTCTCGCCCCAGTGGTACTCGACCACATCTGCTTCGGACATGCTTCCTCCTTCTCTCACTTTCATTCGCCCTTGTGAGCGAGCTCGAGTGAGGCCACCTTATTTCCCGCGCGGCAAGGCCCTTCCCCAAAGGAGCGCTAGTCTTCTGGATTCATGCCGCTTGCGTGAGCGGGCGCGCAGGCTCATTACGTTGGTATGAGCCCGTGAACAGGCGTTTGTCTGAAACGTTCGGTATCATGGGCCTTATGGACCACGAAACAGAACCCCAGTGCATCCGCTTCGCCGCCTTCGATACGAACGTGGCGCTGACCGTTTATGGCCTTTTTGAGAGAGCTGGAGGGGTTTTGGAGAAGGCGCGGCAGCGATGCGCGGAATACGAACGGCTCTTCTCAGTCACCATTCCTGAGTCGGATGTGGCGCGACTGAACCGAGCGAAGGGCGCATGGGTGTCCGTGGATGAGCGCACAGCAAAGCTGATCCAGTGCGCGCTTGGATATTGCGAACGTTCTGAGGGCGCATTCGACATCACCATCGGCGCGGTGGGCAGGCTTTGGGATCTGAAACGCGGGATCATCCCTTCGGCAGAGGACGTGGCGAAGGCGGTGCGGCATGTGGATTGGCGCAGCGTGCACGTGGATGAGGAGCGTGGCTTATGGCGCGTGCGTTTGGAGGATCCGGAGGCCATGATCGATCTGGGCGGCATCGCGAAGGGGTGGATCGCTGATGAGCTGGGAGCGTTCTTCGCGCAGGCCGAAGCCAGCGGGTATGTGGTGGACCTGGGCGGCAACGTCCTGATGGGCGGTAAGAAGCCGGACGGACGGCCTTGGAAGGTAGCGCTGCCTTCGGTGGGCTCGGACGGCCTTGAGCGGACCGTGACCCTAGAACGCGGGAGCGTGGTGACGAGCGGCATCTATGAGCGCTTTTGCCAAGTTGGCGGCACGCGGTACCATCACATCCTGGACCCGCGCACGGGGATGCCCGCAGCCGTGGGGCGTCCATGGGTGAGCGCGCTGTGCGAGAGATCATTGGACGCGGAAGGGTATTCCACCACGCTGTTGGTCCTGGGGCCAGAGCGAGCGAAGGATCTCAAACGAGCGCACCCGGAGATCCTTCAGGTCTGGTACGGACCGAAGAGCACCGCTGCCAGGGAGCACGCATAGCAAAAAAGGGGCGGCGCAGAAGCACCGCCCCTCCAAGAACGCTTTCAGATCAGGCAGGCTATTCCTTCTTGACCGTCTCTTTCGCCACGTACACGAACCCGACCTCGCCGTCCACCGGCTGCTCGTTGTAGGCTACCATCTCGGCGATCTCCTCAGCCGTCGCGCTCTTCGGCTCCGTCTCAAGCAGGTACTCCGTGGATGCACGACGCGCCATGGCCTCGCGGAAGTCCTTCGTTCCCACGAACACCTCTTGCTTGTAGGGGTTCACGCCCAGCTTCTTCGAGCGATAGACGATGTAGGCCAGCGCGGCCACGTTCGCGAACAGCGCGAGCAGGGACACCACGGTGTTCACAGCCGGGTTGTTCACGGACTGCACGGCGAAGATGGAGTCATTCGCGAACATGGGCACCATCTGGCAGAACATGCACCACATGGACAGCGTGAACGCGCGGTTCTGGATCCAGCCACCCTTGTTCCAGATGAGCCCGGCGATGGTCGGCGCCAACAGGAGCGCGATGCCGCAGTACCAAGAATGCGTGGGCAGGCAGTTGTAGGTGTAGCAGAAGTTCCAGAGGTCGTAAGCGATGATGAACACCCAGGTCATGTCCGGCCAGAGCATATCCTGGCGCTTCTTCGAGATGTAGATCCCGAACCATCCGGTCATGCACGCGATATTCAGCAGTCCCGCCACGCCGTTGAAGACGTTGTGCCAGCCGCCGTTGAGCACCACGCCCTCCGTGGACACCCAGCTGGTGCCCCAAGCGCGGAATGCGCTTTCGAAATCAGACACCACGGCGATCAAGATGTTGATGGCCACGATCACGAACGGGAACGCCTTGAACCAGTGCGACCGGCCGATCTTGCCCCAGGAGTATTTCAGCATCATGAAGCCGATGCATCCAGCGGTGGCCGCATAGACCTTCGCATAATGGAACCAGCTGTTCATATCCGTATGCGTGGGATTGTTGAGCGCCCATTCAGCGCCCATGGCCGCACCGATCTCAACGGCCAAGCAGTAGACCGTCATGGCGCCGCACACGCCGAAGAACATGATGATGCCGCCCGCTTTCGTGCGCCGCGCGAACTCGTTCAGCAGGATGAGCGCCAAAAGCACCACGAACAAGCCTATCCATTGGTACAACGCGTTTGGCCCATATACATCGAACAACATTTTCCTCTCCTTCCGTCAGGGCCGGTCCATATGGAGCGTCTGCGCGATCACGTCGGCGATGATGGCATCATCCACGTCGGGGTGATTGCGCAGATACCCGATCACACCCACGATGAGCACATAGAACGTCTCATAGAGGTGTTCGATCCGCACTTCATGCAGGGCCGCATAGTCCTGCACCGTGGTTTCTATGACGTAACGCGCAGCGCTGTCCGCTACGCGATTCACGAACTCCAGGTACAACGCGGCGTTCTCCCGCGTAGCCAGAGCCACGTGGAACGCGTCATTCTCGAAAAGGCTCAGGCGAAGGAGCTTGACCACGGAGGAAAGCGCGTGTTCTATGTCTCCTTCTCTCCGCTGTTCGTTCCAATGCAGGACCGCCTCCACGAACTGATCCGTGTATGCGTCCAACACGGCTGACGTGAGCGCATCCTTGTCCGGGAAATAGTGATAGAACAACGACCGAGTGACCCCGACGCGCTCCGTGATGTGCTTGATGGTGGTGCGCGTCAGCCCGCGTTCTTGGTACAGCTCAAGGGCCGCGTCGATGATCTCGGCCTTGCGCTCTTCGTGGGTTTTCGGGATATTTCTCGTCCGCGTATCATCCATGACCAAAACGATACACGATTCATTGACACGATATCAATGAACACAATTGACAATGCGTCAACGATTTTGGAGCAGTTCATCTGCACGTTAGTGGAAGAATGCGCATCAAGGTCGGATGCGCATCTTTCGCGCGGAGCGCGAACACCGCGCCGCGACAGCGGCGCATATGGATGGACACCGACGAAGAGATGCAGGCTGGGAAAATCAACCGGCGCGCATTTTTCCGCGGTGGCGACCCAGACCGCCGTAACGCCGCATCGCCCTTCATGCGGCGTGTCCGAGGGCGGCATTACCCGGCACGCTCTTGACCTTCAAGGCCGTTCGCGCCACGCCCTTCGGCGCGTAAGGCCGGATTCAAAAGAGCGCGAAGCGCGACGCAATACAAGGATGCAGGTTGAATCGTAGATGCGCATCCGGGTTCGATGCGCATCTAGCCCGATACCGGCACGATCTTCGCCGGTTAGAGGGCGTTTCTGAATGAGCGCCGAAGGCGCGCAGGGGCCGACAGGCCCCTGGCATGATCGCACGCACGCGCAGCGTGGTCCCGAGTGTTGCCGTACGCGATGTTCGCCCTTCGGGCGAAAGAATGCGCATCAAGATCGGATGCGCATCTACGGGGTCTTCCCAGGAAAAGACAGGATGCGCTTCACCAATCCCGCGCGGGTCTGCGTGTCGGTCTTCTGGTAGATGGACGTGAGGTGCTTCTGCAACATGCGAAGAGAGATGCCCAGTTCAGCGGCAATGCCCTTGAGCGGCTTTTCGCTTGAGACCACGGCCACGAGCACCTCGGATTCGCGCGGGGTCAACCCATGCTCTTTTGCGAAGGCGAGCTGGCGGGCTTCAAGAGAGGGCACCGCAGAAGCGCTCGTCTCATCGGCGCCCGCGACCTGGAACGCTCCCGAAGCGACGAACGCCACGCATGCCATGACGAGCAGCACGATGGAAGCGATCATGAGCGCGGAGAGCGAATCCGCCCTGATGAACAGCAATGACGTCCATGAGAACGCGAACGCGCACACGTTGTTCACGATCCGCCCCAAAGACGCGCACAGCAAGGGCGCGGATGATGAAGGCGCCAGCACCATGAAGCGCGTGGTGAAGTACGTGACGAAAAAGCCAGAGGTGACGTAGAAGAACACGAGGGCCGCCTCGGCGTGATGGCCCGCTTCGAACACGAGGATGGTGATCGTGGAGATGAGCAGGATGCAGAACATGACCGCATCCATGAACCGCTTCCGCTTGAGATCGAAAAGCGCGCCCGCCAAGACCGCGCTCGCCGCGAGCAGCAGCCTTGGCCAGCCCGCCAGAGCCACCTCGCCCTCCGCGTTCGCCAGGGTCATCATGTTGTCCAACGTCACGAACATGAGCGCCATCAAGGCCACGATGACGACCGCCCAGATGACCTTCCGCTGGCCGGGCCGCTCCGTGGGCGCGCTCGCCTCAGGCGAAGGCGCCGCTTTCGCATCCACCAGAAGGCACATCCCCAGCAAAACGATCATCCCGAAGCCGATGCCGAACACGCCGCCGCAGAGATCCGGGCACAGCGCCAAAAGGCACGACTGGCACAGGATCCCCAGCGCATACGCGCCGCCCACCGCCGTCGCGAGCCGACCGAAGGTCCAGCCGCATTCCGCCACCTTCCAATGGGCGAACCCGCCGAACGCGCCGATGAGACAGAACGTCAGGCAACCCACCGCCTGGAACACCGTGGGATCCTGCAGCGTGCAAAGCAGGCATGCGCATCCGAATGCGGCCACGGCCGCTCCGACCGCGCACCTCATGCGGACGCGCCGCGCCGCCCTGCCGACGAAGCAGAACGCGCCGAAGCCCAGAACGCTCGCGCCCAGCCCCGTCCCCTGCCCCAAGACCACCTGCGACGACGGCACGATGAACGCGAGCATGGTGTCGTAGTAGTACTCAAGGCTCAAGAACACGAAGAAGAAGGCTGCCAGGGCAGCGAGCCTCAAAGAGAGATGAGCGGGAAGATTCCTCATGGGCGGGACGGTCCTGTCATGCGCGGTTGATGTGATGATTCTACCAGCGAAGGCGCGCGCCGCCCTTTTCGCCTGCGGGCAACGGCGCCCTCGAAATATGAAGAGGATGCCCGGTAAAGCGGCATGTTCCATGAAAGGTTCGTAAAGGCGAACCTGCGAGAACGCCTCTCCCGCCCCCATTCGCCACCCCGCTGATGCGCTTGTTCGCAAATATGGCTCTAGGAACGGCAGCGCCCTTCCCGAACAATCGCTTCAAGAACGCATCCCGTCCATCCGCTGCAGGAGGAAACGCCATGAGGAAACGCACGGCAACGCCCGGTCCCTTCAAAACGATGTTCACCGCCCTTTTGGCGATCGCCTTGGTCACAGGGCTCTTCCCCTTGGTGGGCGCGGCGGAAGAGAGCAGCGAGCGCCCAACTGAGAACGTCCAAAACGCGGACGCTCTCGAACTTCCGGATGCCGCCATCCCTGAGGATGCGAGCACCTTCGAAAGCCAGACCCGGCTTGAAGGCGACGAAGAGGACCCAGAGGGCGAAGAGGCGGGCGACCCTGCGGATGCTTCAGAAGAGGCGGCCTCAACGGAAGCTCCTACCACAGAGCCAAAATCGGAGGGAACCCCAGAAGCAGCCGGAGAAGCCGCCCAAGCCAGCCCGGTGCAAGCAGGCCCCAACCCCTTCAAGGCCGGCGTGGACGCGCAACCGCTTCTGGACCACGAGAACTACGACAAGCGCACCATGGTCGATGAAGATGGCAACGTGGATGAGACCGAGAAAGCGAAGCGCTGGAAGACATCTGCCGGATGCGCCGGCACGAAGATGTGGGCCGGCACGCTCATCCAGGATGACGGCTATTGGGATCAGCCGGGATGGTGGTTCGAATGCGGATGGAGCGCTCCGGATCCGCTGCATGCCGCTGAAGCGTACGGGCGCGTGGAGTCCAGCTACGGCGGCACGGTGGATGGAAGCGTGCGCGATGTGGTGGTGATGGAGGGCGATGCGGGGCTCACCGCCCTTGACCTTTCCGCCGTGTTCGATGGCGGCTATGACGTCTACGCGGAATACGGGGCGTTCAAGTACCACCGCCTGCGCTCGCTCTCCGTCCCCGGCTTCGTGAAGAGCCTAGGCGAATACAGCTTCCAGCAAGACGGCACGAACGCGTTCTTGACGCAGCTCACCTTCGAAGAGGGCGTGGAGCGCATCGCCAGCAACGCGTTCTCCAGCTGCCAAGGCCTGGCTGAACAGGACATGATCGCGCTGCCCGCATCCCTTCGGTACTTGGAAGGCTCCGCATTCAGCTATTGCGGCGCGTTGACCGTGCGGCTGGACAACCCCGACGTGCGCTTCGCCGGTGCGGACGAAGGCACTGAGAGCATCGGCGCTCCTTTCGATGACGGCACCACCATCTACGCCTGCAAGCACAGAAGCGACGGCTCCGATTCGGACCCCTATCTCCTCTCCCAGCGGGAAGGCGGCCCGGCTTACACCTACATCTGGCTGGATGAGGACGCGAACGCCGTGGACGTCCACGGACGGATCGAGGTCCCCGAAGGCGGCAGCGTGAGCGATGTGACGGTCATCCTGGAACAAGGAAGCGCATCCCGCGAAGCAGCGGTGGGCGAAGACGGGACGTTCTCCTTCCCTGATGCGCGCCCAGCTCAGGATGCCGTTCTGCGCGTGCAGCTTCCCGGCTGCTACGACCGTGTGTTCTCGCGCGCCGCCTCCCTCATGAACGCGGGCGATGAGTGGGATCTTGGCACCATCAGCGCTGACGCCTTTGAAAAGATCCCTGCGAAACGCGCGTTCCCCCTGAGCGTCTTGCGAAAGACCAGCGTTGGCGAAGAAGGCGACGGACAGCTCGCGGCCGTGACCGACGACTCCAAGCTCACCTATAAGCTCCACCGCGACAGGACGGAGTTGACGGCGGGAACGGATGCTGACTACGTGATCCAGCAGGGGCAGGTCATCCTGTCCGAAGCGCTGGCGGCTGACGAGACGGCGCTCGCGCAACTGACGCTTGAGGTCTCCCCTGACCCGTCGCTCAAGCTTGCCGCCGCAACAGCGCCGTTCGATGAAGGGTTCGGCGGCTTCAAGGTGGTGCTCCCCACCTGGGGACGCGCGCTCGTGACCACGGAAGCGCCCAACGCATGCGCAAGCCAAGTGCTCGTCTTCGAAGGAGCCGCCTCCTCTGCGCGCTGCATCCTGCGCGACCAGACCTCCGTGCGCTGGCCTGAGGGCGCGCAAGATCCCCAGTGGTTCCTCCAGACAGGCCAGTTGCCTGCGGGAACCTACACCGTGGCGGCCCTCAAACCGGTGGACGGGACGCTCAACGCGTCGCACCTGAGCTCGCTTGAGAACGCGGGCATCCCATTCGCGAAGGCCGTCATCCAGATCGAGGACGACCAAGTGACGGAGGCCACGCTCGCCGTGCCCGACTTCAACGCCGAAGACGTGCTGGCATCCATGGGCGTGAAGTCCATCCGCGTGAAGGGGCCGAGCGGGTCCGTGGTCGCGGGATGCGAAACGGTCCTGGAAGTCAGCTACGAGCTTGAACGGCCTGCGGACATGAAGCTCTCCTTCGACGCTGCCGCGGATGGCCGCACCGCCGAATCCGCTGCGCTCAAAAGCGAAGGGGCGGTGACGCTGAGCACGGAGGCGGACCGCATGACGGCGCAGATCCCCGCCGGGAACGCGGAGGACGCGCTCTACGTTTCGCTCGTGCCCACCGAAGAGAAGTTGTATTCCGTGCCCGTGTCAGCCACCATAGGCGGCACGACCGTCCATGTGGGAGACGCGTCGTTCATCGCGCTGGGCGTCACCGTTGACGTGCCCGGCGGATGCGTGAGCCAGACAGGCAACAAGGCCACCGTCCATGCGGCGCCGCGCTCTGAGGTGGAGATCTCCATCCAGGGGCAGACCGTGACGCGCGCAACCACCAACGCGCTTGGGAACGGAAGCGCTGCGTTCGACGTTCCGCAAAGCTGCGCCGAAAGCTTGCTGTACGGAGACCGCGTGAAGGTGCAAGCGAGATGCGGCGCGTCGGAGAGCTTCACGAACTGCACGTGGCGGCCAGCGGCGCAGATCGCCTCGTTCAAGATCACGAACGCGGGCACCACGCAGATCCGCGTCGAGGGAGGTCAGGAGCAGCCCGGCTGGCTCACCATGACCCATCAGATCCCGCAACGGAAGAACGCGTACTGGACCTTCGACGTCACCGTTGATGCGGGCAGCCAGGAGATCAACGCGGGCAGGGAGCTCATGATGTACGCGACGCTGGCGGACGGGGACACGGTGGCCGTGCCGCTCCTTCGCAAGTCCCAGACGGCGGTCAACACGCGCTACGTGGGGGAATACGTGGATGAGGCGTACCTTGCGCTGCTTGAGGAGTATCCCGATGAGACCTTGTTCGGGACGGCGCTCTTGCACGAGCGGGGGCTCTTCATCCCGGAGAGCTACAGCTTCAGCGGTTTTTCGCTGGCCTACCAGGCGAACCTGGACGACGAGGATTATCTGAAGCGGCTCTCAGAGCGCGCCGAACAGGAGGCGAAGGACAGGCAGGCGCAGTATCTGGAGCTTTGGAACCAGTGTTGGAGCGGCTTCGACAACGGCACGGCGGAGGGCATCGCATCTGAAACCGATCAGCTGCTGCAGGCGACCGTTGACGCGCTCAAGGCGCGTGATGACAGCGAAAGCGAAAAGGTGCGAAACGCCATCAGCCAGATAGAGGCACTGCGCCCGGATTTCCAGAACGTGAGCGAGGCGCTTCTGGCCCCCACGGATGATGATTGGATCGCCTCCATTGACGAGCCCTTCTTCACCGGAGAGTTCCCCGCCGTTGACATGCCGAGCGCGCCCAGCTCGGATGAAGTGGCCGCGTGGATGGAGGGAAGCGGCGCGGATGCGGATGAGATCGCTGCGATCCGCGACAAGCTGCAGGAGCTGACCCGTGCGATGGACGCGTGCAAGCTGGAGACGGCGCAGGAGCAGCGCGAGCTTTCCCGCGCCGCGGACAAGCTGGGAGAGAAGCTGGGCTGCGGCAAGCCGAGCGAGGCGGGATCCCCCTACGCGTTGCTTGACGACAACCTGGTCAAGCAGGGCAACGGCTCGCTCAAAGTGAGCGACGGGGACGCAGCGGCAGGCGCGAAGGAATCCGAGATGGCGGAGGGCCGTTTCACTGGCGAGGTGTTCGCCACTGAGACCCAGAAGAACGGCAGCGAAGGCGAGACGCCCGGCATCTATGCGGGATGCTCGTTCAAGGTGACCGAAACACCGCCCGCGGGAGCTTCCAGCGCTGAGGCGAAGGTGGGCACCTACACGGTGAATTTCTCTGAGAACCATGAGCATCATGACGGCGCGGTCATCGACACGCTCTGGGGCGCGGGCCTGGATCTTCTGGGTCTGGGCTTGGAGAAGGGAGGAAAGCCCGCGAGCGAATTCTTCGCGAATGAGATGTACCGGAACTTCATGAACCCGCTCTTCAAGAAGATCAACCCGACCTGCCTGAACAAGCTCATCGACTACGTGAACGCGTATTCGAATCTCTCTTTGCAGCGCATCCAGACCGAGACCTTCGCCTCTGCCGCCAGCGTGGCCACGCAGGTTGAAGCGGGCATCTCCACGCTGGGGCTTTTGGGCAACAAGGTGGGCATGGACCGGACGACGGCGTCATGGCGCCAGTCCTCAGACGAGTTGGCCATGATCGAATCCGACATAGAGCAGATCAACGCCTGGATCCTCTATTACAAGAAGATGAATCCGTGCGACAGCGACTGCACGCGCTGCCTGGACGCGCTGTTCGCCGAGCGCGACGCGGCTGAGAAGTACCGCGAATACTGCAAGGCGGAGGATGACCACAACTGGTTCGACATCAAGATGAACATCGGGTCCACGTTCGCCAACGCCGTCATCACCGTGGCGAGCCTTGGCAGCGGCGGCATGGCGGGCGGCGTGGCCACCCAAGCGGGCACGGCGGGCAACGTCATCAGCAAATTCACGCTGGTCGTCGACGTGCTCTCCATGGAGCAGCATCTCAAACGCGCGCCGTGGATGGATGTGGCCCAGAACGAATACGAGGAAGCGACGGCGTACCGGGAAAGCGTCTGCAAATCCACCAAGAAAAAGAAGCAGGAAGAGGCGAAGACGGATGAGGAGAAGGAACAGGACCGGCTGCGCGGCACCATCGACTGGGACCGCTTCTACGGGGCGAACGTGATCCTGGATCCGTCCGGCTTCGCGTATGAGGCGGTGGAGAGCAACGTGATCGAAGGCGCGGTCGCCACGGTCTATCGCGCAGACAATGCGTTGGGCCTGGGTGCCAGCGCGTGGGATGCGGACGCGTACGAGCAGGCGAACCCTCAGGTGACGGGCGCGGATGGCGCGTTCCAATGGAACGTTCCCACCGGCTGGTACAAGGTGAAGGTGGAGAAGGAGGGTTACGCGCCCGCTGAGACGGACTGGCTTTCGGTGCTGCCCATACAGACGAGCCACAAGCTGGCGCTCATGAGCACGGAGACGCCGGAGGTGGCAGCGGTGCGCGCTCAGCCAGACGTGATAGAGATGGAGTTCAGCCAGTTCATGCGCGTGGATGCGCCTCTTGAGATCGGCGGCGTGGAGGTGCGGGAAGCTGTATGGGAGGAGACGGAAAACGCTCCGGATGGCGCGAACCTTTCCACACGACTGCTGATCTACCCCGAAGCGGCGCTGGAAGAGGGTTCGGCGCTGGAGCTCTCCCTCAAGGGCGCCGAGAGCTACACGGGCGCGCCTTTGGGCGGCATGTCCGGCTGGCGGCAGGAGGCGGTGGTTGAGAAGCTCCCCGCCACGATGACGGCGAACTATGAGTACGCGATATGCCTGCAAGCCGGACAGTCGGCCCCCGTCGCCGTGCGCGTGCGGTACGCCGACGGCACGCCTGTGGCGAACCAGGCCGTCACCGCGCAGGTGGGCGCGAAGGACATCGCTTCGCTGGATGCCGGAGGCGCCGCGTCCACCGCCGCCTCAGCCACGACCGACGCTGACGGCAACGCCACGTTCGTCCTGAGCGGGGATCTGCCGGGCTTCACGGAGCTTTCGCTGGCGGCTGAGGGAACGTCCCTTGCCAAGGTGCTGGACGTGCGCACCACCACGGATGTGGGACAGCCCGCGCGCCCCGTGGCGAAGATAGCGGATGAGGAGTTCAACAGCCTCTCTCCGAAGGAGAATGCCGCCACCGTGACGGCCGGGAGCCTGCTTTACCTGTCCACGCCCACCGAAGGGGCCGCCATCTACTACACCACCGATGACACCTGTCCCTGCAACGCCGCTGGCACGCGGAAGCTCTACACCGCGCCCCTCCCCGTCAACGCTGACACGCGGTTCCGCATCGCGGCTTACAAGGAAGGGCTCCCGTTCGATGAATACAGCGAACGGCTCAACGTGACCGTTAAGACCACCGGGACCGGCACCTCTGGAGAAGAGCCGGGGCAGAGCGAAGGAACCGGCGAAGGGGCGGGTTCGCCAGAGCCAGGTGCTCAACCGGGCGAAGGCATCCCCTCTGGGAGTTTGGGACAGCGGGGCTTGAGGACAGACGGGGCAGCGGAGCTTGGTCAGGAGACCGCAGTGGAAACCGCTTCGCTGGCTGGGATGGATCTTGGTGACGGCCTTTCGATGAAGGAGGGAGATGCGCTTCGCGCGCACGCGACCAGGTCAGCGGCCATACCCGCGACGGTCGTTGACCAGGGCGGCGAAGACAAGGAAGTCGGTTTGCCCGTCATCCCCCTTGCGGTGCTCGTCCTTCTGTGCGCAGGCGGCCTGTTCGCGGTCGTGTTCCGCCGTGAGCAAGGCCGCAGGATGGAATCGTGACGCAAGCATGATGCGGCATCATCCCAGGTAAAAAGCGTGGCCGTATCCTGGAAAAGTGCGCGTTGGCGGAAGATCGTCGCCAACGCCGTTCATTGAGGCACTCACCGGATTGCCTGACGTGCCGGGTTGAACCGGGTGTCGCAGGGGGGCGCTTCCAGACACAGGCGTTGCCGGACCTATCGCGAATGCGGTTCGCGGCCGGGGTGGGCGGGGAACGATCGCCGCCCCTACGCGGTGCAGGCGGCAAGCCGCCTGCACCTTTGGATCAACCAACATCCGGGACGCCCCTTGCCCTTCAAGGCCGTTCGCGCCACGGGGTTCGGCACGTAAGGCCGGAATCGAAAGAGCGCGAAGCGCGGCACCTTTTCCGACGGCGCCCGAGGTTGCCCGTAGATGCGCATCTACGGGGCTTCTCTCTGTAACAACCCAGACTGTCCGGCCACCGCGCCGCGGAGCGGCGCATGTATGTTGGCGCCGGGAAACGGATACAGAACGAGAAGATTAACCGGCGCACCTTTTCCGCGCGAAAGCGCTGCCCTCGCACGCGCAGCGTGCGCCGCAATGGCGACGTGGGTCCCGCCAGGGGTCCCGACGGCATTGCGCCACGCGTCCCCCACCCGGATGCAGAGGAGAACCGGGGCGGCGGGGGTGTCGCGCCGATTCGCGGAGGCAAGAAAGATCGTGGTACAAAGATCTTCACCACGATTTTTCGCAGCCGCAGCCTTAGGCGCACACCTCCGGCGGCCGGTTCACAACAGGTTCTCCATCCCCAATGTTCGCCCTTGCGGGCGAAAGAATGCGCATCAAGATCAGATGCGCATCTACGGGACCTGTCGTAGATGTCCTGTCACGACAAGAAGCATCCGTCCCATTTCATCCTTACGGCAACCTTGATCGAATGCGTCATCGCGTCTGCGCGGTCTGTGATAGGCTCAACGCAAAGGAGGGCGTTGTGCGCAAGAATCTGGGAAAGATCCTGATCGGGTTGGTGGCCGTGGTGGTGTTGGCCATCATCTTCTTGCGCGGGGATCAACTGGAGCATTTGGTCAAGACCATCGAAGAGGGCGCGCCGCTGTTCTTGATCCTTGCCGTGGCCTGCCAGATGGGCAAATACGTGAGCCAAGGAGCTGGATTCGTCTGGTGCTTCAAGGCGGTGAACGCGCGACTGCCATTCAAGCAGGGCGTGAAGCTCGTGTTCGCCACATTCTTCGTGGACACCATCATCCCATCCTTCAACATGTCCGGCACATCCGTGGTCATGGCGGCCGCCTCGCGCGACGGCATCTCTTCGGGCCAAGCCACAGGAGCGGCGCTGCTCCGGCAAGTGTCCATCAACGCTGGCTTTCTGGTCATCATGGTGATCGGATTCGTAGTGCTGGGTTTCGCGCGTGGATTGCAAGTCGGCTGGGTGATCCTGGGGCTGGTGGCCGTGGTCATCGTAGGCGGCATGGTGGCGGCCATGGCGTTCGCCGCAGCGAAACCAGACCTGCTCTTGAAGGTGCTGGCACCGGTCATTCGCGTAGCCGACAAAGTCCTGGGCCGCTTCAAGAAGAAGCCCATCGACGACTGGGTGAAGCAAACCGTGAACACCTATGCGCAATCGGCGAAGCTCATGACGCGCAATCAGGCGGACATCTTGAAGGAGCTGGGGTTCTCCGTGCTGGCCAGCGTGCTTGAGCTGGGATGCTTCTCATTCTGCTGCCTGGCATTCGGCATGCACAGCCCAGAAGCCATGATCTGCGGCTACGTGGTGGTCACGCTGTTCGCCATGGTATCCATCGTGCCCCAGGGCGTAGGCGTCACGGAAGCGGCGGTGCTGGTCACGTTCACGCTGTTCGGCATCGAGCAAGCCACGGGCATGGCAGCGGTCATGGTGTATCGCGCCATCGTGTTCTGGATGCCGTTCCTGATCGGCGCGGTGGTCATCCAACGGACGAAGCTCCTGGCGAAAACAAAAGAGGCGGCCCGGTGAACTGAGCCGCCCCTCTGTCAACCTATCTCGCTGCCGGAACCACTACCTTTGCGCGTACACGACCCCTGCACGCGTATCTTCCTCCACAGGCAGTTCGAAGGTGGTGCACCCCTTCGCCTGGCAGCGCGCCAGCTCCTGAGAGAAACGGCTCTCCGGGTCCGCATCATCGCCGAAAGCCAGCGCTTCGGTGGGGCAATCATACTCGCACATGGGCTGCAAACCATCCGCCACGCGCTCCGCACACCAGGTGCACGTCTTCTGATAGATGGGTTGCCAGCTCATGCGCAGATTCGGATACACGCCCTCCGGCCGGTCGATCCCAGCCCCGGATCCGTTCGTGCGCACGGTCACGCGATATTCGTCATCGGGCAGGTCATGACAGACCTTGCACGCCATAGCGCATGTCCAACAACCGATGCAGCGCTCCAAATCCACAAGCATCTTCTTCGCCATGCTCAAGCCTCCTTTCCTGCGTAAGCGCGGATGTTGCAATAGGAATCCCAGTAGCAGTCCGTCGAACCCGTGAGCGAGCTCATGGCCTCCACGTAGGGGTTGGGGTGGTGTCCCGCGGCCAGCCAATCGGCGAACCACTTGTCCTCCACGGGCCCCTGCGAATCCTGGCCCGCGCACTGGTGGGTGATCTCCGCATAGGTGCCCTCTTCGAATTGACGACGACGCCAACCGAACCACACGTGCACGGTGCCATCCGGAACGCTTTCGTCAAGGACCAAGCGCGTGACCACATGGCCGCGATCGTTGTAGACCTCAACGGTGTCGCCCTCGGCCAGACCCAAGCGCTCCGCATGGGCGGGGTTCAGGCGCGTGGCGGGCGTTTCGCCGGAAAGCTTCACCGTGATGGGGTCGTCCGTGAAGCTGGACTGCATGAAGAAGCGCTGACGGCCCGTGAACAGCTGGTACGGGTACTCCGTGGACTTGCCGATCTTGTTCGGCTCCAGCACCTTCGTGACCGCCATGCCCAGATCGGCCAGCTTCTCCGCGTACATGATCTCCATGCGGCCCGTTTCGTTGTCCAGCACCTCAGCCGGATTCAAGTACGGCGTGTACTTCGGCTCGGGCGGGGCGGCAGCGCGGATCATCTTCTCCTGCTTCAAGCGCTCGTAGGTCACCGGCGGCTGGATGCCCGCGATGAGCGGATACTGCGTTTGCAGGCGGATGTCGATGTACTCCGGGATGGTCATGGTGAAGTAATCGCCCAGTCCCACACGTTTCGCCAGCTCGCTGAACACCCAGACCGGCTCATGGCAGTCGCCCTGCGGCTCGATGGCCGGCTCCTGCAGGATGATGTGGTTGTAGCACGCGCCGGTGATGAGGTCCTCGCGCTCGAAGGACATGCAGTCCGGCAGCACATAGTCGGCTATCTCTCCCGTATCGGTCAGCCACACGTCGTAGTCCACAACCAGCTCCATATCCTGCACCACATCCAGCCACCGTTGGCGGTCGGGTTGCTGGTGCACGGGGTTGCCGGAGCACACGATGAGCGCCTTGTATGGGCTGTCCGGCGCTTCGGCCTTGGCGAACCACTCGGCCATGCGCACGGGCACGGATTTCACCTCCGCCACGCCATCCGGGCAGCTGATGGGGATGTCGTTGAACACGAGCGGCCAGCTTTGCAGCTGGAGCGCCTCGAACACGCCAGAACCCGGCTTGCCCAAGCGCCCGGTCAGCGCGCCCAGGAGCAGGAACTGACGGTACGTTTCGTTGGAGTTGCGGTAGCGCAGCCCATAGCCGGACAGGATGAACGCATTCTCCGCCTCCACCCACTCGCGGGCCAGCCGCTCCGCCTCCGCGGCGGGAATGCCGCATTTCTCAGCAGCCAGGTCGAAGGTGTATTCCGCAGCGCCGTCCTTGAGCTTCTGCAGCGCCGTGGAATAGCTCTTGCCATCCACCGTGAAGCTGCCGAACAGGGGGATGTCAGCGCCTTCGGGGTATTCGCCCGCTTTCGGTGCCACCGGCACAGCGGCTTCAGCGTTGTTGTCCCACACCAGGAACGAGCCATCATCCGTGCGGGCCAACTGGCCCGTTTCGTCATCCACCAAGTAGGCGGCTATGGTGCGCGCCAGCAGATACCCGTTCGCCTGAAGGTCGTTCTGCAGAATGTAGTTCACCATGGCCATAGCCAGATACCCGTCGCTCGCCGGCTTCATGGCTACGAACTCATCAGCGAAGCCCGCGGTGCCGTCGAAGATGAGGCCCAGATCCACGATCTTCGCCCCGGCTTCGCGCGCCCGCACCAGATTCTGAGCGCAGCGCATCTGGTTCTCGATGGGATTGCAACCCCACACGTAGATGAGATCCGTCCCCACCATGATGCGCGGGTCGATCACCGTGCGCGGGAATTCGCTGCCTGCATTGTAGAACTCCGCGTAGAACGGCCCGTTGTCCAGGCCGATGGAACCCAGCGGCACCGTGACGCCGAAGGTGTTCGCAAAGCGGAACGGCATCAGGTTCTCGAAGCTGTACTGCGCGGGAACGCCAGCGCCCAAGTTCCAGAGCACCACCGAAGACGGCCCGTAGGTGTCACGGATGTGGCACAGCTTCTCGCCGATCTCATCCAGCGCCTGATCCCAGCTGATCTCTTCGAACTGCCCGGACCCGCGCTCACCCACGCGCTTCAGCGGCTTGCGAAGACGCTTCGGATCATAGGGCTGACGTCCGGCCAAGCACCCCTTCTGGCAGATGTGACCATCCGGGCGCTCCGGATCGGAGTAGATCACCTTCTCCGTGCGCGCGATCTTGCCATCCTTGACGATGGTCTTGATCGTGCAGTAGTCGTGGTCGCCCCAACCGGGACACGCCGTGTACACGAAGGACTCTTCGCTCATAGGCGTCTCACGCTCCTCTCTCTTGCGCGCGCATCCGTCGCACGCGGCTCTGCCCCATTTGTAAGTCTCTTTCTCACCTTTGGGAATGGTAGTTCGCTTTCAATTGTCGAATTGAACAGTTTTGCCATTGAACTTCTTTGCTGGTAAACTGCTGTTGACCTTGGCGAATCAAAGGCTCGGATCAGGGGGATCCCATGCACGCGAGCACTCAATCCCAAGAAGCGCGCCCGAGGAAAAGCGGCCTGCCGGAGACGCTGTACCGACGCTCCATCGAGCGCTGTCGGCTCCCAGAGAACGCCTACACGTTCGACTACATGAGCGACTATCTCACCATGATGGATATGCTGGCGAAATCCATCACGCACGAGCTCCACGATGCGTGCGGCCTGACGCCTCTGCAATACCGCATCCTCCTGCGATTGCTCTCTCCCACGCCAACGCTGGCGAAACAACTGTCCGATGATCTGAGCGTATGCATGTCCACCATCTCTGTGGCCGTGTCGAAACTGGCGAAGAAGCGCCTGATCTCACGGCGTGACAGCGCGACGGATATGCGCGCCGTTGAGCTGACGCTGACGAAAGCTGGCAGGGAGTTGGTGCAGCGGGCAGACCAGACCATGTACGACACCATGTCGGAATACTGGAGCTCGCTCACCCAGGAGCAGCTGGAAGCCGCCATCACCAGTTCGCTCTCAGCCGTGAACCGCCATTCCTACCCGCGTCTTGAGAATGGGGAGCCACGCTTGGATACCGCGTTGGTGGACACGGTCATGATCTCCAAAGCGCTGACGTCCCAAGCGCTGCAAGAAACAGGGCTGACCACGAACGACTACCGAATACTCCTTGCGCTCAAGCTGATGGGGAGCCAATGCGTCACAGCTGATATCGCGAAGTTCTTATTCCTGAACTCAAGCGACATAACCGGGTGCTTGAAGAATCTTGAGGCTCGCGGCCTCATCACGCGTTTCCGGCAAGACGATAATCGGCGAAAGCGGATGGTGTGCATGACGTCTGATGGCGAAGAGATGGTATGCGACCTGCTGCCGGTCGTGTTCGACGCGTTGCACGAAACATGCCACAGCAGCGACGACCTGATCCGGATCCACATCTCCGCCGCCCGAGACCTCGTCGCCCGCAAACGCCACCGCCCCGCATTTGATTAGAACTCGCCTATCGGGTTGCGGAGAACCGGGGCGGCGGGGGTGTCGCGCCGATTCGCGGAGGCAAGTCAAAAATGTGGTAAAAATCACCACATTTTTGCGCAGCCGCAGTCTTAGGCGCGAGTGCCCCCGGCGGCCGGTTCGCCACTTCCGACAAAGTGCGCTTCGCCTTCGGCATCAGCGCAGCTACGCAATCCGACTAAAAAGAATCAATCCGACTATTTCTTTGCCGCTTTCTTCCGGTCGGTCGCGGAAAGCAGGCGCTTGCGAAGGCGGATGCTCTGCGGTGTGATCTCCACCAGCTCATCGTCTTCGATGTATTCCAGCGCCTCTTCCAGCGTGAACGTGATCGGCGGTGTGAGCTGGATGGCCTTGTCCGCCGTGGAGGAGCGCTGGTTGCCCAGGTTCTTCGTCTTCTCCACGTTGACAACCATATCGCCCTCTTTCGCGGATTCCCCCACGATCATGCCCTCGTAGCACTCATCCCCCGGTCCCACGAACAGCCGCCCGCGCTCTTGCAGCGTATCCAGCGCGTAGGCCACCGCCTTGCCCGTGGACATAGCGATCATGCCGCCGTTCTTGCGGCCCGTCATCTCGCCTGAGTACGGCCCATATTCCAGGAAGTGATGGAACAGCACCGCTTCGCCGTGAGTGGCGTTCAGGATGCGCGTCTTGAGACCCATGGTGCCGCGCGTGGGGATGTGGAACGTGAGGTGCGTCATGGTTTCATCCGATGCCATATCCTCCATGATGCCGCCGGCGGTGCCCATGACCTCGATGGCCTTGCCGGCATAGTCGTTCGGCACGTCCACGGTGGCCTCTTCGATGGGCTCCAGCTTCTGCCCCTGCGCGTCGGTCTTGTACATCACGCGCGGGCGGCCCACTTGGAACTCGAACCCTTCGCGGCGCATGGTCTCCATGAGCACGGACAGATGCAGGACGCCGCGCCCGGCCACCTCGATGCCGCTCTTGTCCTCTAATTCAGAGATGCGCATGGAGATGTTGCTCTCTTTTTCGCGCAGCAGGCGCTCCTTGAGCTGGCGCGCGCCCACGATATCGCCTTCGCGTCCCACGAGCGGGCTGGTGGAAGCTTCGAACACCACGGCCATG
This sequence comes from uncultured Eggerthellaceae bacterium, assembly GCA_910580205.1. Taxonomy (GTDB): domain Bacteria; phylum Actinomycetota; class Coriobacteriia; order Coriobacteriales; family Eggerthellaceae; genus MGBC163016. Next base: position 39,568 of record CAJTVP010000014.1, read on the forward strand.
GTGGGCTCTTCCACCGCGATCGGCTCCATGGGCACAGGCGATTCCGGGTCCGTCACGATATCGCCGATATCCGCATCCTCAACGCCGATGACCGCCACGATATCTCCAGCCACCGCTTCGGTCACTTCAGCCTTCCCCAGGTTCTCGAAGGTGTAGACCTTGCGGATCTGCGCTGTTCTCTGGCTGCCATCCGGCTTCACGACCAGGACATTCTCCTTCTCATGGAGCGAGCCTGAATGGATGCGCCCCACGCCGATGCGCCCTTCGTAGCTGGAGTGATCCACGGTGCAGATCTGCATGGCCACAGGACCATCCTCGTCCACCTCCGGAGCCGGGATCTCTTCCAGAATCACGTCCAGCAACGGCACCATGTCCCCGTTGCCGTCCTCCGGATCCAGCCGCGCGTAGCCGTTCACGGCGCTGGCGTAGATGACCGGGAAGTCCAGCTGCGCGTCTGAGGCGCCCAGCTCCACCATGAGGTCGAACACCTTGTCCACGGCTGCCGCCGGATCCGCGTTCGGCCGGTCGATCTTGTTCACCACCAACACGATGCGCAGCCCCCGTTCAAGGGCATGGGACAGCACGAACCGCGTCTGCGGCTTCGGGCCTTCGTACGCATCCACGATGAGCAGCGCTCCGTCAGCCATGTTGAGCACGCGCTCCACCTCGCCGCCGAAATCCGCGTGGCCCGGCGTGTCGATCACGTTGATCTTGACGCCCTTGTACGTGATGGAGATGTTCTTCGACAGGATGGTGATCCCGCGCTCGCGTTCCTGATCGTTGCTGTCCAGCACGCGCTCCTGGACCTGCTGGTTCTCGCGGAACACGTGGGATGCCCACAAAAGGCGGTCCACCAGCGTGGTCTTGCCGTGGTCAACGTGGGCGATGATGGCGACGTTGCGGATGTTCTCCTGCTTCATAGATGCTCCTGGATAAGGGTTGGTTTCGTGCGCAAACGTCCGCTATTCTACAACGTCACGCGGCAGGAACCGGCGAAAACGCTAGATGAACCAGAACACGATGCCGTCGAAGGCGGCGTGCGCCACGATGGGCGGCCACAGTTGTCCGAAGCGCCGGTAGAGCCAGAGCATCCCCAAGCTGAACGGGAACGCGAACGCCATCCGTCCCAACGTGAGCCCGATGCCGCCAACGTATGAGATGTGGCACACGGCGAAGAGCGCCGCCGTCAGGAGCATGGCCTGGCGGGGCGTCTTCGCGGCACCCGCGGACTCTATGCAGGGAAACAGCACGCCGCAGAACAGGGTCTCCTCGGCGATGCCCGTGAACAGGCACCAAGAAAGATATGCGCCCATATCCCCTTCGCCAGCCGGCACGAGCAGTGCTCCGAAGAGGGCCAACGCCACCAGCGGCCCCAACTCGCGCACGGGAAGCCGGCGCTCCGTGCGCCATGCCCAGATCAGATACAAGGCAATCGCCACAGCCGCCGCAAGAACCGTGGAGGTCCAGGGCTCCAGCGGCAAGCTGGATACGCCTATGAACAAAAGCAAGCTGGCCACGGCGAAGGCCGCAGTCCCACTCTCTATGCGCTTCCGACCCTCTATCTCCTGATTGTCCATCCCGCAAGTATAATCCCCTCATGGATCACGCCGACCCCACACCCTCCGCAACCCCGCGCGGCACCACCGGCTTCACGCTCAAGCTGGTGGCCATCGCGGGCATGACCGCTAACCACGTCGCCCACGTGTTCATGCCCGTGTTGCCCGTGGTGGTAGGAGAGATGCTGTTCTGGCTGGGCGGCGTGACATTCCCCATCATGGCGTTCTTGCTGGTAGAAGGCTACCGACACACCTCCAGTCTCCCGCGCTATGCCGCGCGCTTGGCCGTGTTCGCCGCCATCTCGCAGATCCCCTACAGCCTTCTGTTCGGTGCCATGGGCAACGTCCTCATCACGCTTCTGATCGGGCTGTTCCTGCTCTGGGCCTTCGACGCGGTCACCTCGCGTCTGGCCTTCGGCGGAATCGCGTTCGCCATGATCGCAGCAAGCTTCTGGTGCGACTGGGGCATCATCGGACCGCTCATGATCCTGGCGTTTTACGCGCTGCGCCCCCAAGGGAACAGGCGCGCCATCCTGACGTGCATGGCCATCCCGTTCGCTATGACCGTCGTGTCCGCCGTGGCATATCTGATCCAAGCGGCGAATGGCGCGGATACGCTCACCCTTTCCGGCACAGCGGCGCTCCTTACCAGCACAGCGCCCTTCGACGATGCCGTCCCTCTAGTCGGCCTCCCCGCCGATTTCGCGAACGCATTCGTGGTGCAAACGTGCAACCTAGGGTACGCGCTCGTGGGCTATACGCTGGCAACGCTGCTGCTCCTGCGATACGGCGGGCAGCGCGGCCGTCCGCTGAAGTGGCTCTTCTACGCCTACTACCCCGCGCACCTCCTCGTGCTCTGGCTCATCCTGCAGGTGGTGGTGGGCTCATGAGGATCACCGCTTTGAACATCACGCCCGGTCGGCTGACGGCAGAAGTCGTCACCGAACCCGATCAGCGCACCACTCCGGAGCTGATCGCTCGCGTGCTGCAGGATTTTCCGCAGCTCCCGCAGCATTCGTGCGTGAACGCGCACGGCCCCGTGTTCGCCAGTGTGATGGAGGACACGCCACTGCCGCACTTGCTGGAGCACCTCGTCATCGACCTGCAAGTGGCGCAGCAGCCGGAAGCGAGCACAGCCACGTTCACCGGCTTCACAAAGTGGACCGATGCGAAGGCGGGACGCGCGTCCGTCACCGTCAATTTCCGCGACGACGCTTGCGCGCTCGCCGCCGTTCGTTATGCTTGCGCGTACTTGAACGACGTTCTGGAGGAGCTTTCCCATGGCGAAGAAGACCGGTGATTTTTTCGGCGTGCACACGATGTCGCGCACGCGCTATCTGGCCCAAGCGGGCGTGATCGCAGCGCTCTATGCTGCTGCAACGCTCATTTGCCTGCTGCTGTTGCAGGGTCTGGCCTGGGGGCCGGTCCAGTTCCGCATCTCTGAAGCCGTCTGCGTGGTGGCAGCCATCACCCCGGCAGCCATTCCGGGGCTCACCATCGGGTGCATCATCGCGAACATGGCGAACATGGCCATCGCTGGCACCGGCGCGCTGGGAATGCTGGATGTGATCTTCGGCAGCCTTGCCACGTTCGCGGGCTCCGTCATCTGCTGGCGTCTGCGCAATCGCCCTGCGCTGGCTGTGGGCGGTTTCGTGCTGGCGAACGCGCTCATCGTGCCCGCGTACTTGCCCATCCTGCTGCAAGGGCTGGGCTTCTACACCATTCCGTTCACGGACATCTCCATAGATGGAGCCTATCTGCCCATGTACCTGTTCGGCGTCGTGGCTACGGGGATCGGCGAAGCGGTGGTCATGTACGCCCTCGGCCTCCCGCTGCTGTATGCGCTGAAACGAGCTAGATGAAACGCAATTTGACAGATCGCAGCATTTGACGCGAGGGCATCTCCGGCATCATCTCATTGGAGATCGAAAAACGACTGGATGCAGATAAGGATCGAACGCAGATCGCCTTCGGAAAGGGAGCCCAGCTTTTTGGTCGGTCTCGCATCCAAATCCAAAGCACGCAGCTGCTCCATAACAACAGACCCCTGCACACAGCAATCTTCCGGAAGCTCTTGATGCAAGAAGAACGGCTTCATCCTCGTTGTGATGGGACAAACGAGCGTCATAGAGTTCGTGATGTTGAAATCATAATTGCTGACCACCAAGGCTGGGCGCTTTTTTGAAGGTTCATGGCCTCGGGTTGGATCGAAATCAACTTCGATGATATCCCCTTGGTCGAATATCACCAAATCTCCTCTCCGACAGGATCGCCCCAATCGGACTCTTCGCTCACATAGCGCTTGCCATCCCATCCATGCATGCGCCCATGGATGGTGAAACGTTCGCGAGCCGGCTCAATGATAAGACGCGTATCATTCTCAACGGAGATCACAACATCATCCCCAGCCCGCACCCCGATCATCTCGCAGAGTGCTTTAGGCAAACGAAGGGCAGAAGCGTTGCCCCATTTTCCAATCGTCGCCGTAGTCATGGATTGCCCCTTTCAGATATACATAGTATATCACGGCATCCCACAGACTTCCAAAGACGTTGGTTGACCGTAGCCGCGCTGATGCCGCAAGCGAAGCGCGCCAGCACCCCATATATAAACGATGCAGACAGGCAAAGTCAGCGAGGCGTTTTCATCAAGAGAAATAAAAAGAGCAGGCTCTCAACCAAACCTGCCACCGCATTCGTGGTGGAGCGTAGGGGGATCGAACCCCTGACCTCAGGCTTGCAAAGCCCGCGCTCTCCCAGCTGAGCTAACGCCCCACTTCATTAATAAACGCTCCACCGGCTAACTCGGCTCACGGTGGAGCGTTTATCGCAACAAATGGTGGGCCCGAATGGATTTGAACCAGCGACCTCACGCTTATCAGGCGTGCGCTCTAACCAACTGAGCTACGGGCCCCCTTGAAACGCTCGGCTATCCTACAACAAAGTAACGTTTTGGGTCAAGAAAATCCACCACCTTCACATTCCTTCTGTGAACGGCGCGCCTTCGGCTACTATCTCCAAAGGATAAGGAGGTGATCGTGATGGATGCGATGAACGACGAGCGGCAAGCCAATCAGGTCAAAACGCTGGTGCCGCTGCGTGTGCTGACCTTGATCTTCACCGGTCCCATCAATCCGGCGGTTCTCGTGCTTGAGCCGGTCGAAGAGATGGTCAACGGCTGTTCCCGCGTCATTCCCATCTGGGTGGGCGCGAACGAAGCCATGCAGCTGGGCGTTGCCATCGAACAGGCGAAAACGCCTCGGCCCATGACCCATGATCTGTTCATCGACGCCATCACGAACTTGGATGCCTGCGTGGACCATGTGCTGATCGACGACGTGAAAGGTGAAACCTACTTTGCGAAACTGGTGCTGCGCCACGGAGGTCGGTTGATCTCTTTGGATGCGCGACCCACCGACGCGCTTTCGCTGGCGCTCCGAGAGGATGCGCCATTCATGATCACTGAAGAGGTGCTTGAACAGGCATCGTTCCCCTACCTGTTCAAGGAACCGGAAGACCGGGATGCAGAAATGGAGGAGTTCCACTCCTTCGTGGATTCTCTGTCCCCAGATGATTTTTCCAGCTGACAGGCAAGCGGAATGAACCGCATGCAGCGCTCGTGACAATCTGGCAATAGAGTGGATTGCTGTTTTGAATGCTGCTATAATCCACGAATGGCCGGCAAAGCCCGTTGGTGGTTAACCTTGGGCGGGCGGCGCGGTTAGGTTTTTGAGATAAGGCCGGTTGCCTCCGGCCTTATTCTTTTCTCCTCCGCTCCATCCGTCGGTGCTTATACGTCCTCCAAACTTCGAGTATGAACCCGGCTACGGTACAAACCGCAGCAGCAGCTTCGAGGAGCTTCAAGATCATATCGATCATAGGCAACGCCTCCTCTCGGACGCGCCACCCGCACACGGACCATGCCGGCCAGCCCGGATTCTAGCACCTCCATATAGCCAAAAATCGCTCTAGCTTCATTACTGTTTGACGCGATTTTCGCCAACTCTCTTCGCGTCTTGACCTAGCCGCGATTCGTCTCGATTGCAGTCAACGGAGCGAATACGAAAGGTCGGGCGCTAAAACAACTGCGTTATACTTGTTTGCGGAGTCCTGCCCCGCCACACATTGCGATGGACCGACGTTTTTTCTAAGGGAGCTCTACATTGCAGGCGGAATGGGGATTCGTGCCCGTTGGTACGAAAGCCAGGAAACCGGTTGCGAGCACCCACCTTGACTGGTGGGTTCATCCTTAGATGGTCGCGGGCGGGACTTTTCCCACATCTCACCACCAGACAGCCATCACCAATTCGATGGCACTTCCAGCTCCGGCTGCTCCTGCGCCCACTCCACCACCCCGCCGCATTCAAGCGACCGGGGCACGTTGATGAGACGCTGATTCGTAGACCCGCGCCACGGGCAGTCGATGGACTTCAACGCCTCTACGAACGGGCCATCCACCAGCACATCGGTATGCTCTAGCAAACGACCGATCCCTTCATCATCCCGCTTCATGAGGTCCTCGAACAGATAGCCCGTGTACGTCCATACGTCGAAAGACGCTTCCTTCAGACGGACAGCAAGCTCGGCACATGCATCGGCCTGCTCAAACGGCTCGCCTCCTGAAAGCGTCACGCCGGTGATGAGAGGATTCTTGCGGATGTCCGTGAACACCTCTTCGACCGTGTGCTCCTCACCCCCTTCGAAGGGCTGGCTTTCAGGATTGTGGCAGCCCGGACAGCCATGAGAGCATCCTTGCACGAACACGGCATAGCGAAGTCCCGGACCATCCACGATGCTATCTTGGACAGTGCCATACAACTTGAGCGTGGTCATGAGCGCGCTCCTTGGAATCTCTTCTTGACCAGTTGGATGAGGCCCTTCGGCGCTTTGACGTACTTGATATGGCGTCTGCGCTTTCGCGGCTTTCCCATCCGGCTGGCATGGTCAGAAATGGCCTTGAGCGCTGCGGTCTTCACCTGGCCCACGTTCGCACCCTCCATCACGGAGAACGCAAGCGTTCCACGGTACCCCCGTTCCGTGACCTCTGAGAGATCGATCTTCGCATGGTCCGTCAGCACGGTGATGGCTTTGACGGCCTTATCCACTTGGCTCTCCATCTCCTGAAGGAGCTGGCTCATGGGGATGTCCGTTTGCGGGATGATGAGGTTCACGCGGATGAGGCTGCGTGGTGGCAGCTTGACCAGGGCATCCGTGTTCATGAGCGAATTCGGGATGATGATGCGCTCCCCGCGCGGTGTGATGATGCGCGTATGCCGCCAGGTGACGTCATCCACCACGCCTTCACTGGAGCCGATGCGGATGTGGTCTCCTGGAATCACCAGCTTCGTGAGGCTGACCTGCAAGCCGGCGATCAGGTTCGCCAAAGTGTCTTGGAAACCGAGTGAAACCGCGATGCCTCCGATGCCCAGCGCAGTGATGGCCGCAGAGATGTTCACGTTGAAACAGCTGGACAGGATGACGCAAACGCCCACCGCCCACACGGTGCCGCGTGCGATGTTGACGAAGATGCTGGACGCGGGCAGCGGGTTCTTGTCCACATGGAGGAGCTTCTTGATGAGCCGCGTGATCAGATGAGCGCAGAACGCGGTGACCGCAAGGATCAGCAGGATGGTGATGAGCGTGCTGAGCCAATCGTTGTTGAGCACGTCGCCCAGCCAAACCCGGAATCCGTTTGTGATGGCATCAAGAGTCATGACGGTTATTGTACCAGCGAACAAAGAGCCGGGCAGGCTATGGACCCACCCGGCTCAGATTTCGTTGTCGCTTGGTGACGCACGCGCCCAGCGGCGCGCACGACCCTAGATCTGATGCTTCACGCGCTCGCTCTCTTCGGCGCGCTTCGCATCGTTGAAGCGATCCAGCGTGCCCACCAGATACCCCGTGATGCGGCGGATGCGCTCGAAGCCTTGGTTGCCTTCGTCCTCAGCGCGGCCGCACTTCGGGCAGGTGTCGCCGATGATGCCGTTGTACCCGCAGATGGGATCGCGGTCCACCGGGTGATTGATGGAGCCATAGCCCATGCCGCTTTCCTTCATGAAGCGGATGACGGACTCGAACGCCTCCAGGTTTTCCGTGGGGTCCCCGTCCAGTTCGATGTAGCTGATGTGCCCGCCGTTGGTGAGCGCGTGGTAGGGCGCTTCGATGCGGATCTTGTCGAACGCGGAGATGTCATGGTAGACCGGCACATGGAAGCCGTTGGTGTAGTAATCCCTGTCCGTGACGCCCGGAATGGAGCCATAGCGCTCCCGGTCCATGCGGACGAAGCGGCCAGACAGTCCCTCCGCCGGCGTGGCGATGAGCGTGTAGTTCATCTGGCGCTCCTGAGAGATGCGGTCACAGTAGCTGCGCATATGACCGACGATCTCAAGGCCCAGACGCTGCGCCTCCTTGCTCTGACCGTGATGCTGACCGGTGAGCGCCACCAGGCATTCCGCCAAGCCGATGAAGCCCGTGGTCAACGTGCCATGCTTGAGCACCTCGCGCTGCTCGTCCTCCGGATCAAGGTTCTCAGAATCAATCCAGACGCCCTGACCCATGAGGAACGGAGCGTTGTACACGCGCTTGTGAGCTTGGATCTCAAAGCGCTCGTCAAGCTGCCCGGTCACGAGTGCCAGCTTGGAATCAAGCAGATCGAAGAACAGGTCAACGTCACCCTTGGCGCGGATGGCCAAGCGCGGCAGGTTGATGGACGTGAAGGACAGGTTCCCGCGGCCAGGCGTGACCTCACGAGACGGGTCGAACACGTTGCCCATGACGCGCGTGCGGCAACCCATGTAGGCGATCTCCGTTTCCGGCGTCCCCTTGTAATACTGAGCGTTGAACGGCGCATCCAAGAAGCTGAAGTTCGGGAACAGGCGCTTCGCAGAGCAGCGCATGGCCAGCTTGAACAGGTCGTAGTTCGGGTCCTCCGGATTGTAGTTCACGCC
>CAJTVP010000015.1 GCA_910580205.1 uncultured Eggerthellaceae bacterium
AGAATGGCCACAAGATTGATGATAGCCATGAAGCCCATGAAGATGTCAGCCAAATTCCACGCCAGATCGAAGCTGTTCACGCAGCCGTAGAAGATGGCGGCCAGACACAGCACGCGGAAGATGAGCATGCCCCACTTGGTGTTCTTGAAGATGTAGCGGAAGTTCGTCTCGGCATAGAAGTAGTTGCCGATGAGGCTGGAGAACGCGAAGGCGAAGATCGCGAAGGTGATGAAGTGGATGCCCACCTCGCCGACGGCGTTGTTCACGGCCATCTGCACGAGCGGCATGCCGTTGAGCGCCATGGCGGCCTCGGGATCCTGCACCCAAAACACCATGACCATCATAGCGGAGCAGGTGCAGATGAGCAGCGTGTCGATGTACACGGACAGGCTCTGCACGAGGCCCTGCTTCACCGGGTGAGAGACATCCGCCGTGGCGGCGGCGTTCGGCGCGGAGCCCATGCCCGCCTCATTGGAGAACAGGCCGCGCTTGATGCCCCACATGAGGCAGGAGCCCGTGAAGCCGCCGGCGAAGGATTCGGGATTGAACGCCTCGGTGAAGATGAGGGACAGGATGGCGGGGAGCTCGGTCACGTTCGCCACGGTGGTCCACAGAGCGATGGCGATGTAGGCCACGGCCATGATGGGCACGATCACGCTGGTGATGACCGAGATGCGATGCATGCCGCCGAAGATGACGAGCGCGGTGGCGATGACGATCAGCAAGCCCACGAGCGCGTTCACCGTGAACTGATGCTCCGGGATCACGTAATAGTCAAGGGCGGACGTGATGTTGAACGTCTGAAGGCCGTTGAACCCGAACGCGAAGCAGAGGATCAGCGCGATGGCGAACACGATGCCCAGCCAGCGCTTCCCCAGCGCCTGCTGGATGTAGTAGGCCGGACCGCCACGGAACGTGCCATCGGGATTCTTCACCTTCCAGATCTGCGCCAGCGTGGATTCCACGAACGCGGATGCTGAGCCGATGATGGCCATGAGCCACATCCAGAACACCGCTCCCGGACCGCCCATGGAGATGGCCGTGGCGATGCCGACGATGTTGCCCGTGCCCACGCGGGAGGCGGTGGAGACCATGAGGGCCTGGAACGAGGAGATGCGCTTCTTCTTGCCCGCATGGGCCTTCGCCGTGCCCCCGCATTCGGCGGTCATGACATCGCAATCATCCTCCAGCTCCGCCTCGGCCGCGTCCGCCGCCTCTTCCGCCGTGATGCGGTCGCTGGAAGCGGTGAGGGACGTGAACATGTCCTTCAGATAGCGGATCTGCACGAACTTGGTGCGGACGGTGAACCACACGCCCACGACCACGAGCAAGATCACCAAGATGTAGGTGTACATGAAGTCGTCGATGACCCCCGTGAACGACACGAGCGCATCATTGATGCCGGAAAAATCCATGAATCCTCCTTATGTAGAATCTGTAGATTATACCAAGGAGAAGATGGCATGCAGCAAGTATTCGACGTTGCCCTTGGGACCTTTGAGAGGGGATTCGATGGCGCCCGCCACGGTGAACCCATGGCTCTCAAGGGCCGTCTCCACTTCCCGCACGACGCGCTCTCGCACCGCAGGGTCGCGCACCACGCCGCGCTCCGTCTCCTCATGGGCGCTTTCGAACTGGGGCTTCACCAGCGCGAGGAGGATGGTTCCCTCATGGGACAAGCGCGCAAGCGCATCCGCTAGGGACGCCAATCCGATGAAGCTCACATCTATGACGATGACGTCGAACGGCGCGCCCAAGGAGGCGGGATCAGCCGTGCGGATGTTGGTCCGTTCGAAGATGCGCGTCTTGGGGCTGCTGCGCACCTCCCAGGCCAGCTGGCCGTAATTGACATCCACGCAGGCGACGCTTTCCGCTCCCGCTTGGAGCAGGCAATCGGAGAAACCGCCGGTGGATGAGCCCACGTCGATGCAGTTCTTGCCCCGCACGTCCACTCCGAACGCCTCGAGGGCGGCGAAGAGCTTCTCTCCGCCCCGGGACACGAAGCGCTTCTGGTTCTTCACGAAGATGTCAGCATCCGAGCGCACGAGCACGGCCGGACTGGCAGGATAGGCGTCATCCACACGGACCTCGCGCGCATAGACCGCGCGGGCCGCCGCATCCGCAGAGGGAAAGAATCCGCGCTCTACCAGAAGCTCGTCCAAGCGGGACCGCTGCTGCTTCATGGAAGCAGCAGCTGGGCGATCTGGACCGCGTTCAGCGCTGCGCCCTTGCGAATCTGGTCCGCCACATCCCAGAACGCGATGCCGTGCGGCACGCTGACGTCTTCACGGATGCGCCCCACGAAGACCGGCGTGGTGTTCGCCAAAAGGCCCGGCATGGGATAGGCGCATGTCTCCGCGTCATCCATGACCACGATGCCCGGCGCGCCTTCGAGCGCCGCCCGCGCTTCATCGGCGCTGACCGCGCCTTCGAACTCCACGTTCACCGCTTCGCCATGGCAGCGCAGGACCGGCACGCGCACGCAGGTGGCTGCCACTTCCAGGCTGTCCCGATGCATGATCTTCTTCGTCTCGGCCACCATCTTCCATTCTTCTTTGGTGGAGCCGTCGTCCAAAAAGACGTCGATGTGCGGGATGCAGTTGAACGCGATGGGATGTTGGAACGCGGAGACTTCAAGCTCAGCAGTCGGCGTGCCATCCAGGAAATCCTTGGTCTGGCTGTACAGCTCATCCATGGCCGCCGCGCCCGCACCGGAAGCCGCCTGATAGGTGGCCACAACCACGCGCTTGATGGGAGAGAGGTCGTCCAAGGGTTTGAGCGCCACCACCATCTGAATGGTGGAGCAATTCGGATTGGCGATCACGCCATGATGCCACTGGATGTCTTCCGGATTCACCTCCGGCACCACCAACGGCACATCCTCATCCATGCGGAAAGCGCTGGAGTTGTCGATCATGACCGCACCGGCATCCACGACCGCTTGGCGCATCTGCTTTGAGACGCCCGCGCCGGCGGAGAACAGGGCGATGTCCACGCCCTCGAAAGAGGCTGGCGTCATCTCTTGGACCGTGAGCGGCCCTGCCGGCACATCTCCGCATCCATCGAAAGGGAGCTCCTTGCCAGCGGAACGCGCGCTGGCCAGCGCCCGCACCTCCGATGCCGGGAAATCAAGCTCATGAAGCACTTTCAAGAACTCTCGGCCGACAGCCCCGGTGGCCCCGGCGACGGCTACGACCGGACGTTTCGGCATGGGTCTGCTCATGCTCATCTCCCCTTCTTCATCTTGTCCGCGATCTCCTCAGCGGAGAGCTGCGTCTCCTGGAACACGCTGTCTGAGTCAAGATCGAACGCCGTATGGAGCACCTGCACGGCGCGCTCCACCTCCGCAGCTTCGATCACCATGGAAAGGCGGATGGGAGAGGTGGAGATGGCCAGGATGTTGATGTTGTTCTCGGACATGGTGCGGAACGCCAGCGCGGACACGCCCGGCGAGGACTTCATGCCCGTGCCCACCAGGCTCACCTTCGCGATGTCCTCATCCACATCCCACCCATCAGCGCCGATCTCCGGCAGCACCTCTTCGATGGCCTCGACAGCGCGCGCCAGATCAGCTTCCGGGCAGGTGAATGAGATGTCTGTGGCGCCGTCGAGAGAGGTGTTCTGGATGATCATGTCCATGTTCACCATCTTCGCCGCCAGCGCGCTGAACACCATGGCAGCCACGCCGGTGGTGTCCGGCACGTGCCGGATGGTCACCTTCATCTCCGAGGTGTCGTGGGCGATCCCCGTTATCACCGCTTGCTCCATGCGGCTCTCCTCCCTGACCAGGGTCCCCGGCGCTTCTGAGAACGCAGAGCGCGCATGGATGACCACGTTCCATTTCTTCGCGAATTCCACGGCGCGCATCTGGAGCACTCCCGACCCAGCGCTGGACAGTTCCAGCATCTCGTCGTAGGAGACGCTCTCCAGCTTGCGCGCGCGGGGCGCTGTGCGCGGATCGGTGGTGTACACGCCATCCACGTCCGAATAGATCTCGCAGATGTCAGCCTTGATGCCCCACGCCACGGCCACAGCGGTGGTATCCGATCCCCCGCGCCCGAGCGTGGTGATGTCCCCATTCCCGTCGATCCCCTGGAACCCGGCGATGACGGGGATGCATCCCGCATCCAGCGCACGGCGGATACGCTCGTTGTGCACCTTCACGATCTTGGCTTTGTTGTGCGTGCCGTTCGTCTCGATGCCCGCTTGCCGCCCGGTGTAGCTCATGGCCTTGTGACCCTTCGCCTCCAGCGCCAGCGCCAGAAGCGTCATGGAGACCTGCTCGCCCGTGGAGAGCAAGCGGTCCAGCTCACGAGAAGGCGGATCTGGATTCACGGCGGCGGCCAAGCCCATGAGCTCATCGGTGGTCTTGCCCATGGCGGACACGACCGCCACCACCTCATCGCCCCGCTCCCGGATCTTGATGAGGCGATCCGCCACGCCCTTTATCCTCTCGGGAGACGCCACAGACGTCCCCCCGAATTTCGCTACGATCAATGCCATGGGATCTATTGGTTGCTTTCTTTCTTCTCTGACCTTTGATTCCGTGAATGCCATATCATACCGAATGTTCAAGGGTTCGCGCGGATATCCTGCGGTTTTGGACCCAAGACCGGACGTGCGGAAACGACAGGAAGGCTCATCCATGCCAGCAGCGCTCACCCATCATCTTTTCGGCCAAGAGATCTATGAGCGGAGATTCGAGGTCATCGGGTGCGGCAAAGATGCCTACGAAGCGTTCTTGGTGGGATGCCAAGGGCCCGACCCGCTCTTCTACAGCGTCATGGACCCCACGCTCACGAGCGTCTGGAAGATGGCTCAGCGGATGCACCGCTCAGACCCCGTGCCCCTGCTCACCTCCTTCGCGCGAGCCGTTCTCGAGCTGCCACCCGATCTGGCGCCCATCGGCCGGGCGTACCTGCGCGGCTTCGCTTGCCATTATCTGCTGGACGCATGCACGCACCCGCTCATCTACGCCCAGCAAGAAGAGCTCGCCAACGCCGGCGTGGAGGGCCTCAGCGCCGAGGATGCCCGCGAAGTGCATGCGCACATCGAAAGCGAGCTGGACGTGCTCGCGCTCTCCGTGAAGAAGGGTTGCACCATCAAGGAGATGGGAAGCGCGGGGGCGGTCTTGAGCCTCACGCCGAAGGCTGCGCGCTGCGTCTCGTTCCTCTACAAGCGCGTGGTGGCGGAAGCCTATGGCATGGACATCCCGCAAGACGCGTTCACGCGCAGCTTGCGAGCCTATCGCTCAGCGCTCTCCTTGCTCCATTCGCCACGAGGGCTCAAGCGGGCGCTCCTGGGGAAGATGGAGAGACTCGTGCGCGATCATTCTTATCTGCAAGCCATGAGCTACCGCAACGAGCTTCTGGAAACCTCTCCCTTCGCCAATGAGGAGCATCGCCCGTGGACGGACCCCGGCACGGGCAAGGCGCGGACGGAGAGCTTTTGGGACCTCTACGACCAAGCGTTCGATGAGGCGCTCATCATGTTCGCCGCTTTGGACAGCCTGGATGAGCCCGATGCGGGCTATTTCGAAGGCCTCACCGAAGGAATGGATTTCCGCGGCCGCCCCACCCGCGCCACCATTCTCGCCGTCAGCACGCGAGAGTGATGGACCATTCCGTTGATGTATAGTCCCAGCAGAAGCCGGCGAGCGAGGAGGAGCCATGATCCGTGAGATCACCGAGGAGAACTTCACAGAAGAGGTGGCGGATAGCCCCATACCCTGCGTCATCGAGTTCACGGCTGGCTGGTGCACCTACTGTGATGAGATGGTTCCCGCCTTCGAGAGACTCTCAGAGAAGTTCGACGGCGCGGTGAAGTTCTGCTTGGTCAACATAGACGAGCAGAGGGGCTTGCGCATCAAGTTCGCCGTGGCCGCCCTCCCCTACATCGTCTACATCCAAGATGGCATGAAGACGCCCTTGTTCGACGCCATCGTGAGCGAGGACAGGCTGGAAGAGCGCATCACCCACATGCTCGAAGGCAAAGACGCCCCCGGCACCACGCCGCTTTGATCTTGAGGCAGCCCGCTTTGGGCGCTGCGCAGAAAAACGGGATCTGGACGGTGCCCAAACGCTGATCGTCCGAATTCGATAATGACGCTTGACGTTATTAATGTGATGCGTCACCATACGAAGATGATCATTTCATTCAAGGATGAAGATACTGCCAAACTCGCCCAAGGCATCCGGGTAAAGCGCTTCATCGCCTTTGAAAGAGTTGCCAAGCGCAAACTGATGCAGTTGCAGATCGCAATGACTCTTGACGATCTGCGGATACCTCCAGGGAATCGCCTTGAAGCATTGAAAGGGGATCGGAAAGGAGCCCACAGCATTCGCATCAATGATCGGATGCGTCTTTGCTTTCGATGGACTGCGGCTGGCGCTGAAGATGTTGAGATAACCGACTATCACTGACAAAGGGGCATCATGAGCAAATACCACTACGAAGTCGTGAGCATCACACCGGGTGAATTGTTGAAAGAAGAGTTCCTGGAGCCTCTGGGCATATCCCAGTACCGCCTCGCCAAAGAAATCGGAGTCCCTGCGGGGCGCATCGGTCAGATCGTCGCTGGCAAACGCTCCATCAGCGCCGATACGGATCTCCGTCTCTGCAAGTTCTTCGGGCTCTCCAATGGCTACTGGCTCCGCGCGCAAGCAGCCTACGACACCGAAGTAGCCGAACACGAGCTTGCAGAAGAACTGGAAAAGATCACGCCTTGGAACAGCGCTGCCTAGCGAACGAATAAACAGGGATGTCGAAAAAGCGAAGCACCGTCTGAGAAGAAACATGGAGCAATGGGCTTTTCCGATATGATCGGAAAAGCTCCTCTTAGAGAAAACATGCTTTCCACCCATACCTGGTTTGCCTCAATGCACTGCCCGGAATGCGTGATCGAAAGACCAGCGCATCCTATTCAGCAAGAACCCACGAGAAAAGCCATGCGGCTCAAAAGAGCGGTATCTCGCCGCGCAAGAACGCTTCCAGGGGACAGTCTGCAGAACCGATGACGAGGGTCGTCGCATCGGGGAATCTGTTCACGAAGGCGGTCAGCCCCTTCAGGGATTTCACACGTCCGCTCTTCACCTCGATCGCCCGCACTTGCTCTCCTTGGCTCAAGACGAAATCAACCTCGTTCATCCCCTCGCGCCACCAGTGAACCTCGAACCGCTCGACAGCCGATCGGGCCAGAAGGCAGGCGCCGATGGCGCTTTCGACCAAGCGCCCTTTTCGTTCAGGGTCAATGAGCAGGAAATCACGATAAGGCCCATAGCTCGCCACCATGAGAGAGGTGTCGTAAACCATGAAGCGAGGAGAGCTCGCTTTCTCGCGGATGAGCTTTGGATCATACTTCGAAAGACCGCATAAAAGCCCGGCATCGCTGAGAAGGGAAAGATAGTGAGCGAGCGTCGTGGTGTTGCCCGCATCGTCCAGCTGCCCCAAGATCTTGCGATAGGAGAGCTCTTGGCCTGAATAGGATGCCCCTAGATGGAACAACCGCTCCATGAGGGCCGGCTTGCGCACTTCTTCCATGGCGATCACGTCTTTGGCGATGCTGGGATCTATGACGGCGTCGTTCATGTAGTCAAGCCAGCGCGTTTCATCACTGCGCAACGGAGCGCCTCCAGGATACCCTCCGAAAAAGAGGAACTCATCCAAATCGTATCCGAACGCATCCCTGCATTCAGTCAAGCTCCAATGCGTGCTTCTGATGATCTCAAAACGCCCGGTCAACCCTTCGCGAAGGCCCCGCTGGATGAGCAGCGACGAGGAGCCGCTCAACACGACTCGCAGGTCCACCTCATTCCACGCGTCCTCATCCCATAGCTCCTTCACCACAGCCGACCATTGAGGTATCAGCTGGACTTCGTCGATGACGAGAAGGACGGAGGGATGCTCATCCGTCACGAGATTCCTCGCCTGCATCCATTGAGCCCGCAGCCAATCCCGGCTTGAAGCATCCATGCTCGCAAGGGCCGTATGGACCGGCAAGGACACCTCTTCAAGGGCTTGCCTGAGCGCAGTGCTCTTGCCCGTTTGCCGAGGGCCGATGAGCATCTGGATGAAACGGCGCGGTTCGTTCATGCGGTCGATCAACGTATGAACGAGGGGGCGTCTGTATTCCGGACGGCTCATGTTCGATCTCCTATTGAGCAATTTTGCTCAATAGTAGCGCAATTTTGCTCAATGGACAACGCGGCTGTTGGGGCGCGAACGGAGACAGCGCAGGGAGATAGGCTCAGATGTTCTTCAGCACGATGGTGCTCACGATGTCCGAGGCGTGCTCGGTGGCATCGCAGCATTTCTCCATGCGCTCGTAGATGCGCGACCAGACGAGCACGTGCATGACGTCCTGGTTGTCTTCGGTGTGCAGATAGCGCATGGCGGAGGTGTAGAGGTGGTCCGCCTCTTCCTCATAGGAATTGATGTCCACGAGCAGCTGCTTGAACTTCTTGTTCTTCTTGAAGTTATGGAACTCGCACATCATGGCATCCAGCGCTTTGCAGGATTTCTTGATGAGCGTGGCGAACTTGAGCGCGTTCTCAGGCAGCACGCGCACGTCGTACATGAACATATGCCCCACCACGTCGTCTATGTAGTCAAGGACGTTGTCCAGCGCCGCCGCCAGCTCCACGATGTCCTCCCGATCCACCGGCGGCATGAAATCCGTGGCGGCGTTCTCGAAGATGTCATGGTTGATGCTGTCGCCCTGGTTCTCAAGCTCATGCATCTTCTCCATGGTGAGAGAGAGATCGGCGGCGGTCTCGAACGCCTTGATGGAATCTATGAGCAGCTCGGATTCCTGGACCGCCAGCGCGGTCAGCTTCTCATAGGCCTTGAAGTAGTTGAACTTGTTCTTCTTCGCCATGGTCCCAACCTTCCCTTACAAGATGATGAGGAACAGCTTCGCGCAGATGAAGCCCAAAAGCCCGCATCCGGGGAACGTGAGCACCCAGGTCTTCACCATGTCGATGGCGATGGACCACTTCACACCTTTCGGGTTCTTCGCAGCTCCCACGCCCATGATAGCAGTGGTGTTCGTGTGCGTGGTGGAGACGGGCAGGCCGCCGAAGGTGGCCACAGCCAAGCTCACGCAGGTGGAGAGGCTGGCCGCGAACCCTTGGAACGCCTCCAGCTTCACCATGTCCACGCCCACGCTCTTGATGATGCGCTCACCGCCCACCGCCGTGCCGACCCCCATGGTGAGCGCGCAGAGCAGCATCAGCCACACGGGGAGCGCTGAGAGAGCGTCCGTGCTCATGCCCAGACCGGAGGCCATCATGATGGCGAGGATGAAGATGCCCATGAACTTCTGCCCATCCTGCGCGCCGTGCATGAACGCCACGCCCGCGCCGGCGATGATCTGCGCCCACTTGAAGAAGACGTTAGCGTTCTGACGGTTCGCGCTGGCGAACAAACGCCGGATCACCTTGAAGTTTATCCATCCCAACGCGAAGCCCATCAGCGTTGAGAGGAGGATGCCGTAGATGACTTTGACCCATTCAGCCCAGTTGATCGCATCGACCCCATTCATGAGCGCGATGGCGGCGCCGGTGAGCCCGGCGATGAGCGAATGGGACTGCGAGGTGGGGATGCCGAACCACCAGGCCACCCCGCCCCAGACGATGATGGCGACCATGGCGGCCATGAGAGCCACGAGGGCTTGATGGGCGTTGCCGCCGAAATCCACCATGCCGAAGATGGTCTGGGCCACAGCGGGAGACACGAACGAGATGACCAGAAGGCCGATGAAGTTGCAGATGGCGGCCATGATGATGGCGCGGCGCGGCGTCATGGCGCGCGTGGACACGGCGGTGGCGATGGCGTTGGGAGCGTCCGTTGCGCCATTCACGATGATGACGCCCAGGTTCAGCAAGGCAACGACGAGCAGAAGCGGATTCGCAAGGAGCTGCGAGATGAAGCAAGACCAGCTGAGATCCAACGAATCCTCCATGGTTCGGTGGTCAGGCGACCACTGCGGCACTGCCTATGCGCGCATATTGTAGCCCTCTAGCCTTCCGGCTCATCGCCGAATATCGCGAACGTGCTCCGTTCGTTGCCAATGGTGGTGAAACCGCCGTGGCCCGGCAGCACCGCCACGTCATCGGGCAAAGCCGCCAGCTTCTTCATGGACTTCGCCATCTGCTCCACCGAACCGCCTTCGAAATCCGTGCGTCCGAAGGAGCCGGCGAAAAGAGTGTCCCCTGAGATGAGCACCGGCAGGCCATCTGGATGGCAGCCGAAGGGCGGGATGATGAACAGGCATATGGAGCCAGGAGAGTGGCCGGGCGTCTCCATCACCTTCCACTGCATGTTCCCCACCTTGACCACATCCCCGTTGGAAAGCCGCCGGTCGACCGGGCAGGCGGCCGCCACGCGAGAGGTGCCATCCGCTTGCGGCCGTTCCACCTGGGCAGCGTCTTCCGCGCCGCAGAGAACCGGCGCGCCGGTGAGCCCATGGAGCCTGGCTGCAGCGCCCACATGGTCCCAGTGGCTATGGGTGAGCACGATGGCATCAAGAGCGCGGCCATCAAGCGCTTCCACGATGCCCTCCGCGTTTTCGCAGGGATCCACCACGAAGACGCCCGCGCCATCGGAGATCACGTACACGTTGTTCGCCAGAGGCCCCATGGTGATGCAAGACGCATCAACGCAGAGTCCCTGGATCTGCTTGGCAGGGCTCATCGATTGGCTCCTTTCGCCGCTCCCACCGCTTCCCCTGGCAGCATGCGCCGCGCATCGAACACGCCGTCTATCTCCTTGAGCGCGTTGATGGCATGATCGATCTTGGTGATGTCGCTCACTTCGAAGAGGAACCGCATCTCCACCACGCCATCACGATGGGTGTTGGTGGAGCAGGACAGCACGTTCGCGCCCACTTCCGACAGCACGCGCGTCACATCCAACAAGAGGTTCATGCGGTCGAGCGCCTCCACGTGGATCTCTATCTTGTAGAGCGCGGAGGGCGACGGGCTCCCCTCCCATTGCACTTCGATGATGCGCTCAGGGTTGCGGCGCAGGTCATCGGCGTTCGGGCAGTCCGCCCGATGCACGCTCACCCCGCGGCCGCGCGTGACGAAGCCGACGATCTCATCCCCAGGCACCGGGTTGCAGCAGCGGGAAAGGCGCACCAGGATGTCATCCACGCCCTTCACGATGATGCCGTTGGAGGAGTGCGTCTCATGATGCTTGCTGCCCTTCACGCTGGTGAGCATGGGAGCGGTGACGCCCGTGGAACCCTCCCCCGCCCCGATCTTGGGGCCCTTGGCCGCTTCGTTCGCGGAATCCACGAGTATCTTGAGCAGGCGGTTGGCCACATGCTGCGCGCTCTCCTTGCCCCGCGCCAGCTGCACGAACATGTCATCTGGATCGGCGAAGCCCATGGCTTCGGCCACCTCGCGCAGGGCCTTGGTGGTGCGCGCCGAGGATATCCCCAGCCCGTGCTTGCGCATCTCGCGCAGAAGGAGGTCTCGGCCGTCTTGCAGATCCGTCGAACGGGTGATCTTGGAGAAATAGCTGCGGATCTTGTTCCTCGCGGAGGGCGTGCGCACGATGCTCAGCCAATCGCGCGAAGGAGAAGCGCTTTTGGAGGTGAGCACCTCCACGCGATCCCCCACCTTGAGCTCGTAGGTGAGCGGGACGATCACACCATTGACTTTCGCGCCCACGCAGTGATTCCCCACCTCCGTGTGGATGGCATAGGCGAAATCCACCGGCGTGGCCCCAGCTCGCAGCGTCTTCACATCCCCATTGGGCGTGAAGACGTAGACTTCGGCATCGTCCAGATCCATCTTGAGCGATTTCAGGAACTCGCGGGAATCCTCCGTCTCATCCTGCCAGTCCACCATCTCGCGCAGCCATGCGAGCTGCTTGTCCAGCTCATCAGCGCTGATCTTGCCGCCGCCCTCTTTGTAACGCCAGTGGGCCGCCACGCCGTATTCGCTGGCCCGATGCATCTCCTCCGTGCGGATCTGCACCTCCAAAGGACGCCCCGCCGGGCCCATGACCGTGGTGTGGAGCGACTGGTACATGTTGTATTTCGGCATGGCGATGTAGTCTTTGAAACGGCCGGGCATGGGATGCCAGAGCGTGTGCACCGCGCCCAAGGCGGAATAGCAATCCTTGACCGACGTCACGATGATGCGCACCGCGATCAAATCGTAGATCTCAGAGAAGCCCTTCCCCTTCTTCGACATCTTCTGATAGATGGAATAGAGATGCTTGGGGCGCCCCATGACCTTGGCTTCCACGCCCACCTTGTCCATCTCCTCGCGGATGATGTCCACCACATCCGCCAGATATTCCTCGCGCTCGGAGCGCGTGTCGGTCACCATGCGGCTGACCTGCTTGTATTTGTTGGGCTCGAGGTAGAAGAACGCCAGATCCTCAAGCTCCCATTTGATAGAGTTGATCCCCAAGCGATGCGCGATGGGCGCGTAGATGTCCAGCGTCTCTCGGGCCTTGAAGATGCGGCGGTCTTCGCGCAGGGACGCCAGGGTGCGCATGTTGTGCAAACGGTCCGCCAGCTTGATGACGATGACGCGGATATCCTTGCTCATGGCCACGAGCATCTTGCGGATGGTGGCCGCTTGCTCGTCAGACAGGGATTCCACCTCTATGCGCGTGATCTTCGTGACGCCCTCCACGAGCGTGCGCACATCCGGCCCGAACTCCTCTTCCACCACATCAGCGGTCACATCGGTGTCTTCGACGGTGTCATGGAGGAGAGCCGCGCAGAGCGTCTCCGCATCCATGCGCAGATCGGCCAAGATGATGGCCACTTCTATGGGATGCACGATGAACGGTTCGCCCGATTTGCGCTTCTGGCCTTCATGGGCGGCGGATGCGAAGCGGAACGCGCGGGTGAGCATATCCATCTCCGTGGTGGACATGTACCCCTTCGCGAGCTCCTCCAGCTCCGCGAACACCTCGTCTGGCTTCTTGAACTCCGTGAGCGCTGCTGTCTTTCCCGTCATCTTCGTCATTCCTCGCCCTGGGGCATCAGCGGATGGATGATCCGCGTGGTGAGCCCGGTGATATCGCACATCATAGCCCACTTGCTGAACGCCTTGAAACCCGCGAGCTCGTCCAGCCCTTCCCGATAGCGCACGGAATCGGTCAGCTCGACTTTGGAAGCGCCCTCGCGAACGCGGATGTCGAACACTTCGAAGCCGTTGCGGAACGTGCGGGCGGAATCTATGAGGCCGAGCTCCGTGAACACCGAGATGCCGCAGATCACCGCCTGCGGCGAGATGACGCAGCGCTCGTCGCTGGCCAGGCGCGCGAGCTCCAGAGCGCCGAAGGAGACGGCTTGCCCCGGGCGGTCTTGCTGCAACGCGCGCATCTGCCGATAGATCTGAGCCATGACGCTGCGGCAGGGCGTGATCTCCGAGAGGATGCCTTCGTTGATGAGCTCATCGGACCGGCCATAGAGCAGATGGATCCAGCAATCCTCCCCATCTCTGCCCGCGCGGCCCGCCATCTGGTTGAACTCTATGTCCGAGAACGGCATATGGTAGAGGACCACATGCCGGATGTCGGGTATGTCTATGCCCTCGCCGAACGCAGAGGTGGCGACGAGCACCTGCAACGCGCCGGAGCGGAACAGCCCTTCGATGCGCGCCCGCTCTTCGCGGGAAAGAGCGGCGTTGTAGAACCCGATCTGCAAGGCGAGCTGCGGCACGCGCCGGCGAAGGCGCCGGGCGATGCCCACGGATTGCTCCCGGGAGTTGACGTAGATCACGCACTTGCCACCGCTGGCGATGATATGGGCCAGATAGTCATCCCGGTCGCGGAGGTTGCGTTGGTCATCCAGATGCAGATTGTCGCGGCTGGTCTGGTCGATCACGCTCTCCGTGATCGAGAACGCCCCCTTCGCCATGGATGCCACCTCATGAGGAGCTGTGGCGGTGAGCGCCAGCACGACCGGACCGCCCAAACGCTCGATCACCTCCGCGAGACGTGAATACGCTTCGCGCGCTCCCGTCTTCGCCTGGATGATGTGATGCGTCTCATCCACCACCATGAAGCCTATGCGCTGGCACGCGCACAGCTCATCGGCGTGATACGTCAGGTATTCGGGCGTGGTGAGCACGATGTCCACGTCCCCCGCGGCCAAGCCGTCATAGACCGCTTGGCGCTCAGAGGGCCCGCTCTCACCGTTCAGCACTTTGCACGTGATGCCGAAAGGAGCGAGCTGCTGTTCCATGTGGAACGCCTGGTCCGCCATGAGAGCACGCAACGGATAGATGAACAGGCTGGCTTCGCCTTGGGCGAGCGCGATCTGCGCTGCGTGCACTTGGAAGATGAGGGATTTCCCACGCCCCGTGGCCATGATCCCCAGCGTGGACTTGCCTTCTTTCAGGCGATCCAGGATCTGACGTTGAGCCGGATGGAGCGAACCGGCGCCGATGATGGCTTCTACGAGTTTGCGCTCCAACAGGGCCGGATCCATCTTCGCGACATCCCGCCACCGCGCTTTCGCTTGCGCTCGCGCCTGGGCTTGAGGGGCTTCAGGCCCGGATGCGGCTTCGACGGGCGCATGCTCCCGATCCAAAATGGAAACGTCTCCCCCATCGCATGCGCTGAACAGCTGATCGAACAGGTCCTTCAAGCGCGGATCGATCATATCCATGAGCGCGCAGCATGGATGCGCAGGAGCGATGGCATCCACCATGGCTTTCACGTTCTTGCGGCCCCGCCATGTGTCCACCTGCACCGTGAACGCGACATCAGCCAAACGGTCGCTGCTGAGGTATTCCTCGATATCCGCGCAATTGAACATGATCGCGGACACGGCCTCTCGGCCATTGGAGAGCTGGCAAGAGAAATGGTTCTTCTCCGCGCCCACCGCGCGGCCATTGATGAGAGCGAGATTGCGGGCGATGAGCCGGGGCTCCGGCGCTTCCTGCCCGAACGGCGCCATGGTCTCAAGGGCTTCAACCACGTCCAACGTGAGCTCCGAGAGGTCCACCTCGGCATCGATGTCCACGGTGCTCTCGAACTGCTCAGCGGGCAGGCTCTCCATATGCGCTTCGAATGCGCGGGAGAACTCAGGCAGCTGGTCAGCGGGCAACGTGATGCCCACGGCCGCCGCATGGCCACCGAAGCGCGTGAGGATGCCCGTCTCATGGTCGATGGCCTCGATGGCCTGGAACAGGTTCACCGACCCGTAGGAACGGCCTGATCCATGAGCCTCTCCATCCTTCACCGAGAAGATGATGGTGGGACCGTGATAGACGTTCACCAGCCGCGATGCGACGATGCCCTTCACGCCCTCATGCCAGCCAGCGCCTGCGACCACGATGGAGCGGCCGCCGTCATAGACGCGCGACGCTTCGGCTCGCGCCAGCGCCGTCACCTCCGCTTCGATGGCGCGGCGGCGGTTGTTGATCTCTTCCAAGCGCGCCGCCAAAGCGCAGGACTGTTCGAAACTGTCGCTCATGAGCAGATCGAGCGCCGCGTCAGCATCTCCCATCCTCCCCGCTGCGTTCAGGCGGGGGATGAGCGAAAAGGACAGATTGGTGGACGTGAGCGGCTTGCCGTCGGATTTCGCCTGCCCGATGAGAGCGGCGATGCAAGGCCGCGGATCGTCGTTCATGCGCGCGAGCCCATCTTTCACGAGCGCGCGATTCGGACCGATCATGGGCATGAGGTCCGCCACGGTGCCCAGAGCGGCGAAGTCCGTGTAGCTGCGCCACAGGTGCGGGAACCCGCACGCGCCGCCAAGGGCATGGACCACCTTGAGCGCCACGCCCACGCCAGCGAGCACGGCGGCGGGATGGCCTTCGATGGTCTTCGGATCGCAGATGGGAACGTCTTCGGGAACGCGATCGGAGGCCTCATGGTGATCCGTGATGATGACGTCCACGCCCGCCTCTCGCACAGCCGCCACCTCGTCTTTGCAGGCGATGCCGCAGTCAACGGTGATGATGAGGTCCGGCTCGAGCGGGCGCATGCGATCGAACGCCTCCAGGGAGAGGCCATAGCCCTCATCATCCCGATGCGGGATGAACGGCGTGGCGTGGGCGCCCAAAGCGCGCAGGCCACGGGTGAGGACGGTGGTGGCGGAGATGCCGTCAAGGTCGAAATCCCCGAAGACGACGATGCGCTCGCCGCGTTCGATGGCGAGCTGCAAACGTTCGACGATCTGGCGCATGGAGGGCATGTCGTAAGGGTTGCCCCAGTCGCGCTCAAGCTGAGGGTGCAGGAAGCGCTCGATGGCCTCCGGCGTGTCTATGCCCCTGTTGGCGAGGATGCGCGCCATGACATCGGGCATGGGAAATGCCGACTTCACGCGCGCGACCGCATCTAGCGCGCAAGCGCACACCCTGAAACGAGTCGTCATGGATAGAGCCTCTTGTGATCGTGCGTGTCTTTTTAAGACATTCTCTCACAGAATGAGAATGGAAAGGTCAAATTCCATAAAACGAGAGCATGGACAGCGACGGCGACGGAAACGGCATGCGCCCGCTCATGGATCCGCCCGTGCATCTATAATGGCGGGAAAGGAAACCAACGGATGCAAAGGAGCCTTCATGGGTAATTGCCTTGTCGCACAATCAGGTGGACCGACCGCGGTCATCAACGCCTCCCTCGCCGGCGTGATGCGCGCGAACCAGCTCAACCCGCTCTACGATCGCGTCTTGGGCGGGATCCACGGGATCGAAGGCGTGCTGGCGGGCAAGCTCTATGATCTGACCGATGTGCCGGCGGATGAGATAGAGATCTTGAAGCAGACCCCCTCCTCCGCCCTGGGGACCTGCCGCTACAAGCTGAAGCGCGGGCAGGATGAGGACTTCAAGCGGCTCATGGCCGTGATGGACGAGCACGACATCGACGTCATGTTCTACATCGGCGGCAACGACTCCATGGATACCGTTGACGCGCTCTCCGAATGGGCGGCGCAGACAGGCTCCTCCAAGCGCTTCGTCGGCATCCCGAAAACCGTGGACAACGATCTGGTCCCGCCGGACCACTGCCCCGGATTCCCCTCGGCGGCGAAACTGGCGAATCTGGTGACCCACGGGACGAAGCTGGATTACGACGCCTACACGCGCCCGGAGGTCTTCGTGCTGGAGACCATGGGGCGGGATGCAGGTTGGCTGGCGGCGAGCTGCTGCCTGTCAGGGGATGTGGACCTCCTGGTGCTCCCGGAAGTGGATTTCGATCGGGATGGGTTCCTATCGCGCGTGCAAGCGAAGATGGATGCTCAGGGAAGCTGCTACATCGTGGTGAGCGAAGGCGCGCATTACGCGAATGGCGGCTATCTGTCCGCCGGAGAGAGCGCGAATGACGGATTCGCCCATGCGGTCCTGGGAGGCGCTGCGCTCACGCTGAAGCAGATGATCGTGGATGCGGGCATCGCGCCCAGGGGCGTGGTCCAGGACCTCTCGCGGGCAGCGCGCTCTTCCAACTTCGCGCAGTCGAAGGTTGATGTGACCGAAGCCTACGAGCTGGGACTGTCCGCCCATGGGCGCTCGGCGGATCCCGCGTTCACCGCGCAGGTGGTGGGCGTCAAGCGCACCAGCGGGGCTGATGGCGCATACTGCGCGGAATGCTTCGCCGGCCCGGCTTCTGAGTTCGCGAACTATGTGAAAGCGTTCCCGAAGGACTGGATCCTCAAGGATTACCAAGGCGTCACCGGTGAAGCCCTTGATTATTTCCGTCCCTTGGTGGCTGGCGAGCCGAACATCATCTACGGAGATGCCGGCGTGCCGCTGACCGTGAAGCCCTACAACCTGCGTTGATGCCCAGCTGACGCGGACCAGGGGGAGCATCGTAGCGCACCCATCGGGTGCCAACGGTCAACCGTGCGAACATGAACGGCTGCCCGCACATCCGCCGTCTGAAAGAGAATCTGGTTTGGAGCAGCTTCCGCATCACCCAGAAGAATGCGACGGGAGGGCATAAGGCGCGCTGAAGCTCTCTGAGACCGCGATCTGCGCCTTGCCGTGAGCGACCTCCGTGAACAGACGCTCGAACCTTTCCGCATCCTCTTCCAGCACGCGCGCCGTGAGCGTCACCGTATCCGTGAAATCAGCGCCCAGCACCGCCGCCCCTGCTTTTTGAGCGGCGCGCATGATGGCGTCATAGAGGGGATAGTCCACGGTGATGGAGAGATCCTTGCACTGATCGATCCGCACGATCTCCGCGCGCTCAAGGGCGGCTTGGGCCGCTTGGGTGTAGGCGCGCACCAAACCTCCAGTGCCCAAGAGCACGCCGCCGAAGTATCGCGTGGTCACGCAGATGACGTCAGAGAGCCCCGCATGCTCAAGCACCTGGAACGTGGGCAGGCCTGAGGTCTGGGCCGGTTCGCCATCATCGGAATAGCGCGTGCGCCCGTTTTGCAGCAGATAGGCGTAGACGTTGTGACGGGCTTGGCTGTGCTCTTGGCGGATGCGCTCCAGATGCGCCAGGGCCTCTTCCTCGGAGGACGCAGGGGCCAGATGGGCTATGAAGCGCGACTTCTTCTCGGTGATCTCAGCTTCAACGCTCTCCGCGATGGTCTGGTAGGCCATCAGTTGAACCTTGACTGCGTGCGCTCAAGCCCCTGCTCCATGAGATGCGGGACCGCTTGGACGCCCGCGTCCACTGCTTGCGCGAAAAGCTCCGCCTCTTCGCCGCGAGGGCGCTTGAGCACGTATTCCGCCACCGGCATCCGCCCTGGCGGCCTCCCGATGCCGATGCGCACTCGATACCAATCGCGGCACCCCAGCTTGTCGCAGATCGAGCGGAGGCCGTTGTGGCCCGCATGGCCCCCTCCCAACTTCACGCGGATCGCGCCCGCCGGGATGTCCAGCTCATCATGGATGACGATGAGCCTGTCCGGCGCTATCCCATGCTGGCGGCAAAGCTTGGATATGGGGCCTCCGCTCGTGTTCATGAAGCTTTGCGGCATGGCGAACAGCACTTCTTCGCCAGCCAAGCGGCCCTGGGCCATCTTCGCTCCGCATTCGCTCTTCCAGAAGGAGACGCCGCTTTCGCGGGCCAGCTTCTCCACCACGTCGAAGCCAGCGTTATGGCGCGTATGGGCGTATTCCTCTCCAGGGTTGCCCAGACCCGCCACCAGCCAATCCACCGGCTGCTTTTTGCCGAAAAAACCCACTTACAGAGCGAAATCCGGATCGAAGAGCGAGCTGACCGAACCGTTGTTGTAAACGTTGGCGATGGCGCGCGCGAACAGCGGGGCGACGGAGACCACCTTGATCTTGCCCGTTTGGCGCTCCAGGGGCACGGGGATGGTGTCGCAGACCACCACTTCTTCCACCGGCGCGTTCTCAAGCCGCTCATAGGCGGGACCGGAGAAGACGGGATGCGTGCAGCAGATGTAGACAGCCTCAGCGCCCTTCGCCTTGAGCGTGTCCGCAGCCGCCACGATGGTGCCGCCCGTGTCTATCATGTCATCGTTGATGATGCAGATCTTGCCGTCAACATCTCCGATGAGCGCCGTGATCTCCGCCTTGTTATGGCCCGGACGGCCCTTGTGCATGATGGCCAGGTCCGCCTCCATCATGTCGGAGAGCTTCTTCGCCGCCTTCGCGCGCCCCACATCCGGGGACACGATGCAGACCTTCTCCTTCGGGAAGTTCTTCGCCTTGAAGTAATCGGCCAGGATGGGAAGAGCTGTCAGATGATCCACCGGCATGTCGAAGAACCCTTGGATCTGGCCTTGGTGCAGGTCGATGGTCATGACGCGCGTGATGCCGGATGTGGTGATGAGGTTCGCCACCAGCTTCGCGGTGATGGGCTCCCGAGCGGCCGCCTTGCGATCCTGGCGCGCATAGCCATAGTGGGTGATGACCGCCGTGATCGTGCGAGCGGAGGCGCGCTTGGCCGCATCCGCCATGATGAGCAGCTCCATGAGCGCGTCGTTCACGTCCGCGTCCCCGTTGCCGGCCACTGACTGAATGAGGAACACATCCGCCCCGCGCAGGCTCTCCATGTAACGGGCGTAGATCTCACCGTTCGCGAATTTCTCCAGCTTGACGTTGCCCAGATCCACCCCCAGCTGATCGGCGATCTTCTGGGCCAGCTCCGGGCTGATGGATCCAGAGAACAACGCAAGGGACTTCTGCATCTCGGTCATGGCGGCTTCCTCACTTTCCGGCTGCTTCAGGACATTGTACGGCGTGAACGTTCCCGCGCGCTGCGGGCGGATCTCATTTCCTATGTTCCGGCACCCAGTGCTCGATGACGCGCTCCCGCGCACGGGCGATCACGAGGGCCTCATCCGGGATGTCCGTGGTGATGACCGAACCAGCCCCCACCACCACGTCTTCGCCGATGTTCACCGGAGCCACCATCATGGTGTCCGAACCGACGAACGTGCCATCCCCGATATGGGTGGCATGCTTGCGGGCGCCATCGTAGTTGCAGGTGATGGAGCCCGCGCCGATGTTCACACCCGCTCCGATGGTGGCATCCCCGATGTAGGACAGGTGCGGCACCTTCGAGCCAACGCCTACCGTGGACTTCTTGATCTCCACGTGCGTGCCCGCTTTCGCGCCTTCGCAGAGGTGCGCCCCTGGACGCAGATAAGCGCGCGGGCCCGTGGTGGCGCCGTCATCTATCCGGGCTTCGTAGGCGATCGTCTCATCCACCGTGCAGCCCTTCCCGACCACGGTATCGAACAAGCGCGCATCGGGCCCGATGATCGAATCCTCGCCCACGGACGTGGCGCCCATGAGCGTCACGTTCTGCAAGAGCGTGACATCCCTCTCAAGGGCCACCTCCGGGCCTATCCAGGCGAGGTCCGGGCTGAGCATGGTCACGCCCGCCTCCATGTGCGCGCGGTTGATGCGCCGTTGAAGCGCGCGCGTGGCCTCCGCCAGCTGCACGCGGGAGTTGACGCCTGCGCACTCCTCAGGGTCCTCCGTCTCAAGGGCCACCACCTTCCTGCCCGTCTCCCGCAGAAGCGCCACGGCGTCCGTGATGTAATACTCCCCTTGGGCGTTGTCGTTCGTGATCTTGGCGAGCGCCTCCCGGAGCGCCTGGGCATCGAAGCAATAGAATCCGGAATTGCATTCGCGCACGCGCGCTTGGCGCTCATCGGCATCCTTTTGCTCCACGATGGCGACCACATCCCCCGTGGGGATGTCGGCATCGAAAGAATCCTCACGGATGATGCGGCCGTAGCCGAACGGCTCTTCCAGCCGGAACGTGAGCACCACGCAGGCGGCATCCTCTTGGATGCGCGTGTCGATCAGGCGGCGGATGGTGGCGTCGGTGAGCAGAGGGCAATCGCCATAGACGAGAACGACGTTGCCCTGGAAGCCCCTCAAGGCAGGGGCGGCTATGGCGGCCTTGACGGCATCCCCCGTGCCCAGCTTCTCCTGCTGCACGGCCGTGGACGCGAAGCCATCAACGGCGTTGGCGATCTCGTCGCCATCCGGGCCCACCACGACCGTGATGTCATCCACTCCCGCCGCTTTGAGGGCTGAAACGGGCCACATCACCAACGGACGGCCCAGGATCTCGAAGAGCACCTTCGGGTGCTTTGACTTCATGCGCGTGCCGGCACCAGCCGCTAGAACGATGCCTGCTGTCTCCATGGACGGCCCTCCTTGAGCTTCGCGGATCAAAAACCGAAAGCCATTATAGCCGTGAGCGCGACCTCATTCGAGGGACTTCAGGCTTTCGATCATGTCCACCCGCGCCAGCTTCCTCTTCATGAACAGCATCACCACCACCGCGAACGAGAGCGTCACGAGAAATGCGATCACGAAGCTCATCCCATGGATCTCGCGCCCGAACATCACGTAATCCACTTCCGCCGTCACGATGACGAAGCTCTCCAGCACGACGCCGAACCCAAGCCCGATGAGCGCGCCCAGGATGGTGAGCAGGATCGTCTCACGATCGATGTACAGATCCACTTCGCGCGGCGTGAAGCCGAGCACTTTGAGCGTGGCGATCTCCCGCTGGCGCTCGGTTATGTTGATGTTGGTCAGGTTGTAGAGCACGATGAACGCCAAGGCTGCCGCAGCCACCACCAGCACCACCACGATCATGTTCACGCTTGAGAGCATCTGGCGGTAGGTGTCTATGATCTCCTTGTTGAAGGAGATGGTCTTCACCTCATCCAGGGCGCCCACGCTTGAGCGGAACGCCTCGTGTCCTTCCTCGTCATCCTGCACGGAAGCGAAGAACGCATCCGCCACGCTGGGCTCTCCGAACTCATCTTCGTAGACGGCCTTGTCCATGAAGACGTAGTTCGCCACGTAGTTCTCCACGATGCCGCCTACGGGCATCTCATAGGTGGTTGACGTTGCGTTGCCCATGGAATCCTGCTCGGCCAAGGTCAGGTAGTCCCCCACGCCGATCCCCAGCAGAGCTCCCAGCTTCTCGGTGATGAGCACGCCGTCTTGGCTGAGCCGCTGCGGCTCATGGCCCGAACGCGTCCTCATCGTCCAGATCCCTTCGAACCGCTCGTCATCCTCAGGCACGATGAGCGACACGGATACATCAGAATCCTCCGGTCCTGAGGCGAGCATGGACTCCATCTGCCCATAGGCGAACAGGCCGTCGCTGCTCTCCTCCATGACCCTCCGAGCATCCTCGCTGAACCCATCTTCTGCGCTCACTTGCACCTTGTAGTGGACGATCTCCGTGAACTCCTTGTCGATGATGTCGTTGATGGCGTTGTACAGCCCGAATCCCGTGAGCAAGAGCCCGGTGCAGCCAGCGATGCCGATCACGGTCATGACCAGGCGCTTCTTGTAACGGAAGATGTTGCGGAACGTCACCTTCCAAGAGAACGAGAGCCGCCGCCATAAGGGCGTCACGCGCTCAAGGAGGATGCGCTTGCCCTCTTTCGGCGCGCGCGGGAGCATGAGCTGGGCAGGGGTTTCCCGAAGGGTGCTGGCCACGGCGAACCATGTGGCGATGAGCGTCACGCCCACGCCCAGAGCAACGGATGCGAGCGCGATACCGGGCTGGATGGGCATGACCCAGCCGTGGGGAACGCTGTAGATGATGGCATAGGCTTCCATGATGACCGGCGGCAGGACCAAGCAGAGGACGAGCACGCCCAGAAGGCTTCCCACGCCGGATGCCAAGAACGCATAGATGAGGTATTTCGACGTGATGCGCGCCCGGGAATAGCCGAGCGCTTTGAACGTGCCGATGAGCTGCCGCTCCTCCTCCACCATGCGCGTCATGGTGGTGAGCGCCACGAGCGCTGCCACCAAGAAGAAGATGAACGGGAAGAACGCGGCGATGGAATCCACGCGGTCCGCGTCGGACTCAAAGCTGACCGCGCCGGGATTCTTCGTGCGGTCCATGATGAGCCATTCCGGCTCCTTCAGGTCATCGATCTGCGCTTGCGCATCCGAGATCTTCTGCTCCGCCTCCACGAACTGAGCTTCAGCATCCGCGCGCTTCTCCTCATATTCAACCAGACCGCGTTCGTATTCCACGCTCCCGGCATCAAGCTGAGTCCGTCCTGAGGCCAGCTCCCGCGCCGCCCCATCCAATTGAGACTGCGCCGCGCCCAGCTGCTCATCCGCTTGCGCCCTCTTTCGATCCAGCTCCTCTTGCACCGCTGCCAGCTGGGCCTCACCCCCTGCGATCAACTGGAGGTTGGCATCCAGCTTCGCAAGGTTCTCCTTCGCCATGGAGAACTGATGTTGAAGAGCGGGATCGGTGGGGTTGAGGGCGAGCGCCTGCTCAAGGTTCTTGATGGTTTCCAGAAGAGCGGCCCTTTGCTGCTCGAGCAGCGCCTTCTGTTCTGCAAGGGAAGCCTTCTGCTCGTCTATCTGAGCTTGCCCCTGGCTGATCTCTTGATCCGCCAGAGTCCGCTGGTCAGCGAGCTCCTGCCTTCCGGAAGCATAGTCCGCCTCCCCCGAAGCCAGCTTCTGACGGCTCTGCTCCAGCGTGGCCGCCGCATCATCCAGTTGCTGTTTCGC
Source organism: uncultured Eggerthellaceae bacterium (assembly GCA_910580205.1). Taxonomy (GTDB): domain Bacteria; phylum Actinomycetota; class Coriobacteriia; order Coriobacteriales; family Eggerthellaceae; genus MGBC163016. The sequence continues at coordinate 23,916 of CAJTVP010000015.1, forward strand.
ATCCGCCAGCTGCGCTTCAGCATCCGCTCGCTCCCGTTCGAAGTCTGCGCGCTTCTCATCCAGCTCCGCTTGCGCCTCCGCTTTGATGCTGTCCAAGCGAGCGCGCTCGCGAGCAGGAGCGATCCCCTCTATCTCCTTCACCACCTCATCCACGCGCGACTGGTAATCATGGCTGCCTGCGAAGAGCTCCTTCGCGCCCGAGACGGTGATGAACGCCTCGGTATAAGGCAGATCCGATGCGAACGCGTTCTTTGGCACGTAGAGGAACTGATCCACCGTGCCAGAGCCCAGAGAGGTGCTCCCCATGGCGGTGGTGGACACGTAATAGGGCGAATGGGCGAAACCGACAACGGTGAAGCTCTGCGCATCCAGCGCATCCTCAAGATCCTGCGCGCCTTGGAGGAGGACCACCTCGTCCCCCACTGAGACAGGCGAGCTCATGACGTTGTCAGCCGAGATGATGCATTCATCCTCCGCCACAGGCCAGCGGCCCTCGGTGAGCGTGAGCTTGTTGATGGCCTCAGGAGACTCTTCGCAGGCCTGAGCCTCCTCTTCGGTGGTGACCGCGCCCTCTCCGGCGGTGGCATAAGGCAGCGAATGGATGCGCACCGCGTACTGCTCATCATCAAGAGAGGCCATGGCATCCGTCTCATAGGCGCCCATGACCTCCTCGATCCCTTCTACCGCGCGCAAGGCTTCCAGATCCGCATCCTCCAGCCCCAGGGTGGACACGACGCGGATATCCATGAGATCGGTTTGGTCATAATATCCGTCAGCTGCAAGGTCCATGTCCGGCGCGGTCATGCGAAGGCCCGCATAAAAGCCGCATCCGAGCGCGACGATCCCCATGATGGCGAAGAAACGCCCCAGAGAGTCCCCGATGGAGCGGAATATCTCTTTGTTGAACACGTTGCCCATGGCTGCGCTTCCGTCTCAGGTCCGCTACCACTCAAGCGTGTCAGCCGAGGCGGGATGGCTGTTCACCTCAACGGCGGAGGCGCGCCCTTCGCGGATATGGATGACGCGATCAGCTATCTTGCAGAACTCAGTGTTGTGCGTGACCATGACCACGGTCTTGCCAGAGCTTTCGCAGGTGTTCTGCAACAGCTTGATGATGGCTTTGCCCGTGTGCTGATCGAGCGCGCCGGTGGGCTCATCGCAGAGCAAGAGCTTCGGATTCTTGGCCAGCGCCCTCGCGATGGCCACGCGCTGCTGCTCGCCACCCGACAGCTGCGCGGGAAAGTTGTCCTTGCGCGCGGCAAGGCCCACATCCTCAAGGACCGCGTCCACATCCAGCGGATCCTTGCAGATCTGGCTCGCCAGCTCCACGTTCTCGCGGGCGGTCAGGTTCTGCACCAAGTTGTAGAACTGGAACACGAAGCCGATGTCGTAGCGACGGTAATCCGTCAGCTGCCGCGCGTCATAGGAGCTCACCTCTTGCCCGTCCAACAGGATGGTGCCACCAGTGGCGCTGTCCATGCCGCCCAGCATGTTGAGGACCGTGGTCTTGCCAGCGCCCGACGGGCCCACGATCACCACGAATTCGCCTTGCTCGATCTCAAAGTCCATGTCATGCACGGCAGCTACTTCGACCTGTCCCATGGTATAGATCTTGGAAACGCCTTTGAATTGGACGAATGCCACCAGACCCACTCTCCCTTGACAACGAAACGGCTTCGCATCCACCGGACGACCTGCATCTCTTCCTCCTCATGATAATCTAGTTCCACTGCTAAAGGGAAAGGATCATCATGGCGTGCGGCCTTGGAAGCATATTGTTGATAGCGAACCCCACCTCCCAGAATGGACGCGGGTCGCGCTTGGCGGAACAAGCGGTGGAGCAGCTGTTCACCTTGATGTCAGATTGCTCCATCGAGGTGCTCCTGACCAAACATGCGCGCCATGCTACCCATCTTGCCGCCGAGAGCAACGGTTATGACGCGCTCATCGTGCTGGGTGGGGATGGCGTCGTCCATGAAGCGGTGAACGGGCTCATGCAGCTGCCGAAAGACGAACGGCCAGCCTTCGGCGTGATCCCCACGGGATCCGGCAATGATTTCGCGAAGGCGCTGGGCATGCCGCGCAGCTTGGAGAACGCATGCGCGGCGCTCTGCACGGCAGAGGCGCGCTGGTCCGATGTCGGCTGGGTCAATGGACGGTATTTCGCGGAAACGCTCTCATTCGGATTGGATGCCGCCATCGCGTTGGACACCGTGGAGCGTCGTAAGCGCACAGGGCGGAAAGGGGTCTTCCTGTATGGAGAAAGCGCGATCCATCAGGTCAAGAACAACTTCCGCTTCTACGATTATTCGCTGCAGGTGGATGGCGGAGATCCACATCGGAGCCGCTCCATCACATTCGCTGTGCAGAATGGCCCTTACTACGGGGGCGGGTTCGACATCTGCCCTGAAGCGAAGCTGGATGATGGGCTGTTCGACGTATGCATCTCCCACCCACCAGTCACAAGGACCTATGCGGCGTTGGCGTTCATGCGCGCGAAATCAGGGAAGCACACGGGGATGCGAAAGATAGAGATGTTCCGAGCGAAGACGTTGACCATCGACTTCGACGAGGAGCCGCCAGCCCAGACCGATGGAGAGCTTTTGGAAGGGACCCATTTCGAGGCGCGTGTGGAGCCGGAAGCGATCCGCTTCCTCTATCCGCAACGTCACCCGATGCAAGAAGAGGACTGCGGCTGAAGCTGCGCAAGCGCATGGTCATAGAGCGTGAAAAAGGGGAGGGCATCACGCCCTCCCCTTCTGAACACGATGGATGATGGGAGAAGCTACTCTTCGGTGTTCTCCGCAGCAGCCGCATCCTCAGCGGTCACCTCAGGCAGATCAGGAACCTCGGTGGTGCCGTACTCTGTGTAGAGCGTCTTGGTCTCAGTGGTGATCTGCTCCTCTTGGCCTTCGTTGTTCAAGACCGTGCCGGTGATGGTGTTCAGGAACGTGCTGATCCTGCCATCGCCGTCAAAGGTGTACTCAGCTACGCAGCTGTCAATCTTGGAGAAATCAGCAAACTGTCCGGATTTGACGATGTCGCTTTCCATCAACTTCGCAGGATCCACCTGGATCTGCACGACTTGCAATCCATCGCTTTCATGGTACTTGATGGACTCAGCGCAATCGTAATACACACGAGCATTCTGGTTCGGAGAAAGATCCAAGATGCTCTCATAAGTCTCATCAGTGAGCTCCAGGGCCTGCTTCGCGTCGCCTTGCTCGATAACGGCATCATGACCGTTGATGTATTGGACGAAGTCCGTCTCGTCCTCAGGATCGCTCTCTACCTCAACCATGTAGCGAGGTTCATCCCCGGTAAGGTCCTTAGCGATGAAGGTGGATTTCACGTTGCTGTAATCCTTGCCATCGATCTGCTTGATCGTTTTCACCGTTTGCACTTCGGTGACGTTATCCTCTCCTTGCGTCTCGAAGAAGTTCTCCATGAGCTCACGGGCCTTCGCCACGCTCTCATCATCGGCTTTGCCTTCAACCTGAGTAGCCGTCGATCCGCCTTGGGAAGACTCATTCGAGCCGCACCCCACCAATCCAACGGCAAGGGCCAACGTGCACACGGTCAAAAAGATCTTTTTCATCAGTCGCCTTTCATTCGCGTCGAATGCTGCTGCGTATTATAGATGCTGAACATCTGTTTGCGTATCCAGTGGTCCGAATCCATGAGGTGCACAAAAAAGGAGCCGGGATGACCGGCCCCTTCCAACCTCTTAAGCGGAGAAGATCTCGATGGTGTCGCCCTCAGCCAACGTCACCATGGCTTTCTTCCAGGTGCGGGTGTAACCCTTCTTCTGATAGCGCACGCGCTTGGGCTTCGGCTTCACGTTCAGGGTGTTCACCTTCTTCACGGTCACGCCGAAGATGGCTTCGATGGCCTGGCGGATCTCGATCTTGTTGGAATCCTTGGCCACTTCGAAGGTGTACACGTTGTTGTCCATCACGTCATAGGAATGCTCCGTGATGACGGGACGGATGATGACTTCACGCGGGTCTCGCTGCATTATGCCAGCACCTCCTCGATATAGGGCAGGCACGCATCCACGATCACGAGCCTCTTGTTGTCGATGATGTCATAGGTGTTGATGGCGTTCACCGGCAGGATGTCCACCTTCGGGATGTTGCGGAACGACAGGAACGTGTCCACATCATCATCTTTGATGACCAGCGTCACGCGCATCCCCTCCAGGCCGAGCGCCTTGATGGCGGCCACCGCCTGCTTGGTGGAGGGCTTCTCGAACTCGAAGGGCTTCACGACCATGATCTCGCCGTCAGCCAGCTTCGCAGAAAGCGCGCTGCGCATGGCCAGCTTGATCTCCTTCGCGTTCACCTTCTGGTCATAAGAACGGCTGTGCGGCCCGAACACCGTGCCGCCACCGCGCCACTGAGGGCTGCGGATGGAGCCTTGGCGCGCCCGGCCGGTGCCCTTCTGACGCCACGGCTTCTTGCCGCCGCCCGACACCATGCCGCGCGTCTTGGTGTTCGCGGTGCCCTGGCGCCAGCTCGCGCGCTGCGCCTTCACCGTGCGGTGCATCACATGCATGTTCGGCTCGATGGCATAGACCGCATCGGCGAGCTCTGCCGTGCCGGCCTTCTTGCCAGCCGCATCCTTGATCTCAACTGTTGCCATATCACTGACTCCTTATGCTCTTTACAGCGCTTTCGCTTTGCGAACGCGCACGACACCATTCTTGGAGCCCGGCACAGCACCCTTCAGAAGGATGAGATTCTGCTCCTCGTCCACCCGCACGACCTCCAGGTTCTTGACCGTGACCGTGTCGCAGCCCATGTGGCCCGGCAGGCGCACGCCCTTGAACACGCGGGACGGCGTGGCGCATTGGCCCACCGAACCGGGAGCGCGATGGAAGTGCGCGCCATGGCCGCCCGGACCGCCCCGGAAGCCGTAGCGCTTCATGACGCCGGCGAAGCCCTTGCCCTTGGAGGTGCCCGTCACGTCCACCTTCGGGATGTCCGTGAACGCGGCGACGGTCTGCTCATCGCCCACCTTGAGCTCAGAGGCATCCTCCACGCGCACCTCGCGCAGATGCTTCTTCGGATCGATCCCGGCCTTCGCGAAATGACCCTGCATGGGCTTGTTGACGCGGCGCGGCTTCACGTAACCGAACGCCATCTGGACCGCGTCATAGCCGTCAGACTCTTTCGTCTTGACCTGGCTGATCACATTGGGTTCCGCTTGGATGACGGTGACCGGGACGAGCACATCGCCATCCCAGACCTGCGTCATGCCGATCTTCTTTCCGTAAATCGCATTGATCATGATCGCTCGCCTCCTACAGCTTGATCTCGATGTCGACGCCAGCAGGAAGGTCCAGGCGCATGAGCGAATCGACCGTGTTCGGCGTGGGTTCGATGATGTCGATGAGGCGCTTGTGCGTGCGCATCTCGAACTGCTCACGGGAGTCCTTGTCCACGTGGGGAGAGCGGATGACGCAGTACATGTTGCGCTCGGTCGGCAGCGGGATGGGGCCTGAGATCTTGGCGCCCGTCTTTTGCGCCGTGTCCACGATGAGCTTGGTGGACTGATCCACGATCTCGTGGTCATATCCCTTCAGACGGATACGGATCTTCTGGTTAGCCACTTGCTTTACCTCTTCTCTTCGGGCCCTTAGGCGTTGCCGCCGGCTTTGCTGATGATCTCCGTTGCCACGTTCTTGGGCACCGGCTCGTAAGAATCGAACTGCATGGTGTAGGTCGCGCGACCTTGCGTGCCGCTGCGAAGGTCGGTCGCGTACCCGAACATCTGAGAGAGCGGCACCTTGGCGGAGATGGCGACAGCGTTGCCGCGCTGCTCCTGGCCTTGGATGACGCCGCGGCGCGACGGAATGTCGCCCATGACGAAGCCGGTGTACTCCTCAGGGGTCTCCACCTCAACGGCCATGACCGGTTCCAAGATGACCGGGTTCGATTTCTTGAGAGCGTCTTTGATGGCCATGGAGCCCGCCACCTTGAACGCGGCTTCGGAAGAGTCGACCTCGTGGAAGCCGCCGTCGATGAGCTCCACTTTGATGTCCTCCACCGGGTATCCGGCCAGGACGCCGGAGTTGAGCGCCTCTTTGATGCCCTTGTCCACCGCGGGGATGAACTCCTTCGGGATCACGCCGCCCACGATCTTGTTCTCGAACTCGTAGCCTGCGCCCGGCTCTTGCGGGTACATGTTGATGATGGCGTGACCGTACTGGCCGTGGCCGCCGGACTGGCGCACGAACTTGCCTTCGGCGTTCATGACCTCCTTGCCCGGACGCTCGCGATAGGCGACCTGCGGCTTGCCCACGTTGGCTTCCACCTTGAACTCGCGAAGCAAACGGTCGATGATGATCTCCAAGTGGAGCTCGCCCATGCCGGCGATGATGGTCTGGCCCGTCTCGTGGTTGGTGGAGACGCGGAACGTCGGGTCCTCTTCGGCCAGCTTCTGCAGGGCGATGGCCATCTTGTCCTGCTCGGCCTTCGTCTTCGGCTCGACGGCGATGTCGATGACCGGATCGGCGAACTCCATGGACTCCAGGATGATGGGATGATTCTCATCGCAGAGCGTGTCGCCCGTGGAGGTGTCCTTGAGGCCCACCACGGCCACGATGTCGCCCGCGGTGCATTGCTCGATGTCCGTCCGCTGATTCGCGTGCATCTGCAGCATGCGGCCGATGCGCTCTTTCTTGTCCTTGACGGCGTTGAGCGCGTAGGAACCGGAATCAAGGGAGCCGGAGTAGCAGCGCAGATAGGTGAGCTTGCCCACGTACGGATCCGTCATGATCTTGAACGCCAGGGAGGAGAACGGCGCCTTCGGGTCGGCCGGACGCTCCTCTTCCGCATCCGTCTTCGGGTTCACGCCAGTGATCGCAGGGATGTCCACCGGAGACGGCAGATAGTCGACGACCGCGTCCAGCATCTCCTGGACGCCCTTGTTCTTGTACGCGGAACCGACGAAGACCGGGTTCAGCTTGCAGGCGATGACGCCCTTGCGGATGGCGGTCTTGAATTCATCAACGCTGACCTCTTCCTCCATGAGGACCTTCTCCATGAGGTCGTCATCGCAGTCAGCGGCCGCTTCCAGAAGCTCCTGATGGTACAGCTCAGCGTCAGCCAGGAATTCATCAGGGATGGCGTCCATGGGCTCCGGGTAGGTCATGCCCTTGTCATCCGCCTTGAAGTCCCAGGCCGTCATGGTGACCAAGTCCACGATGCCCCAGAAGCCGTCCTCAGCGCCCATGGGCAGCTGAGCGGCGAACGCGGGCGCGCCCAGGCGGTCGCGCATGGTCTGGATGGCATGGAAGAAGTCAGCGCCCACGCGGTCGTACTTGTTGATGAACGCGATGCGCGGCACGCCATAGCGCTCAGCTTGGCGCCACACGGTCTCAGACTGGGGCTGCACGCCTGCGACGGCATCGAACACGGCCACGGTGCCATCCAGCACGCGCAGGGAGCGCTCCACCTCAGCGGTGAAGTCAACGTGGCCCGGCGTGTCGATGATCTGGAAACGGTATTCCTTGCCGTCTTCCTCACCGCGGGGGTACTTCCAGAAGCACGTGGTGGCGGCGGAGGTGATGGTCACGCCGCGCTCCTGCTCCTGGGCCATCCAGTCCATCGTGGCAGCGCCGTCATGGACCTCGCCGATCTTGTGGGTCTTGCCCGTGTAATAGAGGATGCGCTCGGTCGTGGTGGTCTTGCCCGCGTCGATGTGGGCCATGATCCCGAAGTTGCGCGTCTCTTTCAAAGTCAGTTTCGCCATATCTCTCCCCTTAGAAGCGATAGTGGCTGAATGCGCGGTTGGCTTCTGCCATCTTGTACATGTCTTCGCGCTTCTTCACGGCAGCGCCGGTGTTCTGAGAAGCGTCCATGATCTCATTGGCCAGGCGCTCAGCCATGGTGTGCTCGCGGCGCGCGCGGGAATAATCCACGATCCAGCGGATCGCCAGCGTGGTGGCGCGGCGGGAATTGACCTCCATGGGCACCTGATAGGTGGCGCCGCCCACGCGCTTGGGCTTGCATTCCAAGGTGGGGCGGACGTTGTCCATGGCCTTCTTGAAGACGGACAGCGGATCTTCGCCGGTCTTCTGCTCTACCAGATCGAACGCGCCGTAGACGATGCGCTCTGCAAGGGATTTCTTGCCGTTCATCATGATCTTGTTGATCAGCTGGGTGACGAGACGGTTGTTGTACTTCGCGTCAGGCTGGATGGGCCTGCGCTGTGCTGCTGCACGACGTGGCATGATCTCTCCTTCTTCTCTGCGCGCTTCTGGCCGGCGGCTTCGCGCCACAAAGCCTCACCCCGGTCATTAGGCCTCACCTTGAGGCCCGCGCGGCTGACGGGTTATTTCGGGCGCTTTGCTCCGTAGCGGCTGCGAGCCTGCATGCGGTTGTCAACGGAAGCGCAGTCCAGCGTTCCGCGGATGACCTTGTAACGAACGCCCGGCAGGTCCTTCACGCGGCCGCCGCGGATGAGCACCATGGAGTGCTCCTGCAGGTTGTGGCCGATGCCGGGGATGTAGGCCGTGACCTCCATGCCGTTGACAAGGCGCACACGGCAGACCTTGCGCAGGGCGGAGTTCGGCTTCTTGGGCGTGGTGGTGTACACGCGGGTGCACACGCCGCGCTTCTGCGGGTTGCCCTTGAGGGCAGGCGTCTTCTTCTTGTCTTCCTGCTTCTTGCGGCCCTTGCGGACCAGCTGGTTGATGGTAGGCAATGCAAGCTCCCTTGTTCCGATCAGTGATTACTCTGGGTTCCCGCCGAAGCGGGAATGCGCCCTTGAAAAAGCGCGAGGATGAATACTAGTGATGTGTTCCCAGCGTGTCAAACGCCACGCATCCGGGAGTATCCATCATTTCTCCGGTGAACGGTCCTCCCCGTTCAGAAAGGGGATGGATGCTGGCGAAGAGCCCGGAATGGCCAGATGACCGCAGAAAAGCCTCAATCGGAAAGATAGCCGGACAGGAAGGCGCGCGTGCGCTCATGCTGGGGGGACTCGATCACCTGAGAGGCGCGTCCGCGCTCCACCACCGCTCCCCCATCCATGAAGATGAGCTTGTCCGCCACGTCTCGCGCGAACGCCATCTCATGCGTCACGATCACCATGGTCATGTGCTCAGCGGCCAGCTCGCGGATGACGCGGAGCACTTCGCGGGTGAGCTCAGGGTCCAGAGCGCTCGTGGGCTCGTCGAAATAGAGCACTTGGGGATTCATGGCCAGCGCCCGCGCGATGGCCACGCGCTGCTGCTGCCCGCCGGACAGCTCGCAGGGGACCATGTCCTCTTTGCCGTCGAGCCCCATCTTCGCCAGGAGCTCCCGTCCGCGGACGTCCGCCTCTTCCTTCGGCATCTTGAGCACGGAGACGAGCGGATCGGCGACGTTCTTCAAAACGGTGTAATGAGGGAAGAGGTTGAAATCCTGGAAGACCAGCCCGAAGCGCGTCTTCGCTTCCTTGATGACCTCCTTGCCGCCGTAGACCGCCGCGCCCGATGCGCCTTCAGCGCATACGGCCAGAGAGCCGTAGCTCAAAGATCCGCCGTCCAGCCGGTCCAACAGCGTCAAGCAACGCAGGAGCGTGGACTTCCCGCCGCCCGAGGGCCCGATGATGGCCAGCACATCCCCCGTGCAGACTTCCAGAGAGATGCCCTTGAGCACCTGGTTGTCCCCGAAGCTCTTGCGCGCATCGGTGAGCGTGACCACCGGCTTCTGCGCGTTCCGCTCAGCCATATCAGTCATGGTAGTAGTCCATCCTCTTCTCGACGCGGTTCAAGATGAATTCGATAACCAAGCAGAACACCCAGTAGATGAGAGCCGCCAACGCGTAGGGGATCATGGACACCTCGCGGGCGGCGAGCGCTTTGGCCTGACTGAACATCTCCGCGATGCCCAGCACGAACGCGAGGGACGTATCCTTCACCAGCGTGATGATCTCATTGCCCATGGCGGGCAGGATGCGCTTGATGACCTGAGGCAACACGATCTTCATGAACGTTTGCGTGCGCGTGTATCCCAGCACCTCGGCCGCTTCATACTGGCCGCGCGGGATGGACTGGATGCCGCTCCGGTAGATCTCGCCGAAATAGGCGGCGTAATTCAGGATGAAGCCGATGTCGCAAGCCCAGAACTTCCAGTCAGGGCCCATCTGGAGCCCGAAGAGGTAATACGGCCCGAACATGATGGCCATGAGCTGCAACATGAGCGGCGTGCCGCGCAGGATGGAGATGTAGAACTTCGCGAAGAGAGCGAGCGGTTTGAAGCGGCTCATGCGCGCCAGCGCCACCAGCACGCCCAAGGGCAGCGAGCCTATGAGGGTGACGAAGAAGATCTGCGTGGTCAGCAGAAGCCCTTCGCCCAGAAGCCCCATCATCACATCGAATCCCAAACCACATCCCCCTTCGCGCGAAAAGGCTGCGGGCGCCATCTCGGCCCGCAGCCTCCGTTTCTGAGAGCGCTTTCGCGCTTACTTCAAGATCCAGTTGCTCTCGTCCAATCCCTGATCGGCGTACTTCGCGCAGATCTCAGACACGGCGCCGCTCTCATAGAGCTGCTTCAAGGTCTCGGTGACCTTCGCCGCCAGAGCCTCGTCCCCCTTCTTGAAGCCGACGGCATAGTGCTCAGAGGAGAGCGCGTCAGGCAGCTGCACATAGGCATCCGGCTTCGCGGCCATCTGGTAGGCGGCGATGGACAGGTCGCACGCCACCGCATCCACCGTGCCGCTCTCCAGCTGGAGGAACGCGTTGTTGTAATCGCTCACGGTATCCAAGCGCCCGAACGTGGCAGCCAGATCCGCTTTGTCCCCTTCGAGGACGTCCAGAGCCGCAGAGTCGATCTGGGTGATGACCACTTTGCCCGCCAGATCCGCATCGGCGTTGATGCCAGAACCGGCCTTGGTCACGATGACCTGCTCATTCAGCATGTACGGGTCAGAGAAGGCGTAGTCATCTTCGCGGCCTTCCATGGTGAAGCCATTCCAGATGCAGTTGACCGTGCCTTGATTCAAAAGCGCGTCTTTCGCATCCCAGTCGATCGCCATGAGCTCCAGCTCCCACCCGTTCTGCTCAGCCACCGCAGCGGCCAGATCAAGGTCGAAGCCGGTGTATTCGCCATCATCGCCGATATAGCCATAGGGCGGGTAGCTGTTGTCGAATCCGACCGTCAGCGTGGAGATGTCCGCAGACGCATCCTGAGCATCCGCCGCGCTCGAACTGGACGAGCCGGATCCCGACGAGCAGCCGGCCAACGCGAACGCGCCCAAGCACGCGGCGCACGCCACCGCTGCGATCTTCATGAATGTCTTCTTCATCCTGTTCCCTTCTTCGCTCTCTATCACTCTACTGTAATAAAGCAGTGGAAAGTGTACCATAACGATGAGAGAGCGCACGGAGAAGAGGCCATCGAGGCCGAAGAACTGACGAGGACGGAACATGAACGCACGGAACAACGTCTTGCTCCTGTTCAGCAAGCTGCCCGAACCGGGGCTCGTGAAGACGCGCCTGACCACGCTCAAGGACGGCGTCTTCACCCCTGAGCAAGCCAGCGTGCTCTATCACTGCATGCTCTTCGACGTGGTGGAGACGTGCATGGCCGCCTTCGACATCCTGGAGGCGGAAGATGCAGCCGAAAGCCCTGATGGACGCGTGAGGGATGCCTACCAGCTTCTCATCTCCACCGCTCCGCTTGAGAACCTGCCGAAGATGGAGCAGCTCTTCGCTGATTCTGGCACGTGGCCGCGCCCCATCGCGTTCGCTGCGGATGCGGGCGCTTCGTTCGATGAGCATTACAATGATGCCTTCAGACGAGCCTGGGAGGCCGGCGCGGACTGCATCCTGTCCATGGGGGCCGACATGCCCGCGCTCACCACCGCAGACGCGGTGCGGGGATTCCGCGCCCTGCATGAGCTGGATGATGCGGACGAGCCGGGCATCGTGATCTCCCCCGATCAGGAGCTGGGCGTGAGCATCATCGGGTGGAACCGGGATACCCCGTTCGATCACTCAGGGGTGTTCTACAACGAAACGGGGCTCACGGTGCTTCCCGCCTACATCCGCAAGGCGAAAGCCCAGGGGCTCACGGCGCGCTACCTGCCGCCCGTGCCGGACGTGGACACCATGGCGGATCTGGCCCACGCGGCCACCGTCGTGGAAGCCTTGGCCTATTGCGCGCCCGGACATGGAGGCACCTGCCCCCACCGCACAGCGCGCGCGTTGAATGAGCTGGGCTGGTCGGACATCCGCATCATGCCGAACGGCCTTTTGGACCCCCGCGGCGGCATCGATGGGTGACGGCGCGATCAGGCCATGAGAGCGGAGATGCGCTCCGAGAACCCGAGCGGGTCGTCGATGGGCAGCCCCTCCACCAGAAGCGCCTGGTCGAAGAGGATGCGCGAGTAATCCTCCACCTTCTGCGCGTCTTTCGCCGCATTCGCCTGTTGCAGCACCTGGAAGACGGGATGCTCCACGTTCACTTCCATGACGATCTGCGCCTCCGGCACGCCCTCGTCAGACCCCGGCTGCTCTTTCAGCAGATGGGCCATCTGGAGCGACACCGCGCCTTCGGTGGTGAGCACCACGGGCGCTTCCGTCACGCGGGTGGACACGGCAACGCGCTTCACCTTCCCAGCAAGGGCGTCGGTCATGGCCTGGAACAGATCGGCGTTCTCTTCGGTGGCCTCTTCGGCCTTCTTCTTCTCTTCCTCCGTGGTCAGCCCCAGATCCTCAGAGCCCACATTCTTGAGCTGCCACGCCTTCGTGGACCCGTCCGGCTCCGCTGAATCCTTCGGCGTGTAGTCCGCCAGAGCCATCATGCAGAACTCATCCACGTTCTCGTCGCACAGAAGCACGTCGTAGCCCTTCGCCAGGACCGTGGTCACGATGGGCATGGTGGACAGGCGGTCCACCGAATCCCCCGCCGCGAAGTAGATGGCGTCCGCATCCGCCGGCGCGTCGGCGATGTACTCATCGAACGTGATCATCTTCTTCTGCTTGGCGGAGTAGAACAAAAGCAGGTCCGCCAAGGTGTCCTTCGCCATGCCATAGCTGGAATACAGGCCGTACTTCAGCGTGCGCCCGAACTCCTTGAAGAAGCCCACATAGGCCTCGCGGTCATCGGCGCACATGGCATCCAGTTCGGACTTGATCTTCTTCTCCAGACGTCGCGCTATGGCGCGCAGCTGGCTGTTGTGCTGCAACGTCTCACGGGAGATGTTGAGCGTGAGGTCCGCCGAGTCCACCACCCCGCGCACGAACCCGAAGTAGTCCGGCACCAGCTCCTCGCACTTGTCCATGATGAGCACGCCGGAAGAATACAGAGCCAGCCCGCGCTTGTAATCCTTCGACCACATGTCGAAGGGGGCATGGGACGGGATGAACATGAGCGCATCATAGGTGAGCGTGCCTTCAGCGTGCAGGCTCACGGTGCGCAGCGGATCTTCGAAATCATGGAAATCCGTCTTGTAGAACTCGTGGTACTCCTCATCCGTCACTTCGGACTTCTTGCGCTTCCAGATGGGGATCATGGAGTTGATGGTCTCCACCTCGGTGTAATTCTCGAACTCAGGCTGGTGGTCATCGCCCGCATCCGCCGGGGCTTCCTTCATGCGGCTTTTCGTGACCTCCATCTGGATGGGATAGCGCACGTAGTTGCTGTACCGTTTGATGAGGCCGCGCAGGCCCTGTTCGCTGGCGAAGGCGCCGAACGTCTCTTCGTCGGTGTCATCTTTCAAAAAGACGATCACGTCCGTGCCGTGCTCCGCGCGCTCCGCCGCCGTGATGGTGTAGCCATCCACGCCATCAGACTCCCAGCACCACGCCTCCTCAGAGCCATAGGCCCGGGAGATGACCTTCACCCTCTTGCCCACCATGAACGCAGAGTAGAAGCCCACGCCGAACTGGCCGATGATGTCCACATCCGCCACCGGCGCGCCGTCCACGTCCACATCATCCAAACCCGGTTTGTCCAAGCCGGACTCCTTGAACTCGAAGCTGTCGGAATGCGCGATGGTGCCCAGGTTCTTGTTCAGCTCATCCTTGTCCATGCCGATGCCGTTGTCAGAGACAGTGACCGTGCGCGCCTCTTGATCGAAGCCGACCGTGATGCAGAGGTCCGCTCGGTTGATCTTCACCGTGTCGTCCACCAAGCTGCGGAAATAGAGCTTGTCCACCGCATCCGATGCGTTGGAGATCAGCTCGCGCAAGAAGATCTCGCGGTTGGTGTAGATGGAATTGATCATCAGATCCAAGAGCTTCTTGGATTCGGTCTTGAACTTGCGCATGCCTTGGCTTCCTTTCTGGACCTTCTTCTGTGCGGATCAGCTGTTCATTCAGGATTGTGGCGCGTCGGCCCTGACCTGCGCGCCGCCGCCGATATCCGACAACAAGCTGTCAAAGAAGCCGCCCTCTTCGATGAAGATGCCGCTCTTGTTCAGATTCTGACGGAGCTCCAGCAATGAGAAGTAGGCATCAGAGTTGGACTGGTAGGGCGCATCGGAGGCGATGGCGGCATAGAGGACCGGTTTCGCATCGATGAACTCCGCCACCTTGTTGGAGAGCGCTTGAGAATCGCTCATGGCCTTGTAGGAATCGGTGATCTCCTTGACGATCTCCGAGTCCACCTCATCCAGAGAAGCGGCGCTGGCGTATTCGGGGTATTGCGCCTGGATGCCTTGGAGCACCGCGTCCTTGAACTCCTGGGTCTCCGTGATCCCCTCGTTCGCCTTCTCGCCGATCATCTCACGCTTGGTGAGCGTCTGCAGGTCCACTTCATAATCCTCAAGGGTGCGGCCCTCCTGCTTGAGCACCTCTTCGATGGAGGCCAAGCGCTCCGGGTCCCCCATCAGAGCATCGCGCGTGGCCTGATAATCCGCTTCCGTGGGATGGATGCCCATCTCCTCAGCGATCTGATCGACCATCTCTTGATTCACGTAATACAGGATGATGCGGTTGCGGATGGTCTCCGTGGTCTGATTGTTCTCGATCATCCACGCGTCCCACGCCTCCTGGCTCTCAAGCCCGTTGGCTGCGCGCATGTTGGCGATGAAGTCGTCGATCCAGCTCTCCGGGATCTCAACGCCGTTCACCTCAGCGGCCACTCCATCGGGTAGGCGGGAGAGCGTGGGGTAGTCAACCCCTTGGGTGGCGTTCTTGCCCTTGATCTCCGTCGGGGCGTTCTTGGCCTCCACCATGTCGGTCACCACCTGCACCCCCACACAGAAGAAAGCCACGAGCAGGATGAATATCATCACAGCCACGCAAGTCATGGGGATCCTGCGATCCATGGCGGGAGCCTTCGCGGCAGCGGATGCGGATCCCGCCTTCGCTGCATCCTCTTCCACCCCGACCTGCGCGTTCGCAACAGCTTCCTCTGACGCCTTTGGCGCAGAAGCCTTCTCTGGCTTCACCGCGTTCTCCTCTGCCATGCTCATCCTCCAAGATCCATCAAGCAGTCATGCGAAAAACTTCAGTGCGTACCTTATACCATGGACGCATCGGCTGCCAGTTCCCACGATGAGGCTGCGGCCTTCGCGGAACCAGAAACCCCAACTTCTCCACACGGCGGCCAGAACGCGAGCGCTGATGCCGAAGCGCGTTCGCAAGATGAGCATCCTCTTCGCAAGTTGGTCCTTGGGAGACCTGGGCGTTTGAGCTATCCTTTGAGCTTTGGAGCTGAGAGGAGATGGCGCGCGTGGCAGGGATCGATCCGGGAGTGTATCGCGCCGTGCTGGCGGTGCGGGAGGCGTACCCGTTCGACATCGCGGGGCTCCTCATGCGCTTCTACGCCTACATGATGAGCATCGGCACGGTGAGCATGCTCTCCCTGGCGGGCTATTCGTTCATGACCTCCGGCATCGTCGCTTCCGTCATCTCGCTTTCCATATTCCTCATATCCCCGCGCATCTCCAAATTGATCGACGAGCGCGGCCAGTCGCGCATCCTTCCGAAAGCCGCCCTCATCGTGCTGGCGGGCCTTGCGGTCATGCTGGCGAACGTGGCGCTCAGAGGGCCTGACTGGATCTTCTTCCCCGCTGCGCTCCTCATGGGCTGCATCCCCAACGCCCAAGCCCTCGTCCGCGCGCGGTGGACCTACCTCATCCGCACCGGCCGCATCAAAGGCATCGTGCCCTCCATCCGGACCGTCTTCTCTTTCGAAGGCGTACTTGATGACGTGGCCTTCATGGCCAGCCCGCCCATCTCCATCGCGCTCGCATCCGGCATCACGCCCATCGCAGGCCTCCTCACCGGCGGCATCGCCTTCGCTGCAGGCGTCACCCTCATGGCCCGCGCGCGCTCAACGGAGCCGGAAGTGGGTTGGAGCGGGAGCCAAGGAACGGACGAAGAGAGCGGAGCGGGGCATGGAGCCTCCGAGAGCGTCCGCCCCAAGAGCATCATCCGCACCTCTGCCGTGGTGAGGATCCTCTTTCTGCTCATGTTCTTGACGGGCGCCTTCTATGGCGTGTTCGACACGTCCAGCATCGCCTTCGCCGAGGAGCTCGGCAACCCCAACATCGCCAGCGTTGGCCTCATGGCGAGCGCGCTGCTCTCCGCCATCGTGGGCTTTCTGTTCGGGATGATCCGCTTGAACGTGTCGCTTTCCAAGCAGCTCATCGTGACGGCTTCGGTCATGGGGATCGCCTACGGGACGCAGATCCTGATCTCCACTGAGCTGGGTTTCTACGCCGTCTCTCTTCTGGGCGCTCTCACCTACGCCCCATTCCTCATCACCGCGAACAGCGCTGCTGAGCGAGCGGTCCCCGGAAAGCGCCTGACCGAAGCGATCACCTGGGTCAACTCCGGGATGACCTGCGGCGTGGCGTTGGGACCCACCATCGCCGGCTTCGTGGTGGACCTGCTCGGAGCGCAGCAGGGATTCGACGTGGGAGGCTGCATCGCTCTTTCCATCGCCGCGCTCACGCTCCTTTGCGCGGGCATCATCCGCCGCAGCATCCGCGATGACGCCTACGAAGTGCGGGCGTCCTCCAAATGAGGCATCAGGGGCAAAGAGGGGCGGATGCGGCCTTTGAAGAGGGTGGCACGGCATGTTCGGCATAGCCGCAGCGCGCTTGGATCAGATCACGGAGGCGGAGAAAGAGCGCTACCAGGCCTTCTACTGCGGGCTGTGCCGCTGTCTGAAAGAGCGCTATGGGCAGGTGAGCCGCGCGGCGCTGAGCTACGACCTCACGTTCTATGTCATGCTCATGCAGAGCCTCCAAGAGGGGGCGGAAGACACCGGAAGCGCGCGCTGCATCTCCCACCCCAAGAAGCTCATGCCCTACCTCAGCTGCGCTGCCACGAAACGCGCCGCAGATCTGTCGGTGGCGCTCGCCTATCACAAGTGCTTGGATGATGTGGCAGATGAGGGCGGCATGAAAGCCCATGCCGCCCGCGCGCTCTTGCACGCATCCTATCGGCGCGCCCAGGAGCGCATCCCGAAGGATTGCGAGCGCATAGCCCGCTTCATGGACCGGATCGCGCGGATCGAAAGCGCGCCTTCGCCGGATGCCGATGCGGGAGCGGCCGCCTTCGGCGACCTGCTGGGAGACCTCTTCGCTCAAGATGCCGGCTTCTGGGCCGAGCCCATGCGCACGTTCGGACGAGCGCTCGGATGCCTGATCTATCTCATGGATGCCGCCGTCGATCTGCCGGAAGACCGCAAGATGGGCGCATACAATCCCTTCGCCGCGTTGAACATGACGCCTGAAGAGCTGAGGAGCATCCTGGAGAGCGTGGCTTTGGATGCCGCTGTCGCCTTCGACCGGCTGCCCTTGGAGAAGGATGCGCATCTTCTCCAAAGCGTGCTCTATTCGGGCGTGTGGCAGAAATTCAATACGGTATACTCTCACGGAAACGCGAGCGGATCGAAAGAGGATGACCGAAAACCCCTATGACATACTGGGCGTTTCCCGTGATGCATCGCTTGACGAGGTGAAGCGCGCGTACCGCAAGAAGGCGCGCGAGAACCACCCGGACCTGAACCCCGATGATCCTGCCGCCGAAGAGCGGATGAACAAGATCAACGAAGCCTACGACCGCATCACCAACCCGGAGAAGTACGCCGCATCCGACGCGCGCAAGCGCGGCTACGGCACGCCCTACACGCCGGGCTACAACGGCTACGGCACGCCGAACGCCGGCGGCTGGCCCGGCGGCCAGGCAGGCGGCGCTCCAGGAGACGGCGCTGGCGGAGGGCAGTCGGGGCAGGATCCCTTCGTGTGGACCACCATCAACTTCGACGATCTGTTCGGCGGCGGCTGGGGCACGGCGGCTGGTCCCATCCATCCCGAAGCCAACGCCACGGATGCGCCGGAGGTGCGCCAGGCCATCTACCTCATCAACACAGGGTCCTACGCTGAGGCCATCGAGCTTTTGCAGAAGATCCCCTCCACCGGGCGCGACGCCCGGTGGAACTACCTGTTCGCGCTGGCGAACAATGGAGCGGGGCGGACGGTGGCGGCTCACGACCATATCAAACGGGCGCGGAGCATGGACCCCAGCGATCCAGATTACGCCCGTGCGGAAGCCAGCTTCACCCGACGCGCGCAAACCTATACCCAGCAGGGCCAACAACGCGGCTTCACCTCCGCAGGGCTGGATCCCAGCTGGCTGTGCTGCTGCCTCTGCCTGGGACCCAGCTGCTGCTCATACCTCTCGCGCATGTTCATGTACTCCGGGTTGTATTGCTGATGCGCCCGGCGCTTCATCTGATCCGGCACCCGAAAGCGAAGGAGCTACCATGTCAGCCATCGGCATAGATCTGGGAACCACGAACAGCTGCGTCGCCGCCGTTGAGGGCGGCGTGCCTGACGTGATCGTGAACGCCGAAGGAGAGCGCACCACCCCATCGGTGGTGGCGTTCTCCAAAGACGGAGAGCGCTTGGTGGGCGCGGTGGCGCAGCGCCAGACCGCCATGAACCCGGAGCGCACCATCGCGTCGGTCAAGCGGCGCATGGGAACCGACTGGCGCGCGAAGGTGGACGGAGAGGATTTCTCCCCGCAGCAGCTCTCCGCCATGATCCTGCGCAAGCTCCGACGGGACGCGGAGCGGCATCTGGGCGAAGAGGTTCAAGACGCCGTCATCACCGTGCCCGCGTATTTCAACGACATGCAACGCAATGCCACCAAGGATGCGGGCACCATCGCGGGCTTGAACGTGCTGCGCATCATCAACGAGCCCACAGCGGCCGCGCTGGCCTACGGGCTTGACCATGGGGACGCCAAGCGGGTCATGGTCTACGACTTGGGCGGCGGCACGTTCGACGTCTCCGTGATCGAGATAGGCGACGGCGTGATCGAGGTGCTGGCCACCGCGGGCGACAACCACCTGGGCGGAGACGACTTCGACGAGCGGCTGGCGGAGCATCTGATCGAGCGCTTCGAGAGGGAAACGGGCGCGCGGATGAGCTCTGATCCCATGGCCTGCGAGCGCGTGCGGGAAGCAGCGGAGCAAGCCAAGCGGGAGCTCTCCTCCATGGAATCCACCACCGTCAACCTCCCCTATCTGGCCCAGGATGCCAACGGCCCCGTGCATCTGGAACAGACGGTCACGCGCGCGGAGTTCGAGCGCCTGACGCGCGACCTGGTGGAATCCACCACTGAGGCGGTGAACCAGACCCTGAACGACGCAGGCATCGCCGTCAGCGAACTTGACGAAGTGCTGCTCGTGGGCGGCTCCACACGCATCCCGGCCGTGCAGAAGCACGTCCGCGCGCTCACGGGCAAGACGCCGTCGAACTCCATCAACCCCGACGAATGCGTGGCAAAGGGCGCGGCCATCCAAGCGGCCACGCTGATGGGCGCCCGGAGTGGCTGCACCGACCTGATGCCCCGTGGCGGTGAGCTGCTCCTTTTGGACGTGATCCCCATCAGCTTCGCCATCGAGACGGTGGGAGGGGTGGCCACGCGCGTGATCGAACGCAACACCACGCTGCCGGTCCACTACGAGCAGGTCTTCACCACAGCAGCCGCATTCCAGACGAAGGTGGAGATCAACGTCATGCAAGGCGAGCGCCCCATGGCGGCCGACAACCGCTCCATCGGGAAGTTCACGCTCAAGGGCATCAAGCGCGCTCCCGCCGGAACGCCGCAGATCAACGTGACCTTCGACATCGACGCGAACGGGATCTTGACCGTGGCGGCGAAGGATCTGGGGACGGGCAATGAGCAGTCCATCACCATCACGGACTCCGAGCGCCTGAGCGACTCAGAGATCGCCGATGCCATCCGGGATGCGGAGCGCTATGAGGCCGAAGATGCCGCCAAACGCGCCTCCATGGAAGAGCGCACGCGCGCCCAGCAGCTGTTGGAGCAGGCCCATGAGAAGCTGCGCGGCAAGGAGCTAGAGCGGGAAGAGAAGAAGCGCCTGCGCGCCTCAGCGGCGAACGTGCAGCGGCTTTTGAGCAAACGGCCTGAGAAGATGACGGATGAGGACAAGGCGAAGCTCGGAAGCGCCATTGAAGAGCTTGAAAGCCTGGTCTAGCCTGCCCGACGCGCGATCAGAGCAAATGGCCCATGCGGGTCTTCTTGGTGTCCAGATACTTCCGATCGAAATCCGTGGCCGCGGCGATGATCGGGATGCGCTCCGTGATCTCAAGCCCGAAGCCGGAGAGCTGGTACACCTTGTCCGGGTTGTTCGTGAGCAACCGGATGGTATGCACCCCCAGATCCCGCAAGATCTGGGCGCCGATGTAGTATTCGCGCTCATCCCCGCGGAATCCCAGCGCCAGATTCGCATCCAGCGTGTCCAGGCCCTCGTCTTGCAGCTCATAGGCGCGCAGCTTGTTCACGAGCCCGATCCCGCGCCCCTCTTGGCGCATGTAGAGGACGACCCCCCGCCCTGCATCGTTCACCATCTGCATGGCGTGAGCCAGCTGCTCTCCGCAGTCGCAGCGAAGGCTGCCGAACGCGTCTCCGGTCAAGCATTCGGAATGCACCCGCACGAGCACGTCCCGGCCATCTGAGATATCCCCTTTGACCAGGGCAACATGATGCTCCCCGTTCAGGCGGTTCACATAGGCGCACGCCTCGAAATCCCCGTACTTGGTGGGCAGCTTCGTCTGCGCTACCTTGTCCACCAGCACATCATGGCGTTTGCGCCACTCGATCAGATCCTTGATGG
>CAJTVP010000016.1 GCA_910580205.1 uncultured Eggerthellaceae bacterium
ATCGTCGCCGTTTGCAGAACGGTTCCCATTATCAGCGTAGCGCGGGCATTGCCCGTCAACAGGGGTGATGCGTTCGAAAACGGTTATCTGCGCATCCGTCGTCAGGATGTGGTTCCGGGTTGGGGCAGCCTCCGCAACACCCGGATCAACTCGGTACGTCAGGCAGCCCGGGTGGTATCTCGTTCAAAGCCGAGCGCGAAGCGCGAGACATTTTCCGGCGGAGCGCAGCGAAGCCATCGAGACGACATCGGCCAGGGATGAGGATTCATGTTGAATCGTAGCCGCGCTGATGGAGCGCAGCGACGAAGCGCGTTCGTTGCACTCTGGATAACCCTGTACGCAAGGCAATCCGGCAGAGACCGCAATGAAAGGCATTGATGAAAGATCATGTCATGGGTGACCGTGATATGATGAAAGTGGTGCGGGCGCATGGTTGCCCCTTGTGAAAGGCGGTACACCATGGTTACTGTAGGCGAAGCGTTAACGCTCTGCTTGGTTGTGATAGCGGTTCTTGATCTGGTCTTAAAGCTCTTAGAGTTAACGAGCCGAAAAAGGAAATAACCGCCCCCATCAAAGGAAACGGTTATCCCTTCAAGCTGAAAACTTGTCAAACGGGGTAACCGCCACTGCAATGGCAAACGCCCGCATCGCTCATTCTAACAGGTTCCTACCTGCACATCAATCAACCAACTGCATACATGCACCGTCATTGTAGGCGAAGCGCGCCTGTGGCACCTGGATCAACCTGGTACGCAAGGCAGCCCGGGTGGTGACGCAATGAATGGCGTTGGCGGCGGTCTTCCGCCAACGTATATGAATTTGGAATATAATCCAAATAGTTTAAGAATATCCATTTAATTGGAATAAAATCCAATTAATCAGGAATCCTTGTTCTAAGGAGTCTCTATGAAGCGCGTGTCGAGAGTCGAATACCTAGACTGGCTTCACCGCTGGAAAGACAAAGAAGTCATCAAGGTGGTATCAGGCGTTCGCCGTTGCGGCAAATCCACCCTGCTTTCCATGTTCCAAGATGAGCTGCTGGAGCAAGGGGTTGGGCGGGAGCGGTTGATCTCCATCAATTTCGAAGACGTGGAGAATGAGGCTCTGACGGATTATCGCGCGCTGCATTCCCATATCATCGAGCGTCTCTCAGACGGCACCACGACCTACATCTTCCTTGATGAGGTCCAGCACGTCGAGGGCTTCGAGAAGGTTTTGGACAGCCTGAGCATCCGTCCCTACTGCGACGTCTACGTGACGGGGTCAAATGCGTACATGCTGTCCGGGGAGCTCGCCACGTTGCTCACGGGCCGGTATGTCGAATTGAAGATGTTGCCGCTGTCTTTCAAAGAGTTCTGTTTGGGCGCTTGCGACGTGGGGGATGATGCGAAACCGACCGACCCCGCTCAGTGGGAGGCAGGGTCGAAGGATGCCGCGTTTTCGCGATTCTTGAAGGCGGGCTCATTCCCTTATCTGCTCGAGCTTCTGGACGACGAGAAGAACGCCATGGAGTATCTGCACGACCTATACCAGTCGATCCTGTACAAGGACATCGTCGCCCGCATGAAGGTGGGAGATGCCGCGCTGTTGGAGCGCGTTGGGAAAACGCTCGCGTCGGGCGTGGGGAGCCTTGTCTCCATCAACAAGATGGCGAACACCCTGCGTTCATCAGGGCGGCCGGTCGATCAGAAAACGGTGGATAAATACGTCGACGGATTCGTGGACAGCATGCTTTTCTACGAAGCGGCCCGGTGGGACATAAAGGGCCGCAAGCTGCTCTCGCGGATCTCCAAGTATTACATCGTCGACACGGGGTTGCGGAGGAACCTCGTTGAGGGTTCGTCGAACGATCTGGGACACCTCCTGGAGAATGTCGTGTATCTGGAGTTGAAACGGCGGGGAGGGGCTGTGCACGTGGGCGCCGTCGAAGATGGTGAAGTGGATTTCGTCGTGGTGGATGGCGAAAGAATCCAGTATTACCAGGTGGCGGCGAGCGTGCTTGATGCGAAAACGTTGGACCGCGAGCTGGCTGCGTTTCGCAAGATAAAAGACAACCACCCCAAGACCCTGTTGGTTTTGGATCGTGTGTTGGCGGTTGCGGATATCGACGGCGTGAAGATCGCCAACGCCGTCGATTGGCTGCTGGATGGCATTTGATCGCCAAAAGTGCGCCTGTGGCACCTGGATCAACCTGGTACGCAAGGCAGCCCGGGTGGTGACGCAATGAATGGCGTTGGCGGCGACCTTCCGCCAATGCGCGCTTTTCGCGTTCGATGCATTCGCGGTGAGTGAGGGGAGTATAATCCCTCTGAAAAAAAGGAGGGAGCATGTTCAAGGTTCGGGCGAAATACCTGCTTCTGATCGCGGCGGCGGTCTGGTTCTTGGCTGGCTTCAACATCCTGCGCTTGGGCGTTCTGGCCATCATGGAAGACGTCACGCCGCTCTGGGCGCTCATCGTGGGCATCCCTGCAACGTTCCTCGTGTTCCATCGCATGTTCAGCAAGCTGGTGGGCAAGCACTCCGACCGCATTCGCGGCTACGGCGAGGACAAGATGCACGTCCTCCGGTTCTTCGACGTGCGCGGTTACATCCTCATGGCCATCATGATGGGTGGCGGCATCGCCCTGCGTGCGTTCGGCATCTTCCCCAGCTGGTTCGTCGCGTTCTTCTACACGGGGCTGGGGGCTGCGCTGGCGTTGGCGGGAGTCGGCTTCTTCGTCCACTATGTGCATCGTGGCGGCTCCATCACCTGCCCTGTCACGAAGAAGACGCGGCTGGCCTAGGGGCTCTTCGGTTCAGCCTGCCGCCGCTTCACCATCCTCTACAACTGGTCAGAGAAGAAAGGAAGGGCTTTTTCATGACGACGCTTTTCGTGAACGCATGTCTTCGCGGTCCAGAATCTCGCACCCTCACGCTCTGTCGAGAATATCTGGCGGACATCCTTGATGTGGAGGAAGTGGACTTGGCGAAGCTCAGGCCCGCGCCGTTCGATGGTCAGATGGTGGCTGCGCGCGTGGAGAAGCAGCAGGAGCGGCAATGGGATGACCCCATCTTCGCGCTGTCCAAGCAGTTCGCCGCGGCGGACGACATCGTGATCGGCGCGCCGTACTGGGACCTTTCATTCCCGGCGGCCCTCAAGGCCTATCTAGAGCACGTGAGCGTGTGCGACATCGTGTTCCATTACACCGAAGACGCGCAATGTGAAGGCCTTTGCCGTGCGAAGAGCCTGACGTACATCACCACTTGCGGCGGATTCGTGGAAGGCGCTAATTTCGGGTATGAGTATTTCTGCGGCATCGCGCGCATGTTCGGCATTCCGGAGACGCGCTTCATAGCAGCTGAGGGGCTGGACATCGTCGGCATGGATGTTGAGGGGCAGATGGATAAGGCTCGCGCGCAGATGGCGAAGCTGAAGCAGTAGCTCAAAGCCGTGAACAGGACTACGTCCCTTGTTCGCTCTGTTCACGGGGTGTCACCATCAGCGCGAACAGGATGGGTGCGGCCAGCAGCAGGCCCCAGGCATAGCGCGCGTCGAACACAGGAGCTATCACGCAGAACGCGATCATGACGGCAAGGGGCGCGAAGAGGATGCCGTACCGCGTGGCGTGTTGCGGGGAGCGGCGTTGCCGTCCTGTGAGCACATACAGCGCGCAAGCGGGCAGCCAGAGCACATAGACCACCGTCAAGAAAGGCGCGTTCAGCCCTGGGATCTGCGCGACGGCCTGATAGGCCCCCTCAAGGCCGAGCCGCAATCCGTCCAGCGCATCAGGATTCCAAAGCACGGCGCGCTGCTCATCCCCGATCTTCGTGTCCACGGTCACCATCCGGATGTTCAGATACGTGGTGGGGGACACGTATCGCCCGGCCAGCGCCATCACTGATCCCAGATACGCCCCCGGATCCTCAAGCCCTTGCCGAAGGTAGAGCTGCGCGTAGGCGGCCAGCTCTTCGCCGGTGGCATCCGGATGGTAGTAATACTTCACGTTGTCTTGGAAATCCGCATCGTAGTGATGGAGCACGCGATCCACGTCCACCACCTCACTCACCACGGCGGCCTCGTCCTCCGTGAGCTCATGGTCTTGCGCATAGCGCGCCGTCTGCTGGAGCGCGGGCCCCAACATCTCCTGAGCGCCACCGGGCGCGATGTTCGCCGCAGGGAAGATGAGGCACGGCAGCAGCACGGCCATCACTCCCAGGCAAAGCGCCCCTTGAACGGCGAAGGATCGGCGTGCGGGCCGGGTCTTGCGGAACAGAACGCATCCGACAAGCGCGGTGGTCACCACGATGAAGATGCCCGTCTTCTTCATGAGGCACATCAGAAGCGCGCAGGCGGTCATGATGATGGCTGTGCGCCGGTTCGAAAGCGTCGCGCCGTTCGTGCGCGCGGCGTTCGCCAGTGAGATGAACCAGGGGAGGAAGAACAGCCCGAAGGCGCTGTCTTTGACCACGCACGCGGCCCAAGTGGGCACCGGTGGCAAAAAGCAGATCCAGAGCAGCACGCCGATGCGCGCCCAGCGAGGGGTTCGCCAGCGGCGGAGCTCGCAGATGGGGCCCGCGAACAGGAACGCGTAAGCGATGGTCTGCGCCGCTGAGAGCGCGAACACGCCAGCCATCCACGAGCCGGTGAGCTGGTCGCTCACCCAGGCGGCGCCCCCGTAGACGAGCGTCGTGAGGACGGGGTGGTGGTCCACCAGCCATGCGTCAGTGAGCGTTCGCTCCTGCACGGCTGGCCATTGGATCAGCGCAACGGGGTGCGCTTCGGGGTAGACCTGCCACATCTGCCAGTACGTATCCCAGTACGTGCTGCCGGGCAGGTTCGCGATCAGCCAGGGCGCCCAGCACAAAAGGATGATGCCCGCGATGATGAAGAGATCTTTGTGTGAAGGGCTGCTTTGCGCGTTGGCGGCCTGCGCGCTGGCGGCCTCGTGCGCCTTGTCGCAGAGACGGCGCACTCCCACCAGGGCGCCAGCGAAGGCGACGGTGGCGGCAGCGGTGAACAGCCATGACATCTCAGAGGAGAGCGCAGGCCAGCCCTCTCCCACAGAATAAGAAGCGCCGAACACGGTGCACCACGCCAACAGGAATGCGATGGCGATGAGCTGGATCCGGTCGCGCGCCATGGGATGCCTCAGCGTGAGGCGGCTGCGTCAGCTGTTGGTGGCGGTTTTGCCGTGCTCGCGACGTTCGCGCTTGGCCTCTGCCTCTTCAAGGGCGACCATGCGCTCTTGATAGGCGCGGCGTTCCTTCTTGATCTTGGAGAAATCCAGATAGAACGCGAAGATGATGAGCGCGTAGGCGCAGAACAGGAAGATGAACGCGATCCAAGCGGGTTCAATGGAGCGGGTGAGCCAAGACATGACGGTGCAGAGGATGGCGCCGGCCAGAGACGCCCACCAGATCCGCTTCAGCTTCTTGAAGCGGGGGGTGTCCGGCTTGTAATACTTGCGGTCCAGTTCGCGCTGGCGCGCCTGTTCCTTCTTGCGGGCTTCTTTCTGCTCAGCCTTGCGCTCCTTGGGCGTCTTCTTCGTCGTGCCCATGGTGACGGTGCCGGCGGCCTTGGTCTTCGGTTTCGCGCTGGCGGCGCTCTTGCGCGTGGTGCCGGTGTGCTTTTCGGTGGTGTAGCGCTCGTTCATGGGGTTCCGCTGGGACATGAGGACCTTTCTTGTCGTGCGAGCGCAGGCGCGCTTCGCGGCGTTTCGTGGTTGCTGTTCAGCGCGTCAGGCGATGAGCGTGCGCCCCGTGATCATGGTGAACGCTTGCTCGTACTTCTCTGCCGTGCGCTTGATGACGTCGGCGGGCATAGAGGGCGGCTCCCCCTGCTTGTCCCAGTTGGCGGACAACCAGTCGCGGACGTATTGCTTGTCGAAGGACGGCTGGCTTTGGCCCACCTGGTACTGGTCGGCCGGCCAGAAACGTGAGGAGTCCGGTGTGAGGACTTCGTCCCCCAGCACGATGGTGCCTTCGATGGTGCCGAACTCGAACTTGGTGTCCGCGATGATGATGCCGCGCTCACGAGCGTATTCCGCCGCTGTGGAGTAGATCTGGGTGGAGAGGCGGTCCAGCGCTTGCGCTGCTTCTTCGCCCACCAGGTCAACGCATTGGGAGAAGCTGATGTTCTCATCATGGCCGCCCAGATCCGCCTTGGTGGAAGGGGTGAACAGAGGCTGCGGCAGCTTCGATGAGTTCTGGAGCCCTTCGGGCAGCGTGATGGCGCACACCGTGCCCGTGCGCTCGTATTCCGCAAGGCCGCTGCCGGCCAGATAGCCGCGCACGATGCATTCGACGGGGAACATCTCCGCTTTGCGGACGAGCATGAAGCGGCCGCGCAGCCAGTCAGCGAAAGGCTGGAAGGCTTCCGGCAGGTCCGCCACGTCTGTGGAGATGAGGTGGTTCTCCACCACGCCATCCAAAAGCTCGAACCAGAAGGCGGAGAGCTGGGTGAGCACGCGGCCTTTGTTCGGGATCTCATCCGGCAGGATGTAGTCGAAGGCCGAGATGCGGTCCGTGGCGACGAGGAGCAGCTGGTCGCCCAGGTCGTACAGGTCGCGGACCTTGCCCTGCGAGGTGGGTTGGATGGTGGTGATGGGGGATGGGAACATGGCGCCTCCGAAGGTCTTTTCTCGTGTCGGAAGATGATACCACCTGTAGGTCAAACCGGCCGCCGGGGGCACTCGCGCCTAAGACTGCGGCTGCGGAAAATCGTGGTGGGTTTTTACCACGATTTTCCTTGTCTCCGCGAATCGGCGCGACACCCCCGCCGCCCCGGTTCTTCGGAGGCGTCTGCTGGGGAATGCGATGCGCATCGCCGCCGGGACCCCTGCGGGGCCCGCGCCGGCGCTGAGGGCGCAGGGGTGCTCGCAACAAAAAGGGGCCGTCTGGTTTACCATAGGCACAGCCAAGAGATGGGAGGCTTTCGTGGTCAAGCGCATCTATGTGGAAAAGAAGCCCGGTTTCGACACGCAGGCACAGGCGTTGCTTGCGGAATTGCAGGATACGCTGGGCATTTCCTCTCTCACAGGTCTGAGCATCATCAACCGGTATGACGTGGAGGGTGCGGACGGCGCTCTGTTCGACCAAGCCGTCTTCGGCGTGTTCGCGGAGCCTCAGACCGATGATGTGGCTTTCGCATTGGATGAAGCGGTGGACCGCCACAAGCCCGAAGCCTGCTGCAGCGGGGATGTGTGCACGTTCCCCGGACCACGGACGGTCTTCGCCGTGGAATACATCCCGGGCCAGTTCGATCAGCGCGCGGACTCCGCAGCGGAGTGCATCCAGCTCATCAGCCAGGGTGAGCGCCCGCTCGTTCGCAGTTCCACGGTCTACGCTTTTGATGGTGATCTGGCCCCGGAAGAGCTTGACGCCATCAAGCGCTACCTCATCAACCCGGTGGAAGCGCGCGAAGCCGCGCTGGAAGAGGTGGACACGCTGGCGCAGGTGCAAGCGAGACCGGAGCCGGTGGAGGTGTTGGACGGTTTTCGCCAGATGGACGAGGCGGCGCTGGCGGCGTTTCGGCGTGAGCGCGGGCTTGCCATGGATGATGCCGACCTGGCCTTCTTGCAGAAGTATTTCCAGGATGAGGGGCGCGATCCCACCATCACCGAGGTGCGCATGGTGGACACGTATTGGTCCGACCATTGCCGCCACACCACGTTCGGCACGGAGCTGGTGGATATCCAGATCGAGGACGCGCAGGTCAAGCATGCCTTCGATACGTATCTGAATCTCCGCGAAGAGCTCTGCCGCGAAGAGAAGCCCATTTGCCTCATGGACATGGGCACCATTGGCGCGAAGGCGCTCAAGGCCGCTGGCGAGCTCACGGGCCTGGACGAATCCGAAGAGATCAACGCATGCACGGTGCGCGTGAAGGTGGACGTGCGCGGCGAAGAGCAGGATTGGCTCTACTTGTTCAAGAACGAGACGCATAACCACCCCACGGAGATCGAGCCGTTCGGCGGCGCGGCCACATGCCTGGGCGGCGCGATCCGCGACCCTCTTTCCGGGCGCGCCTACGTCTATCAGGCCATGCGCGTCACGGGGGCGGCGGACCCGCGCGTGCCGGTGGAAGACACCATCCCCGGCAAGCTGCCTCAGCGCAAGCTGGTCACCACGGCGGCCGAGGGCTATTCGTCCTACGGCAACCAGATCGGGCTGGCCACGGGGCAGGTGCATGAGCTGTACCATCCGGGCTATGCGGCGAAGCGCATGGAGATAGGCGCGGTCATCGGGGCCACGCCCGCTTCCGACGTGCGCCGGGAGACTCCTGCGCCGGGAGACGTGATCGTACTTCTGGGCGGCCGCACCGGGCGGGATGGCATCGGCGGCGCCACGGGGTCTTCGAAGGCTCACAGCACCACATCCATCGAAACCTGCGGTGCAGAGGTGCAGAAGGGCAATCCGCCGGTGGAGCGAAAGATCCAGCGGCTGTTCCGCAACTCAGAAGCCTGCCGGATGATCAAGCGCTGCAACGATTTCGGCGCGGGCGGCGTGTCCGTGGCCATCGGGGAGTTGGCGGACGGGCTGGACATCAACCTGGACCGCATCCCCAAGAAATACGACGGCCTGGACGGCACGGAGCTGGCCATCTCGGAGAGCCAAGAGCGCATGGCGGTGGCTCTGGCCCCTGAAGATGTGGATGCGTTCATCGCGCTGGCGCAGGCGGAGAACTTGGAGGCCACGCCGGTGGCCGTGGTCACGGCGGAGCCGCGGGTGCGCATGGAGTGGCGCGGAGAGATCATCGTGGATGTGAGCCGGGAGTTCCTCAACAGCAACGGCGCGCCGAAGCAGGCATCCGTGTCCGTGGGTCAGCTCCGAGACTGGCACGAGGATGCGCTTCCGGATGATTTCGATGCGCACGTGCCGTTGGAGCGGCGGCTTTTGGATCTGGTGTCCGACATCAACTCCGCTTCCAACAAGGGCCTGGTGGAGCGCTTCGACTCCACCATCGGCGCGGGCACCGTGCTCATGCCCTTCGGTGGGAAACACCAGCTCACACCGGCGCAAGCCATGGTGGCGAAACTGCCGGTGCTGGGCGGTCAGACCACCACGGTATCCGGTCTGTCCTGGGCGTTCGATCCGTACCTCAGCGAGCGCAATCCCTTCGCTGGCGCCTACGAGGCGGTGATGCGCTCCATCGCGAAGCTGGTCGCCACCGGTTTCGAGCGCCGGAAGATGTACCTCACGTTCCAGGAGTACTTCGAGAAGCTGGGCGACGACCCAGAGCGTTGGGGCAAGCCGATGTCCGCCGTGCTGGGCGCGCTCATGGCGCAGCTGGCTTTCGGCGTGGGCGCCATCGGCGGCAAGGACTCCATGTCCGGCAGCTTCGAGGATCTGGACGTGCCTCCCACGCTGGTCTCCTTCGCCACGGCGGTGGGAGATATCAACCGCGTGACCTCGCCGGAGTTCAAGCAGGCGGGCAGCAGCGTCGTCCGGGTCTGCCCCATGGGCGACACGCCAAGCGATGTCGCGACCACCTTCGATGCCATCGAGCTTCTGATCGGCGCGGGCAAGGTGCGGGCGTGCGCGCTGGAGAGCGAACGGGGCCTTCTGGACACGCTGTTCAAGATGTGCGTGGGCAACCGGTTGGGGATCCAGCTGGATGAGGCGGTGGCCATGGTCGATCTTTGCATCCAGGGCAGCATCGCTTTCGTCGTGGAGCTTGAAGAGGGCGAAGACGCCCAGAGAGTGATCGCCTTCCTGCGCGCGGAGATGGGCCAGCAGTCGGATGAACTGCCGTCCGATGGGTGCGTCGTAGATGCGGAGGGTCGCGCGATCGAAGTCACCGGGCTGGGACGGGTGACGGAAGACTATCGGATCGTCATGGAGCTGGATGGGGATGCGGTCGATCTGGCGAAAGCGCAAGAGGCGTGGGAGTCCGCGCTGGAGGACGTGTTCCCCTATCGCACGTCCGTAGAGGAGGTGGCGGCTGCCGAAGAGGTGCCCGCGCTTATATATGAGGGGGGTTGCGGGGCTGCGTATGTCGGGCCGAAAGTCGCGCGTCCCCGCGTCATCATCCCGGTGTTCCCGGGGACGAACTGCGAATACGACACCCAGGCGGCGTTCGAGCGCGCCGGTGCTGACGTGGACGTGCAGATCATCAAGAACCTCACGCCTGAAGACGTGCAAGGATCCGTGCGCACGCTGGCAGAGAACATCCGTCGTTCGCAGATCGTCATGCTGCCGGGCGGTTTCTCCGGCGGTGACGAGCCAGACGGCTCTGCGAAGCTCATCTGCGCGGTGTTCCGCGCGCCGGAGGTGACCGAGGCGGTGCGCGAGCTGCTCCAGGTCCGCGACGGTCTCATGCTGGGCATCTGCAACGGGTTCCAGGCGCTCGTGAAACTGGGGCTGGTGCCATTCGGCGACATCATGGAGCCCAGCGACGAACTGGCTACTCTGGCTGCGAACGATATCGGCCGCCATCAGAGCCGCCTCGTCCGCACGCGCGTGGCATCGGATCTGAGCCCGTGGTTGGCGGAATGCTCCGTGGGGGAGGTGCACACCGTCGCCATCAGCCATGGCGAAGGCAAGTTCGTGGCGCCGTCGGAGCTGTTGGCGCAGATGGTGGAACGCGGACAGGTGGCGACGCAGTACGTGGATGAGGATGGCGTTCCGTCCATGGACTTGGCCGTCAACCCGAATGGATCCATGCTGGCCATTGAGGGCATCACATCTCCGGACGGGCGCGTGTTCGGCAAGATGGGGCACAGCGAACGCGCCGGCGAGGGCCTGTACAAGAACGTGCCGGGCGCGGGCGAGCAGCCGCTCTTCACGGCGGGCGTTCGCTATTTCCAGTAAGCGCTTCCCAGGGGCGTTTTCGGTAAGGGGCGCGGCTTCGCGGCGCCTCCGGTGAGCGCTTTCGCCCCGTTTCTGAACAAACGGTGACAAATGCCGCGGTTCACGGGCGGTTCAGGGCTGTTTAAGGATAATCGCGTATAATTCCACGGGATATATACCACGAGAAGAGGAGTTTCTCCCATGAAGATGTCGAAGAAGCTGATCAGCGTTCTGAGCGCAGGCGTCATGGCCTTCGCGCTGTTCGGCATGGCTGGCTGCTCATCGGAGGGCGACAGCGCCACGCCGAAGGAGATGACCACCGAAGAGATCAATGCCCAGGACATCCAGGTCACGGAATCCGGTTTCACCGTATTGCCGGATCAGACCGTGAGCTATGCGTTCACCGTTGAGAACCCGAACACGGAGTATGTGGGCAACAGCGTCACGTTCACCATCGAAGGCTATGACGAGAACGATGTCATGCTCATCGGCGGCGGCGAGACCATCCAAGAGGTGTATCCGGGCATCACCACCGCGGCCGCTGGCACGGCGTATCTGTCCGACACCGGCGCCACCATCGCGCGCTTCGAGGTCAAACCGCTCATGCAGAACGTCGTTTGGACGAAGTGCCAGCAGAGCACCGAAGAGCTCCAGGGCATGTTCCAGCTGTCGGATGACAAGGTCACCGAAGCTGATGGCACCATGGCTGTCACGGGCAAGATCTCCTCTGAACTGCCGGAGAGCACCTCCTCTGCGGAAGCGTCCGCTCTTGACAACCGCCGGGATGCTCACGTGGTCGCCATCCTGCGCGATGCCGATGGCAAGATCCTCTGCGGCGGCACCGCCATGGGCGTCATGCTGGATCCGTCCATGACCCCCATCATCACCAGCAGCTCCTCTACCGGCACCGTTCCGGGCACGGTGGACGAGAATGGCAATCCGGTGGATGAGAACGGCAACCCGATCGAGCCGAACGACGCTGAGCTCATCAGCGGGGAGCCCACCGAAGAGCAGATGACCGAAGAGGGCACCGGCGAAGAAGAGCCTTCGGTGGCCACCACCACCTACACCATCACCATTCCGGGCATCGTCCAGTATGCGACCGTGAGCATCTACGCCACGCCGGGCATCTAAGATGACGGAAACAGCGAAGATGCCGCTCGTCGGCATCATCATGGGATCCGAATCCGACATGCCCGTCATGGAGGCGTGCGTGAAGCAGTTGGAGACCATGGGGATTCCCTGCGAGGTGAAAGTGGCAAGCGCTCATCGCAAGCCCGCCATCGTGCATGATTGGTCATCCAGCGCGGACGGGCGTGGGATGCGCGTGATCGTGGCAGCGGCCGGCAAAGCGGCCCACTTGGGTGGCGTGGTGGCGGCCTACACGCCCCTGCCGGTGATAGCGGTGCCCATGAAGACCTCTGATTTGGGCGGCCTGGATTCGCTGCTGTCCATGGTGCAGATGCCCTCTGGCGTGCCGGTGGCGACAGTGGCCATCAACGGCGCGAAGAACGCGGCCATCCTGGCGGCGCAGATCATCGGCACCGGCACGGACGAGGCGGCGGTTTCCGCCCGTGAAGCCGTGGTGCGCCTGAAAGAGGAGATGGCGAACGCATAGTTGGCGCATTGCGCAACCTCCGGGTTTTTGGAACAGAAAAGGGCGGCTCTTCGGAGCCGCCCTTTTGCGCGCGTGAGGGATTCTCGGAAAGCGCGGCTACGGGAAGTCGAGGCGAAGGGTGAACGCCCCTTCGGTCACCGCAGCGTTCGGGGTGATGCTCTGCGCCTCTGCGAGGTTGCGCACCACCGCCAAGCCCAACCCGGCGCCGGTGCGATTGCGAGCCGCATCTTCCCGGTAGAAGCGATCGAACACGCGCTCTGGATCGGGGTATTCGCCGGGGCGCAGACCGTTCTCGAACATCAATGAGGAACCCGTTTGCGTGATGAGGAGCACCCCCGTTCCGTGGACCAAGGCGTTCTCCATCACGTTCTCGAAGACGCGGCGCAGCGCCTGTTCGTCCGCGGTGGTGACAAGCCTCTCATCTTCAAACGAGACCTCAACATCCATCCCGCTCTCCAGGAACTCCGGATGCTTCGCTGCCAGCACGGATGCCAGGGGAAGCAGGACGTCAAGCCGTTCAGGCTCAAGGGCATCTTCGCTGGTGGACCGAGCGTAATCCAGAAGCTGATCCAAGAGCACGCCCATGTCATCCAGTCGCGTGGCCGCTGCGGTCAGATAAGCGCTCCGCTGCGCGGCGTCCGCTTCTTCGGCGGCCAGTTGCAGATAGCCCTTCGCGCCGGTCAAAGGGGTGCGGATATCGTGAGACAGGTTCGCCAGGTTCTGCTCGAACTCCCGTTCGCTCTGCTTCTGCCGTCTTCGGTTCGCCGCCTCTTCATCCAGCTGATGATTGATGGCTCGCACGAGCCTGGCGGTGGTGGGTGATGCTCCGTCCGTGGTCAGACGCCCGTTGCTCGCCGGGTCGCGCTCTTCCAGGAATCGCGCCATCCGGCGACGGGCTCGGGCGGAGAAGGCCAACGCTGCCACACAGGCAGCGCAGACCAAGAGCAGCAGGATGATCGCCAACGTTTCCATGGGGCTCATTGTATGTCGCGACGGCGCAGGACAGCCATCGTGATGGCGATGCTCGCTCCCGCGTAGATGGCGCCGACCAAGGCGATGTATCCGGCGGGAAGCATCCCAGCGAAGGGCAGGTTCGCATCGGGCATGAGCAGAGACGCGCCGCCTCCTCCGAGCAGTTGCGTGGCGCTCACCAGCAGCCATGAGGGTATCGCGGCCAAGAAAGGCAGTCCTTTTGAAAGGAGCAAGAGGAGCTGCACGATGAATGATCCCAGCATGCCCGTGGAGATGATGAGGGCGGCGGACACTCCCATCCAGTCAGAGCGGACCGCCCACACCAAGCATGCCACGATCAGCGCATACGCGCACTGAGTGAGCCATGCCAGCCCCAGCCAGAGGATGACGTTCGTGATGGGCTCTTCCGTCTCAAAGGTGAATCCGAAGGCGGCGAAGGCGATGGTGTTGAACAGGGCGCATGCCAAGAGGAAGATGGCCTGGATCAAGAGGATGTACGCGACCTTCTCCAGGTAGTAGGTGCGACGTCCGCGCCGGTCCATGGGCAGATTCTTCACGAATCCGCTCTTGAAATCGCTGACCAAGAACACCGCGATGAAGGCCGAGCCCAAGATGCCCAGAAAGCCGCCGGTCAAGAACGTCTGCGCCCAGAGATGGGTGAGCGAATCCAAGGATTTGCTGATGGCGGAGGCTTCGTCAAGGCCCTCTTCCAGCTCCGCCTGATCTTCTGGCGAAAGAGGCTGCCCCTGAGCTGTAGCGGAGTCATTCACCATGTCGGAGAACTCCGGCGAGGCCACCCAGTTGAGCATCCCCGCCACCAAGAACATCATGGCCACGATCACGCCGAGGAACACCCAGAATGTTGGAGTGCGGACGGTGCGGTAGAGGTCGGACCTAAGCAGATTGAACATGGTGGCTTCCTCCTTCCATGAGCGCCACGAAGTAGTCCTCTTTGTCACGGCTGATCTGGTTGAACTCAAGGATGGTCTCGTCGAATCCATGGAGCGCGTTCGCCACGGCCTGAGCGTCATCGGCGCCTGTCATGCGGAGGATCCCGTCTTGCTCTGCTCTGAAACGCGCCCGAGGGAATGCCTGTTCCAGTTGCGCCAGGGTTCGTGCGGGATCGCTCGTGCGGATCTGCAAGCTCTCGCGGCATTCCTCTTGCACTTCTTCGGCGGTCATCTGGCGGATCATGCGCCCGTTCGCGATGACCCCATAGCGAGTGGCCATGCGGTCCAGCTGGTCGAGCACGTGCGAGCTGATCATCACGGTGACGCCGAAGCTCTGGTTGAGCCGCAGGATCAACGTGCGCATGGCGCGGGTCCCTTCTGGATCGAGTCCGTTGAATGGTTCATCCAGAAGGAGAAGATCCGGTGAGCCGATGAGCGCCATGCCGATCCCCAGGCGCTGCTTCATGCCCTGGGAGAACTTCTTGGCGTGCTTCTTGTCGGCGTGCTCCAAACCCACGAGCCGCAGGATCTCACTGCAACGGCTTTTCGCGTCCACGATGCCGAGCGCGCGGGCTTTCGCCATGAGATTGTCGAAGGCGGAAAGCCCTGGGACCAGCCCGGGGGATTCGATGAGCGAACCGACGCGACGGGATCCAGAGAAGGCTTGCCGACCGTTCTGGTCTGAGGTGGCTTCGGTGCCGCCCGATGCATCCAAGGGGCTGCCGAAGAGGAGCAGCTGGCCGGAAGTGGGCGTGACCAGCGAGTCGACCATCTTCATGACCGTGGACTTGCCGGCGCCGTTCTTGCCGACGAAACCGTAGATGTCCCCCACGTTCACGGTGAGGTCCAGGTCATCCACCACGCGCTTATGCCCGTAGACCTTCGTGAGCGCACGAGTTTCGATTGCGTGCATGGTCATCCTTTCTTGATCGAAGGGTTGCTTCGCTCATCGAGTATGGAAGACGGGTTTTGGGATTGTTTTGGGAAAGCTTCAAGAAAGTTTGAAGCCGATGCCCCACACCGTTTGGATGTGGTCTTCAGCGCCGCCCGCGCGCAGCTTCGAGCGCAGGTTGGAGATATGGGCGGCCACGGTCCCATCCTGGGCCGTGTACGGTTCGCTCCACGTGTGCTCGTAGAGCTCTTGCTTGGTGAAGACGCGCCCAGGATGCTCCATCAGGAGGTGGAGCATGTCGAACTCGGTGCGGGTGAGTTGGATGGGCGCGCCCGCCGCGGAAAAGGAGCGTGTGGCGGGGTCAAGACGCCAGTCATGGAAGGTCAGCGCGGTGCTGGGAAGCGTGGAGGCCGGGGCGGCGCTCTGTTCGACGTGGCGCAGTTGAACGTTCACGCGGGCGATGAGCTCCTCCAAGTCGAAGGGCTTCTCCAGGTAGTCATCTGCTCCCAGCTGCAGGAGGTTCACCTTGTCCGCTGGGGCGTTGCGTGCGGAGAGGATCAAGATGGGAAGCGCGGGGTCGGTCTCCCGGATGAGCGTGACGATGTCTTCGCCGGTCATGCCAGGCAGCATGAGGTCGCTGATGACCAGATCGAATGATGCGCTCTCAAGCAGGAGCTGGGCTTCAGTGCCTGAGAAGGCGGATGTGATGGTGTGGCCGTCTTTGGCCAGGCGAGTGCGAACCACGTCGTTGATGGAAGGGTCGTCTTCGATGACGAGGATGCGCGCGGAGGAGCTGGAAGCGCGGGAGGAGTCAGGAGCGCTGGAGGCAGTGGGAATGGAGTGCGTGTTCATGGGCTGTTCCAATGGTCACCGGTCTTGGATCAAGTGCTGGATCACGTAGGCGGAGAGCATCAGCCCGGCCACAGGCGGCATGTAGGAGTGCGTGCCCAGCTCCGTCTTCGCTGCACGAGCGGCCCCCGGTGCGGGCTTCACCTTCACCGGCGGCTCTTGAG
The DNA here is from genome assembly GCA_910580205.1 of uncultured Eggerthellaceae bacterium. GTDB lineage: Bacteria > Actinomycetota > Coriobacteriia > Coriobacteriales > Eggerthellaceae > MGBC163016. The sequence continues at coordinate 16,216 of CAJTVP010000016.1, forward strand.
AATAGAGCACCTCCATGTCCACCACGCCGCGGCTGCGACAGATCTTGCGCATCTCCCGGCAGAACGGGCAGCCTTGGGTGTCCATCAAGCGTGCGAACCGGAGTTTCGTGGGATCGGAGCGATTCGCCATGCCCATGGATGAGACGGCGGGGATGTTCCGCTCCGCGGCGAAGCGCGCGATGGCGGCTTTCGCGGTCAGCGTGTCAACGGCATCCACGATGAAGTCGATGGGCTTTTCGCCATCCAGCAGATCATCGATGAATTCCTCCGTCACGAACCCGTGCAGCTTTTCCACCGCCGCCTGTGGGTTGATCTGGCGCGCCATGGCTTCCATGACGTCCACTTTGCGCATCCCGATGGTGCTCGTGAAGGCGATGACTTGCCGGTTCAGGTCGCTTTCGGACACCACATCCTTGTCCACGAACAAAAAGCCGCCCACCCCCGCGCGCACGAGCGCTTCGGCGCACGCGGCCCCCACGCCGCCCAGCCCGATCACCGCAACGCGTGCCTGAGCCAGCCTCTCCACGCCTTCATCTCCCAGAAGGCGGCGCGACCGTGATGTCCTCTCTTCATCCATGGGGGCATTCTACTCCCTCTCTGCAGTTTCGCCGGTAACGAGAAAAGCGCGACCGCTTTCGCCGGGTGCGATAAAATGCCTGCATGCAACAGGACGCATCTCATATTGACGCAGTGCCATCCCAGATCGGCCGGACGCTGGATGCGCTGGCGGCCACGATCGAATCGCGGCGGCAGGCCACGGACGAAAGCTACACCCATCGGCTGCTTGAGGGCAGACTGGATTCGCTGCTCAAGAAGGTGAGCGAGGAGTCGCTGGAAACGTGCTTGGCGGCGAAGGAAACGGCGCTGCGCGGGGACGGCGGATCATCTTCGGACAAGGATCATCTTCGCTACGAGGCGGCCGATCTAATCTATCACTTGATGGTCCTTCTGGCGCGCTTCGATATCACGAATGACCAGTTGGCGGCGGAGCTGAACGCGCGGATGCGGCCGGAAGAGCTGCCGCAGGATGCGCAGGTCATGGATCAGGATCACATCAACAGGGGGCGATAGCATGGCGAGGATGTTCGGCACTGACGGCGTGCGCGGCATTGCGAACACGGAGCTCACGAACCAGATGGCCTATCGGCTGGGCCAAGCGGCGGTGGTGTTCTTGGGCAAGACCATCGTGGTGGGCAAGGACACGCGCCTGTCCGGCGACATGTTGGAGGCGGCGCTGGTCGCGGGCATCGAGAGCGCGGGCGGCACGGCGTATTTGGCGAACGTCATCCCTACGCCAGCGGTGGCGCTCTTGGTCAGACGGCTGAACGCGGCGGGCGGCGTGGTCATCTCGGCATCGCACAACCCGCCGGAGTACAACGGCATCAAGCTGTTCGATGCGAACGGCTTCAAGCTGCCGGACGCGGTGGAGGACAAGATCGAAGAGTTCGTGCGCGCGGGCGGCCTGGAGCAGTCCGGAAAGCCGATGCCCGTGGGTTCTGATCTGGGTTTCGCGGTGCCGCTGAATGACGCCGTTGAGATGTACATCATGCATGCGGTGGATTCCGTGCGCGGGCAGGGCATCTCGTTCGAGGGGATGACCATCGCGCTGGACACGGGCCATGGGGCATCCTCCATGACCAGCCCGGAGGCGCTTCGGCGGTTGGGTGCGGATGTGCATGTGATCAACGATGACTACGATGGGCTGGACATCAATGTGAAGTGCGGTTCAACGCACCTGGAGCCACTGCAGCAGCTGGTCAAGGAGGCTCAAGCCGACGTGGGGATCGCCCATGACGGAGATGCGGATCGCGTGATGATGGTGACGCCGGCAGGCGAGGAGATCGACGGAGATGTCATCGAAGCGGTGTGCGCGCTGGACATGAAGGAGCGCGGGGTTCTGGCGAATGGCACCGCCGTCACCACGGTCATGTGCAACCTGGGATTCGTTCACGCCATGCGCGATGCGGGCATCACGGTGGTGCAGACGAAGGTGGGCGACCGCTACGTGCTGGAGGAGATGCGCGCGCACGGGCACACCATTGGCGGCGAGCAGTCTGGGCACATGATCTTGCTGGAGCACAACTCCACCGGTGACGGGCTCATGACCGCCGTGCAGTTCCTGGCTGCCGTGAAGCGTAGCGGGAAGACCGTGGAGGAAGCGGCGAAGGTGGTGCAGAAGTTCCCGCAGGAGCTCATCAACGTGCGCGTGGCTGACAAGAACGCCGTCATGGAGAGCGACGCGGTGAAAGGGGCTGTGCGCGCGGCCGAGGAAGCGCTGGGCGATGACGGTCGCGTGTTGCTCAGGCCGTCGGGCACGGAGCCGGTGGTGCGCGTGATGGTGGAGGCCAAGGACGATGAGGCCGCCCTCACCCATGCGAAGACCATCGCTGATCTGATCACGTCTTTGGGGTTGTAGACAAGCCTTCAATGGGACAAGCAACAACGCACGCGAGGGCTTACAGCGGCACGGCGCCCTACATCTTCGTGAGCTATGCGCATCGTGATTCGGACACGGTCATTCCCATCTTGGAATACCTCATCTGCCATGGCTACAACGTCTGGTATGACGAGGGCATCACGCCCGGCGCTGATTGGGACGAGTTCCTGAACCAGAAGATCCTCGGCTGCTCGTGTTTCCTGTGCTTTCTGAGCGAGCATTCGGTGGCATCTCCCGAATGCCTGAAAGAGATGCGCCGTGCTGAACAGGCCCCGTGCGAGGTGCTCAGCGTCTTCCTTGAACCAGTCGAGCCTCCCGCCGACCTGAAGAGCTCCTTCATGAGCCGGCAGGTCATAGAGCATTGGCGCATGGCCGATCAGACGGAGTTCTACATCAAGCTGCTGTCGCATAGCCTGTTCGACCCGTGCCAGGAGACCGAGGAGTTCCTGATCAATGACGGCGCGTTGCTCCGGTACAACGGCAGCGCGAAGGACATCATCGTTCCGGATGCGGTGACCCAGATCGGATACGACGCGTTCGAGGGAGATCAGAACGCCGTATCCGTGCGCATCCCCGCTGCGGTGGATCGCATCGGCAAGTTCGCGTTCAACAACATGCCGGCACTTCAGATCATCGACGTGGATGAGGGCAACGGATTCTTCGCGTCTGTGGGCGGCGTGCTCTATAACAAGGCGCTCAACTATCTGCTGCGCTATCCCTCCGCGCGCTGCGAAAATGAATATGAAGTCAAGGAAGGCGTGAAGAACGTCGCCATCGTGGCCTTCGCCGGGGCAGCATCCCTGCGCACGGTCACAGTGCCCGAATCTGTCACGATGATCGGGGACCGCGCGTTCGAATCATGCCGCAATCTCGTTTCCGTGGACCTCACCGCCGCGATCGACCGGCTGCATCCCTACACATTCAGTCGTTGCGCCAACCTTGTGAGCATCGAGCTGCCGTCCCGTTTGAGGTCAATCGGGGATGGCGCGTTCAGCGGGTGCAGCAGCTTGCCCTCCATAGACATCCCGGACACCGTCGAAAGCGTCGGGGAGATGGCGTTCGCGTATTGTGAGAGCATCACCAGCCTCACCCTCCCGCCTCATGTTCGCGAAGCAGCCGAATACTGCTTCCATGAATGCAAGGATCTGCGCACGGTGGGCCTGGGTCAAGCCGTGCGCGTGCGGCAGTATGCGTTCAAGAACTGCGAATCACTGGAGAGCGTTTCCTTCTCACCGGCGCTTGAGAGCATCGATCGCGCCGCATTCTCCGGCTGCCAGTCGCTCCGTTCCGTCATCTTGCCGGATTCGGTAGCGGTGTTGGGAGAGTACTCGTTCGACCGGTGCACGTCTCTGGAAGAGGTGACGTGCGGTGCGGGGTTGAAGCGCATTGAGAGCGGGGCGTTCGTGGGCGATGACGGCTTGCGCGTGGTGCGCGTTCCCGCCTCCATCGAACATATCGCGCCGGATGCGTTCGACAAGGACGTCACGATCGAGCGGTACTGAGGCGCGCGGCTCTCCCACCAAAGCGTGGTCACAGCGCCCTCTCCAAGACGACAGGTTGATGCCACTGGTATTTCGGGCTGGCGGCAAGCTCCATCACCCGCGCGCTGATGCGCTTGAGCATATCCTCACCCAGCGGCTCGAAGGTGCGGTAGCGCTCATCTTCCGGGGCGGGGAAGAACAGGGCCTGGCCGTAGGTTTGGGACCGTTCGCTCTCAATGCGGCCATATAGATGGATATGCATCCGCGGGCGCTCCCCGCGAAGGAAGCTCCAGTTCCCGTTGTCCTGGTAGTTGATGCGGTACAGCTCTTGCCCGGATTCGCTCATGATCTCCGCGAACGCTTGCCCGGCGACCATGGTGAACCACATGCATTCGATGGCCGCCTCAGCGCTGAGCTGCGTCCGGTCTTCGATGGCGGGATCGTTGACCTCCAGGAACAAGTGTCCGCCGTCGCAGGCGGGAACATGGGGATGGGCAGGGGATCTCAACGTGAAGGAGCGCGTTTGGACGAGGATGGCATCGGTGCGCGCTTTGGCGGTAGGGTCTTTCTGGGTGTTCATAGGGCAGTCAGCTCCTCAGAGGATATCGGCGAGTTTCTTCACGTTGTCCGCGTCACGGCCTTGAAGCGTCGTCACGCTCTGGGCGATCACGAACAGCGTCAACGCTGAGACCAGAAGCTCGGTTGCCATCTTTTCCACCGTCCTTTGAGGGGTTATCCACCTGATTGGGGATGATAACACCCTGCGCCGAAACGCCGGTCTGACGGTGCTTGACCAGGGGGGGCGGGAAGGATGCTCTCAGCACCCGCGCTTCGCTGCTGCCTGATAGCCTTGCCCCCATGCGGCCAGGGCATCCAAGACGGTCTCCAAGCTCATGCCCAGTTTCGTCAGGGAATACTCCACGCGCGGCGGCACTTCGGCGAACACCTGTCGGTGCACGAGGCCAGCTTCTTCCATGGTGCGCAGATTGGAGGTCAGCACTTTCTGGGAGATGGAGCCCACGGAGCGTTGCAGCTCTTTGAAGCGCATGGTGCCGTTCGCCAGCAAGTCGCGAAGGATGAGGACTTGCCATTTGTTGCCGATGAGGAGCAGCGTGGTCTCCACGGGGCAGGCGGGGAGGTTCTCGAAAGCGCTCTCGGTCATTTTGATGTCCTCCTGTTCACCCTGTTCAGGTTCAATGGTTACTGAAAGGTACCTACAGCACTTCATTGTGCCTACTTCCCAATGGATACCGTAAAGCTTAGGGTATGAGCTGTCAAAAGGCAATGTCCGCTGCGAAAGCCGGACACGACGGGAAAGGACCCGATCATGCAGAAGAACGATTTCATCACGGTGGATCTCGGCAAAGGGCAAGTGCGCGTGTATGAGCGCGATGGCATCAAGCTGCATGCCTATCAGACCCACGACTTGATCGATGATGAGGTGTTCGTCGTTGAGAAAAATGGCCGCGCCATCATCATCGAATACCCGTGCTTCTACGACAACATCGCGGAGCTGACGCAGTACCTGTCCGACGCTGGCATCACGGTCGAGGGCATCTTGGCCGCTTACCACATGGCGGGTGCCAGCTTCCTGCCGGATGTGCCGGTCTATGCCACCGCTTCGGCGGATGCATACGGCCATGAAGGCGACGGAAAGGCCCTGGTCGATGGGTTCGCCGCGGCCTTCGGAGATGTGTTCGACAGCTCTCTGCCCACGGTCACGAACGTGTTGGAAGCCGGCCCGGTTGAGATCGCGGGCATCACTGTGGTCATCCTGCCCAACGACGACGCGTTCGACATCCGGATTCCTGAGCTGGATGCCATCTACACGCACATGCTCGGCCACGACTGCCATTCCATCGTGGCCGGCGCCGGTCACGCCGACGGAATCATCGCGCAGTTGAATGGGTATCTGAAGGACGGATTCGACCTGGTGCTCACGAGCCACTACACGCCCGAGGACTTGAAGGATGTGCAGGCCAAGATAGACTATTTGGAGAACCTGAAGGCCATCGCCGCGAAGAGCCAGGACGCAGTTGCGTTCAAGGCCGCTGTTGAGGCGGCGTACCCTGAGTACGCGGGGCAGAACTACCTGGATATGACGACGGGCTTCTTCTTTCCGGAGGGATAGCCGTGAACCAGCCTGATGAACAGTCGACGCTCATCGAAGGGTTCCCGAGAAAGGGCATCGGGAACCCGCCTTCCGCGCTAACGGTAACCACAGCGCCCAATGAGACGATTCGGACGCTTTTGGGCCGGCGCACCATTCGTCGGTTCAAGGATGATCCGGTGGATCCGCAAAGTCTGGACGCCATCGTGGAGGTGGGCCTGCGCTCGGCGAACGCGGGCGGATGCCAGGCGCCCATCTTCCTCGTGAGCCAAGATGCGGAGACGAACCGCATGTTGGGGGCTATCTCGAACGGCCTTTACGACGAGGGGTACTACCCCGTTTCCAGCGCGCAGCCTTCGACGGCATGCATGGTGGGCCTGACGGATGCGTTCTATGGCGCGCCCGTAGTCATCACCGTGTTCACGCCGGAAGGGTGGATCTACGGGCCTTTCGATGTGGGTGTGTGCGTAGCGAACATGATGAACGCCGCATGGTCGCTGGGGCTGGGCAGCTGCGTGGTCAGCCGTGCAGGGCGAACGTTCGCCACTGAGGCAGGGAGGGACGTCCTGGAGCGCGCGGGCATTCCGGATGGCTATGAGGCGCAGCTACACCTGGTGATCGGCGTGCCCGAAAGCACTGAGGCCGACCCGTATGAGCTGTATCCCAATCGGGTGGCGTGGTTATGAATGCGCAGGGTGAGACGACGCGGAGGTGTGCGGAAATGGAAGCGGTGCAGATGCATTTGGATGCGGAAGCGGCGCGTCTGGGCGAAGAGCTGGCGGCGGCAGACGCGATCGTGGTGGGCGCAGGTGCTGGGCTCTCCACGGCGGCGGGGTTCACGTACACCGGTGAGCGCTTCAAGCGGTATTTCGGCGATTTCGCTCGCGTCTACGGTTTTCGTGATATGTATTCCGGCGGATTCTTCCCCTATGAGACGCCGGGGAAGCGCTGGGCGTTCTGGAGCCGCTACATTTGGATCAACCGATTCGCGCCCATTCCCGGCAGCGCCTACGACGACCTTCGTAAGATCCTGGAAGGCAAGGATGCCTTCGTCATCACGACGAACGTGGATCACTGCTTCCAGCGTGCGGGCTTCGCGAAGGATCGCCTGTTCTACACGCAGGGGGATTACGGGCTGTTCCAGTGTTCGGGGCCATGTTGCCAAGAAACGTGGGATGATGAGGAGGTCGTGCGCGCGATGGTGGAGGCGCAGGGGTTCCGCGTTGCCGGCGATGGCGAGCTGCTGTTGCCGGAGAATGGCGCACCGAAGATGGCGGTGCCTGATGAATCGCTGCCGACGTGCCCTCATTGCGGCAGGCCGGCGGTCATGAACCTGCGCGCCGATGGCACGTTCGTAGAGGATGCCGGCTGGCATGAGGCGGCGCAGCGCTATCGCGAGTTTTTGCGCACGCGGCAAGACGGGCGCAGAGTGCTGTTCCTGGAGCTGGGCGTGGGCTACAACACGCCGGTCATCATCAAGTATCCGTTCTGGCGGATGACGGCGCATGATCCGAACGCGCGCTACGCCACCGTGAACTTGGGAGACGCTGAGGTGTTCGAGGGGATTCGGGACCGCGCGATATGCATCGACGGGGATATCGCGGAGGTGCTGGGCGCGTTGAAAGGATTGAAGGATGAGTGAGCGGCGAACCGATTCGGAGCAGCTTCCCGCTTCAGTGGCGGGGAACCTGTCGCGGCTCGTGGAGATGTTGGCGGCGGAGCGCGGCCTTGATCTGGCTGTTCCTGAAGGGTTGCGGGCGCAGTGGGATGCATTCCGAGCGCTCGTGAACGTCCGCTCTCCTGAGCCTGGGAGCAGGGAGCTCCTTGGGTTGCAGGATGAGATGCTGCGCGACCTCATAGCCTGGCGCGGCGTCACGGACGCGGAGAAGATCCCGTTCGCTGCTTCTGATGAGCGCTTGGCTCTTTGGCGCGGGGACATCACCACGTTGTCCGTTGACGCCATCGTGAACGCGGCGAACTCCCAGATGCTCGGTTGCTTCGTGCCAGGGCATTTCTGCATCGACAACGCCATCCACACCTTTGCTGGGGTCCAATTGCGGCTGGAATGCGCGCGGCTCATGGAAGCGCAGGGTCACCCGGAGCCCACGGGCATGGCGAAGATGACGGACGCTTTCAACCTGCCGAGCCGTTGGATCATCCACACGGTCGGGCCCATCGCCCAGGGTGCGCCCACGGAGCTTGACTGCGCGTTGCTAGCGAACTGTTATAAGGCGTGCTTGGATGCGGCGGACGAGCGCCGGTGCGGATCCATTGCGTTTTGCTGCATCAGCACCGGCGTTTTCGGCTTTCCGCAGGAAGACGCGGCGCCCATCGCCGTGCGCACGGTCACGGATTGGCTGGATGCGCATCCAACCGCTTCTCTTCGCATGGTGATCTTCAACGTCTTCAGCGATCGCGACCAAGAGATCTATGGACGGCTGCTGGGCGTTCCCGCCTCTTGAGAGTCACGCCCCTTGGCGAAAGAGTGGCGAAATCTTGGTTGAAGCATGATCCAAGCGTGATGGATCCTTCGTGAAAGCATGGGGGAACCGTGCTGGAAACGCCAAGGGAATCGGTGGGAGAATAGCGAAGAAACACCAGTTCAGGGGCTAAAAATCGAAGGAAAATAGTTCTTGAAAACGGGTTCGCGAGGCTCTATAGTCCGCTCCACTCCAACGCGATGATCGAAGGGAGGGGAGCATGGAAAGCGGAGCTTCGCGACGAACGCTTCAGAGCGGTTGCGTCCTCAAAGGCAAATACGAGATCTTGACGCTCATCGGCGAAGGCGGCATGAGCCGCGTATATCTGGCGCGCGATCTTGAGCTGGTGAACAAGCAGTGGGCGATCAAAGAAGTGGATCGTCGTGCGGAAGATGCCCTCGGTCGTTCGATCGAGCAGAGCATCACGCACGAAGCGGAGCTCCTTTCCAAGATCCAGCATCCGACCATCGTGGACATCGTGGACATCGTCAAAACCGACGAGCACATTTACGTGGTGATGGACCATGTGGAGGGCGAGCCGCTCGATCAGGTGGTCCGTCGGCAGGGGCCGCAGGTTGAGGAGGATGTTCAACGTTGGATGCTCCAGATATGCGATGCGCTCAGCTATCTGCATCGGCAGAATCCACCCATCATCCATCGAGATTTGAAGCCGAACAACATCATGCTCCATCCGGATGGATACGTGAAGCTGATCGATCTGGGAGTAGCGCGCGAGTATCAGCTTGATCAAAGGAAGGATACCGTCGCGTTCGGCACGACCGGCTACGCGGCACCTGAGCAGTACGGAAAGGCGCAGACGGATGGGCGGTCGGATGTGTACGCTGCTGGGGCGACCCTGTGGCACCTGCTGGCAGGGGAAGCGCCGCCGGTGGAGTTTCCGCTCCCGGACGTTCGCAGCGTGAATCCGCAGGTGGGAGAAGGGTTCGCCGAGGTCATCATCCCTCGGTGCACGCAGATCGACCGACGAAAGCGGTACAGCTCATGTGATGCTTTGGCGGCGGATCTGGAAGTCTACCAGGAGCTCACGCGCTCATTCCGCCATGAGCAAAAGCGGCGGGTCGGGATCTTCGCCGGGTTGGTGGCATCCGCGCTGACGTTGCTCGCGGTTGGCATCTTCTGTTTCGGGCTTCGCGGCCATTTGATCGCGCAGAGCTTCGAGCATCATCTGGGTCTGGCGGATGCTTTGGTGCAGATCTCACCGCAGGAAGCCCAGGAGGAATATCTGACGGCCATTCGCCAGCGGCCGGATGGCGTGGATGCGTATTGCGGGTTGATCGACGCGTACAAAGTGGACGGCGCGTTCACGCCTGAAGAGAAGCGCCAGTTCGATGAGGTGTACAACGCCCATTTGGAAGCGTTGTAGGAAAACGCGCGCTTCGCGGAGCTGTCCTACGAATTGGGTCGTTTGCACTGGTACTTCTTCAGCTACGGGCAGAACGGCAGCTACGCGGACAACCAGGCGACGCGCATCAAGGCGTCAGTAGGCCACTTCAAGCGCGCGGCTCAGGATCCTTCTTTCGAGAGGCAAGGCACTGCGGCGAACTACGGGCGCATCGCGGAGTTCGTTTCAGGCATCGATGCCGCTGTGATGCAGGGTGACGAGGATCGGGATCTGTATCGGGATTTTTGGACCAGCCTTCAGGGCCTTGCCGACCAGGCGCGCGAAGAGCGCGTGGAGATCGTGAAGCTGGACAGCTGCGCATTCGTCGCGAACGCCATCGAGCGGTACTTGCCCAAGTTCAAGGGCATCGGAGACGTGGACGCAGAAGAGGTGGAGGCGCTCATGGAGAACGTGGCCGGACAGCTTGCGGCCATGGATCTCACGACCGAACAGAACAAGGAGCTGCGGGATGCCGCCGTAGCGCGTCTTGGTGAAGAGATGCAGGTGAAGCTGGACGCGGTGTATGGGGATGGCTCTTCACTGGGGGAGGAGTGAGGCAGGTGGAGGATGTGCTTTTCGCGATGGGATGCGCTGCTTTCGCTCTGGCTGTTGCGGCAGGAGCGGGGGCGATCGCGTTCTTCTTCAGGGCGCGCGTTTGGGAGTCCGTGCGATTTTTGCGAGGGCGGAGCCGCACATGTCGATAGATCGGAGGTATATGGGAGCGTTGGGATTCATCAGGAAAGGCGCGCTGGTTGGGCTGGCGGTGATCTTGGCTTGTTCGCTCGTGCCGCTATTGCCTCAGCAAGGCCTCGCGCAGCGACAGGATGAGGCCGGTGCGCCCCGTCTGCTGACCCAGATGGCGTTCGATCTCACGGACCCTGACGGCAGCGCGTTCATCCAAGAACATCCCTTGAATGCGCTCTTCGCAGCGGAGGGCGTGGATAAGCCGGCTATCCCTCAAGCGGCCGTGGACGCCGCATGCAGCGAGCTTGGCGTTGAGGATGGCTCCGAGGTGGACGTTGCCTGGTGCGGATACTTGGAATCGGATGCGCCTGTCATTGAAGGCACGTGCGCATTGAGCGCGGAAGAAGCAGGGGACGCGTGGCGTTTCGTCGTTTCCGAGGAGGTGGAAAGCGGAGACGTCGCGCGCGTGGACGTCCCTGTGACCAAAGGCGCGTTCCGTTGTTCCATGGCTGCCGACCTGCAGAGGTCGGGCGTGGTCGAGATGGACTTGGGGGAGGATGCGCATACGGTGTCCTATGAGGTCTGCCTGTCGAATGCGCAGGATGAAGACGCCCGGGCGCTTTCTCAGATCCCGGCGCCGGATGCGCTCACCTATCAGACGGAAACGAAGATATGCGCGTTGCCGTTGCAGGCCAAGGGGGTCTATGAAGTCCGCGCTGCTGCGCGGCAGTCGGATGACCTTGAGGTCAAAGCCGTGCATGAGGACGGACGGCTCAGCGTTGCGTTCAAGCCGAAGCGCATGTTCCCGTCGGAAGAGGTTTCCGTTGAGCTCTCATGGGGCTCATGGCGTTCGTCGGTCTCCATTCCGCTCCAGCAGCCTGCGAAGAAAGCGGTGCGCGTTGCGGTTGACGATCAGCCGTTCCGGTTGCTTGGTGATCAGGCGAAAGCGGTTCGGTCTGATCTGGTGAACCAGGCGGAGGGCCTGGGTTTCGCCCATGAAGACTTGCAAAATGGCGAAGGGCGGACGATCGAGCCCTTCGACTTCGACGGTTTCGCGTTGGGATATCCGTCTCCGCTCACCATGGGTCCGTTCTCCGTTGAGGGCGTCGTCCAGCTGAACGCGCTGTTGAGCGATCGGTATGCGCTTGCGAACGATCGTTTCAGCTTTCAGGTGAGCGCCGTTGAGGAGGAACCTGGGCCGGAGCGCCTCTTCGTGAACGGGGCCGCTTCAGACAACTGGGTGAACACCATTCCCGTGGCGCGGTATGAAGGCCATAGGCTCTCTTCGCAGCTGGCTGAAGGATACGAAGCGGAATTGCCCATGAACGCTGCGGAGGGGTCCTATGTCGATCAGCTCATCTTCGCGCGCTCTGAGGAAGATGGGGTGATCACGCAGATCAGGGCAGCCTACAACCTGGATATGACGCCCCCTGCGTTCATCGCCATCACCGTGGATGGGGAGCAGCAGCGGTTCGATGACACCTTGTTCATGCATGACGCTGCGCACATCATCATTTCCGCGACCGACCCCGCATGCAGCGCAGCGGCGGTGGAAGAGAACGCGGTTTCCGGGTTGTCAGCGGAAGGGGCGCACATCGAATACGTTGACAGCGGCGAAGGGCGAACCCACATCAAGGAGGGCATCCAGCTGTCTGATGACCGAGCGAGCGGCACGTTCGCGTTCGACATCGAGGGTGATCAAAACGTGCCGGTGGACAGCATCAAAGGCTATCTCTGGGACAGGGCGGGCAATCAAGCGCCAGTGGATATGGATGGCATCAAGCGCATTCCTGAAGACGTCATGAGGGTGGTGGCTGATGCAGCTCCCCCTACGCTCTCCGTTTCGTTCGACAGGGGGAGCGCCGATGCGGGCGGCTTCTTCAACGAAGAGCGCACAGGCGCATTCACGGTCCGTGACCCTCATTTCTCATACGTGCGGACCTACGACGGGGATCAACCCGTGGTCACCATCACCGAGAACGGAGTGGCGCACGTCTTCAGAGCTTCGCAATTCACGCGTCAGGAAGGAGATGCGTGGAGCGTTTCCTATCGCTTCTCGAATGATGCCGACTACGTGGTTGCGGCCCAGGCCCGTGATCTGGTGGGCAAGACATCGGAGCGTTTCGCTGCTTCATTCACCATCGATCGCACGGCACCAGCGCTGAACGTGTCTTTTGACGATGAGCCGGCCTCGAACGGCAAATATTACCGTACGGCGCGCACGGCCACGATCTCCGTTGTGGAGCGCAATTTCTCCCCGGAGCTCATCCAGGTGAACGCCAACGCGAAACCCGGGAACGCCGACTTTGTGGAAGCGGCTCATGTGAGCGGTTGGGCTAGTGAAGGTGACGTGCGCGCCTGCACCGTTCTCTTTCCCGGAGATGGCGTTTACGATCTTGAGGTGTCCGGCAGGGACCGCGCTCTGAACGCGCTTCAAACCTATGCGTGCCCGGAGTTCACCATCGATGCCACCGAACCTGAGATCACCATCCGGATCAACGGTGAAGAGGCTGCTTCTCCATGCGCTCTTCGCGAAGGCTGCGGCATCTCCGTCCAGGTTCATGACGCGAATCTCGATCCGCTCTCGGAAATGACCATCGATGCGATAGGTCTGAATACGGCGGAGGACCCCTATGAGGGCGTTCGGGATGAGACGCCTACGGACATCACGTTCTCCGGCGCTGATCTTCCGCATATCCCTGAGAACGATGGCATCTATCAGCTTCAGGTCACCGCACGGGACTTGGCGGGGAACAATTGCACCGAGATGGTGGAGTGGTCAGTCAATCGGTTCGGTTCAACCTATCTGCTGGATGAACGCACGCGGGCCATGGTGGGCCGTCGATGCATCAGGCCAGATGATCTGTGCGATGTGCGCATCACGGAGATCAACCCAAGCGGGCTCTCCGAAGAGAAGGCCATGGTCAGCATGGCTCAGGGGATGAAGATGCGCACGCTGGAAAAGGGCGAGGATTACACACTCAGGGAGAAGGCGGATGAGCTGTGGCCAGCCTATGAGTACGTGATCGACAAGAAGGGCTTCCTCGCGAACGGGACATACCAGATCGCGCTCAATTCAATGGATGCGGCCGGGAACAGCTCCATGAACGCGCTCTCTTCAAGGGACGTTGAAGGCGCGACGGCGGAAGTCTCTTTCGCGGTGGATGACGCCGCACCGCTCATCTCCTTTTCGGGAACGGACGTTCAGAGCATCCCATCGGATGAGCATGCGGTCGGCGTTCGCATCTCAGACAACATGGATGTGGCCAGCGCGACCATTCGCGTCAACGGCGAAGAGGTGAGCGCGTTGGGCGCAGAAGAGCTCTCCGGTTCCGAAGGGGTCGAAGTCACCTTGCATGAGAGCGACCAGAGGCAAGTGGTGAGCGTTCGGGCTGCGGACAGGGCGGGCAACATCAGCGAGGCGGAGACCGCGCTCTTGTTCGTCAATGCGGATCCGATCAGCTGCGCCCTGCATGAGCCCGGGACGTTCATCTTTTTCGCCATTTCAGCTGTGGTCATTGCGGTTTGCGTGCTGTGGAAGATGCGCAAGCCTCGAATGATCCAACGGTTGCATTAAGGCTGCATCGGCAGCGCGCATTCAACAGGAGCGGGGCAACGGGCCCTGTTCAAGATAGAGAAAGGAACATGCATGGCGAACATTCGGATCAGCCCAGACCAGATGAGGGGGCGTGCGGGAGAGTTCCGCAATGAAGCATCAGCGGTGGGGGACTCCATCTCCACCATGGATCGGCTCCTCGCTCAGCTTCAAGATGAATGGGAGGGTGAAGCGAGCCGATCTTACGCCTCGCGCTATCAGGGGGAATTGCGGCCGGGCTTCCAGAAGGCGCAGGAGATGATCGACGAGATCGCTGTCGCGCTGGATAAGACGGCTCAAGAGATGCAGGAAATGGATCAGCGGATCGCCAACGGATTCCGCGGCTGACGCTGACGCCCTGCGCGTTCAGGAGATCTTGTGCTCATCACCATCCAAACAGAGAACGACGCCGTCTGCACATCGTTGCCTGAGGAGGTCCGTGGCGCCCATTGGCTGATGGACGCTCAGGGAAAAGATGTCGCGTTGGCCGAGGCTGAAGGAGACCAGTGGGCGGTCAGCCCTGGCGAAGGGATGACGTTCGCTTCCGCTGGATCAGGTGGGCGCATCTTGATCTCCATGGAAAGGCAGTCGATACACACGATCGAGAACGGCGAAGACGCATGGACGCTCGTTTGCCGTCCCTCGACGGATGGAGACAAGACGACGCGCATCCTAGGATTCTCGCAGGACAGAGAGGTGAGCATCGGGCGCAGCTCAGACAACGACATCGTCTATCCATCAGAGTATGTCTCCGCGCGTCATGGGCTGCTGCTTTTCTCTCAAGGGTCGTTCAGCATCGTGGACCTTGAATCGTCCAATGGCGTGTTCTTGAATGGATCGCGCATCCCATCGGATGCTCTGGTGAGCTTGCAGGCGGGGGATGTCGTTCTCATCTTGGGGTTGCGCATGACGGTGGGAGACCGGTTCATTTCCGTGAACTGCCCCGAAGACGCGCTTCTCATCACGGACAGTTCATCGTTCGTCGCATACGAACCGCCAGAAGCGCCAGCGGAAGGGGAGAGACCGAAGAGACGCAGAGATCTCTTTTATCCGGCCCTTCGCTTCGCTCGTTCAGTGGAGCGCACGAGGATCACGATCGACCCGCCGCCCCAAAATGCGCCCGAAGACGACGCGCCTCTCATCATGCGTGTGGGGCCTTCGCTCGTTATGGGATTCGCCGCGCTGTTCTCGGCGGCCGTGTCAGCGACGTTTTGGATGGGCCAGGGTAGCGGGAGCGTGCTCCGGGCTGTTCCGATGGTGGTCATGGCGTTCGCCATGTTGACGGGGAGCGCCCTATGGCCTGTGTTGAACAGGCGCTTTCAGAAGCGTCGCTCTCAGGCGAAGGAAGTGCAGCGCAAGAACGCGTATGCTCAATACCTGGGCAAGGTCAGGATGACGATGCGGCGAGCAGCCATGCTCCAAAAAGAGATCCTTGAGGAGAATCGCATTTCGCCGCAAGCGTGCTTGCAGGCCGCTCGTGAGCAAGACGAGCGCTTCATGGCGCGAACGCCCCTTCATGGAGACTACCTTGAGATCCGTTTGGGGCGAGGCGATGTTCCGCTCGAAATGGAGATCAGCTTTCCGGAACGCCGCTTCGATGGGCAAGAAGATGCGTTGCGTGAGGTGGTGGACCGATTCGCACGGGAGCCGCACGGGGTGTGCGATGTGCCCATCGGCCATTCGTTCATCGACCGCCCCTTCGTCGGCATCGTGGGGAGCCGTGGATTCACGGATGGATTCTTGAGGAACATCCTCATCCAGATCTGCGTCCTCCATGCTCCTACGGATGTGAAGGTGGCTGTGTTGAACAGCGCGAGAGAGCCTGATCCGCTCAAGTTCACCCGGTATCTGCCGCATCAGCTCTCAGATGATCGGACCGTGCGCTTGTACGCTGAAGGGCTCAGCGAAGCCAACGCCATCGGAATGACATTGGAAAAGCTGCTCGAAGAGCGGCGCGGTCAGGAGGGCAGAGCGGCCGGGGATAGAAAGCCGTTCGTGGTCATCTTCTGCCCTTCAAAGGAGATCTATGACCGTGCGAAGATCGTGCAAGATGTGTTGGCGCTGCATGAGAACCTGGGCTTCGCGCTCATCGCGTGCGCTGAGCAGATGCACGAGCTTCCCCTTCAATGCCACACCATCATCGGCGAGGCCGAAGAAGGCGCGTACCTCCTTCGGCGAGATGATCCGTCGGGAACGAAAAAGCCATTCATGCCTGATGAGCCGATCAGCGCAGCTGAGGCGCAGGCTTGTGTGCTGGATATCGCCCGAGCGCGTTTGGATGTGACGGGCTCTGATGTTCGCATCCCGGATCGATGCTCTTTCATGCAGCTGTTCGGAGCGACGAGCGTGGAGCATCTCAACATCGAAAAGCGCTGGTGCCAGAGCAACGCGTCCGTCTCATTGGCGGCTCCGGTGGGCATGGATGCTGCGGGCGAACCGTTCGTTTTGGATATCCATGAGGATTTCCATGGACCCCATGGGCTGATCGCGGGCACCACGGGTTCAGGGAAATCGGAGTTCATCATCACGTATGTCCTGTCCATGGCGCTCACCTACCCACCGGATGAAGTCGCTTTCGTCTTGATCGACTACAAAGGCGGTGGTCTTGCGCGCGCATTCGACAATGATCGGTTCCAGCTTCCGCACATCGCGGGGACCATCACCAATCTGGACGGGTCGGCTATCGCACGCAGCCTCGTGTCCATCAAAAGCGAGCTGCGCCACCGACAGCGCCTGTTCAACGAAGCGCGCGAGCTGATCGGTGGGGATTCCGTGGACATCTCCATCTATCTCGATCTGTACCGGCAGGGGAAGGTGAGCGAGCCGTGCCCTCACCTCATCGTGATCGCCGATGAGTTCGCTGAGCTCAAGCAACAGGAACCAGCCTTCATGGATGAGCTCATCTCCGCTTCGCGCATCGGTCGTTCGCTGGGCGTGCATCTGATCTTGGCGACGCAGAAGCCGAGCGGGGTGGTGAATGATCAGATATGGTCGAATGCGCGCTTCAAGGCCTCCCTCAAGGTTGCGGATGCCGCTGATTCCATGGAGATCATCAAGCGGCCTGATGCTGCGAAGATCATCCGGCCAGGTCGGTTCTTCCTTCTCGTGGGGTGCAATGAGCTCTTCGACCAGGGGCAGTCGGGATACGCCGGGGCACCCTATCTGCCCGGAGAGAGCTTTGAGATCCAGGATAAGAAAGTCAGCTGCATCTCCAATACGGGACGCGTGCTGCTTTCAGTGGAACCGGAACCGTCACCCATGCGAAAGGCGGCGAAGACGCAGCTCGTCGCAGCGGCTGAATACATCGTGGATGCAGCGGCGGTGCTGGGGAAGCACGCACGCCCACTGTGGTTGCCGCCGATTCCCGCTCATCTTGTTTTGGAA
Organism: uncultured Eggerthellaceae bacterium; assembly: GCA_910580205.1. Taxonomy (GTDB): domain Bacteria; phylum Actinomycetota; class Coriobacteriia; order Coriobacteriales; family Eggerthellaceae; genus MGBC163016. The sequence continues at coordinate 33,789 of CAJTVP010000016.1, forward strand.
GAGATCGAGGCTGAGTTTGGGTGGGAAGCCCATGATGATCAGAGGCTGGAGCCAGCCATCGGCCTCTATGATGACCCCGCCGAACAGGCCCAAGGTTTGCTTTCGTTGCCGATGATGGAAGAAGGCAATGCGGTCATCTATGGAAGCGCTGATGCTGGCGTTGAGCAAGCGATCCGAACAGCCGTGTTCTCGGCGTTGCGGAGCCATTCCGCGCGCACGTTGCACAGTTATCTGTTGGATTTCGGCAGCGGGTCTTTAGCCGCATTCGCGGACGCTCCCCAAGTCGGAGACGTTGTGCTGACGGGTGAAGATGAGAAGGTTCGCCGTTTCTTCGCGTGCATGAAGGACCTCGTCGCCCGAAGACGTGCGCTGTTCGCGCCCTATGGAGGTTCATTCACCCGCTATCGCACTCAAAGCGAAGGATGCCCGGCGATCCTCGTCATCCTCAACGGAGTCGGGGCCTTCTTGGAGGCGTATCCGGAATACGAGGAGGATCTCACCGATCTTGCGCGGGATTCGCTTCAAGCGGGCATCTTCCTGATCCTGGTTGGAGAGTCTCCTCATGCGGTCAGGATGCGGATGAGAGGTTTCTTCCGTCAGGTCATCGCGTGCGATCTTCCCGATCCGGCTGACCTTGTCATGTTGTTCGGTTCGCTGCATGGGATGGCGGCGCCTCATGGCTATGGACGCGGTCTTGCGCGCAAGGACGACCGTCTCTTTGAGTTCCAGACGGCGCATCTGCGTCCGGAGAGTGAGAGCGAACATGACTTCATCATGGATGCGTGCGTTCGTTGGAGCAGGAATGATCCCTGTGGGGCAGATGCGGCTCCGGCGCTTCCGCAGGCACCCGATGGCGTTTCCGCTTCGGAGCTCGCAAGCTTTTCCGTGGGCCGGGATCAGGTTCCCTTCGGCGTGTTCGATGACACGCTCGAACCCGCAGCATTCGATTTCGGTGAGTCGGCGTTGGCGCGTTGCGTCAGCCTCAAGATGAAGACGATGGTCCCTTTCTTGCAGGAGCTCATCGCGGTGAGTGGACAAACGGCCACGCTTGATGTGGCGCTCTTGGATATGGCGCAGGTCCTGAAGGATCAACCTCAAGGCTGCGTGATCGCAACAAGAAAAGATGGTGTGGCATCCCGCTATCTCGCCTCGCTCATGACGGAAGGAGCAGAACGGAAAACGGTCATCTTCATCACGGGCATCGTGGGCTTTCTGGGTCGCTGCGCTCCAGAGCTCGCAGGGCAGGTGAAAGGTTTCATCAAGCGGCTGAACATGGGCGGAAAGATGAGGATCGTGCTGTTCGACGTCGCCGTGGATGCCACCTACGCCCATGAGGATTGGTTCCGCGCGCACCTTTCTGGACGGAACGGCCTTTGGGTGGGGCCTGGCATCACAGGGCAGAGTGCCATCAGCGTCGCCTACGACAAGCGCATATTGCCGGATGTGAAGATGGATGAGCGGATGGGCTATGCAGTCGAAGGCGGAGCCGCCCGATTGGTCCATATCGCAGGAAAAGGAGAGAAAGGATAGAGCATGATCGAAACATATGAGCGCATGCCTCTCGGATCGGTGGTGTCGCTCAAGGGGAATCCGAAGAAGTTGATGGTGATCGCTCGTGTGCCCATCGCTGACGATGACGGACGTGAATACTACGATTATGGCTTTTGCCTGTATCCGGAAGGATTGTTGGGCGACACGGTGATCTACAGCAATCACGACCAGATCGAAGCTGTTCATTTCATTGGCTTCTCTGATGAGGAGGATGAGGAGATCCTTCGTCAGACTGAAGAAACGCTCAAAGAGCTGGATATCCGAAAGGCCCAGCCCTCCGTCATGGGTGAATGGTGAACCGCCATGGATATCGCGGGACTGAGGAATCAGGCCTATGCGCTGAGCCGATCCATGGAGGAAAAGCGCGAGGGCATCAGCATGGCTTCCGATCAGATCGCCGGCATGGAGGAGGCGTTGGCTCACGCGCGGGCGGCGCGGGCCGGTGCCGATGATCTTGCGCGCAGCATCTCCTATTTCGCCCCCGTCGAATGGAGAGGGAATCACGCCGACTCGTTCTTCCGCACGATGGGAGCAGACAGCCGGGGACATCAGCGAGCTCGGGAGCTTCATGAGCGCTGCGAGGAACTGGTTCGCCAGATGGAAAGCCGCCTGTCAGGTTTGGAGCAGCGCAAGCGCGCGCTCGAGCGCGAGATCGTTCGGGATCAACGCGCCTATGACCAGACGATGCGCCAGATCAGAAAGGCGGTGTGACGTGGCTCTAGAGATGAAGATCAATTTCAATCGCCTGAAAGAGGTCCATGGGCAGTTGGAGAAAGCGCGATTGAGGCTGGCATCCCTCACCCCTCCCGCCTCCGTTGATCCGACAGGCTCGTACGTGCTGCCAGAGTTCCGGAAGAAAGTGGAGGAGTTGATGGGCCTTATCGCAGCCTACAACAGCAGATTGGAAGAGGATTCACGGGCGCTGTATCAAACAGCTGTCGAATATGCGCATTTGGACAGCAGGGCAGCGCGGGAGTACGTGGAGAAGATCGGAGCTGGTTTGTCTGGCGCGAGCGCGGTCTCTCGGCCGGATGAGCATTGATGCAGTGGAGGGGTGATGCATGGGATATCACGTCAAGGCACGGAACATCGACGAAACGTATTTGGAGTACGACTCCTTCCTGGAGCAGCAAGACTCATCTCTTCTCGGTGCGCTGCAAGAGCTGAGCGAAGCCGTGCGCGCTCTCAGCGTCATGCGATCTTTTTCCGGAGAGGCCGCAACGTCGATCAAGTCCTATTTCAGCGAATACCACGGCATGATCATCCAAGCGATCCAAGAGCTTGCCGTGCATCTTCGCTATGCCTACGCCATGAGGTATATGTCGTGGTATTGGGAGGCTCCCATATCCGAAAATGACGAAGCTGTTCTTCCTGAAGACGAGATGGTGCGAAAAGCGGACCTTGTCCGATCCCTCAGAGATGAGCGGATCAGCTCCATTCAGTCCGAGCTGGCCGCCGCAGCAGCATGCGTTCCATCGGGATTCGGATTCGCCTTTCCCCGTGTTGATGCAACCCTTGGGCCCATCAATGCGGCCTTGGACGAGGTCGTTCGGATCAGGGAAGACGTGTTGGAGCATGAAACGATCGTCGCAAGGATGTACAACGCTCCTGGCAACTTGTATGCGCTGGCAGCCAAAAGCGCGTCGAATCTCTTCGCGGATGGAGGGGTCGCGTTCGAGATGGGCGCTTATCAGCCGGGAGATGTGGATCGGCATTCCTCAGTGCGGGAATTGCACGGCGATCTTCAGGTTCTCGCTTCAGTTCGCCAAGAGGGGGCGGAGGAATACGTCTCCATTCGAAATCAATGCATAGATCGTCAGATCATCCGTGAAGAAGGAGCGTTTCGCATTTTGGAGGAGGGGCGCTCCCAATGGGAGATGGTGGGGGTCGGCTTCGGAGCGGTCGGAGTGGTCGCAGGTGCGGCCGCTACGGTGGTATCGGGAGGTGCGGTGCCAGCGCTGTTCGCAGGAGCATCGCTGCTGAAAGGCATGGTCGACACGGCTGGCCGCATCCAAGATCTGAGGATGGGCGTCAATGCCACCACCGCTCCAGGCAAGGGAGGCGTGACGGTCGAAAGCGCTGCGGCAAGCGCATCGATGACGCTGCTCTCCAAGGCAGCATCCAAGTTCGCGGGCGGGAAGGGGCAGTCGTGGAAGACGGGCGTGAGCCGTGAGGTCAAGGGCACCGTTTCGGTGGTGGGCAATGCGTCGAAAGCGGGGCAATTGGTGGCGGACTTCAATCAGGATCGCATGCGCAAAGAAGCGCAGGGCCGATTGGAAAAGATCGAAGAGCTCAAAAAGCAGCGCTCCGCTCCGGTGACGCCCAGCGCGTTCTTGGGCTCCCATCCATCATCATGAACGAGCGGACGCTTCTGGGCATTCGGCTGCCTGCGACAGGGCGGACGTACGATTTCTGGGTGCCCGATGATATGCAGATGCAGGAAGTGGTGCAGCTTGTGTGCCAGGCCATGCAACGGATCGAACCGGCCTTCTTCCGCTACGACGGCAAGCAAGCGCTCATGCACATGCCGACAGGGCGCATTCTCGACCCGCATGCTTCCATCGTGGAAATGGGGCTTTCGGATGGCGCTCTTTTCGTCGTGGTGTGAGGAGCTGCCATGAAGCTGAAAGCGAAGACGGCACGGAGGGGAGCAAAGCTTGCAGGGAGCATCCGCTGTGATGAAGGGTTCTTGTACGCCGAAGCGGAATGCGCTCGCGGCGGCAGCATCGAGACGCTCCTTCCGTTTTCATACGCTCAGACGAGGAAGGGATTCGACCTCGTGTATCACACGGGATCGTCTCAGCCGTTATCCAAGATCCTCAAAGACCCTCTTCCCGTGGAGCATTTCGAGTCGATGCTCATCTCATTCAGAGACATGGCTCGTGCTTGCGACGAGAACGAACTTGCTCTCCAGCGCGTTTCTTTCAAGGAGGAGACGCTCTTCTATGATCCAGCTCGGTTCATTTTGCGGTTCGCGTATCTGCCCGCAGCCATTCCCTCGGATTCGACGATCGGTCCCTTGCACGCCCTTGAACGCCTTGTGGAGCGGGCGTGGCTGTCAGATGAACGGTCTCGCTCATTCAAGGCGGCGGCTCTTGACCACATCCGTCGGAGCGTTCTGTTCTCATGGATGGATTTCGAGCGCTTCTTGGGCGAACAGGGCGTGCTGCAAGAGGATGGTTGCGATCAGCCCAAGCAGGCCTTCGTGCGCCAATCGCCCCACCCGCCTGCGGACCGCGTCGGCCGATACGGGTATGACTTCATCTCCGCGGCAGCCTCCTGCGCCCAGAAGCCGCACGGCGCGCCCGAAAGCGGCTTTGATCCCTGCTACAATCCCTTCGCACGCATTTAGAGGAGAGAACATGCTCGCACCAGAAGAACAGCTCCATATCATCAAATCCGGCACCGCCCAGATCGTTCCCGAAGAGGCGCTCATGAAGAAGCTCCGTCGGGGCACGCCGCTGAACGTGAAGCTGGGGGTGGACCCCACGGCGCCCGACATCCATCTGGGCCATGCGGTGCCTTTGCGCAAGCTCCGCCAGTTCCAAGACCTTGGGCATGAGGTCACGCTCATCATCGGTGACGGGACCGCGCTCATCGGGGACCCTTCCGGGCGCAACACCACGCGGCCGCAGCTGTCTCGCGCACAGATCGAGCAGAACGCGCAGACCTACGTGGATCAGGCGTTCAAGGTGCTCGATCCTGAGAAGACCACGCTGCGTTACAACTCTGAATGGATCCTTGACTTGGATATGGAGGGTCTGCTCAAGCTGCTCGCGAACTTCACCGTGGCGCGCATCTTGGAGCGGGACGACTTCCACAACCGCTACACCTCCGGCCAACCCATCAGCTTGCATGAGTTCCTGTATCCGGTCATGCAGGCCTACGACTCGGTCGTCATCAAGGCGGACGTGGAGTTGGGCGGCACCGACCAGCTGTTCAATCTCCTCGCCGGGCGCGAACTCATGGAGAAGCTGGATATGGAACCGCAGGTGTGCCTGACGCTGCCGCTGCTGGAAGGCACGGACGGCACGCTCAAGATGTCGAAGTCGTACAAGAACTACATCGGGCTCACGGATTCACCGGAAGACATCTTCGGGAAGACCATGTCCATCCCTGATGAGCTGATGGTGAAGTACTTCCGTCTGGCATCTGACCTGCCCGTGACGGAGATCGATGAGATAGAGCAGGGGCTTGCGAACGACGGGCTGCATCCGAACAAGGTCAAGCGCCAGCTGGCTCGCAACCTGGTGGAGCTGTACTACGATGCGGATGCCGCAGCGGCCGCGGAGGAGCATTTCGACAAGGTGTTCAAGGCCCATGAAGTGCCTGATGACATTCCCGTGTTCGAAGGCGATCTGCCGCTGAATGATGACGGCGAAGTGTATCTGGCGGCGTTTTTGCACAGCGCCGGTTTGGCGAACAGCGCAGGAGAGGCTCGCAGGCTCATCGATGGCGGTGGCGTCAAAGTGAATGATGTGGCTGTGGCCGCGAAGCGCTACAACATGGCTCCGGAAAAGCTCAAGGGCGCGGTCATCAAAGTGGGGAAGCGTCATTTCTTGAAGATCAAGGAATAGCCGGCTTCATCCGTTTTGGTGTGATTCGCATGGTGCAATACGTGTTCATTCGGTGACAGGTGCTCATTGTGCCTGTGCAAGGATAGAGGCGCTCCTTACACTACGGAAAACGAGCGAAAGGAGCGCCCATGTCAGTGAAAACTCCTGTCAAACGCATGCAGTACGCTTTGATCGGGCTTGTCGTGGGTTTGGTGGTCGGCATCGGCGGGGTGCTGGTCGTGCAGAACATGAACAACTCCAACGGCAGCGCCAACGTGCAGCCCTCGGTCGTGTTCGATCGCATCGTGCAGAAAAGCGAGCTGGTGAGCGCGTCTCAGCAATACAACATCACGGATAAATCCGAGCAGCCCGCGGCCACGTTCTTCGACCTGTTCGACATCCCCTTCACGGATACGAGCTTCTGGTACCGCTACGTGGGGACGATCAAGGCTGGCGTGGATCTTGAGACGGCTGAGTTCTCTCAAGACGGCGACGTCCTCACGGTGACGCTGGATCAGCCCTTCATCATCTCGAACACGCCAGATATGGAGGCGTCCGGGGTGTTGGAGGAGAACAACAACCTCTTCGCGAAGATCCCCCTTTCCAAGGTGGATGAGTTCCAGCGCCAATGCATCCAGACCAGCGAGGCTGGCGCCATTGATGGTGGCTTGCTGGATGAGGCCCGAGCGAACGCGGAGCAGGACATCAAGGATATGTTCAACGCCGCATTGGGGAACGCCTACACGGTCCAGTTCGCCTGGCGCACAGCTGAGTGAGAGCTCTGCGAGGACGAGGATCAGATAGCAAGCATTTTTTGTGAGCGGCTTTTCCCTCTGTTCGCGATGTGCGAGAATGTCGGAGAATGACGCTATATGAAAGTAGGCCTGCTTCTGATGAAAAAGATACTCGCTGTGATGCTCTCCGCAGCCTTCGCCGGTTGCGTTCTGTTCGCCGTTTCGGGCTGCACCGCTGATGGGGAGGCGAACTCTGAGATCCTGGAAACCGACACCGGCCTCACCGGCGGCGTGGCCGCCACGGTGAACGGGACGGAGATCGAAGAGGACAAGGTCACGCGTTCCATCAACAACATGCGCCTCAGCAACAACAAGGCCGAGGATGAGGATTGGAAAGAGTATCTCAAGGGCCAGAACGAAACACCGCAGAGCCTCCGCGATGATGTGCTGGGTGATCTGATCGATCAGCAGTTGATCCTGCAATTCGCCGATCAGCGTGGCGTCACCACCACCGACGAGGAGATCCAGTCCTACGTGGACAAGATGAAGGAGAACTACTCCTCGGATGAGAAGTGGAATGAAGCGCGCACGGAAGCCGGCTTTGAGTCCGATGATGACTACAAAGAGGCATTGCACTACTCCATTCTGGCGAAGAAGCTCCAAGAGGGCTTCGAAGAGGAAGCCAAGCTGGATGACGCCGCCCTGCTTGAGGAGGTCCAGACCTCTGCCGCATCTTATTCTGGCGCCAAGCGCTCCAGCCACATCCTGTTCGCCGAGGAGGATCAGGCTACAGCCGAGGATGTGAAGAAGCGCATCCTGTCGGGCGAGTTGGATTTCGCTGAGGCGGCGCGCGAATACTCCACCGATGAGGGCAGCAAGGAGAACGGCGGAGATGTGGGCTGGGATCGCCTGACCACGTTCGTGGATGAATACACTCAGGCGTTGGAAGGCCTCAACAAGGGCGAAGTCGCGAACGACCTCGTTCACAGCAAGTATGGCTGGCACATCATCATGGTGACTGATGTGTTCGAGGCGCCGGAGACCATTGAAAGCCTGGATCAGGTGCCTTCTGAGATTCTGGAGGAGATCCGCACGAACGCGGCTTCCACTGATTCTCAGACGGCCATGGAAGACTGGCTCAAAGAGATGAAGGTCTCAAGCGACGTGGTCATCAACGAGATGCCTGAGAACGTGCCGTACAACGTGGACATGAGCGGCGAATACACGCAGGAAGAGATGGATAAGATCAACAAAGAGGCCGCTGACGAGCTAGCGGGCAAGGTAGCCGAAGAGGAAGAGACGCTGGCCGCTGAAGGCGCAGCCGATGATGCTGCCGACGCTGCTGGTGATGCTGCTGCGGTTGAAGATGCGGAAACCGCGCCTGCTCCAGAGACCACCGAGGTTGAGCCGGAGGCCAACTGACGGCACGGCTGACCCGCGCATCCATCATCAGCAAGCTGGGAACCGTGCGCCCATGATGCGACCGGATCTGCTTGAGCTCCGAGATGCCGTAGTCCGCCGGGCTGGCAAGGTCATCCTGCGTGTGGAGGATCTGACGCTGGTCGAAGGGGAGTCGGTCGCTCTTCTGGGTCCCAATGGCTCCGGCAAATCCACGTTCGTGAACCTGATCACCCGCGATGTGCTCCCGCTGTTCCGCGAAGAGTCGCCTGTGCGGTTCCGGGGGAGCGCGAACGCCACGCTTGCGGATGTGAAAGCCCAAGTGGGCTTCGTGTCCTCCTCCATGCAGAAGCAGATATCCGTCCATCTACCGGCGGTTGAAGTGGTGGAGGGCGGCCTGTTCGGTTCGCTTGGGCGGCCGATGCATCTGTCCGTGTCCGATGAAGATCACCAGCGTGCGTTGGCCGTGATGGAGGAGCTGGGCATTTTACAGTTGGCGGAGCGCGATGTGATGACGCTCTCGTCAGGCCAGGCGCGCCGGGTGCTGATCGCCCGGGCGCTCGTCCATGATCCGGGCATCCTGGTGTTCGATGAGCCCTGCACCGGCCTTGACCCGGAGGGCATGTTCTACGTACGCCGCACCATGAGCCATCTGGCGAACAGCGGTCGGACCGTGGTGCTGGTGACCCATTACCCAGAGGATATCGTGCCGGAGATCGGCCGGGTGCTCCTGTTGAAGGAAGGTCGCCTGATCGGCGATGGATCCAAAGAAGAGATGCTCACCAGTGAGCGCATGAGCAGCTTGTTCGACGTGCCCATCGAGATGCACGTGGCGAATGGAACCTACGGGATCACGTATCGCTGAACCGGCGTGCCAGGCAAAGTGTGCATTGGCGGAAGGTCGCCGTCAATGCCATTCAGTGAGGCAATTCCCGGGTTGCCTGGCGTATTGGATCGTCTTGGGTAGTGCGGGACCTTCTCCAGCCAGGACGCCTGCCCAAACGGCGGATGCGCATACCTGGCATCCAGGCACGCATGACCCTCGTTGGCGGGCAATGCCCGCGCTACGCTGATAATGGGAACCGTT
>CAJTVP010000017.1 GCA_910580205.1 uncultured Eggerthellaceae bacterium
TCGCCGTTTGCAGAACGGTTCCCATTATCAGCGTAGCGCGGGCATTGCCCGCCAAAGAGGGTGATGCGTGCCTGGTTGCTGGGTATGCGCATCCGTCGTAGGGATGGCTGTACGGGTTGGAGAAGGTTCCGAAACACCCGGAACAATCCAATACGCCAGGTCACCCGGGAGGTGGCGAAATGAAAGGCGTTGGCGGTGATCTTCCGCCAACGCACTTTTCTGGGCGCAAGGTGCGCTTCGCCTGCGGCATCAGCGCAGCTACGGGCAACTTCGGATCACGGCCCTCGGATTACGGAATCGTAAGGCCGCGCTTCTGCGGGAAAAGGGCGCCTCACCGTATAATGGCGGCAACAGTGAGGAGGGCGTTTTGAAGGTGCTGCTGGTCGAGGACGATGCCGCCATCGTGCGCACGCTCACAGACCTCTTGGAAGCGGAGCGGATGACCGTGCGTTCCTGCGCGGGCCAGACGGAGGCGTGCGCCCTTCTGGACGCTGAGACCTTCGACATAGCGCTTTTGGATGTGACCTTGGCTGAGGGCAACGGCTTCGCCGTGTGCGCTGCCGCTCGCGCCTCTGCCCCAGACATGCCCATCATCTTCCTCACGGCATCGGACGACGAATACTCCACCGTCGCCGGCTTGGACATGGGCGCGGCGGACTACGTGAGCAAGCCGTTCCGCCCGCGGGAGCTGGTATCGCGGATGCGGGCTGCGGTGCGCCGCTCAGACGCGAAGGAAAGCCAGATCACGGTGCAGGATGTGACGCTCTCATCCACCTCAGCCACGGTGCTGAAAGCAGGCCAGGAAGTGTTCCTGTCCGCGTTGGAATACCGGCTTTTGCTGTGCTTCTTCCAGCATAAAGGCAAGTTGATCACGCGGGAGATCCTTCGCGATGCGGTATGGGACAGCGCTGGCGAATACGTGTCGGACAACGCGCTCAACGTGTACGTGAAGCGGTTGCGGGAGAAGATCGAAACGGACCCGACCCATCCGAGCATCATCATCACGGTGCGCGGCCTGGGGTACAAGATAGGGGAGTGATCCTGTGGGTTCGTGGCGCGCGGTCCTGCTGCAATGCCTGGCGCTCGCGGCGCTGGTGGGCATCGTCACGTTCGCAGCGCCCGCGGATGCGCGTCTCTGGGTCCTGGCGTGCGGCGCTGCGGCGTTGGCATTCTTCCTGGGAGTGACCGCATCCCGGCATCGGCAGATCAAGCGGCTGGCTCAGGAGATCGACGAGGTGCTGCACAGCGGCCGAGCCATCGACTTCTCGAACTGCCGCGAAGGAGACGTGGCGGTGCTCTCCAATGAGCTGGCGAAGATGGTCGCCCAGCTGGCGCGCACGAATCAGCTGTTGGAACACGAGCGCAACGCCTTGGCGGACGCTCTGGCGGACATCTCTCACCAGATCCGCACGCCGCTCACGGCCGCGGCGCTCATGGTGCCCATGATCGAACGGGCTGAGGGCGCTGAGGAGCGCAAACGGCTCGGACGGGAGCTGGAGAGCCTGCTCGATCGCATGGCATGGCTCATCGTCTCCTTGCTGAAGATCGCGAAAGTGGATGCGGGCGCCATCCAGGTGAGCCGCGAAGAGGTGCCGGTGGCGGACCTCGTGCGGCAAGCGGCGCAACCTTTGGCGACGGCGCTGGATCTTCACGGAGTGCGCTTGGAAGTGGACGTGCCGAATGACGTCGCCTTCGAAGGGGACGGCCGATGGAGCGCGGAGGCCCTTGAGAACATCATCAAGAATTGCATGGAGCACACGCCTGCGGGCGGCGCGGTCATCGTGAGCGCCCGCGAAGACGCCTTGAGCACGAGCGTCACCGTGCGCGACACCGGCGCCGGCATCGCGGCGGAGGACCTGCCGCACATCTTCGAGCGGTTCTATCGGGGTGAGCGCGCGGATGATGCGCAGACGGCCGGTTTCGGCATCGGGCTCGCTCTGGCTCAAGCGCTGATCTCCGTTCAGGGTGGCACGCTCTCGGCGGCCAACGGGCCGGAAGGGGGCGCGCTGTTCCAGATCGCGTTCCCGAAGACGGTCGTCTGATCCATTACGGTTCCGTAAGGGGCGCGTCAGAGGCGTGCAAGGCAGACCGGGCATCATGGAAGCCGGAATGGAACGCCGAAGAGGAAGGACGCTTTCATGGCCATTTTGGAAGCAGAGCACCTGACGAAGGTCTACGGCAGCGGCGCATCTCAAACCGTCGCGCTGGATGATGTGACGCTCTCCATCGAAGAAGGCGAGTTCATCGCCGTCATCGGTTCATCCGGTTCAGGCAAATCCACGTTGCTGCATATCCTGGGCGGCGTGGACCGGCCCACCTCCGGGACCGTCCGCCTGAATGGCGCGGATGTGTATGCGCGCTCAGACGACGAGCTGGCGGTGTTCCGCCGCCGGGAAGTGGGCTTGGTGTACCAGTTCTACAACCTGGTGCCAGTGCTGAACGTGGTGGAGAACATGACGCTGCCCGTGGCCCTGGACGGCCGCGACGTGAATCAACAGCGCCTGGCCGAGCTTTTGTCCACGCTGGGGCTCCATAGGCGAGAAGGACATCTGCCCAGCCAGCTTTCTGGCGGTCAGCAGCAGCGGGTGGCCATCGGACGCGCGCTCATGAATGCGCCATCCGTGGTCTTGGCGGACGAACCCACAGGCAATCTGGACACGAAGAACAGCGCTGAGATCATGCAGCTCTTGCGCGCATCCAACCAGCGCTCCGGGCAGACCATGGTCGTCATCACCCACGACGAGAAGATCGCCCTGGCAGCGGATCGCATCATCGCCGTGGAGGATGGCCGCATCGTGCGCGATGAGAGGATCCGGCGATGAAGGGCTTGGCGAACTACACGGTGAAGTCCTTGCGCGTGAACCGCGTGCGCACGCTGGTCACCGTGGCGGGCGTGGCGCTGGCGGCGGCCCTGCTCACGGCCGTGCTCACCACCTACACCTCGCTCACGGATTTCCTCTATCGGGAAGAGGTCGCGGTCAGCGGCTCATGGATGGCGGCTGCCGAATGCCAGTCGGATCAGGCGGCGAAGGCGGGCCAAGAGCGCGCAGACCAAGATCCGGTGGTCACAGGCACGGCGCGCGTGTCGGACGTGGGATTCGCTGAGCTCACCCATGCCCAGCAGGAGAAACTGGGGAATTATCAAGCCATCGTATCCGCCGAGGGAGACATCCAGCAGATGCTCGCCATGAAAGCTGACGAAGGGCGAATGCCGGAGCGAGCGGGCGAGATCCTGCTCTACCGTGGTTGGCAGACGTTCGAGGATGTGCAGCTGGGGGATGAGATGACGTTCTCCGTGGGATCGCGCGAAGCGGTGGTGAATGGCGAGGAAGCCGTCGAAGGGGCTGTCTATGGCCACCGGGGAGGCGCTGTCACGGAATCGGAGATCACGCCGGGAAAGAAGCTGGATTCCTCCGTGGCCTACCTGGGCACGGAGGATGACGGGTCCGGCCTTTGGGAGCAGTTGGTGGATGTGCATCCGCGCACCTACACGGTCGTGGGCTTCTATGACAGGGTGGGCTATGCGCTTTCCACGGGGACGGGCTGCATCGCCGTCACGGTGGATGACCCGGAGGCCACGGGCTTCACGGAGGTCTATCTCACGCTGAATGGCGCGGCGGACCAAGGCGGCGTCAAAGAGATCGCCGAAGGCCTGTTCCCTGAAAGCACCGTCGTGCTGCATACATCCCTTCTGCGCTATATGGGGATCGGCGGCGACATTTCGCTCTGGAGCACGTTTCTGGGCATCGTCGGCGTGCTGGCGGCGGTCATCATGCTGGCGTGCGTGTCCCTCATCTTCAACGCATTCGACATCTCCGTGGCTGAGCGCATCCGCCAGTTCGGCCTGCTCTCCTCCGTGGGAGCGTCCCGCGGCCAGCTTCTGCGCGCGGTGCTCTTGGAAGCGGCCATCGTGGCGCTCATAGGCATTCCTGCAGGGCTCATCGTGGGCATCGGCGGCTGTGCGATCACGTTCGCGTTCGTGGGTCCGATGATCTCGGAGCTGGCGACGGGTGGCATCGTGCCGTTCACCTTGGATGTGAACGGGTTCGTGGTGCTCCTGGCCGCTGGCCTCACGCTCATCACCGTGGTCGTCTCCGCGTGGATACCAGCGAAGCGCGCCAGCCGCACGAACGTGATGGAGTCGTTGCAGCTGGCGGGGTCTGCGCGCGTGTCCTCTCGTGGCAAAGAGCGCGCGGCCCAGGCGACGGACCCGAAACGCCTCTGGAAAGGAGGCGGCTGGAATGGCGCTGTTTTCGGCGTGGGTGGCCGACTGGCGCTCACGAACCGAAAGCGCAGCCGCGCTCGGGGCCGGGCCGCTTCGGTCTCCTTGGCGCTGGCGATCGTGCTGCTCATGACCGCTGGTTCGCTGAATGCGTTCCTGGGCGTGCTGGTAGGCGCCGTTGCGGGCGGGGAGCCAGCCGGTGAAGTGGCGGTCGTGGCGCAGTTCTTCGCCTCGTCCAAGGATGCGGCCTCTGGCGACGGGAGCGAAGGGGATGGCGCGTCTGGCTCTCAGGCGAAGCTGACCAGCCCCCAAGCGCTTCGCGAGCAGGTGGAGTTCTATGGAAAGGCTTACGAGCGCTTCTCCCAGGTGCCGGATGCGCAGGCTAAGGGCTGGATGCTGTCTGGGGATGAGCCGTTGACGATCCCGGAAGCCATGGTGAGCGATGTGTTCCGGGAGAGCAAGGAAGCCCATTCCGAGCAGGAGGTTGCTGGGAAGGTTTCGTGCGAAGGGTACGTCTGCTTCGTGTCCGATGACCAGTTCGACGCGTACGTGAAGGGCTTGGGGCTTGATCCGGCATCATTCCATCAGACAGGCGCGCTGCGGGCCGTGGGGCTTTCGCAGAACTACGGCAATGATGGTCGCACCTACCGTTTGGTGGAAACGCTTGCTTCTCCGGGAGAGATCCAAGCGGGGGAGGTTCCCGTGGAGGTCGCAGCGCTCGCGGACGATGCACCCGCTGTGTCAGGTCAGGCCGGGGAGCGGATCTCCCTCTTCTTGCCCATCTCTCAGGCGACCTCTTTCTCATTCGCTTCGATGCCGCCGGTGTTCAAGGCGTTCTTCGACCCGGCCGATGGCGATCATGCTGCTTTGACGGAGGAGCTTGATGAGGCGGGGGATGAGATCTTCGCCGAAGCGCCGTTCGACCTGTCGTTCATCGCCTACAACGATCATCAGGCGCAGCACGATTCCACGCAGATGCTGGCCATGGTCGTGAACCTGTTCTGCCTTCTGTTCGCGGTGATCTTGACGTTGATCGCGCTGGCGAACGTGTTCAACACCGTGACCAATTCGCTGATCTTGCGGCGGCGGGAGTTTGCCGTGATGAGGTCCATCGGCCTTTCGAACCGGCAGTTCCGGTCCATGATCGTGGACGAATGCGCTCATTTCGGCATCGCGGGCTTGGTGCCGGGGCTTTTGATCTCGGTTGCAGTCTCATGGCTTTTGTGGGCCATGGTGGCCCAGTCGCTGAGCGGGTTCGGGTTCATGCTGCCGTGGGGCTACGTGGGGATATCGGTGCTGTTGACGGCAGCGGCCATGACGGCTTCCGTCGCCTATGGGATGCGCCGGTGCCGAGCGGACAACGTGGTGGATGCGCTTCGCGCTGAATGATGTTCGAGCGCACGGCTTTCTCAGATATCTTGCCCGCATGGGAGTACAATAAGCCCATCAAACTCGGAGAAAGGGGAGCCCTATGGCAAAGGCGAAAGTCTACTTCACCAAAGAGATCACTCCTGAGAACGTCGTGCGCATGTACGAGATGCTGGGCGTGAAGCTGCCGGGCAAGGTGGCCGTGAAGGTGCACTCCGGCGAAGAGGGCAACCAGAACTACCTGCGTCCAGAGTTCATGATCCCCATGGTGAAAGAGGTGGACGGCACCATCGTGGAGTGCAACACCGCCTACGATGGTGCGCGCGACACCACCGAAAAGCACGAGAAGCTGATGAAAAGCCACGGCTGGTCGGACGTGTTCGACGTGGACATCATGGATGCCGAAGGCCCCGACCTGGTGTTCCCCATTGAGAATGGGCGCGTGCTCAAGGAGAACCATGTGGGAAAGAACCTGGCGAACTACGCTTCCATGCTGGTGATCTCCCACTTCAAGGGACACCCCATGGGCGGGTTCGGCGGCGCGCTCAAGCAGCTGGCCATCGGGTGCGCGTCCAACCAGGGCAAGGTGAACATCCATACCGGCGGCCAGTCCTTCAAGCAAGGGGATTTCTGGGACAAGCATGCTGCTCAGGATGACTTCTTGGAGGCCATGGCCGAGGCAGCGGAGACCATCGTCAACCATTTCGGCAGCAACTTGGCTTACGTGAGCATCGCGTGCAACCTGTCCGTGGACTGCGACTGCTGCGCTGTGGCGGAGGATCCCTGCATGGGCGATATCGGCATCTTCGCCTCTTTGGATCCGGTGGCCATCGACCAAGCGTGCATCGACGCGGTGAAGAGCTCGGACGATCCCGGTCGCGACCATCTGCTTGAGCGCATCAACTCCAAGCATGGCACGAAGACCATCGATGATGCGGCCCGCTTGGGCTACGGCACGAAGGACTACGAGCTCATCGTGGTGGGTGAAGGCCTGGATGTGGATGGCGGCAACTTCAGCGTGAAGGCGTAGCGCCTTCCGTTTCTTTAGAGCCAGGTTGCCTTGGATTCACCAGCTCAGATCGTGGGCAGCTGGGTTGATCGCTCGCTGCCCCATGAGCCCGAACGTGCGCGCCGTCTCTTGGAGACGACGTATTCGCTCGTGGGCGCTGCTGGCCGGTTGCGGATCGGCGCCAGCGTCCCCATGGCCACAGAGCGCTACAACGGGGTCATCGCCTCTACCGTAGCCCGGGGTTTGCGGCATCCGGAGGATTCCGTGCTGGTCAACATCTTCATGCCATGCGAGCCGCTGCGCGCCCTGTCCGCAACGCCGCTGTTCCCGGAGGCCATTTCGGTGTATCTGGCGAACACTTGCTGCGCGACGCCCTTCGCCCAAGCGGCGGAGGATCATGACGTGCCAGAGACGTTCTGCTCGTATCACAAGGTGATGATCGGCATGGCGGAGACGGGCGTGCTGCCGAAGCCGAAGGCCATCGTGAACACCACGTTGGCCTGCGATGCCAATCAGGTGTCGTTCGCGCACCTGGCGAAGAGGTGGAACGCGCCTCATCTGGTGGTGGATGTGCCCAACGCCTCCGGCGAAGAGGCAGTGCGGGATGTGGCCGGCCAGCTGCGCCGGACCGTGGCAGCTTTGGAAGAGATCCTGGGGCGCTCCTTTGATGAGGAGCGTTTGCGGAAGGTCATGGGCGCATCAGCGAAGACCGTGAGCGCCGTGCGCGCTTTCCGACGGCTTCGGGGCGAAGCCACGCTTCCCATGACCACCACAGGAGAGCTCTGCCTGGTGATCGCTACCCATTGCATGCTGGGCCATCCAGCGTCTTTGCGCTTCGCCAACGAGATGCTGAGCGCGCTTGGTGGGAGCGGAGGAGCCAGGCGGTCTCGCAAGGCGGCCGCAAATGGAGGCGTGACCGCATCTGCCAGAGGCGCCTCATGCCGGGTGCCGCGCATCTTCTGGATCCACACGCTCCCGAATTGGCAGATGAGCATGCGGGGCGTGTTCGATGGAGCGGTGAGCGCGGAGCTGGTCGGGTGCGACCTGTCCTACGAGTCCCTCGCTCTGCCGGATCCAGAGCATCCTTTCGAATCCCTGGCGCGACGGATCGTGGAGAGCTCCAACAACGGCGCGGCTGAACGGCGCATCCAGTGCGCCTTGGAAAGCGCGAAGCAGGCTCGGGCGGATGGCGCGGTGCTGTTCTGCCATTGGGGCTGCAAGCAGACCATGGGGCTTTCCGCTCTGGCGAAAGAGGAGTTCGAACGGGAGGGGATCCCGGTGCTCGTGCTGGACGGCGACGGGTGCGACCCGCGCAACGTGGCTGACGGTCAGATGATCACGCGGACGAACGCGTTCCTTGAGGCGGTGCGCTCATGAGCTGGATGGCGTCGGCGTGCGGCAGCGGCGCTTCCGCTGCGGCCGATGCGGAGGCGATGCGCCCATGCGCCTATTTCTGCAAGTACACGCCTCTGGAGCTGCTGGCCGCCTGCGGATTCCGGCCGCATTTGGCTGACGCCGAATGCGCGCAGTTCGAGCAGGCCGAAGTGCGCACCCATGTGAATCTGTGCAGCCATGCGAAGATGCTGATCGAAACGGCGCTTGCTGGGGGAGACATGGTCCTCATGGACTGCTGCGATTCGATCCGACGGGCCTTCGATGTGCTGCACGTGGAAGATGGTGAGGGAGGGGACCGCCTGTTGGAGCTGGTGGACCTGCCTCACGATGAGAGCTCATGCGCGCGGATGCGCTTCGCAGAGGGGCTTTCGGCGTTGGCGGCCACGCTGGTGCAACGGAGCGGCGTTCCGTTCAGCCCTGCGGCGTTCGCGAAAGCCTGCGAGAGCGCGAACGGGCAGGTGGCTGACCTGCTGCCGGAGGAACCGTTCTTCGCGGTGATGGGCGCTCGCGCATCCGACGGGTTGCTGGACGCCATCCGCAGCAGCCTTGGCGCTCCGGTGGTCGATCTCACCTGTGGAGGCAATCGCACGTTGCCGCCGCTGCCCGAAGAGCTTCGAGAGAGATGCTTGGCGGCGGAGATGTGCTTGGCAGCGGGGACGGAGGCGGATCGCGGTCAGGGGGATGGAGACGCTCTGTTCGCTGACTGCATGGATTGGTACGCCCACGGGCTTTTGATGCAGATCCCCTGCATGCGCATGGCGGATGTGGCGCGTCGCCGTGAGTTGACGGAGCATCCGGATCTGGTGGGTGTCATCTACAACACCGTCAAGTTCTGCGATTTCTACGGGTTCGATTACATCCGTCTGAAAGAGGAAGCGCCATTGCCCATCCTCAAGATAGAGTCGGATTATCGTCCGCAACCACCCGGTCAGCTCTCCACGCGGCTGGAGGCGTTCTGGGAGAGCGCCTCTGGAGCGCTTGGGAAGGGAGCGGTGAGGGCGCCGAGCGCGCGGGGTGAGAGCCGGAAAGCGGAGATGGGGGAGGTTGCCATGGAAGAGGCGTTGTTCGCTGGGATCGATTCCGGCTCCACCAGCACGAACATGGTCGTGATCGATGAGAGCGGAGAGATGGTGGCGAGCGCCATCGTGCGCACGGGGCCGAAGGCGTCTATGGGCGCGGAGGCTGCTCTCGCGGCGATCAAGGAGCAGATGGGGGAGCGGGCGAGCGCCATCCGGCGCATCTTCGCGACCGGCTATGGGCGCGGGAACATCTCGTTCGCGGATGATGCGGTGACGGAGATCACCTGCCACGGGCGGGGCGCTCATGCCATTGCCCCGCAGATCCGCACGATCGTGGATATCGGCGGCCAGGATTCCAAGGTGATCTGCTTGCACGAAGACGGCACCGTGGCGAACTTCATCATGAACGACAAATGCGCGGCTGGCACGGGGCGTTTTTTGGAGGCCATGGCGCGCACCTTGGAGCTTTCCCTGCCAGAGCTGGCGCAAGCGGGCCAGAGGTGGGATCAAGACCTGACGATATCGGCCATGTGCACGGTCTTCGCGGAGTCGGAAGTGATATCGTTGATCGCGGATGACCATGCGCACGACGACATCGTGCATGGGCTGAACAAGTCCATCGCCAGCCGAACCGCCTCCATGGTGGCTCGGGCGAAGGGGGAAGGGCCGTTCATGATGACCGGTGGCGTGGCTCGGAACCGCGGGGTCGTGGCGGAGCTTGAGCGCAAGCTGGGCGCCAGCGTGTTCGTGGGGAAGGACCCAGACCTTTGCGGCGCGCTGGGCGCAGCCCTTTTGGCGCGCGAGAGCAGCTGAGGGGCGCTCTCCAGCCCAGCCCCATCAGCGTTTCGGACCGTCCGATGAAGGCAGGAGGAATCATGACCATCGAATCACCGCAACATCGTCCTCCGCACGACATGGCGAATCCCATGCTCCAGATCGTGACGGGGTGCTCCCATGGGAAATGCCGGTTCTGCGACATCTTCATAGATGTGCCCTTCGCGCCCATCCCGCTTGAGGAGGTGCGACGGGATATCGACGAGATCGCCGAGACAGCCACGGCGCTCACCCGGCGCATCTATCTCACGGGCGGGAATCCGTTCGCGCTGCCCACGAAGCGGCTTCTTGAGGTGTTCGACGAGGTGGAGGCGCGCATCCCGTCCGTGAACAGCTACGGCGGGTTCTGCCGCATCGTGGATGTGGCCCACAAGACCGATGAAGAGCTGCGGACGCTGGCTGCGCGCGGGGTGGATGAGATCACCATCGGCGCGGAGAGCGGATTCGATGAGGCGCTCGCGTTCATGCAGAAGGGGCACACGGCCGCGGACATCGTCGCCCAAGCGAAGCGGCTGCACGACGCTGGCATCCGGTTCACGTTCTTCTATCTGGCGGGCATGGCGGGTGCGGGTCGTGGGCAGGAGAACGCGCTGGCTTCAGCGAAGGTGTTCAGCGAAGCGGCGCCGTCGCGCATCCTGGTGGTCACGCTCACGCCCACGCAGCGCTGGCCGCTGGCGGAGGATATCCGCGCCGGGCGTTGGGAAGCGCCGACGGAAGCGGAGATGGCGCGGGAGATCCAGACGCTCGTGGCGAACCTGACGTGCACCACGATGGTGAACTGCTCGCATGATACGGACATCGTGCGCTTCGAGGGGATGGTGCCGCTCAATCAGGAGAAGCTGGTGCAGCTTCTGGACAACCGCATCCCCCTCATGAACGAGAAGGCAGCACGGCGCATGCGCGAGGCCCTGCACAAAGCTACGTTCTTTTAGTTGCGAACCCATCCGGGTTCGCAACCTATTGACGCTGCGGCTTCCCAGATGCACCTGATCTTGGCCCTTTCATGCTTTCCCTCACAGCGCGAAGGCTGCTCGGCCGCATGACGGGCCAATCTCAGGCACCCTGGGAACCCTCGCTGTCTTTGTCTGTTTCTGCAGCGTTTCGAATGGTCGGCTGCCCCCCAGCCGCCCGCCGATAGCGTTTGGGTTGCAGGCTACATCGGCGGGAAGCGGAGGACCAGGTAGCCCGCCGCCAAGACCACGGTCAGCAGCATGACCGGGAAGCCCACCTTCAGGAATTGCACGAACGTGATGGGATATCCGTTCTTGCGGGAGATGTCGGAGAGCACCACGTTCGCTGACGCCCCGATGAGCGAGCCGTTGCCGCCCAAACACGCTCCCAGCGACACCGCCCACCACAGCGGAGTCACGTCCATGCCCGCTGCCTCCATGGAGAGCAGGATGGGGATCATGGTGGCCACGAACGGGATGTTGTCCAAGAACGCGGAGACGACCGCGGACCCGAACAGGAGCACGATCATGGTCAGGAAAACGTTGCCGCCGGTCACATCCACCAGCCACGTGGCCAGCATGTCGATCACGCCGGTGGCGGTCATGGCGCCCACGATGATGAACAGGCCCGCGAAGAACACGAGCGTGGTCCATTCGACCTGGGCCAGCGCATGATCTATGTTCGCCCGCGAGAGCAAGAGGATGAGCGCAGCGGCGGCCAGGGCGATCACGCTGGACTCCCAGCCCAGGTTCCCGTGGAACATGAAGCCCACGACCACGAGCCCGATCATGGCCACGGAGATGCGGAGCAGGCGGCGATCCTTGATGTAATCCGCCGGGCGCAGCGCCAGGACGTCATCGATCTCTGACTGCGGCGTGGTGAGCTTGCGGCCGTACATGAAGTAGAAGATCACGCAGATGACAGCCAGGATGAGGATGACCGCGGGCGCATCCACGGCGATGAAGTCCACGAAGCCGTACCCGGCGGCCGAGCCGATCATGATGTTCGGCGGGTCTCCGATGAGCGTGGCCGTGCCGCCGATGTTCGACGCCATGATCTCCGTGATGAGGAACGGCGTGGGATCCACTTTCAGAAGCTTGCAGATGTTGAGCGTCATCGGTCCGATCAGAAGCACGGTGGTCACATTGTCCAGGAATGCGGAGAGGAGCGCCGTGAGCAGGATGAACAGCACCATGATGCGCCACGGGTCGCCCTTCGCCAGGTGCGCGCATTTGACGGCCAGATACTCGAAGAGCCCGGAGAGCTTCACCACGCCCACGAAGAGCATCATGCCGAACAGCACGCCGAGCGTGTTGAAATCAATGTGGGTGATGGCCTCGTCGAAGGGCATGATCCCCAGCATGAGCACGAGCGCCGCCCCGGTGAGGGCCACCACGGCACGGTGGACTTTTTCGGAGATGATCACGGCCAGCGCGATGACGAAGATGGCCACAGATGTGAGTTGCGCGATATCCACTGGGTGCTCCTTGAGGGGTTTTGGATTCATTCTAGCGAATCCCGACGCTCGTTGTCCTTCGGTATACTGGCACGAAACGAGAACGGCGGGCTGACAGGAGGGCGCGTGGGCATCCGAACGAACGTGGCGCAGGCGGCGAGCAGCGTGGTCACCTGGGGCTTGCGCACCCTCGCCCGACGTCCCGCAGCGAACCTTCCGGGCATCGTGGGGCTGGCTCTGGACCCGGCCCTCATCCAGGATCTGCGCGGGCGCATCCGGCAAGGCAGCATCGTGGTGGTGGGAACGAACGGGAAGACCACGGTCACGAACGTGATCGCGGACGTGCTTGAGAGGTCGGGAGCGTCGGTGGCTTGCAACCGCACGGGCGCGAACCTGAAAAGCGGCGTGGCCAGCGCGCTCCTCCACACGCGCGGGGCGGACTGGGGCGTCTTCGAATGCGATGAGCTCTGGTCGGCGAACGTGGTGCCGGACTTGCGCCCTACCTACTTCTTGTTGCTGAACCTCTTCCGCGATCAGCTTGACCGCTGCGGGGAGATCGATCGCATCCAGGATGCGATCGTGTCCGGGCTGGAGGGCTCCCCGAACACCACGCTCATCTACAACGCGGACGATCCGCTCTGCGAGTTCATCGCCCAGCGCGCAGCGGCGTCTCCGGCCCGCGCGAGCGCCCCGGCGAACATCTCCTTTGGCGTTGAGGGCTGCATGAACCTGGCGCAGAACGCCGTGGCGGACGCCACCATCTGCCAGTCGTGCTCATCCATGCTCACCTACGCATATCGTCAGTACGGCCAATTGGGAGCGTACGCCTGCCCGGAATGCGGATTCACTCGCCCAACTCTGGACTTCGCGGCCACGGACGTGCGCTTGAACCCGCACGGCCTTGAGTTCGCCATCACGGGCAAGCGCGCAGGGGAGCGGGCGCAGCTGGCGGCGCGGCTCTCTGGCACGTACATGGTCTACAACCTGCTCGCGGTGTTCGCCGCATGCACGGTGATGGGGTGCACGCAGCCGCAGATCCAGGCGGCGGTGAGCGCATTCGATCCGAAGAACGGGCGCTTGCAGGATTACCGTCTGCACGGGCGGCGGACGCTTCTGAACTTGGCGAAGAACCCGACGGGCTTCAATCAGAATCTGCGCATCGTCGGCGGCGATGGAGGACCACGCGTCGTGGCGTTCTTCATCAACGACCGCGACGTGGACGGACGCGACATCTCTTGGATCTGGGACATCGACTTCGAGGAGCTCTTGAGCCAGCCGAACATCCAAGCTGTCTTCGCTGGCGGCTCCCGCAAGAATGACTTGCAGGTGCGCTTGAAGTATGCAGGCGTTGATGCGCAGCTGGTGGAGGGCGTGGAAGAGGTGTTCACGCGCATCGCGGATGCGGGGGATGTGGCGCCGGACGCGGCGGTGTACGCTATCGCCAACTACACGGCACTCCCGCCCGTGAAGGCCGCCCTGGACAAGATGGCGGCCGCGGAGGCAGGGGCTTCCGCTTCTGAGGAGCGTGAACCACCGCAGTCTGCCGTTGAGGAGTTCGCTGAGACGACTGTTGGAAGCGAAGAGCCTGCTTCCGATGACGGCTTTGACCAGCCGCCTGTTCGCATCGTGCACCTGCTCCCCGATCTGCTGAACCTCTACGGGGACGGCGGCAACGTGCGCGTGTTGAAGCAGCGTCTGGCGTGGCGCGGCATTCCGGTGGAGGTGCAGGAGGTCCGGTTCGGCGAGACGTTGGATCTGGATGCTGCGGACCTGCTGTTCATCGGCGGTTCCCCTGACCGCGAACAGCGCATGGCCAGCGAAGAGCTGGGCCGCGTTCGCGATGAGCTGGCGGCCTATGTGGAAGAGGGCGGTCCGGTCCTGGCGATCTGCGGTGGCTATCAGATGCTCGGACGCACGTGGTTGCTGGATGGCGAAGAGGTGCCAGGGCTTGACATCCTGCCGTTGGAGACGCGGCGGCCGGGGACGTCGGCGGACCGCCTCGTGGACAACATAGCCCTGGATTCCGTCTTGGCGGGCCGTCCCGTGATCGGGTACGAGAATCATGCGGGGCGCACGGTGCTGGACGGGGATGCGGAGCCGTTCGGGCGCGTCATCTCGCACACAGGGCACGGCAACACGGACGATGGGCCGCGTGAGCAGGCCGTTGACGGCGTCCGCTATAAGAATGTGATCGGCACGTATCTGCACGGGCCGCTGCTGCCGAAGAATCCGGAAGTGGCCGACTGGCTGCTCGTCCGGGCGCTGGAGCGGTCGCAAGCGCGGGTCGGGCGCGGAGAGGCGCTTCAGCTTCGTCCGCTTGATGACGCGGAAGAGGCGGCGGCCAACGAATACATGGCCGCGCGGCTGATTCGCCGGTGAGGGCGTGATGGGCTCATGATGCACTTGCGCGTGGTGGCCGTCGGGTCGTTGAAGGAGCGCTTCTGGCGGGATGCGTGCGCGGAGTATCTGAAGCGGTTGGGGCCTTACGCGCAGGTAGAAGTGGCGGAGGTGCCGGATGCGGACCCGGCGCGCGCTGGAGGAGAGGCGGCCGCGGTCACCCGTGAAGGGGAGGCCATCTGCCGGGCGCTCGCACCGGATGAGCGCGTGGTGCTGTTGGACGTGCGCGGGAAGCGGGTGTCCAGCCCGCAGATCGCAGAGGCGCTTGAGGCCTGGCCGCTGGATGGCGTGAACGACGTGGCGTTCGTGATCGGCGGATCGTGCGGCGTGTCGGATGCGGTGCGCAGCCGCGCCGCCCTTCGGTGGTCGTTCGGGGATATCACGCTGCCGCACAATCTGGCGCGCGTGGTGCTGCTCGAGCAGCTCTACCGGGCGTTCAAGATCCTGCGCGGGGAGCCATACCATAAATAGGAACCGGCGAAGATGCCTGAAGGAGGCCCCATGAGGTTCGTGTCTTGGAATGTGAACGGCGTTCGCGCGGTGCTCAAAAAGGATTTCCTGGAGGTGTTCGGCCAGTTCGGCGCAGATGTGTTCGCGCTGCAAGAGACGAAGTGCCAGCCCGGCCAGGTGGCGTTGGAGCTGCCTGGATACCACCAGTTCTACAGCTACGCCCAGCGCAAAGGGTATTCCGGCACGGCCATCTTCTCGCGAGAGGAGCCGCTCCAGGTGCTGCATGGGCTGGGGGATGGGTATCTGGACGCGGAGGGACGGTTGTTGGCGGCGGAGTTCCCGGAGCTCTGGTTCGTGAACGTCTACACGCCCAATTCGCAGGCGCAGCTGGCGCGCATCGACCATCGGATGCAGTGGGATGATGCATTCCGCGAGTTTTGCCAAGGGCTTGAGGCGGGCGTGATCCCTGCTGGCGTGCCGGTGAGCAGGCCATCGGAGGGGATGACCGCCGACGAGGCGGAGGCGGCTGCGTTCGAGGCGTTCCTGCTGGCGAAGGATGGGGATGCGGCCATGGATGCGCTGCCGCGCACAGGCGAAGGTGAGCGCACGGCTCCGAAGCCGGTCGTGATGTGCGGGGATTTCAACGTGGCGCATCAAGATATCGACCTGAAGCATCCGGATGCGCATCGTGGGGACACGGGCTTCTCGGATGAAGAGCGCGGCAAGATGGATGCGCTGCAAGAAGCCGGGTTCATCGACACGTTCCGATATCTGCACCCGGATCTGGCGGATGCGTACACGTGGTGGAGCTACAAGTTCGGAGCGCGCCGGACGAACGCCGGCTGGCGACTGGATTATTTCCTGGTGAGCCGTGATCTTGAGGACAAGATAGAAGCGGCGTCCATCTACAGCGAAGTGCAGGGGTCGGATCATTGCCCGATCGGTTTGGAGTTGCGGCTCTGACCAACATGCATGCGCCGCGATGCGGCGCGGGTGCGCTTCGCCTACGGCATCAGCGCTGCTACGACTCAATCAGAATCAGGGCCCCCCGTTGGATCGCGGGGCATGATGTTCATCGGGCGAGGGGTCATGGGCTATGATGAGTGGCATGGGTTTTCGTCGTCGAACAGAGGTCGTCCGCTCGTCTGAGCGCGCCATAGGGCTGCGCAAGCAGCGTGCGGAGAGCGCATGCACGCTGGGGCAAGATGTGACCACGCCCGCTTGGCTCCTTCAGGAGCAGTGGGATCTGTTCGGAGATGAGCGCGCGCTCGTGGATGCCGCGTCGCGCCAGCTCCTCATGGCGGACGTCCTTGAGGACCTTTCCCACGAGGATCCTGATCTCCCTTTGCGCCCAACGTTGGGCACCGTACGGCTGTTGGCCGACGGGGTGGCGCGGTATGCGGGCACGGAAGAGTTCGATGGATATCTGGCGCATCTCTCAGATGATATGGATGCGCTGTTGGACCTGCCTGCGGGCCAGCGCGCCGCGCTCAACGGGATCATCCGTTATCTGCGCGCTCTTGAGGAGAGGAGGCTCATCGAACCCGCCCAAGCTGCGCGTTTCCTTGCTCAAGAACCTGCTGCTCTGCACGATGCGGTGCAGGTGGCGGAACCGCTGTTCGCCGCCCCGGCGGTGGAGGCATGGTTGGCTGCGCTGGACCCGCAAAGCTCGTCCCTTGCACTTCCGTCGCTTGCAATGGCAGAAGGAGCCGCGGCCGCATTCCGGTTCGCGGCGGGCGCCACGCCCATGCCGCGTTTGGTGAAGGATGCGGTCGAAGAGGCTGTCCAGGCGGCGGAGGTGGATCGCAACGGCTCGTCCGAAGCGCTTCCGCGCGTCGTCGTGTTCGCGCCGGATCCCCGTGGGCTGTTCACTGCGCTGGCGCCCACCTTCGCTGGCGAGAGCATCCAGAGCGCTTGTCTGTGCACCGCGCCTTTCTTAGGAACCAACATCGGCATCGCGCTCCAGGCGGTGCAGGGTCTTGTGGCTGGCACCGTGTATCCGCTCGCTGCCGCCACTGATTTCGCCTATCAGCCGCTCTCTGGGCTTCGCGCCTCCGAAGCCCAAGCGTTGAACACGGCCATCCGCGCAGATGCGCTCATGACGCGCGAGGAGATCCTTGACCGGATCCGGCAGGCGTCGCCCACGTTCGCTGCGTTCGAGCGCGTGATCCAAGAGCAGGCCGCGGAGGCAGTCGCAGCCCTTGAAGAGGCTCTGGATTCTTGCGAAGCCATCAAGGGGCTTGCTCAAGAGGACTTCGTGGCGCTTTCAGAATTGGCTGCATTGTTGGAGACGGCGCAGGGATTGGGCGCGGGCAATGCTCTTCCGTTCGCCCAGGAGATGCCAGTGCGCATCGCCCTTGCCGCGCAAGCCTCCGAACAAGCACGTGCGTCTGTGGAGTTCCGCGGGATGGATGCCATGGATGCGTTGCCGCCTGCAAGCGCAGACGCGGTCGTGTTCGCCGATCTCACCAAAGACGCCATTCCCATCAAGCGAGCGCGGCCAGCAACGGAGAGCCTCTTCGCGCTCATGGGCATCCATGACGAACGCGACCTCTACCAAGAGAAGCGGGCGGCCTTCGCCACGGCGGCGAGGGCTGCTCGCACGCACGTGGCCTGCATCATGCCGGTGCGCGGCGCAGCGGGCCAACAGCTCTACCCTTCATTCTTGTTCGATGAGCTGGTGGATGCTGTGGTCAAAGCCCAGTGCGACGGCAAGAAGCGCGCCGTTGATGCGGATGGCATCTTCATGGTGCCGGATATGCCGGGCGCTGCTTCGTTGTTGGTGGATGAGGTGGACGTGGTGGGCGGATTCGGGCGCACGTTCGCTCCTCTGGAAGGGGAGAAGCGGTATCCTCGCCCTATCCAGGGTCATTTGGCGGCGTTGAGCATGGATGCTTTCATGCGTCGTAGCGAAATCCATCCCGATCTGCCGCTTTTATCCGCCTCGCAGATCGAATGCTACAACCAGTGTCCCTACCGGTGGTTCATTGAGCGGAAGGTGGCCATCAACGCTCTGGATGAAATGCTTGACAACTTGAGCATGGGCACGTTCGCGCACGAGGTCTTCAGACGGACCTTCGATGAGCTGGCCGCTTCCAGCATCACGCGCGTGGATGCGGAGAATGTGACCTGCGCGCAAACCATGGCGGCTCGCGTGTTCGACGAGATGATGGCGGCGCAGCCAGATGAGGAGCCGGGCCAGCGCTGCGCTGTGGTCAGCACGCGGGATGCGCTCGCCATGGCGGACCTGCGCGAAGGGATCTTGGATGCCATCGGGTTCATGCCGCTGATGCCTGAGGGCTTCAGCGTGTTCGGCGGAGAGCTGGAGATCAAGGATGCGGACGGCGCCACCTACGCAGGCGCGGTCATTCGCGGATCAGTGGATCGCGTGGATGTGGATCCAGAGGCCGGTGCTTTCACCGTCCTTGATTACAAAGGATCCGTTGGTGGTCACGAAGCGGGAACGCCGGCGGAAGGGCTCGATGCTCCGCCCGGTTTCATCCAAACGCTCGTATACGCGCAGGTGGTCCGGCAGCTTCCCGCCTTCGCCGATATGGCGTGCGTGGGGGCGCTGTACTTGAGCTACCGAGCGCAGGGCGCCTCTGGACTGATGGCGGGATCATTCGATCGTCTCCGCTATCCAGCGCAAGACGTGGCGGATGCTTCCAAATCCCAGGTGAGCATGGATTTCCAAGAGTTCCTTGATGCAGTTGAAGAAGCGCTCATCCCTGTGGTCCGCGGGATGCAGGAGGGCGTCATCCTGCCCCGGTCCGAGGGCGGTGGCTGCGCCTATTGTCCGCTCACGTTCTGCCAGGAGAGGAGGGGCTAGGTGGACACCTCGTTCTGCAACACGGCGCAGAAGACCGTCATCAGGACGCTGCCCGGTCCGCTTTTCGTGGCGGCTGGTGCGGGCAGCGGCAAGACGTTCACGCTGAAGCTGCGCACGGCGAACGCGTTTCTGGGCACGCCGGAGGGCTTCAAACTGGACTCCATCGATCAGGTGCTGGCCATCACATTCACGGAGAAAGCGGCTGCGGAGCTGCTCGAACGCATCCGCACCACGCTGGCGGATGAAGGTTTCCAAGAGCAGGCCTTCGCGGCGGATGCGGCATGGATCTCCACCATCCATGGTTTCTGCTCTCGTTTCTTGCATGAGAACGCCCTTGAGATAGGGTTGGATCCTGAGTTCCGCCTGATGACGGAGCTTGAGGAAGAAGAGCTTACGGCCCAAGCCCAAGAGGCGGTGTTGGCGCAGGTGAGCTCCGGGGAGCTGAACGTGCGCATTCCTGAGAGCACGCAGCCTTTGGTGCGCGTGGGGGAGCATGGCCGCGGGCTCATGGATGATGCACGGGAGATCATCAACCGCGCCAGCGCGCTTCCTGAAGGCCTGGCGGCGTTCCATTCGCTCGAACCGGATGTGCATCCCAAAGATGACCTTTCGCGCCTGCGCCTCTGCGCCGAAGAGGTGCTTCAGGCAGTGGGGGCTTGGGAGAAAGCGCCTCACAAGAAGAATGAAGCGCCTGTGTTGGAAAAGCTCTCGGAGTCGGTGGCGGTGAGCGATGCCTGGCTGGCATGCGACCAAGCGGCGCTCTCTTTCATGG
Organism: uncultured Eggerthellaceae bacterium; assembly: GCA_910580205.1. GTDB lineage: Bacteria > Actinomycetota > Coriobacteriia > Coriobacteriales > Eggerthellaceae > MGBC163016. The sequence goes on from CAJTVP010000017.1 coordinate 19,703, forward strand.
ATGACGGGTTTGACGCATCAGGCTATCGAGCGGCGCTGAAGGCATTCCCGGTGCTCACGCCCGCGTTCGGCAAGGGCAAGGGCACGGATGAGGTGCTGCAAGGCTACCGTTTGGCTCACGCGAAGGCGCTCTCTGAATTGGAGGCGGCGTTGGGCGCGCAAGTGGCGGAGGGGGTCTTCAGGCTCGCCCAGGCCTTTGACGGGGAGTACAGCCGGCTCAAGCATGAGGCGGGCGTGGTGGACAACGATGACCTGCTCCGGCTCACGCTGGAGGCTCTTCGCGCCCATCCGCATTTGGCGGCGCGCTGCCGTGAGCAGTTCCGGCTCATCATGGTGGACGAGTTCCAGGACACGAACAAGGTCCAGATAGAGATCATCCGGCTCATCGCGCAACCGGACATGGCGAACGTGTGCGTGGTGGGGGATGCGCAGCAGAGCATCTATCGGTTCCGTGGGGCGGACGTGGCGGCGTTCACGGAGTATCGCGATCGTTTGGCAGCGGCTTTCCCGGATTTGAAAGAGGATCAGCTGCAGCCGAAGCTGGCTGAGAACTTCCGCAGCCATGGCGACATCCTCGCGTTCGTGGATGCCGTGTTCAGCCAAGAGGGTTCGTTCGGCGACGAATATCTGAAGCTGGCTCCGCGCGGCGCCATCGACAAGGAACCCGACGCGGTCATGGATGGGCTGCCACGGGTGAGCGTGGATGTGGCTCACTATAAAAGGGGCGAGGAGCTGCAACGGCTGGTGCCGGAGGAGGCCGCCCGGCGCATCGCGCGGCATTTCGCGCGGATCAAGCGCGCCTATGACAAGGTGCCGGACGCTCCGCGCCAGTCATTCGCGCTGCTTTTGGGCACCACTGGAAACGCGCAGATCTACATCGACGCGTTGCGGGCAGAGGGCTTGGAATCCATGATGACCGCTGGGTCCATCTTGCTTGGCACTCCAGAGGCGAAGACGATGCAGGCGCTGTTGCGTCTCGCGCTGAATCGCGCTGACGAGCAAGCGCTTCTGGATTGCTTGACTTCAAGCCTCTTCGCGGTGTCCGACGATGCGCTTCTGGCGCTGTCCCATTTTCGCGGGGAAGACGGCGGCCTCCATCATGGCAGCTTGGCGAAGGGATTCTTCTCAGGGAACAGCTTGGAAGAGTTCGGGCTTGCGCCAGAGCAGGCGGAACCAGTGGAGTGCGCGCGGATCGTGCTTCGGCGCTTCGTCCGGGATGCGCGCTCGGGCGCGCTTTCGCGCGGCGTTCGGCGGGTGTTGGTGGCATCCGGGGCGCTCGATCGGGCTCAGGCGGCCGGCGTGGCCGGGCTCGCCAGCGTGGGCAATTGGTCGAAGCTCATGGGGATCCTGGAAACGGTGGAGCAGGGCGGCCTGGCGTCCCGCGTCGCGGCGTTCGAGGCCAAGGTGCAGCTGATGAAGGAATCGCCCGGCGTCTTGTCCGCCGAAGAGGCGGATTTCGTGCAGATCATGACCATCCATGGATCGAAGGGCCTTGAGTTCGACCACGTGGCTGTGGCGGAGTTCAAGACAGGGGCGGAGAACGCGCCTTTGTTCTACGCAGAGAACGATGGGGATGCGCTCTACGCTTTGTCCGCGCGCGGTTTTTCGCTGCCGAAGGGCATCGAAGGGCCGTTGGCGGCGCTTGCGGAAGAGGCGCGCATCAGCCGTCCCCAAGATGCGAAGACGCCTGGCCAACTGCGGTTCGCCCTTGCCCAGACCGTGCGCCAGGAGATGCTGGCAGAAGCGCGTCGGCTGTTCTATGTGGGGCTCACACGCGCGGTGAGATCGCTCTACGTGAGCTACGGAGCGAACAAGGCACCTGCGCCCAAGGGCAAAGAGCCGTACAGCAACCATGGCGTGATGCGGGAGGTGTACCAGGCGCTCCAATGGGATGTGGAAGCGAAGGGCTTTGATGAGAAGAACATGCATGGATATGGTGGATCGCGGCCAGCGCGAGTTGTGTTCCACCGCTATGAGGCGCTTGAGGATTTGGAACCCCAGGACGGTGGCGAAGCGGATGCCGCAGGCCCCGGCGAACCGAGCGCTGTCAGCTCAGCTGGAGCGGATTTCCTGATCCCGGTGCGCTCGCTCCCAGAGATGCCGCATCTGGCTTCATCTTCGGGTGTGCGCGCGGATGTGTGCTCCTACACGTCTCTGTCCAAGGAGTTCGCCCACGAGCCGGAATCTGCCGAGCAGCCGAAACGGGACGCGCCGTCAAACGCCCCAGAGGAGCATGAGCCCGCGCACGTCTTCGGAGAAGACGCCACCTCTTTGGGAACGGCGTTTCATCGCCTGGCGCAGAAGGCCATCCTCCTGCGCAACGCATCCGGTGCCCATGGGCTCACGATGCCTTCCGCAGCGGAGATGGAGGTGCAGGCGGAGAAGCTGAAGCTGACAGAGTCCCAACGGGCGCGGCTGGAACAAGCTTTGCGCGCGTGGTTCGCCAGCCCCATAGCCCGTGAGCTGGCATCCTATGAGCAGGTGGATGCTGAGGTGCCGTTCATGGTCACGTTCATGGACCCGGAGGGGCGTACCCGGTATCTGGAAGGGGAGATGGACGCCTTGGGGGTGCGAGGGGACACGGCATTCCTGGTGGATTACAAGACGGGGGGCTATGCAGGGGAGACCCCCGAAGAGCTGCATGAGAAGCATCTGCTCCAGGCGCGATGCTACGCTTACGCGCTGCAACAAGCGGGCTATGCCTCCGTGAAAGCCGTGTTCGTGCGCGTGGAACAGCTGGACGCACATGGCGCGCCGCAAACGGTGGCCTACTCGTTCCCAGAGTGATGCCTCCAGGATGCCTCCTGGAGCGCTGTCCCTGAAGCGGCGCCCCTCCGCTCGTCACGCCAACGCCAACAGCGTCTCTTCGCTCTGTTCGCCAGTGAGCGTCTTCACGGCCGCGCCATCCTGGAACAGGACATAGGTGGGGAACCCGTTCGGCGCGTATTCTGAGGCCAGATCCGGCGACTTGTCCACATCTACCTGATAGACCGCATATGCGCCCGCGCTCTTCGCCGCTACGTCATCCAAGATCGGCTGCATCCGCTGGCAGTGCGGGCACCAGGTGGCGAAGAACTCCACCAAGACCTTGCCCGGCGCATCCAGAACCTTGGAATCGAAATCAGCATCGTTCAACACTTGTTGCATGGCGCGCTCCTTCACTCGGATTCTTCATGCGGTCATCGTCAGAGGCGACTGACGGATTCCGTGTTCGCTGGGTTGCATGGTAGGCGCAGCTCTGAGGCTTCTCTGTGTGCACGGAACATCGTTTCCATGGTCATCCGTATCGTTGATTCGCCGTTACGCGCTGGGGTGCTATAGTGTCTTGACTTGAAATCAGCGGGCGAAAGGCGCATGCCATGGTCAAAGACATCGTGAAAGACGAAACCATCCTCTCAACGCCGTGCGAGAAGGCAACCATCGAGGACATGCCCATCGTGCAGGACCTTCTGGATACGGCGGAGTCCATGGAAGACGTGGCTGGCCTTGCGGCGAATCAGATAGGCGAGACGAAGTGCGTGGCCATCTATCTCACGGACAAAGATGAGCTCAAGCCCGTGTTCAATCCCCGTTTGGTGAAAGCGCTCTACCCGGTCAAGATGGAGGAGGAATGCTTCTCCGTTGACGGCGCGCACAAGATCACCCGCTACGAACGGGCCACCATCGCCTACGAGGAGCCGGTGGACGGCAAGCTGGTGGCGCGCAAGCGCGAGTTCCACGGCCGCGAATCCCAGATCCTGCAGCACGTGATCGACCATTGCAAAGGCAAGGTCATCTAGCCCAGAGCGCAGGCGAGCGCGTGGGCGCCAGCGTCAGCTGAGCACCCGCGCACCAACGCACAGGCCAGCGGACATCCCACCGACCATGGCGACTTCCGTCGAACAACCGAAAGAAGTGCGCACCAAGCGCATCGAGCGCATCCTGTGGATCGTGCTCGTCCTGAATCTGGCTGTGGCCGCAGCGAAGTATTCCTACGGCTTGGCTTCCCATTCGGCCTCCATGCAGGCCGATGGCATCCATTCGCTCTTCGACACGTTGGGCAACGTGGTGGGGCTCGTGGGCATCACGTTGGCAGCGCGCCCGGCCGATGAGGGGCACCCCTACGGCCATTCCAAGTTCGAAACCTACGGGTCGCTCGTGATCGGAGCGCTGCTGCTCATCGCCGCGTTCGAGGTGGGCACAGGTGCGATCGAGCGGTTGTCAACGGGCGATTACACCGCGCAGGTGGGCGTGGGATCGTTCGTGGTGATGGTGGGCACGTTGGCGGTGAACATCGCGGTGTCATCTTGCGAACGCCGTGCGGGTAAGAAGCTGGGGAGCGAGATCCTGCGGGCGGACGCGGCTCACACCTTCTCGGATGCGCTCGTATCCATCGGCGTCATCGTCGGGCTCGGGCTGGTCATGGCGGGCTTCCCCATGGCGGACCCCATCATGGCGCTGGTGGTGACCGTGTTCATCCTGGCATCAGCGGTGAACGTGTTCCGCCGAGCGTTCCGCACGTTGTCCGATCACGCGCGCATCGCCCCGGAGGACCTCACGGTCGTTGCGGAAGGCGTCAAGGGCGCGGTGCATGTGCATCGGGTCCGCACGCGCGGCACGGAATCCGAGGTGTACGTGGATCTGCATGTGCTGGTGGATCCGCAGATGACCGTGGAAAAGGCCCACGGCATCGGAGATGAGATAGAAGCCGCCATCAAAGAGGAGCACCCGGAGGTCCGGGAGGTGCTCGTCCACATCGAACCGGACACGGAACGGGAACGCGCGGAGGCGTGACCCCCGGCTATAATCTGGCTCATCCATAGGCATGACGGAGGGTGAGAATGCTGCATTCCAAAGGTTCCATGGTCACGCGCACGGTGGCCGTTCTGGCATCTTTCGCGCTCATCAGCGCGCTTCTTTGCGGCCTGGCAGGTTGCGCGTCTCAAGAAAGCGCCGTTGACGGGGAAGCGCCGGTGGTGCGCATCGGCACCATGCCCACGGAAGACATCCTGCCCGCTTGGGTGGCAGAAGATGCGGGCTATTTCACTGGCGAAGGCGTGCAGGTGGAGCTGGAGGTGTTCGACTCCGCCCAGAGCTTGTCTTCGGCCATCACGGCTGGCCAGGTGGATATGGCCATGACTGACGTGATGCGCGCGGTGAAGCTCTGCGAAGCGGGGACGCCCGTGGTGGCTGAGTGGGTCACGCTGGGGACGGATGTGAGCCAAGGCCGGTTCGGCGTGGTGACCGCGCCCGACGCGCCCTACGATGATCTGGTTGGGCTTGCAGCCTACGCTCAGGAGCACCCCGGAGACGAGACGGCCTGCGTGGGCGTGGCGGCGAACACGGTGCCGGAATACGTGTTCGACCGGCTCATGGTGGAGGAGGGCGTTGATCCCGCATCCATCCCCACTACCGAAGTGGCCAGCCTGCCGGAGCGTTACGGCCTTGCGGCTGCGGGCAAGATCGGGGCAGCGGCGCTCCCCAATTCGCTGCTCACGTTGGCGGAAGCCAATGGTTGCAAGGTGCTGGCCGCAGATACGGAAGGGGAGAACCTCTCCCAGTCGATCATGGTGGCGCGCGCCGCCTTCGCTGAGGAGCATGCTCAAGAGATCCGCGCGGTGGCCGAGGCCTGGGACAAGGCCGTGGAGGACATCAACCGCGATCCGGACGACTTCAAAGAGCTGTTGTTCCAGAAGTCCAACATCAACGGGGATCTGGCGGACGTGTACGCGATCAGCGTCTATCCCACCGCCATTGACGACAATGATCTGCGCCATCCCACCTCTGATATGGTGTGGCCGCAGATCCAGTGGATGCGCGCCAAGGGCTATGGCGCTCAAGGCATGACCTACGACGGCGCGACGGGCGTCTTCTCCTGATGCCGGGAAGCGTCCTGACCAGGAGCGCCCATGCGTAGAGCGCTCGGATATGCGTGGGCCACGGCGTTCGTGCTTCTGTGCTGGTGGCTTCTGGCGCTCTGCGTGTCATCACCGGCGCTCCCCGGACCGGTGCGCACGGTCCAAGAGCTCGCGGCCAACATGGACAGCCTGCTGCCCCAAGCGGCCATCACCCTTGAGCGTCTGGTAGCCGGGCTTGCCGTAGGCACCGCGCTCGGCGCGCCGTTGGGGCTCTTGGCGGGCTCCTCTGAGCGCGTGGACCGGTGGGTCTCGCCGGTGCTCTACGTGCTGTTCCCCATCCCGAAAGTGGTCTTCTTGCCGGTGCTGTTCGTCTTCTTCGGCTTGGGCGGCCAGGCGAAGGTGCTGCTCATCGCCATCGCGGTCTTCTTTCAGACCATGGTCACCATGCGCGACGCCGCCCGCGAAGTGCCGTCGGGCATCAAAGACGCCATGCGCTCGTTGGGTGGCAACCGGTGGTGCGTGTTCGCGCACGTCACGGTGCCGCTCACGCTGCCGTACCTGTTCAGCGCGCTGCGCGTGAGCACGGGCACGGCAGTGGCCATCCTGTTCATCGGGGAATCCATGGCGGGCTCAACGGGCTTGGGCTATTACATCATGCACAGCTGGTCGATGCTGGAATATGCGCGCATGTTCTCCGGGATCGTCGTCTTGGCCGTGCTGGGAGTCCTGCTCTACGAGCTGTTCGATTTCGCGGAACGGCATTTGGCGAACCGCCGCTGATTCTTTTGTTACGGATCCGCTGCGCGGAATCCGTAATGAATTGACGCTGCGGCTTCCCAATGGCACCTGATCTTGGCCCTTTCATGCTTTCCCTCACAGCGCATAACTGCTGCATGAACGGGTCGGCGGATCGGGACGGCGCTCGCCGTTCGGTTCGCATCTGATGGTTTGCCTCTCCACGAATCCTTCACATCCTGCCTACTCAACGATGCGGAAACGGTTGCGTGCAGATGCAGCAACATGACCATCACGCAGGCATTTCTCCAGCTCAAGGCATATAGAGTGCATCCAGTGCGTCTTTGTGCAAATTATTCACTGAAATAACTTGACAGAGACACACTTAGATTTTATAGTATGCAACACACCAATGCGAACAGAAGTACGAAAGCGAGGAACTGAAATGGGCAAGATACTTGGAATCGACCTGGGAACCACCAACTCCGCCATGGCGGTCATGGAGGGTTCGGAACCGGAGATCCTCGTCAATGCCGAAGGTGACCGCACCACGCCGTCCGTTGAGGGCTTCCGCAAAGATGGCGAACGCGTCGTGGGCAAAGCCGCGAAGAATCAGGCTGTCACCAATCCTGAGAACACCGTTTCTTCCGTCAAGCGCTTCATCGGCCGCTCCTTCGACGAGACGCCCGAAGAGCAGAAGACGGTCTCTTATAAGGTAGAGAAGGGCAAGGATGGCCGCGCGGTGATCGACATCGACGGCAAGTCCTACACCCCGGAGGAGATCTCCGCCATGGTGCTGCAGAAGCTCAAGGCGGACGCGGAGAAGCAGACCGGTGAGACCATCACCCAAGCGGTCATCACCGTGCCGGCTTACTTCAACGACGCGCAGCGCCAAGCCACGAAGGACGCGGGCAAGATCGCGGGCCTGAACGTGGAGCGCATCATCAACGAGCCCACGGCGGCCGCGCTGGCCTACGGCCTTGACAAGGCGGACCACGACGAGAAGATCCTCGTCTTCGACCTGGGCGGCGGCACGTTCGACGTGTCCGTGCTGGAGCTGGGCGACGGCGTCTTCGAAGTGGCCTCCACGGCGGGCGACAACCACTTGGGCGGCGACGACTGGGATCAGCGCATCATCGACTGGCTGGCGGACAAGTTCCAGTCCGACACCGGCATCGACCTCCGTCAGGACAAGATGGCCATGCAGCGCCTGAAGGAAGCGGCGGAGAAGGCGAAGATGGAGCTGTCCTCCACCACGCAGACCAACATCAACCTTCCGTTCATCACGGCGGGCGCGGACGGCCCGAAGCACCTGGATTACACGCTCACGCGCGCAGAGTTCCAGCTCATCACGAAGGACCTGCTGGAGCGGTGCAAGAAGCCGGTGGAGCAGGCGCTCAAAGACGCGGGCCTGAAGACCGGCGAGCTGGACGAGGTCATTCTGGTGGGCGGCTCTACCCGCATGCCGGCGGTTCAGGAGCTGGTGGAGAAGCTGACGGGCAAGAAGCCGAACATGACCGTGAACCCGGACGAGGTCGTGGCCATGGGCGCAGCCATCCAAGGCGGCGTGCTCTCCGGCGACGTGACGGGCATCCTGCTCCTGGACGTGACGCCGCTGTCCCTGGGCGTTGAGACCATGGGCGGCGTCATGACGAAGATGATCGAGCGCAACACCACCATCCCCACGCGCAAGACGGAGATCTACTCCACTGCGGCGGACAACCAGACCTCCGTTGAGGTCCACGTCCTCCAGGGTGAGCGCGAGATGGCGGCAGGCAACAAGACGCTCGGCCGCTTCCAGCTGACGGGCATCCCGGCTGCGCGCCGCGGTGTCCCGCAGATCGAGGTCACGTTCGACATCGACGCCAATGGCATCGTGAACGTCTCCGCGAAGGATCTGGGCACCGGCAAGCAGCAGCAGATCACCATCTCCGGCTCCACGGCGCTCTCTGATGACGAAGTGGATCGCATGGTCAAGGATGCTGAGCAGCATGCCGAAGAGGATGCGAAGCACAAGGAAGAGGTTGAGGTCCGCAACAACGCCGAGGCGCTCGTGGGCGCCACCCGTCAGACGCTGGACGAGCTGGGCGACAAGGTCCCGGCGGATGCCAAGTCCCAGGCAGAGAGCGCCATCGAAGAGGCGAACGCAGCGCTGCAAGGCTCTGATCTTGAGGCCATCAAGGCCGCCACGGAGAAGATGCAGCAGGCGGGCTACAAGCTGGCTGAGGTCGTGTACAGCACCGAAGGCGCGGCGGCAGGCGCGGGTGCGGCTGCGGCAGAGACGGCTCCGGCGGATGACACCCTGGAAGCCGACTACGAAGTCGTCGAAGACGATGAGGAAGAAGGGAAATAACCATCATGGCTGAAGAGATCAAAACTCCAGCCGCTTCCTCCGAAGATGCAGCAAAGGATGCGCCGCAAGGCGCATCCGCTGCGAATGACGCCACCGCTGATGCGGCCGCCCAGAAGGAAGGGGCGGACGCTCAAGGGTCCGAGGAGCTGGTGGACGCGGTGCTGGAGGCTGAAGCTGCCGCCATCGTGGACGATGCTCTGGATGAGGCGGAGGCCGAAGCGCAGGCTGCGGATGCTGAGCGCGAAGCTGCTGAGTGGAAAGACAAGTACGTTCGGCTCCATGCGGAATGGGATACCTATCGCAGGCGCACGAAGGAGCAGCAAGAGATCCAAAAGGCGCTGGCCGCTGAGAAGCTGGTCACCAGCCTGATCCCTGTGATCGACGATCTTGAGCGCTCCATCGACTACGCGGAGAAGAACGGGGAGACCGGTCTTCTTGACGGCGTTCGCGCGGTGCTCTCCAAGTTCGTGAGCACCCTTGAGAAGGACGGCGTGGACGTCATCAACCCGCAAGGAGAGGCCTTCGATGCGCTGGAGGCTCAAGCGGTGGGCACGGTGGAAGACGCCGACCAGCCGGACGAGACGGTGAACGAGGTCTACCAGAAGGGCTACAAGATCGGGAACAAGGTCTTGCGCCCGGCTATGGTGACAGTGACGTCAGGAGGACCTAAGCGTCCCAAAGAAACAGACAGCGAATAGTTCCAAGAGAAGAAAGCGAGGTGCAGGAGCGCTATGGCAGCAGCACCTGATTACTACCAAACGCTGGGCGTTCCGCGCACAGCTTCCCAAGATGAGATCAAGAAGGCGTTCCGCAAGCTGGCACGCACCCATCATCCTGACGCAGGCGGCGACGAAGCCAAGTTCAAGGAGATCAACGAAGCCTACGAGGTGCTCTCAGACGAGAAGAAGAAAGCGCTTTACGACCAATATGGCACGGCCAACGAGAATCAGATCCCGTGGGGCGGCCAAGGTGGCGGCGCGGGCTTCAACTACGAGGACATCTTCGGCGGCACTGGCGGCCAGGGTGGCACGTACACCTACACCACCGGCGGCTCCGGTGGCGGCTTCGGCGGCATAGACTGGTCGGATATCCTTGAGAGCATCCGCCATGGCGAAGGGGCGTTCGGGACGGACTGGGACTTCGGCGCGAACCGCGCTCAGAAGGGCCAGGATATGTCCGTCCAGTTGGACGTCACCTTCGACGAGGCCTTCAACGGCACCACCAAGCTGGTGACGGTGCGCATCCCCGGCAAGGCGGAGGCGGACACCATCGAAGTCAAGGTGCCCGCTGGCGCTCGCGAAGGCGGCCGGCTGCGCTACAAGGGCCGTGGAGGCCCCGGTGAGAACGGCGGCGCTGCGGGGGATCTGCTCATCACCACGCACATCACGGAGCACCCGTATTTCAAACGGGACAAGGCGGATGTCCTGGTGGATCTGCCCATCAACGTGGCGCAGGCGGCTCTGGGCGCCAGCATCGTGGTCCCGGCACCGGACGGCACGAAGGTGCGCGTGAAAGTGCCCGCAGGCACGCAGGACGGCAAAGTGCTCACCATCAAGGGCAAGGGCGCGAAGGACATCAAGGCGAAGGGTGCGGAGAAGTTCGGCAATCTGAAGATCCGCGTTCAGGTGGAGACGCCCACGGACATGAATGCTGAGCAGAAGCAGGCCATGGAAGACTTCCTGGCCGCCACGCCGGAAGCCGTGCGACCATGGTAGCCCCATCCGATCGCGACCGTCCCCTGTACATGATCAGCGTCGCGGCTGAGCTGGCCGGAGTGCATCCCCAGACCCTGCGCACCTACGAGCAGAAGGGCCTGGTCACTCCGCAGCGCACGAGCGGCGGCACGCGCATGTATTCCCAGGCGGACCTGGAGCGGCTGGAGCTCATCAACGAGCTCACCGCAGAGGGCATCAACTTGGCTGGCGTCATGCGCATCCTGGATCTGCAGAGCAAGCTGGACGACGCTACATCGCAGCTGGACAACCTGCGCAAGCGGTACGGTCGCATCGCGCGTCGAGTGGCGGAGCTGGATCCCAGCACGCCAGCCCAGGCGCTCGTCCGCGTGTCCGATCTGCCGCCGGTGTTCCACTGGCTCACCAACACGTCCAACACCGTCCGGTTCTTCACGAAACAATAAGCAGCAACAAGAAGGGACAGCATTATGAGGCTTGACAAGCTTGCTGTCACAGCTCAAGAAGCGGTGCAGAACGCCATGAGCGTGGCGGCGGATGCAGATGCATCCATGATAGAACCCATACACCTCCTGAAGGCGCTTTTGGATGCGGACGAGAACAACATCGCCGCCATCATCAAGCGCATCGGCGCGGATCCGGTCTTCCTCTCGCAGAACGTGGAGGATGCCATCGCGAAGATGCCGAAGGCCACGTCATCGGCCATGCCCATGGCGGCTCCATCCCAAGCGTTCATCAAGGTGATCGACAACGCGGTGAAGATCGCGGAGAAGCTGGGGGATTCCTACGCCACCTCCGAGCATTTCCTCATCGCGCTTTCCGAAGGCAATGACGAGGCGGGCAAGCTCCTCACCACGGCGGGCATCACGCGCAAGAACATCGAATCCGCCTACGAGGCGCTGCGCGGAGACACCCGCGTGACGTCGCAGACGGACAAGACCCAGTTCGAGGCTCTGGAGCAATACGGCCAGAACCTCACCCAGCAAGCTCGCGAAGGCAAGATGGACCCCGTCATCGGGCGTTCGGAGGAGATACGCCGCACCATCCAGGTGCTGTCGCGCCGCACGAAGAACAACCCTGTGCTCATCGGTGAGCCGGGCACCGGCAAGACGGCAATCGTGGAGGGCCTGGCCCAGCGCATCGTGGCCGGGGACGTGCCCTCCAGCTTGAAGGACCGGGAGATCATCTCTCTGGACCTGGGCGCCATGATGGCAGGGGCGAAGTACAGAGGCGAATTCGAGGACCGCTTGAAGTCCGTGCTGCGCGAGGTGAAAGAAGCGGGCGGCAACATCATCCTGTTCATCGACGAGCTGCACACCATCGTGGGCGCTGGCGCTGGCGGGGATTCTTCGCTGGATGCCGGCAACATGCTCAAACCCGCGCTCGCCCGCGGGGAGCTGCATGCCATCGGCGCCACCACGCTGGACGAATACCGCAAGTACGTGGAGAAGGATGCGGCCCTTGAGCGGCGTTTCCAGCCGGTCATGGTGAACGAGCCCACGGTGGAGGACACCATCGCCATCCTGCGCGGCCTCAAGGAGAAGTACGAGATCCATCACGGCGTGCGCATCACCGACGGTGCCATCGTGGCTTCGGCGGAGCTGTCAGACCGCTACATCTCCGACCGCTTCCTGCCGGACAAGGCCATCGACCTCATGGATGAGGCGGCCAGCCGCCTGCGCATAGAGATCGACTCCATGCCGGAGGATGTGGATGCGGCCGAGCGGCGGCTCACGCAGATGCAGATCGAAGAGCAGGCGCTCATGAAGGAGTCGGATGACGCATCCGCTGAGCGGCTGGAGAAGCTGCGACAGGATATCGCCGCGGCGCGGGAAGCGTTGGATGCGCAGAAGGCCGCGTGGCAGAACGAGAAGGACGTCATCGTCGGCGTGCAGAACCTCAAGGCTGAGCTGGATGCGGCCAAGCTGGACGAAGAGCGCGCCACGCGCACGGGGGACCTGGGGCTCGCCTCTGAGATCCGCTACTCGCGCATCCCGCAGCTCCAGCAAGAGCTCCATCAGGCCGAAGAGCAGCTGCGCGTCAGCCAGGAAGAGGGCGCCATCCTCAAAGAGGAGGTCACGGAAGAAGAGATCGCCTCTGTCGTGTCCACCTGGACCGGCATCCCCGTCACCAAGATGATGCAAGGCGAGATGGAGAAGCTGGTGGATCTGGAGGAGGAGCTGAAGAAGCGCGTCATCGGCCAAGACAAGGCCGTGAACGTGGTGGCTGGCGCCATCCGCCGCAACCGCGCGGGCCTGTCCGATCCGGATAAGCCCATCGGATCGTTCCTGTTCTTGGGTCCCACCGGCGTGGGCAAGACGGAGCTGGCGAAGGCGTTGGCGGAATACCTCTTCGATTCTGAGAAGGCCATGATCCGCATCGATATGTCCGAATACATGGAGAAGTTCTCCGTGCAGCGGCTGATCGGCGCGCCTCCGGGGTATGTGGGCTATGACGAAGGTGGCCAGCTCACCGAAGCGGTGCGCCGCCAGCCCTACTCGGTCATCTTGCTGGATGAGGTGGAGAAAGCGCACCCGGATGTGTTCAACATCCTGTTGCAGGTGTTGGATGATGGGCGGCTCACGGACGGCCAAGGCCGCGTGGTCAACTTCAAGAACTCGATCATCATCATGACGTCCAACATCGGCAGCCAGATCATCCGCGACCATGCGGCGGAGAGCGCTGAGATGGATGCGAACGAGGCCACCGGCGAGACCATGGGCGAGATGATGGAGGGCATCGCGAACATGACCGCGGAAGCGGCCGCGCAGAAGCTGAAGGATTTCACCAACAAGATCAACGACGCGCTGCGCAACACGTTCCGCCCGGAGTTCTTGAACCGCATCGACGACATCGTGACCTTCAACGAGCTGTCCATCACCACCATCGAACCGATCGTGGACTTGCAGCTGGAAGAGGTGCGCGACCGCTTGAGCAAGCGCCGCATCACGCTGGACGTGACGCCGGCGGCCATGGAGCACTTGGCCATCGACGGCTTCGACCCCGTCTTCGGCGCGCGTCCGTTGAAGCGGCTCATCCAACGGGAGATCGTGGACCGCATCGCGCAGAAGGTCATCACGGGAGAGATGCATGATGGCAGCCATGTGCTGATCGACATCGACCCGGAAGGGGATTACACCTGCCGCGTTGAAGCGCCCATGGATCTTGACTTGAGCAACCTGTAGTTTTCCTGCGGGGCAGGGAGAAAAAGCGGATGCCGCTTTTTCTCCTTCGCTCTTCTTGCGTTACTATGAACGCCAACATCATCAGAGACGGAAGGGGCGTCATGGAACTGTTCGGAATGCAGATCGAGCCATGGGTCATCGGCATCATCATCGCTCTCATCGTGATCATCATCGTGGCGTTCGTCGCCAAGGGCTTCATCGACGAGATGAAGAAGAAATAGCGGCAAGGATCCCTCTTCTTTCGCATGGCCCCCACGCCTTCGAACCAGCAACCAAGCCCCTGGCCTGGGCAGCCCGCATCCCCGCAGCAACCGGGGCAGGCGCCCATTCAGGGGCAGCCTTTTCCTGGGCAATCCTATCACGGGCAGATGCCGCCTCAAGGGCAGCCTGCTCAAGGATGGGTGCCACAGGGGCAGCCTGCCGTGCAGGGTCAGCCGTTCCCGCAAGGGCGAGCCGCCCCACAAGGGCAGCAGCCCTTCGCGAACGTGCCGACCATGGCCCCGCGAACGGTCGCCGGCGGGGTCAATCCCGTGCGGACGGCCAGCGCTGAGCAGCACGCGGATGCGCGTTACAGCAAGGGCGCGCGACGCGGTGGGGCATGGCGCGTTCTGTTCTTCACGGCGCTCATCGTGCTTTTATGCGCGCTGGGAGCGATCGGCTACATCCTGTACACCTATTGGGCGGGTCAGAACGAATATGACCAGCTCACCGAAGAATACTTCCAAGTGCAAGATGGTGGCGACTACACCACCCTCGCCAGCTTCCAAATAGACTGGGATGGCCTGCGCGCCATCAACCCGGACGTGGTCGGATGGGTGTACGTGCCCGGCACCGTGGTGAACTACCCGATCGTCTGGCGCGAAGACGATGACAACTACTATCTCAAGCGCACGTTCGGTGACAATTCCGTCGGCACGTTCGGCGCGGAGTACGGCACCATCATGCTCTCCGGCGCCAATTCGTCCTCTTGGACGGACCAGGTGAACATCATCTACGGGCACCACCTGAACAACGGCTCCATGTTCTCCCTGTTCGGCCAGTTCACTGACAGCGAAGAGTTCAACGCGCACCGGACGGTGTACGTGCTGACGCCGGTCGGGAACTTCCGCATGACCTCCTTCGCTTGCGACAAGGTGCTGGGGTCGTCCACGGACATCGTCATCCCGAACTTCCCCACTAAGGAGGAGTTCCGGGCCTACGTGCAGCAGCGCCTGGACGATTCTCTGGTGGATCCGGATCCGCCAGCGCCGCCTGCGTCCGACATCAAGCAGGTGTTCGCATTCTCCACGTGCAGCCAGCCGGATCATCAGTACCGCATCATCACGTTCTGCAGCGTGGATGAGTTCCTGCCAGCCGGGTCCGACGTTTCCGAAGGCAACTCCTTGGTGGATGAGGAGGAGCTTGAGGATGTGTCGGGCATGGTGGATGAACGTCTGCTTTGATTACGTGGCCGCTGCGCGGCCATCCGGATTTCCCCTATACTGATCGCATTGGATCATTCGGGCTGCGTCGTACGCGCAGCGATCTTGGGGAATGCGGGTGCGAATCCTGCGCTGTACCAGCAACCGTAAGGTCCTTGGAGCTGCGCGCTCCAAGGCGAAGTCGGAACACCAAGCCGAGCGGCCGATCCCTGGCAGAGAAGAGGTTTTCTCATGGTCGCAGAGCCCGCCCGCATACCGGGCGCGTTCCCGTCATCCCATCCCGCGGTCTTGTTCGCGTGGTTCCTGGGCGCGTTGACGCTCACCATTCTGGTATCGGACCCCCTTTGGCAAGCGGTGGCCTTCGCCGGTGCCGCATCGTTCTGCCTCTGCACCCGTGGGCGATCTGGCTGGAAAACGGTGGCGGGGATGTTGCCGCTCTTCGCGGCGCTGGCCCTGGCGAACGGATTCTTCAATCCGCGCGGCGCTACGGTGCTGTTCACCTATCTCGGCCGCCCCTACACGCTGGAAGCGCTGCTCTATGGGGCGCAGGCCGCCGCCATGTTCGTGAGCGTGATGCTGCTGTTCGGAAGCTGGAACCGCGTGATGACCGCGGATGCGCTCATGTTCCTGTTCGGCAGCCGTCTGCCCGCCCTCACGATGGTCCTGACCATGGCTCTCAGACTGGTGCCAGCCTATCTCCATAAAGCCCGGCGGATCGCATGGGCGCAAGCGGGCATCGGCCAAGGAGCCGGCGAAGGCAGCGTGGTCGAACGTGTGCGGCATGGCTCCGGCATCTTGGGCGCGCTCACCACGTGGGCGTTGGAGGCGGGGATCGTCACCGCTGACTCCATGCGCAGCCGCGGGTACGGCTCTGGGCTGGCGCGCACCCAGTTCGCGCAGCACCGCTTCACGATCCGGGATGGGGCTGTGCTGGCGGCCATGGCCCTCCTGACAGCGCTCGCCTTTGCTGGCGTCATCCAAGGCGCTGCCAGCATGGAATACCTTCCACGCATCGTCTTCCCTGAAACCACCGCTTTCGGCGTGGTGGCCTTTCTCGGATTCACGGGTTTTCTCTTCCTTCCCACAGCCCTGGATATGAAAGCGAGGATCTCATGGCGCAGATCGCTTTCCAGGATCTGACGTTCTCCTATCCCGATCAGGCTCACCGCGCCCTTGACGGGGTGAGCCTTGAGATCGAGCATGGGGATCTCGTCTGCTTGTGCGGACGGTCCGGCAGCGGCAAGACCACCCTTCTGCGTCATTTGAAGACAGCTCTCGCGCCCCATGGGATCCGCACGGGCAAGGTGCTCTTTGAAGGGC
The DNA here is from genome assembly GCA_910580205.1 of uncultured Eggerthellaceae bacterium. Classification (GTDB taxonomy): domain Bacteria; phylum Actinomycetota; class Coriobacteriia; order Coriobacteriales; family Eggerthellaceae; genus MGBC163016. The sequence goes on from CAJTVP010000017.1 coordinate 36,244, forward strand.
GTCCTCTTGAGGATGTCACCCCTGAAGATCAAGCGCGGTTCATCGGATTCGTGATGCAGGACCCGGACGCGCAGCTGGTCACGGACAAGGTGTGGCATGAGATGGCGTTCGGGCTGGAGAATCTGGGGACGGACCCGCGCGTCATGGAACTGCGCGTGGTGGAGATGGCGAGCTTTTTCGGCATCCAGCACTGGTTCCATGAGGGCACAGCGCAGCTCTCTGGCGGTCAAAAGCAGATGCTCAATCTGGCATCGGTCATGGCTTTGCAGCCGAGCGTGCTGGTACTGGACGAGCCCACCGCTCAGCTGGATCCCATCGCGGCAGCGGATTTCCTGACCACGGTGCAGAAGATCAATCGGGAGCTGGGCGTCACGGTGATCCTGACGGAGCATCGGTTGGAGGATGCGTTCGCCATGGCGGATGCGGTGGTGGTCATGGATGCCGGCCGTGTCACGGCATCCGGCAGCCCACAGAAAGCAGCGCGCACGCTCATCGCTCGTCACGATCCGCTGGAAAGGGCGCTTCCCACTCCCATCCGCATATATGGCGTGGTGAAGGGGGCGGCTGCCTCTCCCGCTCAGGATGCGCCCCTCACGGTGCGCGAGGGGCGGACGTGGCTCCTTGCCTACGAGCGCAGCCATCAGCTCCCCGTACGCGCGTTGCCGCAAGGAGCGTTGCCGGAATCACAAGACCCGGCTCTTTCTCTGCATGAGGTCTGGTTCCGCTACGATCGGGATGCGCCAGACATCTTGCGTGGTGCCAGTCTGGACGTGCCCCGCGGTTCCCTCTTCGCGCTTTTGGGCGGCAATGGCACGGGCAAGTCCACGCTGCTCAAAGTCCTCTGCGGTTTGGTGAAGCCGTATCGTGGGGAAGTGCAAGTGATGGGGCGCACGCTCAAGAAGGGCGCGCGTCGTTCGGGTGCCCTGGAAGGCATAGCCCTGCTGCCGCAAGACCCTCAGGACCTCTTCGTGAAACAGACCGTGCGCGAGGATCTGCTTTCCATGGTCGCTGGCCACGGGGATGCTCCCACGCTCATCCAGGAATCAGCGGATGCGTTCGGCGTCGTGGGCCTTCTGGACCGCCATCCCGCGGACCTCTCCGGCGGCGAGGCGCAGCGAGCGGCTCTGGCGAAGGTGCTGCTCGCACGCCCGGACGTGCTGTTGCTGGACGAGCCCACGAAGGGGGTGGACGCATTCGCCAAGGAGCAGCTGGCGAAGATGCTCCGAGACCTGACGGCGGAGGGTCTGACCATCCTCATGGTGTCGCATGACGTGGAGTTCTGCGCGCGTGTCTCCGATGAAGTCGCGCTCCTTTTCGATGGGAGCGTGGTGGCGGTGAACACCCCGCGCGCGTTCTTCTCTCAGAACTCGTTCTACACCACAGCGGCGAATCGCATGAGCCGCCATGTGTTCGCGAACGCCGTGACGGATCAGGATGTGATCGACCTGTGCCTGCAATGAGAGCGCCTCGGACAGATGCCCGCAGCACCAGCGCGAAACCGCGCGTCTTGCTGCTCTTGATCGTCTTGGCGGCAGCTGCTGTCACGGTGGCGGCGGGCGCGCTCATCCGGGGCAAGAGCTACATCGTCGTGAGCGCCCTTCTGGTCATCTACGCCATGGTGCCCTTCTTCGCCTCCTTCGAAGCGCGCAAGCCCCCGGCGCGCGAGGTGGTCATGGTGGCGGTCATGGTGGCGCTGGCGGTGGCGTCGCGCGCGGTGTTCGCGTGGCTCCCGCACTTCAAACCCATGGCGGCCATCATAATGGTGGCGGGCATGGCGCTGGGCCCTTCATCCGGCTTCATGGTGGGCGCGTTCTCCGCTCTGGTGAGCGGCTTCATCTTCGGCGTGGGGCCATGGACGCCCTGGCAGATGCTCTCGTTCGGCCTGTGCGGCATGGTGTTCGGCGCTCTGGCGAAGGGGGGCGTGATCCCCTGCGCGCGCTGGACGGTTCCGGTCCGCGTGCTGGTGGGCGCGGCCGGGGGTCTGTTCGTGCTCCTCGTTTCCGGTCCGGTGCTGGACACCAGCTCCGTGTTCATGATGCTCGCGAGCCTGACGCCTGAGGGGGTGGCGGCCGTCTATCTGGCAGGCGCGCCCGTGAACGCTCTGCAGGGGGCAGCGACGTTCGCCACCTTGGCCTTGGTGGGCAGCCCCATCCTTGAGCGCATGGACCACGTTCGCCGCAAGCATGGGTGAGCCGGTCGCGCATATCATCCTGTCTCATATCGCGACGGGAGCGGAGACGGCATGGCAGTGCATCTGCGCTATGATGCTTGCAACCAAGCAGAAGGAGAGACCATGAGCGCACCCATCCTGTATTACTGGGCTCCATGCCAGACCTGTTCCGTCGTCACGGCGTTCGCAGATGAGCATGGCATAGAACTGGACAAGCGCGACGTTGAGCAGGAAGCTCCCTACCAAGAGCTGCTGGCTTTGGGTGGAGATGCCGATCTCATCCCATATCTGTACGTGGACGAGAAGCTCATCAACGGCAACGACGATGTGATCGCCTACCTGACGGAGCGTTATCTGAGCTAGGCGCGTGCAGCGCACGCATCGGCGAGCGCCTGGAACAGGAACGCGTGCTGGGCCAGGTATTCCGGATGCCATTGCACGCCCAAGAAGAACGGGTGATCCGCGGCTTCGACGCCCTCCACGATGCCATCTTCGCTCCATGCGTTCACGGTGAGCGGCGCGGCTACCAGATTCACGCCTTGGTGGTGGATGGAGTTCACGCGTCCCTGCGTGTGCCCTTCCAGGATGGCAGCCAACCGGGTGCCCGGCACCACCTCTGCATGCTCCAAGGCATCCGAATAGGGTTTTTCCTGCATGTGCTGGACATCCGTGATGCCGCATACGCGCAAGTCTCGGTACAGCGTGCCGCCCAATGCCACATTCATCACCTGCATGCCGCGGCAGACGCCAAGCGTCGGCATCCCTTCATCGAAGGCTCGGCGCGCCAAACCCAACTCCAATGCATCCCGCTCATCGCTCACAGCTAAAAGGCCGTCAAGGCAAGGGATGTTGGCGGTGCTCGCTGGCGTGGTGATGTCGCGACCGTCCAGCACGGCGGTTCCGTTCTGCCCGGGCACGTTGTCCACCGCCCGTCGCAAGGCATCGTCCACAGGGCAATGCACGCAGTCTGACCCTGCCCCAGCTGCCCGGGAGGGCTTGCCATAAGGGCTGCGGGGAGGATCGTTCTCACTGCACAGTTCTGGGTGCAGCATCTCGCGCACATGGTCGGCGGTGGCATCCATGTAATGACGCGGGTGCACGTCTCCGCCGCCCGTGAACAGGATGCCATCCAAAAGCGGGAATACGCTGTCCGCCAGCTGTTCGTTGGCCGCGGGATCTCCGGGAATGGGCGTGATGAGGATGGGCACAGCACCCGTCTCAGCGATGCGGCTGATGTACTCCACGTTCACGCGCTGGAAATGGTCCGCCTCATTCAACGTAGTGGTGATCCCGATGATCATGGCACCCCTCTCTCATCAGCAGCAGTATGCCATGAAGATGCTGCTGGCTGCATCGGTTTCTTGGATTTTCAGACGTTCGAGCGACGCGCGGAAGCTGCGCAAGCGATCAGATCTTGCCCATCTCTTCAGAGACGCGGTTGTACCAGTGCTCCCAATTGCCTGGGCAGTACTTCTTGGCACCCGCCTCGGAGACGGTGTAGCCGTAGCCGCGCGCAAGACCGGTGGCGTGGGCGGGGATGGCCTCTTCCCAGCTGCCCCACGAGGATGAGCCCCAGCCCCAGGCGTTGAACGGTCGCGAGCAGGCTGCGCCCTTGCTGCTCTCCACGGTGGAGATGGCCGCAGAGAAGCGCGGATCGATGCCGGCATCCCAGGCGGCGCTGGCGAAAGTGGATCCTTGGCCTGAGAGCGGGGATCCCGCCAGATAGCCATCCAGCCGTCCCGCCCAACTGCTCACGAAGGAGGTCTTGTCCTGATTCCAATTCGCGCCATCCTGCGAAGGGGTGGCCAGCGAAGATGAGCTGCTGCTTTGTTCATTGCCGTTGGCGCTGTCCGCTTTTTCCGCCGCCGCGGCTTCCTGACGTTGTTTCTCTTCCAAAGCGGCTTGCTCCTGCGCAGCTTTCTGCGCCGCCTCTCGTTGGGCGATGGCCAAGAGCGAGGCCCGCTCAGCGCGCTCTTGCTCTTGTTCGGCATCCGCCTTCGCCTGGTCCAAAGATTCCTGCGTCTCATTGCGCTCTCTCAGCATGTCCGTGAGCGATTGCAGGTTGTCGCTTGAGCTCTCATGGATGCGGTTGAAATAGTCGAAGGCGCTGAGGAACGTGCTCAGGTCCTCGGAAGCCAGGATCACCGTGACCAGGCCGGCGTCGCTGCGGTGCATCTTGTACAGGTCCACCATGCTGCCGGAGCACACTTCGCGCTGCGTGCTGATCTTGCTGTCGATGCTGGCGATCTCCGCTTCGTTCTCTTCGATCTGACGTTTGAGGGCTTCCACCTCTTCGGTGGCGCGATTGTATTCCGCAGCAGTGGATTCGACGCTTTTCTGCAAGCCGACGGCATCCGCCTCTGTGTCGTTCGTTTCCGCAAAAGCTGAAAGGGGACACGCCGCCAGCGAGAACGCCAATGCGGCCGCCAGCAAGGGGCGCGCCATCATGTTCGCTTGTCCGTGGTCCCGTTTTTCCATGAAGAAGATTATAGCGGCGAAGCGGAGAAGCGGCGGTTCTTCACAAATCGTCTGTATACGTTTTGATTACGTGGTTGTTCGGGCTCGTAGCCTATTGGCGCCTCGCTGTCTTTGCCCGGTTCCGAGGCTCTTTCATATATGCGTCGCTTCGCGCCGGGATTATGTGCGCCGGTTGATCTTTTTGGTTCCGCGGCCGCGGTGCGGACCGCGAAATGAATTGACGCTGCGGCTTCCCAGATGCACCTGATCTTGGCCCTTTCATGCTTTCCCTCACAGCGCGAAGGCTGCTCGGCCGCATGACGGGCCAATCTCAGGCACCCTGGGAACCCTCGCTGTCTTCGCCTGTTTCTGGGGTTCTTTTATATGGCGGATCGCGCACAAAAATGCGCGCCGGTTGATTTGCTTAACCTGTATCCGCCCGGCGGCGTCTAACTTGATACGCGGCTTTCGCCGCGCTGGGCGGGAGCTCCTTCAATTGTTGAAGCAGAGACCTGGCGGCGGATGCGCATATCCAGCATCCAGGTGCGTATGACCCTCGTTGGCGGGCAATGCCCGCGCTGCGGGAGCGGGGTCGTCAAAAAAAGACCAGGGGAAGCCCCGTAGCGCACCCATTGGGTGCCAATGGTCAACCATGCGCACTGGGAATGCCAACCTGCGCATCCGCCGTTCGGGAGAGCATCAGGTCCAGGGATGCCATCGCATCACCTGGCATCACCCCGTACTCCAGGCCACCCGGCAGGTGACTCAATGAATGTCGAGCGCGAAGCGCGAGACACATTGAACGGCGCAGCCGTTCCCATCGGGACCAAGGGAAGTATCGTAGCGCACCCATTGGGTGCCAATGGTCAACCATGCGCACTGGGAATGCCAACC
>CAJTVP010000018.1 GCA_910580205.1 uncultured Eggerthellaceae bacterium
TATGACCCTTCAGGAGGCAATATTAAAATACTGTGTGACCGGATATGATATTCCCCCTTGTCCACCAGCACATCATGGCGTTTGCGCCACTCGATCAGATCCTTGATGGAGATGAGCTTGCAATCGAGCCGGCGCGCCAGCTCCTTCAACTCCGGCGTGCGCATCATCGTGCCGTCTGAGCGCATGATCTCACAGCAAAGGCCCACTTCGCGAAGGCCAGCGATCCTCATGAGGTCGACCGTGGCCTCCGTATGCCCTTCGCGCTCCAACACGCCGTGGGTGCGCGCGACCAGCGGGAACATATGGCCTGGTCGGCGGAACCATTCCGGACGGGCTTCCGGATCAGCCGCCTGACGCGCCGTGAGGCCCCGCTCCGCTGCTGAGATGCCCGTGGTGGTGTCATGGGAATCCACGCTCACGGTGAACGCCGTCTCATGGTTGTCCGTGTTGTCGCGGACCATCTGCGGCAAGCGCAGCTGGGCGGCCACCTCTTTGCTCATGGGCATGCAGATCAAACCGCGGCCCTCCAGCGCCATGAGGTTCACGTTCTCCGTGGTGGCGAACTCCCCCGCGCAGATGAGGTCGCCTTCATTCTCACGGTCAGGATCGTCAGCGCAGATGATGCACCTCCCCGCCCGCAGATCTTCGACCGCCTCTTCGATCGTGCTCCAGTCCGTTGCCATGGACAGATCTCCTAAAACCCGCATTCAGCGAGCATCGCTTCCGTGATGCCGCCTGACGCATCCATCTTGCCAGATGAGCCGTCCCGCGCAAGCGCCCGGAACACGTACTTTCCCAAGATGTCATCTTCGATGTTGACCGCATCCCCCACCCGCTTGCTGGCAAGGTTCGTGTTCGCGAAGGTGTGCGGGATGAGGGATGCGCCGAAGCCGTCAGCGCGCGCTTCCGTGACCGTCAAGCTGATGCCCTCCAAGGCCACCGAGCCTTTCTCCACGATGCCGGAGGCGATCCGGTCCGATGCCCGCACGGATATGCGGACCGCGTCCGAGTCCTGGACGATGGATGCGATGCTGCCCACACCATCGATGTGCCCCGTCACGATATGACCGCCCAAACGCCCGCCCACAGCGAGCGCGCGTTCAAGGTTCACCGCTGCGCCCGTGCGCAGGCCAGCGAAAGAGGTGCGGGAGATGGTCTCGGGCATGACATCGGCGAAGAACCGGTCCGCGCCCAGCTCAGACACGGTCAGGCACATGCCGTTCGATGAGATGCTGTCGCCCACCACGGTGCCTTCAAGCGTTTTGGAAGCGCTGATGCAGATGCGCGCGCCGCTTCCGCGCTGCTCGATCCCTTGGATATGCCCGACTTCTTCGATGATCCCCGTGAACACTGATGCGCGCCTTCCCCTTGATGCCGAGTTCGGCTCAAGGATACACGACATCCCCTTCGATGAGGATGTCCGGACCAAGAGCGGTCATGCGGACGCGCTCCACCGTCCACGCATCCGCCGGGTCCGCCACGCCCCGACCAGCCACCGGACTTGGCGCATCCGCCCCGCCGAAACCCTTCGGAGCCACGTAGACATGCGCTTGATCCACCAGATGCCCATCGAAGAACGCTCCTATGAGACGAGGGCCACCCTCCACGATCACGCTGTCGATACCCATAGCTCCGAAGGCATCCAGAGCTGCTCCCAGATCAAGGCGCCCCTCTTCCGCCTCAGACACGGAGACGACCATGCAACCCGCCTGCCGCAGCAGATCAGCGCGCTCGCCTTCCGCATCCGCGGTCAGGATGCACGTGCGGCCCTCGTGCGCGGTCTGCACGAGCTGGCTTGAAAGCGGCGTGGAAAGGCGGGCATCGCAGACGACGCGCAAGGGCTGGTGCGGGTCATCCTCCCCCACTGGCCGCGCCGTCAGGAGCGGATCGTCCGCCAAAACCGTGCCGATGCCCACCATGATGGCGGCGAACCGAGCGCGATCAGCATGGACGCGCGCCCGGGCCGCATCGCCGGTGATCCATTGGGACCTCCCTGCGCGGGTGGCCGCTTTCCCATCCAGGGTCATGGCGTATTTCGCGATCACGAGCGGACGGCTCGTGCGGATGTACGTGAAGAACGGCGCGTTCAGCCGGTCGCACTCCTCTTCGAGCACCCCTTCATCCACCGGGATGCCCGCGTCCCGCAGCTGACGGATGCCCGCCCCCGCCACGAGCGGATTGGGGTCCGCAGAGCCCACCACCACGCGCGCGATGCCCGCTTCGATGAGTGCTTCCGAGCAAGGCGGCGTCTTTCCCGTATGCCCGCACGGCTCCAAGGTCACATAGGCGGTGGCGCCGCGCCCGTCCTCACCACGCCGGGCGCAATCCGCTAGAGCGGCGCGTTCCGCGTGGGGACCGCCGAAGCGCTCGTGCCATCCTTCGCCGAGGATGCGCCCATCGCGCACGATCACGCAGCCCACCTGCGGATTCGGATCCACCCAGCCGCGCCCGCGCTGCGCAAGCTCCACGGCGCGTCCCATGAACCTGAGGTCAGCAGGGGTCATGAACGCTCCTCTCCCGCAGCGGCAGCCCTGGATGCAGGCGCATCGGCGCCCGCCTCGCGGATGTCATAGGGCGTGGTCTGATAGACGTAGTAGTTGAGCCAGTTCGTGTAGAGCAGCTGCGCGTGGGAGCGCCACCGGTCGATGGGCGCGCGCTCTGGGTCATCATCAGGGAAATAATGCTCCGGCACCGCTGGCTCCAGGCCCGCTTCAAGATCACGGGAGTATTCGGAGGCCAGCGTCATCCGGTCGTATTCGGGATGCCCGAACACGAAGAAATGCCGGCTGTCCGTGCTCTTGGCGGCGTACACGCCCGCCTCCTCCGAAACGGCGATCAGCTCCAAGTCCGGGTGAGCCTCTATGTCTTCCGCCCTGATCTCCGCGTAACGCGAGTGCGGCGCCCAGAACGCATCGTCGAAACCGCGCACGAGCGGGGAGAATCGCTTCACCAGAACATGATCGAACACCCCGGAGAGCTTGCGCGGCAGCTCATGCTTCTGGATGCCGTAATGGAAGCGCATCCCCGCCTGCGCGCCCCAGCAGATGTGCAGCGTGGAGTGCACGTTCGCGCGCGACCACGCCATGATCCGGCAGAGCTCGTCCCAATAATCCACCTGCTCGAAATCAAGATGCTCCACGGGCGCGCCGGTGATGATCATCCCGTCGAAGTGCTCCTCGCGCACCTCATCGAAGGTGCGATAGAACGCCTCCAAGTGCTCAGCAGCCGTGGAACGATGGTCGTGGCTGGCCATGGTGAGCAGCTCCACTTCCACCTGGAGCGGCGTGTTCGAGAGCTTCCGGAGGATCTGCGTTTCGGTGGCCACCTTCGTGGGCATGAGGTTCAACAGCAAGACGCGCAATGGGCGGATGTCCTGATGCATGGCGCGGTGCTCGGTCATGACGAAGATGTTCTCCGCTTCAAGGGCCGCCGTGGCGGGAAGCGAATCGGGGATGCGGATGGGCATGGACGCCGCCTAGAGGATGACCGGCTCGTGGGTGGAGCGGGTGAAGGGGCGGAAGCCGTCGCGTTCCAGGATGCCGAGATCCTCCAGACGCATCCCGAACTCGCCCGGCAGATAGATGCCCGGCTCGATGGTGACCACGTTGCCCTCGACCAAGGGCTTCTCGTTGCGCGGTGAGAGCACGGGCTCTTCGTGGATCTGCACGCCCACGCCATGCCCCAAGCTGTGACCCATGCGCCCGGCGTACCCCGCGCCATCCAGCACGGCGACCGCCATCTCATGAGCCTCCTTGCCGGTCATGCCCGGCTTGAGCGCCTCCGCCACCGTCTCATGGGCTTCGCGCAAGGCCGCGTAGGCTCCCCTCATGGCGGAAGAAGGCTCTCCCAGAAAGACCGTGCGCGTCATGTCGGAGCAGTACCCCCGTCTTCGCGCGCCGAAATCCATCACGACGCACTCCCCTGCGCCAAGGACGCGATCGCTCACGATCGCATGGGGGCTCGCGCCATTCGGGCCTGACGCCACGATGCTGGGGAACGCCAAGCCATCCGCCCCGTGCGTGAGCATCCACGCATCCAGCTCCAGCTGGACCTCGCACTCCGTCATGCTGGGGCGCATGAACGAGCAGATGTGATCGAAAGCGGCATCCGTGACGTCTTGGGCCGCTTGCAAGAGCGCCGCTTCGCCCGCATCCTTGACGGCGCGCGCATCCAAAGCCAACCGCTCCGTCTCAACGAACGCGCCCGCACCTGAGAACGCCTGCTCCAGGGCGCGGTATTCGCCCAAGGAGATGCTCTGCTCTATGCCGAGCGCATCCTCATCCCCGCGCTCTCCCCACCTGTCGCGCACGGCCCACATCCCGTGCGCCCACTCAGCGAAGGAGCGCGCCTCCGCATCCACCGCCACCGGCGTCCCATCCGCCTCCCGGCGAAGGGCGGTGGCGTAGCGGGAATCGGAATGGAGGAACAGCTCCTCACCGGCAGCGGGGATGAGCAGGGCATGGGCCTGCTCTTCGTCGAACACGCCTTCAAAGCCGCAGATCCATTCGATGTTCGCCGTGTCCCGCACGTACAGGGCGCTCAGCCCCCGTTCTCGGAGCACCATTTGAAGCCGCCGCATGCGCGATGCCTGGAACATCAAACCTCCTCAAGCCGCGCGCCTGCGTGCTCCAAAAGTGCATCGACCGCATCCAGATAACCCTGCTTGCCGCGACCGGATATCTTCTCCAGCACCACGCCGTCGAAGACGGAGATGGCCCGAAACGCCTCACGGGCATCCACATCCGTGATGTGGACCTCCACCACCGGCGCATCTATGGATGCCACCGCATCCCGCAGGGCGTAGGAATAATGCGTGTGCGCGCCGGGGTTGTAGATGACGCCGTCATAGGCGGTGTGCGCTTCATGGAGCTTGTCTATGAGAGCCCCTTCGTGGTTCGATTGGAAGCAGTCGACCGCGCATCCGCGCTGGCGCCCGTAGGCGCGCACGTCCTCTTCGATGGCGGCCAGGCTGTCGCGCCCGTACATCTCCGGTTCGCGGATCCCCAGCATGTTGAGGTTGGGGCCGTTCATGAGCAGAAGCCTCATGCCGCTCCTCCTTCCCGCTCCGCCGCCAGATACCGTTCGAGAGCATCGATGAGCGCGGCATCATCCACCTCGCAGACCGCCCAATCGCCCACGTCTTCCAGCAGCACGAATCTCACTTCCCCGCCGCGCGCCTTCTTGTCTCGCTTCATGGCGGAAAGCACGTCTTCCGCCGCCGCGGTCCAGCCGAGCGGCGGCAACCCCAAGCTGTCGAGCAGGGCTCCTTGGGCATCGATGAGCGCCGGGTCCGAGCCCAGGCGCTCTTGAGCCAAGAAACCGGCGAAGCGCATGCCCTCCGCCACGGCCGCGCCATGGGAATGCGTGCCGTAGCCGGAGAGCACTTCGATGGCGTGGGCCAGAGTGTGCCCGTAGTTCAAGCACTCGCGCACGCCTTTGCTCTCACATTCGTCCTGGGCCACCACGTTCGCCTTGAACACCACGCATCGGCTCACGATCTCAGCCACCACCTCCGGATCGCGCGCGAATGCCGCATCAGCATGCTCGGTCAGCCAGAAGAAGAAATCATCCGAATCTATCACCGCGATCTTCGCTGCTTCCGCAAGGCCGCACGTCCATTCGCGCTCATCCAAGGTTGAGAGCACGTCCACATCCGCGCAGACGAAAGCCGGTTGGAAGAAAGTGCCCACCAGGTTCTTCCCCGCATCCAGATTGATGGCCGTCTTGCCGCCCACGGATGAGTCCACCATGGACAGGAGCGTGGTTGGCGCTTGGACGACCGGGATCCCCCGCATGAACGTGGAAGCGCAGAAACCCGCAAGATCCCCCACCACGCCGCCGCCGAGCGCCACCACCGCGCAATCGCGCGTGAGACCCAGGTCCGCCATGGCATCCCAGATCTCATGGGCCACGTCCACCGCCTTGGTCTCTTCGCCAGCATCCACGACGATGCTGGCCGCCGTGTAGGATGCGCGCTTCAGAGAATCCATGACATCGGCCAGATACAAGCGCTCCACATTGGCATCAGTGATCACCAGCACCTTGGGCGCGCGCTCCACTGCGGGGCACTTCCGCATCTGCTCGCCCAGACCCCGCCGGATGCCCGCGCCGATGCGCACGACGTAGTCTTGGTGCCCTGGGATGGAAACGATCACAGCGGTCGTCTGCACAGGATGCCCTCCTTTTCCAACGCGTCACGCACTTCGCAGGTGACGGTGAAGATGTCTTTGCCACGCGTGTCCACCACGCTCGCAGCCGCCTCGTGATACCGCGCGCTGCGTGCTTCGCAGAGCTGCCGGGCCGCTTCGAGGTCCTGGAACAGCGGGCGGGAAGAGCGGTCGGAGATGCGGCTGGCGGCCTCATCAACATCCACTTCCAAAAGGACGGCGTGGCCCAGCTCTTTCAGCGCCGCCATGGCCTCATCGGTGGTCACGATCCCGCCACCGCAAGAGACCACCATGGGTTCCTGCATCGCCGCCACTTCCCGCAAGGCGCGAGCCTCCATCTCCCGGAACGTCGCCTCGCCGTCATCGGCGAACACCTCGGATATCTTCCGTTCACAGGAACGCTCTATATAGGTGTCCAGATCCAGAGAGGATATCTTGCACAGGCGCGCGAGCCGACGCGCCACGCTCGATTTGCCCGCGCCCATGAACCCGATCAGGAAGACCGGACGGGTCAGGCTCCAGCGCTGCTTGTTCCTTTCGGGCTTGCCCACCACTGACACCTACCGCGCCATGGTGGCCAGGCGCTCACGATAATGCGCCACGTTCGCTTTCATGTCGGCCAAGCACGTGGTGCCGAACGCTGTCTGATAAGCGTTGGCCAAGACCATGGCCACCTCCCCCTCAGCCACCACGGCCGCCGCCGGCACAGCGCAGACATCGCTCCGCTCCCGGGATGCTTCCTCCGGCTCAAGGGTATCCATGTTCACCGTGTCAAGCGGATTCATGAGCGTGGGGATGGGCTTCATGGCAGCCTCCACCACCAGCGGCAGCCCTGTGGTCATGCCGCCTTCAAGGCCGCCCGCGTTGTTGGAGCCGCGCGTGAACGCGCCTGACTCCACATGGATGGGATCATGCACCTTGGATCCCGGGCGCGCGGCCGCCTCGAATCCCAATCCGAATTGCACGCCCTTGATGGCTGGGATGGAGAAGACCGCAGCCCCCAGAAGGGAGGTCAAACGCTCAGGGCCAGCGGCATAGCTGCCAAGACCGGGCAGAAGCCCGCTCGCCACCACGCGGAAGGTGCCGCCCAGGCTCTCGCCCGCATCCCGCGCATCATCTATGGCAGCGCACATGCGCTTGCTGGCGCGCTCATCAGGGCAGCGCACGGGAGAGAACTCGATGGCGGCTTGGTCGTAAAGGACGGCTTCCTCCATGGCCATGGAAACAGGGCCGATGGAGCAGACGTAGCTCTCCACCTCCACGGCGAACTCAGCCAAAAGCTCCTTCGCGATGGCGCAGGCCGCCACCCGCGCTGCCGTTTCGCGAGCGCTCGCCCGCTCGAGGATGTTGCGGCAATCATCGGTGTTCGTGCGCAGCGCGCCCACCAGGTCAGCATGGCCCGGACGCGGGCAGACCTCGCGCGCGAGCTCTGCAGGCGCTGGCCCGAAATGAGCCATGCGCGCTTCCCAGTTCTCCCAATCGCGGTTCTTCACCGTGATGGAGATGGGCGCGCCTGTGGTCACGCCGAAACGCACCCCGGAGGTGATGAGGGCTTGGTCGCGTTCGATGGCCTGACGGCCGCCGCGGCCATAGCCCGACTGGCGGCGCGCCAGGTCTGAGTTGATGTTCTCAAGGCGGATGGGCAAGCCCGCAGGCACGTCGCTCACGATGACGGTGAGCTCTGGTCCATGGCTCTCCCCAGCGGTGATGTATCGCATGCGCATCCTTCGCGTTGTGATGTTCGTGAAGATGAAAGGATATCAGTTTTGCGCGCGCTGGCAGACAGCGCGACCGCTGAGGGGCGATGCGAGAGCACCCGTTTGAGGCGAACGCGGCCTCTCCGCTCCTAGAGCTCCCATCCGGCGGCGTCCGCCATGACCTTGAACATATCCTCGCGCGGCGGATCCTCCATCATGGCCCCGAAAGCGGAGAACACGTCGAACAGGATCTCCGCCGTCTCCACCGCCTGCATCACCAGCATCCCGCGCCCGTCGAATATGCGCGCGCCTGCGCTCTGCGCCTCTGACAGAAGCGCAGAGGGTCCATGGCCGTAGACCACGTCCATGACCGTCTGCCCCTCATGGAGCGCTGACGCATCGAATGGGGCAGGATCCCCCTCATGCATCCCAAGGGGCGTGGCGTCTATGATGACATCCGCTTCGGAGAGGACGGAGCGAGCGCTCTCATACTCTCCGAACGAGAACTCGGCATGCTCATAGGCCTCCACCAAGCTCAAGTGCCCCTCGACCGGCGACGGCAGGGGGATGGCCGTGCTCACGAGCTCTTGGAACTGGTCCAGGTACGCCCTCATGCGCGCCTGCGCGCGCTCTTTGCTGCGTCCGAGCAGCACCGCTCTCGCCGCCCCCGCCTCCACAGCAGCGTGCATGATGGCCACGGAAGTGGGACCGGTGCCGCACACCGCCACCTCCGCCTCTCTGAAGCGCACGCCCTTGGATTCCAGATAGCCCACGCATCCCAAGCCATCCACGTTGTATGCGATCAGCTCGCCGTTCAAGTTCAAAAGCACGTTCGCGCCACCCGCCAGCTTCGCGCTGGCCGCCGGAAGGTCCGCGCAGGAAAGCGCCGTCTGCTTGTAGGGCGTGGTCACGTTCAAAGACAAGAACTCCCGAGCCCGGAAGAGGGCTTCCGCTGCCGCCTCATCAGGCTCATCGGCGAACCCGTATTCCCAATCAAGGTGATACCGGCGAAAGAGCGCGTTGTACATGGCCGGGGATTTGGAATGGGCCACCGGATGCCCGGCGATGTAGAGCTTTTCCGTCACCGTTCTCCTCCTTCCGCGCGCACGGGCACGCCTTCTGGCTGCCGCGTGCCGATCATCATCCTCTCCACCGAACGGACGAGCGCCGTCGTGCGGATATCCACATCAGAGAGAGGCTGCACCAACCATGCGGGAAGCCCGGCCAGATGCGCGCCGAGCACGTCGGTCAAAAGCTGATCTCCGATGGCGACGGTGTCCGTTCGCGTCCCGCCGATGGCCTCCATGGCCGCGCCGTAGGAGAACGGCAGCGGCTTCATCGCCTTGGCCTGGATGGGCATCTCAAGCTCTTCAGCGAAGCTGAAGATGTCGCCATGCCAGTTGTTCGAGAGCAAGCAGAACTCCACCCCCGCCTCGCGGGCTCGGGAGAGCCACGCCTTGACCGGCGCGGGCACGTCATAGGACTCGCGGGAGCGGATGGTGTTGTCCACATCCAACAGCACGTGCGAAAGCCCGCAGCCGAGCAGATCATGGTGCACATGAATGGTGGCCAAGCTGGAGAAATACCGGTCTGGTTCAAAGAACCCCATCACGCGCGCCAACCTTCACGGCAGCGCGGAGACGCCGCCTCAGCTGAACGCGGCCTGATGCTCGTCATAGGTCTCTGAGAAACTGTAGGCGCCGTCGGGATCGAAGTAGAAGAAAAGGTAGTCCGTCTCCTCCGGACTGCACACGGCTTTGAGCGCAGCCAGGGACGGATTGCAGATGGGCGTGGGCGGCAGCCCTTCGTTAGTGTAAGTGCTGTAAGGGGTGTCCGCATGCACCTCTTCCGGCGAGGGATCATGGCCCACTTCATAGGCCGTCGTCGCGTCGGATTCCAGATAGGGGCGGTCTGAGGCCAACCGGTTGTAAAAGACGGAAGCCACCGTGGCGAAATTATCCGGCGTCCCCTCCTTCTCCACGATGGAGGCCAAGATGATGGCCTCATAGGGGGTGAGGCCGCGCTCCTCTGGGTAATTCCAGTCCAGCTCCACCGTCTCGTCAGCGAACTGCTGGAGCATCATGCGCGCCACCTCCGGCGCGCCATCCGTAGCGGTGATGGCGTAGGTCTTGGGGAACAGGAAGCCCTCCAAGCTGTTGTCGCCCGCGCCGTCCACCAGCGCGAATTCGCCATCATAGACCGCCGCGTCAGCCGTCGCATCCAAGAACGCCCCTTCCGAGATGCGCCCCGCCGTTCCCTCTTGGATGAGCTGCGCCACGCCTTCGCGCGTGAGGCCTTCGGGGATGGTCACGGTGTCAGCTGTGGACTCAGGCCCGGCCGTGAGCGCTTTGAGCACATCCTCTTGGCTCATGCCTCCATGGAAAAGATACGTCCCTGGGATCAGGGACGCGGCGGCGGAGTTTCTGTTGACCAGATCGACGAACTTGTCGGCGTTCCCGATGATGCGAGCCTCCAAAAGCTCATTCGCGATCTCCTTGGCTCCTTGGCCCTGCTGGATGGTGACGACGGCCTCCTGCCCCTCAGGCAGCGTTTCCGCATCCGCCGTGCACCCGCGCAAAGCGAAGAAAGCGCCCACGATGACGGCGACCACCACGATCGCGCAGATGACGATGGGGGCTTTCGAGGCTTTCGGTTGGATGGCGGAGGTGTCATAGGTCTTGAACTGCTCGCGCGCCTTCGCGTGGGCGTTGCGCGCCGCCATGCTGTTCTTGGAGGAGATGGGTACCTGCTTTTTGCCGAATGCCACGTTTCAACTCCTATTCTGCGCCACGACGCCCGTCAAGCCATGCCTGAAGGAACACGGCCGCAGCGATCATGTCCACCTTGCCGCGCATCTTCCGTTCATCATACCCCATCTGGGCGAGCTCGCGCTTCGCCTCAGAGGAAGACAGGCGCTCATCCGCGAAGCGGCTGGGAAGGCCGCAAGCCTGGGCCACGTCTTGCGCCACCGAGCGGACGAACGCCGCCTGGGGGCCCTCTTCGCCGGAAAGCGTGAGCGGCAAGCCGAACAAGAGCTCCTCGGGCTCCCAATCCTCCAGCAAACGGCGGAACGAGGGCGCCATCCCGCGGACCTCTTCCATGGGCAGCACGCAGAGCGGAGACGCCACGCTCATCTGAGGATCGGAGATGGCGATGCCGCAGCGCACCTTCCCTATGTCGAGCGCCATGATGCGCACGAACACGCCCCGGAAACCTGCTACAGGATCATATCGCGGGCGATCGCCAGCGCCTCTTCCACGCCGTCCGCGTTCTTGCCGCCCGCTTGCGCCATGGCCGGCTTGCCGCCGCCACCGCCGCCGATGGCCGGCCCCATGGCCGCGATGAGCTCTTTGGCGTTGAAGCCCTTCGCAACGGCCTCATCCGTGCCGGCCGCCATCAGGAGCACCTTGCCCTCTGACACGCCGGCAGCCACCAGCGCGCCCGGCTCCTTCATGCGGCTGCGGATGACGTCCCACAGATGGCGCATGCCGCCCGCCTGCTCGGCCGGGGTCTTCGCGATGATGACCGGATAACCGCCGGGCGCTTGCACCGCCAGCTCCAGCAGAGCGTTGATGCCGTCATCGGACACCGCTTCCTTGCTCCGCTTCACCGCTTGCTGGAGCTCTTTGAAGCTCTTGAGGTTGGAGGCGGTGCGCTCCGACACGTCGAACAACGGCACCTTGAGCTCTTCCGCCGTCTCGCGCAGCTCCGCTTCCATCTTGTTCACATAGGCCAGCGCGCCGAAGCTGGTGACCGCCTCGATGCGGCGCAGGTTCGCGCCCACGCTGGATTCGCTCGTGACCTTCACGAAGCCGATCTCTGCGGTGTTGCCCACATGGCACCCGCCGCAGAGCTCCCGGGTGAACTCGCCCGCTTCCACCACGCGCACCTCATCACCGTATTTCTCGCCGAACAAAGCCGTGACGCCGGATTTGCGCGCGTCGTCCAAAGACGTCTCATAGATGCGGGTGGGCGTGGCCTCCATCACCTTCTCGTTGGCGATGCGCTCCACCTCATCCATCTGCTCTTGGGTGAGCGCCTGGAAGTGGGTGAAGTCGAAGCGGAGACGATCGGGTCCCACGTAGGAACCCGCCTGCTTCACATGCTCCCCCAGCACCTGCCGCAAAGCCGCGTGGAGGATATGCGTCGCCGTGTGGTTGCGCTCGATGGCCTGGCGGCGGCGCGCATCCACGATGGCGGCCACCTCATCCCCCACCTTGAGGCTCCCGCCTTCCACCTGGACGCGGTGCACATGCAGCCCCGCCTCAGGGCTCACCGTGTCCAGCACGTAGGCGCGCGTCTGACCGCTGACCAGCTCGCCGGTGTCGCCCACCTCTCCGCCCATCTCGGCGTAGAACGGCGTGCGGTCCAGGATGACCTCGCCTTTCTGGCCATCAGAAAGGGAATCCACCGGCTCGCCCTCGGCGATGAGCGCCGTCACGCGGGCGTCAGTCTTGGTGTGCTCATAGCCTTGGAACTCCGTGGAGCCCACCTGATTCAGCACATCCGCGTAGATGCCGCCGTAGGTGGACCAAGCGGCCTCGGCGTCCTTCGCGCCCGCGGAGCGAGCGCGCTCCCGCTGGCCCTCCATGGCCCTCTGGAACGCCTCCATGTCCACCTGGAAGCCGCGCTCACCGGCGATCTCTGAGGTGATCTCAACGGGGAAGCCGTAGGTGTCATGGAGCACGAAGGCCACATCCCCTGAGAGCACCTTCCCATCCAAATCCTCAAGGGCGTCTTGCAGATAGGATTTGCCCTGGCGGAGCGTGGACCCGAAGCGGTCCTCCTCAGCCAAGATGAGCTCCCGCTCCAATTCGCGATTCTCCACGATCTCCGGGTACACATCGCCCATGAGGCGCACGATCTCATCCACGTACTCGTTCAAGAACGGCCCATCCACGCCGATCAGATGCGCCTTCATGATGGCGCGCCGGAGCAGGCGGCGGAGCACGTAGCCGCGCCCTTCGTTGGAGGGCAGGATGCCGTCAGCGATCATGAACGTGACCGCGCGGGCATGGTCGGCCATGATGCGCAGAGACAGATCCGTCTGGGCGTCATCTCCGTAGGTCACGCCCGCCAGACGTTCGCCCACGGCGATGAGCGAGCGCAGCACGTCCGTCTCATAGTTGGACTGGACGCCCTGCATGATGGCCGCGATGCGCTCAAGGCCCATGCCGGTGTCTATGTTCTTCTTCGGAAGCTCCTTGAGCGTGCCATCTTCCTGGCCGTCGTACTGGGTGAACACGCAGTTCCAATACTCCAGGAAGCGGTCGCAATCGCATCCCGGCGCGCAGTCAGGGCTCCCGCAACCGAAGTCCTCGCCCTGGTCGTAATAGAGCTCTGAGCACGGGCCGCAGGGGCCGGTGGGGCCAGCGCGCCAGAAGTTGTCATCCTCGCCCAAACGGGAGATGTGGCTCTCCTCCACGCCCAGGTCCTTCCAGATGCCGATGGTCTCATCATCATCCTCGAACACCGTGAAATACAGCCGCTCCAAAGGGAGTCCCAGCACGTTCACGGAGAAGTCCAGCGCCCAAGCGCACATCTCATGCTTGAAGTATTCGCCGAAGGAGAAGTTGCCCAGCATCTCGAAGAAGCTCAAGTGGCGTCCGGTGGTGCCGATGATGTCGATGTCATTGGTGCGAACGCACTTCTGAACGGTGGTGGTGCCGATGTAGGGCGCCTCAAGCTGCTTTTGCTGCAAGAAGTACGGCTTGAACTGCACCATGCCGGCGCTCGTGAGCAAAAGGGACGGGTCATCCGGGATGAGGGATGAGGACGGCATGCGCTTGCAGCCCTTATCCTGGAAATAGCGCAGGTAAGCTTCGCGGATCTGAGCGGTGGTCATGTATTCCATGGATGGTTTTCCCTCTTCGATAGCAGCCGTAACGTACATGGGAGCAGATTATAGCCCATGGACCTCGCGGTGCCGCGAAGCATCACAGCATCTCCCCCACCGGGCAGGGGTCTCCCGCTTCCAATGGACGAAGCGCCGCTATTGCGGCGCTCACGATCCAGGATTCTTCGGGTCTTTCGTCTTCTTCATCCAAGGAAGGCGACGCTTCGCGGATGGAACCTCCTCGGAAGGGGACGTGGCGTCGAAGAAGGGGTTCACCTCATCATCCGGAGAAGGCGTGCCCTTGAAGAAGACGCCATCGTTGGAGACCACGCGCCGCTGCGTGCGCTTCTCGAAGTAATAGACGAAGCAGGACTTCGCCACAGCCACGAACGGGATGGAGAAGAGCATGCCCACGAGCGATCCCAAAAGCCCGTTCATGGCGCCGCCCACAGCGCTGCCGCACATCATGGCCACCAAAGTGAGCGCCGGATGGATGTCCACGGAATCCGCCATGATCTTGGGGCTGACGAACGTGTAGACGAACTGCTGGATGAGGATGGTGCCCACCAGCGCCAGCAACGCCGTGATGGGGCTCACGAAGATGGCGCTCAAGGCCGCCGCCACGCCGCCCAGCCAAGGGCCCACGATGGGGATGATGTTGAGCGTGCCCGTGATGACGCCCAAGGCCGGCGCGTTGGGAATGCCTATCACGGCGAACAGGACGCCGCAAGCGAGCCCGATGATGAAGCATTGGATCAAGGTCCCTTTGATGTAGCCGCCCATGATGCGGGTGAACGTGACGTGGAGGAAACGCGCGTCCTCATAGCGGGCAGGGCTGATGACGCGTTTCGCTTCGCGGCCGATCGCTGGCAGCTCCATGAGGATCCAGAACGCCACGACCAAAGCGAAGCCGATGGCCATGGCGCCGTTCGCGATGATGCCGCTCGCTTCCACCATCATGTTCGCCGCATTGGAGGCGATGGAGGAGAGCCCGCTGCTCAGAGACGATGTGGCCTCGTGCATGACGCGCTCTATGGTCTCATTGCCGAGCAGGTCGGAATAGTTCGCATACACCCCTTGCGCCCATGCCGTCATATCGTTCACATAGCCCGGCATGGACTGGATGATGTTCGCGAATTGCGCGTTCAGGCCGAACATGGGCGAGAAGATGAGCACGCCTATGAGCGCCAGAAGGGCGAACATGGCCACATAGGCGATAGCGGTCGCCACCGCTCGGTTGACGCCCTTCGCTTGCAGCTTGTTCACCAGACCGCGCAAGCAGAACACGAAGATGACCGTCCAGATGAGCATGGACACGGGCACGGACAAGATGTTCAGCAGATACACGAGCACGCCCGTGAGCACGCAGATGCCGATGGCCGTCCACACATAGACGGCCGCCAGCTTCACCTTGTTGAATCGCGCCGCCTCATCCGCGCCGGAAGGCAGCCCGCTTGGGATCTGGGAAGGCTCCTGCGCGCTCATCAGGCCTTATCCGCTTCGACGCCAGCCTCCGCATCAGAAGAGGCGTTCTGGTTCACGGCATCCACGATCGTGCTGCGCGCATCGTTCATGGCCGCGTTCTCCGCCTGAGCCTTCACGTCCGCCGCTTGCGCTGCCTGCTCCCTGCGTGAGCGCGTCTCGGCCTGCTCTTGAAAGGACTCGGCGGCTGCTTCCCCGGCCACGGTCACAAATTCAGCGATGGGGTTCTGCGGTTCGGCCTTCACGCCCTCCGACCCCAGATCCACCGACTCATCGCTGGCGTACTTCGGCTTGAACTTGGAGCGCACCTTCTTCGTCATGTTGGTCACGATGTCGATGGGCGCGCTGGTGACGGTGCCCACGGCATCCGTGGCCTTGGAGACGCCGCTGGTGATGTTGGAGACGTCTTCCAGGATGCCATCGACCCGCATGAGCTCCAAGTTCACTGAATCAACGGTGAGGGTGGCGCGATCCATGAGCGGATCCACTTTGTCTATGGAGGGTTGCAGCTCCGTCTTCAGATCGGTCACCGTGCCGCGCACCTTGCGGACCGTGATGGCCAGCTCTATGACGAACCAGATGAGCGCAGCGCCTACGAGAGCGTACACGATGGGGAGCAAGATAGAGAAGAAATCCATGATGCGTCTCCTTTGGGACCGAGGTTGCCATTTCGGAGGCTTGACTATACCACGGACCGCGCGGGACTGACCCTAACGGTGAAGCCATGGTTGAAAGGCTGATACGAAATTGAAAATCACGCATCCCCATCCGAGGAGGAGCGCGCCAAGGGCAAGGAGAACGTGAAGGTGGTGATGCCCTCTTCGCTGGCGGCGGCAAGGCCCGCGTCCATCCCGTCTGAGATCTCCTTCGCGATGGCCAACCCCAGCCCATGACCACCGCTCGCTCCATGCGCGCCATCCACCCGGAAGAAACGATCGAAGATGCGGTCGAGCTTCTCTGGCGGAATGCCCTCACCGGTGTTGGAGACGCTCATCATCGCCCGCATGCCCGCACCATCCGCGCTGAGCCGCACGGACACGCGCCCTTTCCCATCCACATACTTGCATGCGTTGTCCAAAAGGATCTGCACCAGACGGGCGATCGCAGTCCCATCAGCTCGGACCATCAGCCCTTCCTCGATGTCCATCTCATAGGAGAATCCACCTTCGAAGGCGCGCGATTCGAATCGCAACGCCGCTCCTTCGACGATGCGGGAGAGATCAACGGGATCCGCGCGCTCATCTTCGCCGTCGAACCTGCGGCCCTTTTCAGCGCTCTCGTCCATATCGGCCAGCTCGAGCAGCTCTTCCAGCACCTGTTCCATGCTCTCCGACGCCTCTTTGGTGCTGGCGAGCCACCTCCCTCGCGCATCCGCATCCGCCGAAGGCTCTTCCAACAAGATCTCCGTGTTCGCTTTGATGATGGAGAGGGGCGTTTTCAGCTCATGGGATGCGTTCGCCACGAACTCCCGCTGGCGCGTCCACGCCTGCTGGACCGGCCGGAGGGCCCACCGGGAGAAGAGGATGCTTATGAGCAGGAAAACGACGAGGGCGCCCGCTCCCACAGCGGCGAAGATGGAGCAGAGCGTCTCCAGGCCGGCAAGGGCGCTGTCGTTCGCGAAGGCGACGTAGGTGGCGCCTCTCACATCACGCTTGAGGAGCACCATTCCCTGAACCGCAGGAGTGAGCGCGTCCAAAGGCGCGGCTTCCACCGTTGCCATCGCATCTGCGAGGACGTCCTCATCAAGCGCGGCACCAGAACGGGGAGCGGCGACCAGGGATGGACCATCCGAAACGTATACGGCGACAGGGGTGGCCATGCGCTTTTCCGGATGACGATCCAAAGGAGGCGGCGCGGCGGCCATGGCGGAGGCGGCGTCCTCTTCAAGCTTCAAAGCCTCCGGCGCGCCAGCGCGCATCCCTTGGGGCCCACCAGCAGCTTTGCCACCTTCGTCGGCGGAGATGTCGATGGCCGCATTCAGATCAGAAGCCAGCTGATCCAGGGAGCTTTGATAGCTGATCGCGCCCATGATGGCGAACATCACCACCAAGATCGCGGTCACCACCGCCATGATCAGCCCGATGAATCTGAGCTGCAGCCGCCTGAACATGCCCGTCACCTTCATGGGCGCCTCGCCCCCGCCGTGCTCAGACGATAGCCCACTCCGCGCTCGGTCTCGATGGACGTGGCTGACCCCAGATACCGCAGCTTCTTCCGCAGCATGGAAACATAGGCGTCTATGCTGTTGTCCTCCACCTGCGCATCGGCACTCCACGCGCCAGCGGCTATCTGCGCCCGCGTCAGCGTCCGATCGGGATTGCGGAGGAAGAGCTCCGCGACGGCAGCCTCTTGATCGGACACCCCGACCTTCTCCGGCCCGCAACGGAGCTCGTAGGCCGCACCATCGAACAGCACATCTCCAGCTCGCATCTCCTTCGCCGGAGGCTCTCCAGGGCGGCGGAGCAATGCGCGGATGCGCGCTCGCAGCTCATGGGGAGAGAACGGCTTGGTCATGTACGCATCAGCGCCCCCATCAAGGCCTTCGATCTTGTCCGGCACCGCGCCGAGCGCCGTCAGCATGAGCACTGGCGCGGTCACGCCCTGCGCCCGCATCCGCCGGATGGCGGTGAAGCCGTCGGAGCGGGGAAGCATCACATCCAACAGGATGATGTCGTACAACCCGCTTCTCGCATACTCCACGCCGGCATCCCCATCGAAGACGGCATCAGCCGTGAAGCCATCGCGTTCAAGGATGTGGACGAGGATGTCCGACAGCTTCGCATCATCTTCGATGACGAGCGCTCTCATGCCGACCGCATTCCCTTTCCTCCCTCAGCTCTGCCCGGTCCTCCGTTGGCGTCTTGCGGCGGCTGGCCCTCGCCAAGGTCACCATCTTGCGGCGGCTGGCCGCCATCGAAGGCACCATCCTGAGCCGACAGCCCTCGCTCTCCACCTGGGAGGCCGCCCGGACCTCTGCCCCCATTTTGAGCCATGTCCAAGCCGCTGCCCATGACGGCTTCGGTGGCCGCGCCGTCGATGCGGATGGAAAACGCCTCCCCCTCCGCTATCTGCGGGCTGGAAGCCAGCACGGTGGAGAAGTCAGACCCTGCGGAAAAGGTCGCCAGCACAGCGCCATCCGCGCTCACCAACGACACCTCTTGCCCCGCGCGCCCCGATGCGCTCACGAGCGCTGAGGATTGCGCCGAAGCAGCAAGGCCCGCAGTGTTGCCCACCGCGCCCGTCATGAGGATGACGCCTCCGGTCACCGTCGCGCTCATATCGTAGTCCAGCGCGCCATCCATGCCCGCATCCGGACCTGAGACCAGCACCGTGCCGCCGCTGATCTCAACATCGCCGTTGCTGTCTATCCCGTCCGTCTGCGCATCAAGCTCCACCGTGCCGCCGTTGATCTGGATGAGGCATTCGCTGCTGGATGCCGCCATCTGGCCGCCTCCAGGTGCTGCGGGCATCGTGGACTCTAATCCAGGATCAGAGTCAGACAGGGCGGCGTTCAAAGCGTCATCGCTCGCCGTGATCCTATGGTTCCCACCATCTATGATGACCTTCTCCCCTTCGTAGCCTTCATAGCAGGATTCCACGGTGATCTCACCGCCTTTCGCATAGAAGAACGCATCCGAATGGAACGCGTCGTCCCCGGCGTTCACGGTGATCGCCCCATCAGCTATCTTGATGCAGTCTTTGCCGCGGAGCGCATCTTGGGCCGCCGTGACGGTCAAAGCGCCTCCCGTGATCACCAGATCATCATTGGAGCAGATGGCGTGCTTGGAGGCGCCGGTCACGGCCAACGCCCCGGATCCGTTGATCGTCAGATCGTCTTTGCTGAAGATGGTCGCATCCCTGTCGTCATCTTCGCCTTCCAGCTGGTAGTCCGCCCCATCCGAAAGCTCGTTGTCCGAACCATCCGCCAGCGTGATGAAGCATTTGTCCGCGTTGCTCACGAAAAGCGCCGGGCCGCTCTCATGATGGATGGAAACGCCATCGAGCACGAGCTGGAGCTTGTCCTCATCCCCCGCATCCACGACGATGCACCCGTCTGAGAGCGCGCCGCTGATGAGATAGGCGCCGGCGCTGTTGAGCGTTACCGTCTTCCCATCAGCTTCAGCGCCGCTGCCATCCACGGAGATGCCGCTGTCTGCCAGCGCGATCTTGGTGGCCGCAGCCGCATCGAAAGACGCGTCCATATCCCGTTTCGAGAACTCAAGATCCAGACCATCCACCGACGAGATCCCGGTCTCTTCCGCCTCAAGCTCCGCGCTTCCCTTTCCGCTGGATGCTTCTTCGGCAGCGCCGCCTGAACACCCCATGAGCCCGAAGGCCAAAACCGCGGATATGCCGGCCGCAGCCATCTTTCTGCTCAGCTTCTTCATGCTTCGCTCCTTCTCTTCCTTGAACATCACAGAACGCCTTGGACGGTGGGGGTGACCCCCAGCACGACCTTCAGATTGCCGTTCAAGCAACGGATCTCATCGATCATCCGCTTCTCTTCCCCGCTCCTCTTCATGCGCAGCTGGAATTGGAGCTGATAGAGGCTCCCCATGTTCGTGGTGCGCACTTCAGTGAGCTCGAAATGATCGGTGAACCGGCCCAGGATGCCATCGAACATGCCATCGAACTCCAGGTCCTCCGGCACCGTGACCGTGAGCGTTTTCGCCGGGCCGCTCTGCTTGCCGAAAGGAGAGAGCGCATAGAGGATGTTCGCAGCGGACACGATCGCCGTGAACAGGACGGCCAAGCTCAAGAAACCCATCCCTGTGGCAAGGCCGATGGCCATGGCGAAGAACACGCTGCCGATGTCCTTCGCGCTCCCTGGGATGGAGCGGAACCGGACCAGGTTGAACACGCCCATGACCGCGATGCCCGCGCCCAAGTTGCCATTCACGAGCGTGATCACCGTTTGCACGATCAGCGGCAGGAGCGCCAAAGTGACCACAAAGCTCTTCGTATGGTCATGGCGAAAAGTGTAAACGGCGGCTGACACTGCGCCCAAGACCAGAGAGGCCAGGCAGCACCAGAGGAACTCCGTGCTGGTGATGCCCGCCACCAGCGAATCCGCGGTCCCGAAGATGGATGTGAACGTGATGTCAGGCACAGGTCCCCTCCTTGGTCTTCGCCGGCCGCTTCACGCTCTCAAAGAAGCTGCCGTATTTGGAGAACGAGCGAGGATGGGCCTGGACCTCGTTCAGAGCATCCACGAGCCAGAACGGGTAGGCGCCCAGGCATTTGACCTCCATGACGGCATCAGCATCCGTCAACAGCGGAACGCTCCCTTCGCTGGCGAACAAGCCGACGGCGCGCAGATGATCGTCGAAGGTGATGCGCAGCGCATCGGCGGCTTCATCCGTGCCGAAAGAGAGGCGATCGCAGGTGATGAGCGCGGAAGGGCGCACATCCCCCATGCGCAGGCGGGATGCGTCCATCTCCCGGGCTATCTGGAAGCGATGGGAACACGGGTCGGCATCAGCTGGGGACAGGGCCGTCTCTTCCAGCTCAACGCAGGATGCTCCTTTGAGGAACGCCTGAGCCGCCCCTGGCGATGTCTCCAACCGACGCTTGTAGACGATGCCCTTGAACTTCTTCTTCAGCTCTATGAACGCCGCATCCGCCTCCGCCAAGCGCGCTGATCCATACCACCGGACGCGGAGCTTCTCCTTGTACAGCGGCTTTTCCAGAGAACGCGCGATGACGCTGCGCTCTGGCGTGTCAAGGTAGACGCTGCTCACTCGCGTCCGGCCGAACGCGCTTTCGGGCAGATGGCTCGCAACGGCGCGCATCATGGCTTCACGCTGCGGGCCGCGCAAGCGATACTTGACCTCTTTGCGATTGAATGTGTCTTTGCTCATGCCGCTCCATTCTCCTTGGGATGAAGCGAGCATAGATTCGGTTCCTGAATGGAACCTTAAAGGTCACTGCGCCAAGAGCGTGCCCAAAAGCTTGAAATCGTGCTCTAAGATCTCCTGCTTGCTGCGGTCGTAGAGGGCTGCGGCCGGATGGTAGACCGGCATCACCTTGAAGCGCCCCACCTGATGCACCTGCCCGCGCAAGCGCGTGATGCCCTTATCCGTGCGCATGATGTGGTGCGTGGCGAAGTTCCCCAGCGTGACGATGTACTCCGGGTTCACGATGCGCGCCTGATCATGCAGGAAATGAGCGCACGCGCGGATCTCCTCTGTGAGCGGATTGCGATTGCCGGGAGGGCGGCACTTGAGCACGTTCGCGATGAAGACCTCTTCGCGCGCCAGCCCCGCCAACGCCAGCAGCTCATCCAGGTTCTTGCCCGCCGCGCCCACGAAGGGACGGCCCTGCTCATCCTCGTTCTTGCCCGGCGCCTCGCCCACCACCATCACGCGGGCATCCGGCGCGCCTTCGCCGAAGACCACGTTCGTGCGGCCTTCCCAGAGCGGGCACGCCCGGCACCGGCTGGCCTCTTCCGCCAGCTCGGTCAACTCTCCTATGCGTTCCTGGCGGTCCATCAGGTGTAGATGCGCGCCATGCGCGACGTGCCGAAGCCGATGCAGATCTCATGGGGCACCGTGTCCAGAAGGTCAGCCATCTCGTCGATGGTGACCACCGCGTTGCCATCAGCGCCCACCACCAAGACCTCGTCCCCGATCTGCGGGTCCAAGCGCCCCAGGCTGCGCCGCGTGCGCAGATCCACCTCGAACATGGATTGATCCATGCAGATGGCGCCCACCTGCGGATGCTTCATGCCCTCCATGATGACGTCGATGCGATCCGAGAGCCCCCGCCGGTACCCGTCCGCATACCCGATGGGCAGCGTGCAGACCTTCGTGAAGCCGCTTGAGCGATGGAGGAGCCCATAGCTCACGCCCTCTCCCACCGGCACGTTCTTCACCTGCGTGATGCGCGCGTGCACGCTCATGGCCGGCACCAGGTCGATCAGGCCGTACGTCTCCGGACAGGGGTAGTAGCCATAGAGGGAGATGCCCAGGCGCACCATGTCGAAATGCACCTCCGGATAGCGGATGATGGCGGCGGAGTTCGCCGCGTGGACGATGCCCGGATCTATGCCGAAGGCGCGCATCTCCGCGATGGTCTCAACGAAGTGGCTGGCCTGGATGTTGAACTCCATGGTGTCCGCCGCATCCGCCGTGGCGAAATGGGTGAACGTCCCCACCAAGTCCAGCGCCCGATGGAACGAGACGCGGCGCATGAACTCGATGACCTCGTCGAAGCGCACGCCGATGCGGTTCATGCCCGTGTTCACCTTCAGGTGGTAGGGCGCGCGCAGCCCGATGGAATCCGCCGCCTCAGCGTATTGGACGGCGAACTCCGCCGTGTAGATGGATGGCATGATGCGGTAGGCCAGAAGGAGCGGGATGGTGGCGGCAGGAGGTTCGGCCAACACCAAGATGGGCGCGCCGATGCCCGCTTGGCGCAGCTCCACCGCTTCGTCCACCGTGGCCACGCCCAACTGGTCCGCCCCTGCGGCCAGCGCGCTCCGCGAACAGGGGACAGCGCCGTGCCCATAGGCATCCGACTTCACCACGGCCATGAGCTTCGTGCCATGCCCCAGCGTCTGCTTCACGGAGAGCACGTTGTGATGGATGGCGCTCAAGTCCACCTCCACCCAGGACCAGCGCTTGTCCACAGCTGGGATCTGGGAGAGCTTCTCATAATCGAACTGCGGGCCCGCATCCCCAGACGCCTCGGTCAGGTATGTGCGCATATCCGCTGGGAAGAAATCATTCGCCGCGCCCCAGAGCCCCCGATCCTTGACCGAAGCGCTTTCCGGCTTCAAGGTGTTCGGCACCTGCCAGCCGCTGCGGGCCGCCTGCGTCTCCGTGTTGCGGAAACCTCGCGCATCCGTGTCAAGCCGCCCAGCCTCGGTGGCTGCGCGGCTTCTGCGCATGGCGTCTCCCGCGGAGATGAAGCCCGGCTCTCGGTGCGAGAAGCCCGTGAACCCGTTCGGCAGATCTGCGTTTCCCATGGCCTCAGTGACCTTCCCGCGCCATCATGGAGACCGCGTGGGGCAGCACGCCCTCCACGGCTTCCCAGTTCTCCGTAGCCGCCTTGGTGGAGCCCGGCAGATTGATGACGATGCACGTGCCGCGCTGCATGCAGACCGCCCGCGACAACATGGCGAAGGGGGTGATCTGGAGCGAATGGGCGCGCATCCCCTCAGCGATCCCCGGGACCTCCCGGTCGCAGACCTTGCGCGTGGCCTCTGGCGTCACGTCTCGCGGGGACAGCCCGCTGCCGCCGCACGTGAGCACCACATCCACCCCATGACCGTCAGCCGCCTCCACGATAGCCTCCGCTATCCGATCCACATCATCTTTCACGATCACATGGCTCGCGCACGTCCAGCCCGCATCCGCGATCTTGCGCTCCAGGGCGAAACCCGCATCGTCTTCTGTGAGCTCACGGGTGTCAGAGCAGGTGACGATGCCGAACATGATCGGCCGCATATCCGCCTTGCCCATCTTCGCCACCTCCTCACACCACCAGCTCTTCGGGCGCATCCAGAAGGATGCACGTGAGCATGTCTCCCGCTTTCGCACCGCCCCCGCCCTCCGGGACGACGGCCATGCAGTTCGAGCGTTGGATCACGCCGAACAGGCCTGAGCTCTGGTTGTCGGCCGGCGTGACCTCGTAGGTCCCCTCACCGGTCTTGACGTAGGTGGCCCGCAGATAGATGCGGCGGGTGTCCTTCATGCGGATATCGCGCGTGACCGCGGCTTCGATCTGCGGGAAGGCCAGCGCGCGGTAGCCCTGCATCTTGCGCAGGGCCGGGCGCACGAGCATCTGGAAACCGCAGAACGCCGCAGCGGGGTTGCCGGGGAGCCCGAAAACGGGCGTGCCATTCACGAATCCGAACGTCTGCGCTTTGCCAGGGCGCATGTTCACCTGCGTCATGAGCACCTCGCCCGCATCCGCCACCACCTGCTTGATGAAATCGAAGTCCCCGTTGGCAGCGCCGCCGGTGGTGATGACCATGTCGTAGTCAGCCGCCGCTTCTGTGACCGCGCGGTGCAATCCCTCGAAAGTGTCCGCCACCAAAGGAAGGCGCGTCGGGATGGCGCCCGCATCCAGGGCGCACGCCGCCATGGCGAAGGAGTTGGATTCCCGGATATGGCCCGGACCCGGCATGGCATCAGGTTCCACCAGCTCAGATCCCGTTGCCATGATGGCCACGCGCGGACGGCGGAAAGCCTCCACCTCGAGCACGCCGCAACTGGCCAAACATCCCATGCCCGCCGCATGGATGACGTCCCCCGCTTCAAGGACGACGTCTCCCGCGTGGGCCTCCTCGCCAGCAGCGCGTATGTTGGCGCCGGGAGCGGAAGGAGCCGTGAAAGAGACCACGGATCCCGGCTTCCCATCCCCGGAGACGATGCCCACCACTTCATATTTCACCACGGTGTCCGCCGCCTGGGGAAGCGCTGCGCCGGTCATGATGCGCACGCATTCATCCTGGCCGATGCGGCTCTCATAGGTGCCCCCTGCGGGCACTTCCGCGATCACCTTCAGATCCACGGGTTCGTCGGCGCTGGCCGGCTCAAGCTGCTCTGAGCTCATGCAGAAGCCATCCATGGCTGAATGGGCGAACGGAGCCACATCTATGTCGCTTGAGCAGGGAGATGCGGCCACGCGGCCAAGGGCGTCCAGGATGCCCACTTTCTCAGCGGGGAGCGCCTTGATATGCGAAAGGACGATCTCCCTGGCCTCTTCCAAGGAGATCATGGACTGGGGAAAATCTGGCATCGTGCCCTCTTCTCAGGAACGCTTCACGTTGTAGAACGCATTCATGCCCGCATATTCAGCCGACTCGCCCAGCTGCTCTTCGATGCGGAGGAGCTGGTTGTACTTGGCCACGCGGTCAGAGCGCGCAGGAGCGCCGGTCTTTATCTGGCCGCAATTGGTGGCCACGGCAAGGTCGGCGATGGTGGTGTCTTCGGTCTCGCCGGAACGATGGCTCATGACGCAAGCGTATCCATGGGTCTTCGCCAGCTCGATGGCCTCCAGGGTCTCGGTCAGCGTGCCGATCTGGTTCACCTTGATGAGGATGGCGTTCGCGCATCCGAGCTCGATGCCCTTCGCCAGACGTTCGGTGTTGGTGACGAACAGGTCATCGCCCACCAGCTGCACCTTGTCTCCGATGCGGTCGGTCAAAAGCTTCCAACCATCCCAATCCTCTTCGGCCATGCCGTCCTCGATGGAGATGATGGGGTACTTCTCAACGAGGCCGGCCCACATATCCACCATCTCTTCGCTGGAAAGCTCGCGGCCCTCGCCAGCCAGCACGTACTTTTTCTTCTTGGCATCGTAGAACTCCGTGGAAGCGGGATCCATGGCGAACATGATGTCGCGGCCTGGCTTGTAGCCCGCTTTCTCGCACGCTTGGCTGATGTATTGCAGCGGCTCCTCATTGGTGGAGAGGTTCGGCGCGAAACCGCCCTCATCACCCACGCCGCCGCCCAGACCCGCATCATGGAGCACCTTCTTCAGCGTGTGGTAGATCTCAGCGCACCAGCGCAGGCCCTCTGCGAAGGAGGACGCGCCCACGGGCATGATCATGTATTCCTGGAAATCCACCGTGTTGTCCGCATGCACGCCGCCGTTCAGGATGTTCATCATGGGCGTGGGGAGCAGATGCGCGTTCGCGCCGCCCACGTATTTGTACAAGGGCAGCATGGCGCTTTCCGCCGCAGCGTGGGCCGCCGCCAAGGACGCGCCCAGGATGGCGTTCGCCCCCATGGCGCCTTTGTTCGCGGTGCTGTCCACATCAAGCATGATGGCATCCACTTCGCGCTGATCGGATGCGTCAGCGCCCAGGAGCTCTTCAGCCAGGTCCGTGTTCACATGCTCCACCGCATCTTGCACGCCTTTGCCCATGTAGCGATGGATGTCGTCATCGCGGAGCTCCACGGCTTCGAAAGCGCCAGTGGAAGCGCCCGAGGGAACCGCAGCGCGACCTGATGCCCCATCTGCGCACATCACTTCCACCTCCACGGTGGGATTCCCCCGTGAATCAAGGATCTCTCTGCCTAGAACGTCGATGATCATGGCCATTGCAATGCCCTCCTTGGAAGTGATGTATCTGCCGGTAAGGATGATACCAGAGAAGGCGCATCGGGCGATTCCGGATGCCCAAGGAAAGGCCCTGCTCGCTCATGCGCGCAGGGCCTCCATGACGTGCGGATCAGCTCTCCGGGACGGGAGCTATTGGGATTTCCGCTTGCGGTAGATGATGACCACTCCCATGGTGAACAGCGCCACGGCAACGATGGTCAGCAGCGTGCCGATCACCATCATCTGATCGTCTCCCGTCTGGCCCAGGCGATCCCCGCTCACATAGGGGTTGTTCTGAGAGGGATCATCCTTCGGGCCCAACCCATCATCCGGCCCCATGTAATCAGGGTCCTTGCCGTCATCGATGATGGGAGGCTTCTGCTCCGGGTCGCTCGGAAGGGGCGGATCCTGCTCAGTGCGCCTATCGCCCAACATGGCGACGAATGGCTCTGCCTGGGAAACGCCACCTTCATCCATGGTCCGCGCGCCCGTCACCGTGCGCAAGGCGTAGAAGCTCTCGCGGCCCTCATCATTCGGATCGTCAGGATCCACCTCTTCGGTGGCCGGAACCTCCACGATCACCTCAGCCCCGGTGCTTTTCGCTGCGTCCAAGCCGAGCGTGATGTACCCGACTTGGAACTCTTGCGCGAACAGGTCATGGCCACCCGCCACATAGAGCATGATGCGCGTCTCATCGCCCACGGTCTTGAAGGTGGCTTCATGGATGTTGGTGTTGTCGTTGATGAAGGTGCTGAAGACGAAGCCCACCTGCACCGCATCTTCGCCATCAGCGTTCACATCCACATCCAGAGCCAGCGAGAAGGTGCTGACATCCGCTCCTGCGCCATTCAACGTGACCTCAACGTCATCTCCCACTTGCTTGAAGCTGACATCGCTGTCCGGAAGCGCCGCCCAAGCGGTGCTGGCCATGCCCAAGCACAGCGCGATCGCGGCTGCGAAGGCGAACAATGCCGCTTTTGTTCTTTTCATGATCATCGTTTGCGTCTCCTTGTTCGTCGGCTGCGATCTACTGGCCATTGCGCGTGAGCGTGATGCCGGGAAGCGTCTCAGGGACGTTCTCGAACAGCGAATCCGCCACCAGGCGCTGGCCCTCATTGGTGAAGGCGTTGTTCACGCGGTACAGCTCGGCGCGCACCTTGTCCGGAAGCTCAGACCCTGGCGCGATCCAATAGATCCAACGGCCATCATCCGTGTCTCCGATGGGAGCATCGTCGGGCAGGTCGGTCAGGAGGATCTGCTCCGCCTTGAGCATCTCACCCTCCTCCGTGGACAGCGTGCCGCCCACGATGGTGCCGCTCTCGTCATAGAGCACCACCACGTTGTAGGCCATGTTGCCCTTGACCGCGCCCGTGAACAGGATGCTGCCAGCCGGGATGACCTTGGTCGGATCGCCCTCCTCGAAGGCGAAGTCCTCCGTGAGCGTGCCGATGGCGGCGATGCCCTCCTGGCCTTGCACCTTGGTGAAGTCGATGTTGTCGCCACGCGGCCCGAAGATGCTGAACTCTTCGATCTTCACATCCTTGCCCGCTTGGTCGGGAGCCGTGATGCGGACGTAGCGCGCGTTCTCTGAGCGGATCCACACGCCATCGCCGCCGTCGCCTTCAGGCCCCTTGAAGAACACGTCAGCGAAACCATCGCCGTTGACCTCGAACGTTCCCTCGGCCACCTTGGTGAAGGCAATCCCGTTCGTGCTCACCTCGATGGTGTACTTGCCCAATGCAGCGCCAGCGCCCTCACCCGGACGGTAGCGCACAGAGGCGACCGGGAGCGTTTCATGCATATCCACCATGACGTAAGGGGCCGCTGCGGGAGCATTCGCGTCAGTCTTGGTCTTTCCCACATATCGCGAACCGCTGTCAAGGACGCTTTCGATGGCCTTGGGAGATGCCTTCTCAACCTCAGCTGGGCAATCCGGCTCTTGATCCACCACGCCTGGGAAGCCATCCGCATCCCCGCTCGCAGGAGGCGCGCCTGCATCTGCCTGATCGGCGTCTGAGACCATGTTGGTGGTGACGGTCCACTCATCAGGGGTGTAGCGGCCGTCCCCGGTGAGCTTCACCTGCTCAGTGGCCTTCGGGGCTGAATAGTTCAGGAACTTGTCCACCGCTTTCACCTCATAGGAGACCGCGCGGTTGCCCAGATAGGCTGCGTCGTCAACGTAGGTGGCCGCGCCGCCATCTCCCGCCACCGCGAACGTGATGACCTTCTTGACGGGCTTGCCGGAAGCATAAGTCACACGGCTGACCTCATAGCCGAGCAGGGATGTGGCGTATTGCGCATCAGACAGGCTCAGGTTGAGCGTCACCTTGCTGTTGTCCTCCGCGAGCGGCGCCACGGATACGACATCGGCCCCCGTCACCTTCGCGGCATCCGGATTCGTCCTCGCGAAGCGGGCCGAATCATCGTTCACGTACTGCAAAGCGCGCGTCTCCTTCGGAAATTGAGAGACGTAGTTCTTGGTCTCGGCATTGGGGGTGAGGCCCCAGCTGACGAAGAAGTCGGTCAGGTCCTTCTCTGCCGCCGCGCTGGCCAAGCGGATGATGTTCTGGCTCTCGCCGGCGTTCACCACCAGCGGCACGCCTGCGGGCTGCGGCGCGGAACCAGGATTCCGGGCGTAGCCGTCCACCCGTGCGAAGAAGCGGTTCGCGCGCAGCTGATCATAGGTGCTGTAAAGCGTGTACACCTCACCGGTGTCGTGGGCCAACATGAGCTGCCAATACATCGCCAACTGCGTGAACACGTTGCCCGTGCGTCCTTCAGCGCCGGAGGTGACGCGCTCATAGACTTTGTCGTAGGTGAAGCGCGTGGTGCCGTTCTCGATCATGCGGCAGAGCTGCGCGAAGTAGTTGTTGGTGACTTCCGCCAAAGCGTAGCGGCCGTTGTTGATGTTGTGGCCGATCTC
Source organism: uncultured Eggerthellaceae bacterium (assembly GCA_910580205.1). Lineage (GTDB taxonomy): Bacteria > Actinomycetota > Coriobacteriia > Coriobacteriales > Eggerthellaceae > MGBC163016. The sequence goes on from CAJTVP010000018.1 coordinate 29,161, forward strand.
ATGGGCGGTGCCCCACCCGAAATAATGGCCATCGCTGGTGCTGGTCCTCGTGCCGCCAGGAGCGGTGGCAGCAGCGGAGATGGGAGAGAGGATGGCGAAGTTGCCCGACTGGCCGTAATCCACGCCGATATGGTTGCCCGCGGCGTACATGAATGCGCCGTCGAACATCTGCATGAGGCGGATGTTGAGGTGCCGTGAGGATATCTGGTTGGTCTTCGCCACATCCTGCGCAGGCTCCATGAGGCCTTTATGCTGGTAGAACAGCTTCATCATCTGCTCGGAGCCGTCCATATGGCTCACCAGGTTCTCCGCCCGCTCGCGCGGTGAAGAGCCCTTGCAGGCGCCCACCGCCGCGGTGGCGGGCACGGAATAGAGCATGGTGTCGGTCATGAGCTCGGTGGCGTTGTGGATGCAATCCGCATAGCTGAAGTCATGATCGACGGAAGGATTGATCTGATCGGTGGCAGACCCGTTCACCACCTTCTTGCTCTCCTTCTTGTGGGCTTCCTTGTGCGCGGCTTCATCGGCCTTGGAGGCCTGGACCAAGCTGACAGCCTCATCCAGCTCAGCGATGTAAGCTTCAGCCGCTCTCACCCGGGCCTCATGATCATCCACGTTGTGCAGATCCAGCACCGGGATGTCATGGCCGCCCATGATGCGGATGTACCATTCCGCGTTCGTGTTGCTGCCTTCGAACTGAGCGTAGAGCGGACCGCCATGCTCCTTGCCCGCATCGCTGATCTTCTTCGGCACGGTGTAGTTGAGGCGCTTGCCGGCCTGAAACGTGCCGCCATAGCTGGGCGCGAAGGCGGATTCGGGATATTGCTGGCCCACGTAGAGCTGCACGGAGGTGTTCGCCGCATTGCGGCAGGAAGCATAGATGACCAGCTGGTCTCCCTCAGCGGCCACTTTGCCCAAAGGCTGCCATGCGTTCAACCCGCCGATCCCCAGGTTCTTGCCGTTGTCCGCTGCGGTGGAGATGTCAGAGTGCACCTTGATGACCTGGGAGAGCCCGGCGTTCTCATCAGCCAGCAGCTGACGGGCGAAGTTGAGCTCTGCCTGGACGTTCGAACGATACGGATAGTAGCTGCCGTCAGGCTCAGGCGTGTTCAAGCGCGCCTCAAGCTGGTTGATGCGCTCTTCATCCACGCCGTCCGCCAGCTTGATGTGCAGGTCATCCGCATAAAGAGCGTCCACATCATCCTCGATGCTGTCATAGGCATGGAAGCGCATCTCGGCGATGTCGATCAAGCGAAGATAGCGCTGCATGCCGATGAGCACCTTATCCGCCTGCAAGCCTCCCGCGATCTTGATGAGCGTGTAGGTGCGGCCATTGGCGCATTTCTGTTGAGCGAACGACACGCCTTGGACGCGCTGCCATTTGGAGTCGCCGGTGGAAGCATGGACCACCACGCCGGAATAATCGATGTTCTGAGAGGAGGCAGCATAGGAGATGAAGCCGATGTTCTTCACGCCGTCGAAGGTGACCTCCACGCCGTGAGAGCCCGCATTGTAGGCGCACCCCAAATCCCAGTCCTCAAGTTTCATGTAAGAGGTGTAGTCGCCGTCGAACAGGCCGAGAGCCGTGCTCTTGCCAGCATCAAGCGAGCTATCCACCATGCTCCCTCGGGTGCTGCGCGCGTTGGTGATGCCGGTCAGATAATGCCCGTTGGCATCCTTGGTGTTCAGCGTCTTGTATGTTGGCAGCTCAGCGGGAGCGATGGTGGTGGTGGCTGCGCTCACGGTTCTTGAAGCGGGACCTTCGCCGATCTCGTTCTTGCCCTTGAGATAGATCTGATATTCAGTCTGATCTTCCAGGTTCCCGATCTGATAACTGCTGTTCTGGATGCCGGTGATGGTCTGGATGGGGCCATCAGAGCCCTTCCGATAGTAGATGTTGTAGGAATCCGTATCCTCCATGGCCTTCCAGCTCAGAGTGATCATCCGATAGCCGCCCGTGGCCCGCACGTTCTCCGGCGCCGCCGGCGCTTTGGTGGCCTTCGGCGTCACGTGAACGGGTTCGCTCCATCCGCTGCGCCAAGCGCCGTTGGTGGATTGGACCTTGACGGCGTATTCCACGCCATTCTCTATCTTGCCCTTCTTGCCCGTCTTGAAGCTGCTCACCACCATGGATGTGCCTTTGGTGGGATAGATCTGGCTGTTGCCGCCCTGCTCGACGCACACCTCATAGCCCGTGACGTTGTTCTCGCGATCCCAAGAGACCGTGAACTGCTTGCTGCCGGGATCCGCCTTGACGTTCTCCGGGATGTTCATGTCAGGAGGCGCGATGAGATCTTCAGCGCCGTTCAAGAACTCCACGGAAGAGATCTCAGCCAAGTTGAGATCGCCATCGGAGGCCGCGGTCTTGGTCACCGTGAGCGTGACCTTCTTGATGGCCACCTTGCCACCAAGGTGGATGACGATGTTGCCTGAAGCATCGATGGTCGCCATCTTGTTGGCAGCGTAAGCCCTCTGCGGAAGGAGGCCCAAAGAACGAGCCGCTTGCTCGATGCCGGATGCGGCTTCAGCGGACTCGATCGTGAAAACGTCCTCATCAGGCTGGCCATCCCTCTCGAAAGCCACCACTGCGGTGCCGCCGGTGACGCGGTTGGGGCTCACCACCACGCCTCCCTCATCTGAGGTGCTCACGGGCGGTTTGATGGTGATGACCTCGGTCTGCTCTCCCTTGAGCTGGTCTTGCAGATTGTCCATCTCTATGACGATGGGGTTCTCAGGGCTGATGGGGTTCTCAGAAGCCAGTTTGAGGGAAGCGCTCTCATCCGGATTGCCCACGACGGCGCTCACATCCACGATCTGACTGTCAGAGGGGATGGTGACGTTGTCGCTCACCGTCACGCCGGTGATGCGCGGCTTGGAAGGCACTGCGGAATCAACCGGCTCTCGTCCGAGACCTTCGGAGAGGATCTGAAGATCCAAAAGCGAGATGTCATCGCCCTGGCTGGAAAGATCGCATTCGGGACGATCGGCTGCGGTGGCGCCGTCGTCGATGGCGCTCACCAAAGCGGAAACGTCCGCCTTGTCGATGACGTTGTCCTCGTTCACGTCACCGTAATACATGACGCCGCTGTGGGAGGACCCGTCTTCGGTGTAGCTCACCATCTCGCACGTGTTGATCTTCACCGTGTAGGAGCGAGCGACCTCGGACTCCACAAAGATCTCCTGGGAATACCGGGCGAATCTATCAGCCGTCACCGTGAGCGTGTAGTCCCCGCTCTCCACGTTGACGAACGTGTAGGAGCCATGGAAACCGCCCCCGCTCTTGGAGGTGACGATGCGCTGATCTCCTCTGTTGGAGAGCGCGAGATAGAAGATGGGCGCGTCATCGCCGAAGGACCTGGCATCGGTGACGTCGATGTGGATGATGCTCTTGGCCTGATCGATCACCACCGGCTCATTCTCTGACGGATCGGCAGGGACCTCTATCTTGGAACCGCCTTCGCCGGGACCATCGCCATCAGCTTCAGCGGCATCGTCGGGGGTGGAAGCGCCCCCTGTTCCTTCGCCGCCTCCAAGCTCAGTGGAAGGGCTCTCCGTCATGTTGGATTCAGAAGGAGCGGTCTCTTGGATGGCCTCACCCGTGGTGGGCTCTTCATCCTCGGCTGGGTCGGCGAAGGCCGGGACCCCCAGCATCGACACGACAAGGGCGGCAGACGCGATCAGCGATACCGTCTTCCTTGCCACATCCGAGAAGGTGGTAGCTTGCGCTCTCGTCCTGTTTCGTTTCATCTCTGTTCCCCTCGTGAGCACTCTATCCCCAATGTAACGATATGGCAACGGATTATACTAAAGGAGAAAAGGATTTGACCAGACCTCGAAGAGACCTTTGAAGATCTATACATCCGATGATGCTCAGGCGGCTGAGAGCAGCCGCCCCTTTGTCACTTTGAAGCCCTGTTCCCGCCGCCCTGAGAAGATCGCTTCTCTGCCAGATTCGCCTTGGCCACCGCGATCATGAGCTTGATGCGGTTGATCTGGTTGACCTCGCTGGCACCAGGATCATAATCCACCGCCACGATGTTGCTCTCCGGATACTTCCGCCTGAGCTCCTTGATGACGGATTTGCCCACCACGTGATTCGGCAGGCAAGCGAAGGGCTGGGTGCAGACCACATTCGGGCAGCCAGACCGGATGAGCTCCACCATCTCCGCGGTGAGGAGCCACCCCTCCCCCATGGAATTGCACAGCGACAGGATCTCAGAGGCGTATTCCGCAAGCTCATAGATGTCCGCTGGCGGCTGGAAGCGCTGGCTTTTCTTGAGGGCCTCCGTGACCGGGCGGCGCAGCTGCTTGATGGCGGCCAGGCCGATGCGGCTGCCCAGGGCGCTCTTCGCTGATTTGCCGATCTGGCGCTGGAAGATGCCGCCGGCGATGCCGAACAGGAAGAACTCTATCAGCCCTGGCACGACCGCTTCACACCCCTCGGCCTCGATCTGCTCCACGATCTGATTGTTGGCTGTGGGATGGAACTTCACCAGGATCTCACCCACCACGCCCACGCGCGGCTTCGTGCCCTCTCCTTGCAAAGGCAGCGTGTCGAAATCATCCACGATCTGATCCACCGTGCGCTTGAACTCTTTCATGGTCGTGCCGCGGAGCATCTGCTCTTTCGTCACGCCCATCCAATGATCGAACAAGCGCTGAGCGCTGCCCGGCTCCACTTCATAGGGGCGCGTGCGGTACAGGCACATCATGAGCAGATCGCCGTATTGCAGCGCGAAGAGGGCCTGGTAGAGCATCTTCGGCGTGATCTTGAAACCGGGGTTGACCTCTCCCAGATCTTTGAACGACATGGCGATGACCGGAACATGAGCCAGCCCTGCCGCCTTGAGGGCTTTGCGGATGAGCGCGATGTAGTTGGTGGCGCGGCATCCGCCACCGGTCTGCGTGATGAGCACGGCCAGCTTGTCCGTGTCATACCGGCCGCTCATCACCGCTTCCATGATCTGACCCGTGACCAAGATGGAGGGATAGCAGATGTCGTTGTTCACGTATTTCAACCCCGCGTCCACCGCCCCCGTGTCCACGGAAGGCAAGAGCTCCAGGTTGTAGCCGAACCGATGGAAGATGGGCTGAAGGAGCTCGAAGTGGAACGGCGCCATCTGCGGCGCCAAGATGACGTAGCCGTCGTCTTTCATCTGCTGGGTGTACTGCGGGCGAGCGAACTCAGTGGAGATGCCTTCCATCTGCTCCACCACGGTCTCCACGCGCACGCCATCCGCCTTCTGCGTGAAGCTCTCCGGCACCAGCGCATCCACGTCTTCGGGCGTGATGCAAACCGCTGGGCACCCGCGCTTCTCAAGGGCATGCTCCACCTCAGCATCCGCCTGCTCATCCGCTTGGTCTTTGAGCGCGGCGAGCAGGCTGCGAACGCGGATGCGCGCCGCGCCCAGGTTGGACACCTCATCTATCTTGAGAACGGTGTAGACCTTGCCAGCGGACTCCAACACCTCTTGCACCTGATCGGTGGTGAGCGCGTCCAAGCCGCACCCGAAGGAGTTGAGCTGGATGAGATCCAGGTCCTTGCGCTGCGTGACCACTTTCGCCGCAGCGTAGAGGCGCGTGTGGTACATCCACTGGTCCACCACGCGGATGGGCCGCTCCAGCTGGCCCAGATGCGCCACGGAATCCTCTGTGAGCACGGCCAGGCCGAAGGAGGTGAGCAGAGAAGGGATGGCATGGTTGATCTCAGGGTCCTGATGATACGGACGCCCCGCCAGCACGATGCCATGGGTGCCCGTCTCTTCCATCCAGGCCAGCGTCTCGGTGCCCTTGCGGCGGATATCGCGCTTGAACGCTTCATCTTCGGCCCAAGCGGCATCCACGGCATCATCGATCTCCGTCTGCGTGAGATGCGGGCCTGTTTTCATGACAGCATCTTTGTAGGTCTTGGACAGCTCCTTGTACAGACGGGCTTTCAGCTTCTCCTTGTTGTCGTAGGGCAGCCATGGAGACACGAACGCCGTTTCGCTGTCTCTGAGCTCATCTATGTTGAGCCGCAGCGCCTCTGGATAGCTGGCCACGATAGGGCAGTTGAAATGGTTGCCCGCCGTCTCGTCCTCCTGGCGCTCCCATTTGCTGCACGGCATCCATATGAAATCCGGTTCTTTCTCAAGCAGGTTCATGATGTGGCCATGGGAGAGCTTCGCCGGATAGCAGACGGACTCAGAGGGCATGGATTCGATGCCGGCCTCATAGGTCTTCTTCGTGGATGCATCGGAGAGGACGACGCGGTAGCCCAGATTCGTGAAGAACGTGAACCAGAACGGGTAGTTCTCATACATGTTGAGCGCACGGGGGATGCCCACGGTGCCGCGCGTGGCATCTTCTTTCGAAAGCGGGGCGTAATGGTCGAACAGCCGCTTGGACTTCCAGTCGAAGAGATTCGGCACCGAAGAGGTCTCCTGGCCGGTGCCCAGAGACTCCCCTTTCTCACAGCGGTTGCCCGTGATGAAGCGGCGGTGCTTGCCCGTGCTCTCATCCTTGCCGAAATCATTCACCGTGAGCAAGCATGCGTTCGCGCACCCCTTGCAGCGCACCGTCCGGTGCGTGGGCGCGAGCGCTTGGATCTCCTCCAGGGTCAGCAAGTTGGATTTGATGCTCTCATCAGTGAGGGATGCGCTTTTCGCGGGGTCTTCTGCCATTTCGGGAGCATCGGAGAGGATTCCGGTCAGAAGCTCCGCAGCCTTCCCTCCACCCTCTCCGACGCCCCTCACGGAAGCTCGATCGCGCGCCAAAAGAGCTGCGCCATAAGCTCCCATATTGCCGGCAATGTCCGGCCGCACGGCGTTCACTTCCGACAGCTGCTCGAAAGCGCGCAGGACCGCATCGTTCAAGAACGTGCCGCCTTGCACGATGACGTGCGTGCCCACATCATGCGGGTCGCGGATCTTTATGACCTTGAACAGCGCGTTCTTGATGACGGAGATGGCGAGCCCGGCGGCGATATCCCCCACCGTGGCGCCCTCTTTCTGCGCCTGCTTCACGCGGCTGTTCATGAACACGGTGCAACGGCTCCCCAAGTCAACCGGAGATGCCGCCTTGATGGCGGTGGACGCGAAATCCTGCACCTCAAGGCCCAGACCCGACGCGAAGCTCTCGATGAAGCTGCCGCAACCGGAGGAGCACGCCTCATTCAGCATGATGGAGTCTATGACGCCATCTTTCACGCGCAAGCACTTCATGTCCTGGCCGCCGATATCCAGGATGAACTCCACATCCGGCACCATCTCTTGAGCGCCGCGCAAGTGGGCCACCGTCTCTATCTCACCGGAGTCTATCTGGAGCGCTTCCAGCAACAACCCTTCGCCATAGCCCGTGACCGTGGAGTGAGCGATCCACACGCAGGGCTCTCCTGTGACTGGATCTTGCGGCAGCGCCTGATACAGCTCTGCGATGGCCGTCTTCGCGCACCCCAGCACGTCTCCTTTGTTGGAGGCGTATGTGGACCAGAGCAGCTCTCCTTCATCCCCGATGAGCGCCGCCTTGAACGTGGTGGAACCGGCGTCTATGCCCAGATAGGCTGGACCACGGTATTCCTCCAGGCTTCCCCGACGGACGCGCTCATGAGCATGGCGCTCCTTGAACTCCTCATAGGCGGCTCCATCCGCGAACAGAGGCTCCAGGCGCACCACCTCCGAGCCCTGCATGTCCCCCAGCTGCTCCAAACGTCCGATGACGTCCGTGAGCGTTTCCACCTTCGCGCCTTCGCGAGCGCCGGCGATGGCCGCGCCGCACGCCACGAACAGATGGGCGTTGCCAGGCACGATGATGGCATCGTCTCCCAGCTCCAGCGTTTCATAGAAACGGTTGCGCAGCTCCGGCAGATATTGGAGCGGACCGCCCAAAAACGCCACGTTGCCGCGGATGGGCCGCCCGCACGCCAGACCGGAGATGGTCTGCGTGACCACGGACTGAAAGATTGATGCGGCGATATCCTCCCGCTTCGCGCCTTCGTTGAGGAGCGGCTGCACGTCGGTCTTCGCGAACACGCCGCAGCGGCTGGCGATGGGGTAGATGGTGGTATGGCTGGCCGCGAGCTCATTCAAGCCGCCCGCATCCGTGTTGAGCAACGCCGCCATCTGATCGATGAACGCCCCCGTGCCTCCTGCGCACGTGCCGTTCATGCGCTGTTCGATGCCGCCATCGAAGTAGATGATCTTCGCGTCTTCGCCGCCCAGCTCTATGGCCACGTCCGTTTGGGGGATGAACGTCTCCACCGCCGTTTTGGAGGCGATGACCTCCTGCACGAATTTCACGTCCAGCCACTGAGAGAGCAAAAGGCCGCCCGACCCGGTGATGGCGATGGTCATGGGCTGCGTGGGGAACTCGGCAGCCGCTTGGCGCAGAACGCTGATGATGGTGGCGCGCACATCAGCGTGATGGCGTTCGTAGACCGACCAGAGGCATTCGTCATGGGAGTTCAGCACGGCCAGCTTCACCGTGGTGGATCCCACGTCTATGCCGATATGCAGTTGCGCTGCTTCTGGTTCGGCGGATTCAACGGGGGTTTCATTTTGAGAAATGGTCACGTACCGATCATGGTTGCTCATAGATGCGCGTCCTTGCCCTGTGTGGATGCAAAGCCTGCGAAAAGGCGTTCTGTTTTATCCCCATTTTAGACTACGCGCTCGCTGATTCCCATACCCGATGGTGAATGCCTACAAGATGCATACATTTGTTCGCTAGGCACGGGGGACCATGAGCACGATGTTCTCGATATGATGCGTATGCGGGAACATGTCCACTGGTTGCACGACACGCACCTCATAGCCACCCTCTTCCAAAAGCGCGATATCGCGCGCTTGAGTGCGCGGATCGCAGGAAATGTAGACGATGCGCTTCGGACCCATCGCGCAAGCCGCACGCGCGAACTCAGGAGTGGTGCCGGACCGAGGCGGATCCAGCAGAAGGATGGGAGCATGGTCATCCTCTGCGAGACGCTCCGTGCAGTCTTCGATCCAGCGGGTCGCGTCGGCGCAGATGAAGTCCGCTTGGGCTATGCCGTTGTGGCGCGCGTTCATCCTCGCATCTGAGACGGCGCTTTCGACGGATTCCACCCCGATGAGCCTCCCCGCCCCGCGCGCAGCCGCCACCAATCCGATGGTGCCGGTGCCGCAATAGGCGTCTATCACGGTGTCATCCGGACCCGCGTCCGTCAGCGCCACCGCCGCCTCGTAGAGCGCTTCGGCTTGCACAGCGTTCACCTGATAGAAAGAAGCGGAAGAGATGCGGAAGCGCAACCCGCAGAGCTCGTCCAGGATGAATCCGGGACCGTAGAGCGCGCGTTCCTTCTCCCCCAAGATGACGTTCGTGATGCGCGTGTTCACGGATTGCACGACCGTGGTCACATCCGGCACCCGTCGCACCAGCTCGCGGCAGAACGCACGGGAGGCAGGGAACTCTTCGCCATTCGTGACCAGGGTGAGCAAAAGCTCGCCCGTGCGCCCGGCTCGCGCGACGGCGTGGCGCATGAACCCGGTGCCTTTGTCTTCGTCGTAAGGCTGCATGCCGTGGCGCTCCATGAGGTCGCGCACAGCCAACACCGCCGCCTTCGCCCGTTCATGCTCCAGCAGGCACGCGTCTGTGGGAATGACGTCGTGGGTGCCGGGAGCGTACATGCCGGTCAGGACGCGCGGGCATTTGCCCTCAGCCCGACTTGGGCGCTTCTTGCCTGAGCGGCGCGCAGGAACGTAGGGCGCGACGACCTTGTTTCGATAGTGGAAGGGATCCTCCATGCCGATGATCGGACGGATGAGCCCATTGCGCGCAGCGTGCGGGAACAGCTCTTCTATCTGGGCCTGCTTCATAGCCAGCTGATCCCCATAGGGCGTATCCAGCAGCTGACACGCGCCGCAGCGACCGAATGAAGGGCACGGAGCGCCTTTGGAGATGGAGGCCTTCTTTGGATGCGAGCTCTTTGACATAGGAGTTATTGTACCTTGACCCGATATGCGGCTTCGCCGCATATAATGTGCGTTGGCGGAAGCCCGTCGCCAACGCCATTCATTGAGTCATCACCCGGATGGCCTGGCGTATCCAGTGTTTCCGGGTGAAGCGGCGTCATCCCTGGACCTGATGCTCTCCCGAACGGCGGATGAGCAGGTTGGCATTCCCAGTGCGCACGGTTGACCATTGGCACCCGATGGGTGCGCTACAAGACTTCCCCAATTTTATTCAACCTGGTTCCGATGCTCCTATAGATGTCAACCCCTTCTCTGGCGGGGTTGGCGGACCTC
>CAJTVP010000019.1 GCA_910580205.1 uncultured Eggerthellaceae bacterium
TCAGACATATAATTTAGCTTACATTACGTTCAATCAAGACCGCTCATAACCCGGAGGTCGTAGGTTCAAATCCTGCCCCCGCGACCAAAATCGCAGCCGGCCGAAAGGCCGGCTTTTGTTTTATGGGAGCAAGTGCGTGAGGGGGATGCTCTATGGCTGGAACGAATGCTTCGCAGATAGTGTTGTTTGAATCCGCCGATGGCGAGGTGTCATTGGATGTCACCGTTGATGCCCAAAAAGACGAAGTGTGGTTGAACCGCAACCAGATGGCGGTTTTGTTCGACCGCGATGTCAAGACCATCGGAAAGCATATTTCTAACGCCTTCAAAGAAGAATTGGATATGGCGGCCGATTCAGTTGTCGCAAAAATTGCGACAACTGCCTCTGATGGCAAAACTTATAAAGTTGAATACTACAACCTTGACGTCATCATCTCCGTTGGGTATCGCGTGAAGTCACAGCGCGGCGTTGAGTTCCGCCGTTGGGCAACAGAGGTGCTCCGCAAGTACATCATAGAAGGCCGCGCGGAAAACGAGCGTCGGTTGCAACAGCTGGCTCAAACGGTTTCTTTGCTTGAGCGCGTTTCTCAAGACCTTGATGCGGATCAAGTGATCGAGATAGTGAAAAGCTATGCGCCAGCTCTCGACCTTTTGGATGATTATGACCATCAGCGCGTAGAGAAGCCCAAAGGCGATGACGCTGTTCATGTGCTTGACTACGACGAATGCCGCAGTCTCATCGATGCGCTTCGATTCACTGGCGAAAGCTCCCTGTTCGGAGTGGAGAAGGACGACACGTTCAGAAGCAGCATAGGGGCGATATACCAGTCCTTCGGTGGACAGGATCTGTATCCCTCGGTGCAAGAAAAGGCCGCCAATCTGCTCTATTTCATCGTGAAGAATCATTCATTTCACGATGGGAACAAGCGCATAGCGGCCACGATGTTCTTGTACTTCCTTGACAAGAATGGGATCCTCTACGAATCAGGGGAGAAGGTCATAAGCGACAGCGCTCTTGTGGCATCAACCATCATGATCGCCGAGTCGAAACCTGAAGAAAAGGAGATGATGGTTTCGCTTGTGATGAACTTCCTCGTCTGATCGAATCGGGGGGGGTGGTGCAAAGCCCCCCTGCGATTTGGTGAATGAGCGTCTCAGCCTTCGAACGGTGAGAAATCATCCTTGCTGGCGCCGCAAACGGGGCACACCCAATCGTCAGGGATATCCGCGAACGCCGTACCGGGCTCTATGCCGCCATCGGGATCTCCCAATGCAGGATCGTAGACATAGCCGCAAATGTCGCAAACATACTTCTCCATGATCGCTCCCTTCTTCCATGGCGGTCGTTGAACGAATCCACGCGAAAGCGCGCTTCGCATCATCCATGATGGCATGCCGCGAAGATTGCAAAGCCTGCATCTCCTTTCGGAAACGCTGCCGTTACGGAAGCGTGGACGGGACGCTTCGTTCAATTTAGTTTACAATGTGAACTAAATTACCAAGCAACCAACTTCTAGGAGCCCTATGAGCATCAAGATCGTCACTGATTCAGCATCTGACATCCTGGACCCCATGCGCGCCGAAGTTGAGATGGTGCCCATGATGATCCGGTTCGGCGACGTCGAATACCGCGACCGCATCGACCTCACCCACCAGGAGTTCTACCAGAAGCTGATCGAGAGCGACGCGCTTCCCTCCACCAGCCAGATCAACCCCGCGCAGTTCGCGGAGATCTTCGCGCGCATCACCGCTGAAGGTGATGAGGTGGTGTGCGTGACCTTGGCTTCCGAGCTCTCCGGCACCTATGAAAGCGCGTGCCAAGCAGCCGAGGAGTTTCTTGGCAAGGTGTTCGTCGTGGATTCCCGCAGCGCCGCCATTGGCGAAGCCATTCTGGTGAACCGTGCTCTTGAACTGAGCCGTGAGGCCGAAAGCGCTGAAGAGGTTGCGCGTGTCCTCACGCGGGAGCGGGAGGACATCCACGTCATCGCTCTTCTGGACACTCTGGAATATCTCTGGAAGGGTGGGCGCCTTTCCAGAAGCGTGGCATTGGCTGGCAACCTCTTAGCGGTCAAGCCAGTCATCTCTCTGCGGGATGGAAAGATCGAGCTGCTTGGAAAAGCCCGCGGGTCGCGGAACGCGAACAACCTGCTCATGCGGCAGATAGAGCAGAGCGCCGGCATCGATTTCTCCCGCCCCTATGCTTTGGGATTCACGGGGCTTTCCGACGCGCTTCTGCAAAAGTACCTGGTGGACAGCGCGCACATCTGGGCGGACCACACTTCGTCAGTGCCCGTCCATGCTATCGGCGCCACCATCGGCACCCATGTGGGTCCAGGCGCCATCGCGGTGGCGTATTTCAGTCCTGCTCGTTGACCGCGCGCACCGCTTTCGTGAGATCCGTGAGCGCTGACTCCAGCTCTTGAGAGCGTTGCGGCCCCAGCTCATCCATCACAGCCCCGACGAACGCGATGATGCGTTTGTGCTGTTCCTTGAAGCGATCCATTTGCGAGGGGTCGATCGTCACCAGCTGCTTGCGATGGTCGTCCTTCGCCGTGGTCCGGGCTATGAGAGCGCGCTCCTCCATAGCGGTGAGCGTGCGGTTCATCTGGCTTTTCTTCATCTGGGTGGCTGCGCAGAGGTCCGTGGCTGTGAGCCCTTCTCCGCCCGCGGCGGCGTTCTCTGTGAGCAGTCGGCAGATGATGGACTCGTTGTAGGTGAGCTCCTTCACGAACCGATCGTTGCGGATGATCGTGGTGGCTTGAAGCCACGCGTCCAACAGGCGTTCGGTCTCATCCGCGCTGCGCCCCCGTGCAGAGGATCGCCCATTTTCTGAAGAAGCGCCATTCACCATGTTATTCCCGCCCTCATCGTAAAACCCTTATCAGAACACCGCCTGTTGCATCAGTCTACTATGATTATGGATAGTTAACTTTGTTAACTATAGTGCGATAAGCATCATATGCATCATGAAGGAGAATCCGTGAACCCTCTGAGCTCATTGTCCTGCCGCACGTTCCAAACGGCGTTCCGCGCGGCTATCCCCGTGCTGCCCTACCGCGAACCCTCCGTGCTGGAATCCGTGGACGGCGTTCCATTCGTGCTGGAGAAGGAAGGCAAACGCAAACCTCTGATCGTCACCGATGCGAACCTGGCTTCGCTGGGATTGGTGGATCTCTTGACCGACGCGCTCGTCGCTGCGAACATCCCATATTCGGTCTATGACGGCACGCTGCCGAACCCGACGATCGCCAACGTGGAGGCTGCGCGCTTGCAGTATCTGGATGAGGGCTGCGACTGCTTGATCGCTTTCGGCGGCGGCTCTCCCATGGATTGCGCGAAGGCCACCGGTGCGCGCATCGCGAAACCTCACCAGCCGGTCCAGTCCATGCGCGGCATCCTGCGCATCCATGCGCGCACGCCGTTGCTCATCGCCATCCCCACCACAGCGGGCACTGGCTCTGAGACCACGTTGGCTGCCGTCATCACGGATGCGGATTCGCACTACAAATACCCGATCAACGACTTCTTCCTGATTCCCGATTATGCGGTGCTGGATGCGCGCACCACGGAGGATCTGCCGCCGCATATCACCGCTGCCACCGGCCTTGACGCGTTGGTGCATGCCACTGAAGCCTATATCGGACGCTCGACCACGGCGAAGACCCGCGCTTGGGCTGAAGAGGCCGTGCGCTTGATCGATGAATACCTGCTCCGGGCTTACAAGGATGGCCATGACGCCGAAGCGCGCGAAGGCATGCTGCGCGCGGCCTTTGTGGCGGGCGAAGCGTTCAGCATGTCCTATGTGGGTTACGTCCATGGCGTCGCGCACTCTCTGGGCGGCAACTACGGCGTACCGCACGGGCTGGCGAACGCGGTCATCTGCCCCTACGTGCTGGATATGTACGGGCACTTCGCTCGGCCGCGTTTGTCGAAGCTGGCGCGCGCCTGCGGCATCGCTCCCGCTGGTGCCGACGTCAAGCAAGCGGCTGCCGCCTACATCGCGTGGTTCCGCGGGCTCAACGAGGCCATGGGCATTCCTGAGAAGATCGACGCCATCCGTGAGGAGGACATCCCAGCCATGGCGAAGCAGGCGGCCACGGAGAGCAACCCGCTTTACCCGGTCCCGAAGCTGATGAACCGCAAAGAGCTGGAGCAGATCTACCGGGTGGTCATGGTGCAGGAAGATATGGGCAGCGCCGCTGATGCGGCCAAAACTGCCTCCATTGAAGACATCGTCTCCCGTCAGCGCGCGTTCTTCCAGAGCAGGAAGACGCTGGATGTGGATTACCGCATCCAAGCGCTCGCGCGGCTCAAGCGGGCTATCGCGGATCACGAAGTGGAGATCGAGTTCGCCCTGCGTGATGACCTGGGCAAATCCTTCTCCGAAGGATATATGTGCGAGGTGGGGCTCACGCTCTCAGAGCTGCGGCACCAGATCGGGCACGTGCGCGGTTGGGCGAAGCCGCACGGGGCCATGACGGACCTGGCGAACTTCTACGCGCGCAGCTTCACGGTGGCGGAGCCCTACGGCGTTGCGCTGGTAATGTCGCCGTGGAACTATCCGTTCATGCTCACCATGGAGCCTCTCATCGGCGCTGTGGCCGCTGGCAATTGCTGCGTGGTGAAGCCGAGCGCTTACAGCCCGGCCACTTCCCGCATCATCGCGCGCATCGTGCGCGAGGCGTTCGAGCCGGGGCATGTGGATTGCGTGCTCGGTGGCCGGGAGGAGAACGCGGAGCTTTTGGACCAGCGCTTCGACTACATCTTCTTCACGGGTTCTGAGAAGGTGGGCAAGCTGGTGCAGGAGAAAGCCGCAGCGAACCTCACGCCCACCACGCTGGAGTTGGGCGGCAAGAGCCCCTGCATCGTGGCGGCGGACGCGGATCTGGCGGTGGCAGCCAAGCGCATCGCGTTCGGCAAATGGTTGAACGTGGGCCAGACCTGCGTGGCGCCAGATTACGTGCTGGTGGACAAGCGCGTGGAAGCGCGCTTCGCCGAAGAACTGGTCAAGGCCGTGGTCACGATGTACGGTGCGAACGCGTTCGACAATCCAGATTACGGGCACATGGTGAACGAGAAGCACTTCCAGCGCGTCACGGGTCTCATAGACCCAGCGAAGGTGGTCTTGGGTGGTGAATCACGGCAGGAGACGTTGCAGATCGAACCCACCATCATGATGAATGTCGCCGCCGATGACGCCATCATGCAAGAGGAGATCTTCGGGCCTGTGCTGCCTCTGATCAGCGTGGACTCCATGGAGGAGGCGGCCGCGTTCGTGAAAGCGCGCAAAAAGCCGCTGGCGCTCTATTTGTTCACCAACGACCAAGATATCAAGCAGCGTTTCGTGCGTGAGGTGCCCTTCGGCGGTGGCTGCATCAATGACACGATCATGCACATCGCCACCAGCCACATGCCCTTCGGTGGCGTGGGCTCAAGCGGCATGGGCCAGTATCACGGCAAGGCCAGCTTCGACACGTTCAGCCACACCAAGAGCATGCTGGACAAGGCCACCTGGCTGGACCTGCCCATGCGCTACCAGCCCTACGGCCGCGTGAAAGACTCCCTCGTGCGCATGTTCGTGCACTAGTCGTCATAGGCCGCTTTGAGGGCGGCGAAGGCGGGCATGCTGCGTTCGATGATGTTGCGCGGGATGCAGTAGGACAGGCGCACCCACCCCTGCGCGCCGAAGCTGTCGGAGGGCACCAACAGGAGCTCGAAGTCCTTCGCCCGCTCTGAGAACGCCACGGCATCCGGTTCCAGCGCGCGCACCCAGAGGTAGAACGCGCCGTCCGGCTCCACGTATTCATAGCCCAGCTGCGCCAGCCCCTCGGTGAGGATGCGGCGGTTCTCCTCATAGGGCGTCACGTCCGGTTCCACATCCAGGCACGTCGCCACCACGCGCTGCAACAGCACGGGCGCGCAGATGTAGCCGAGCGCTCGCCCGGCTCCAGCCACAGCCGTCGAAATGCGTGCTGCATCCGGGATCAGATCTGACACATATATGTAGCCGATGCGCTCCCCAGGCAGCGAAAGCGACTTGCTGAACGAGTAGCAGACGATGGTGTCCTGATAGAGCGCGGGCACGTAGGGGATCTCCATCCCGTAGGCGATCTCCCGATAGGGCTCGTCGGACAGCAGGAAGATGCGCGTCCCCAGCTCTTCCTCCTTGCGGCGCAAAAGATCCGCTAGCGCTTCCAGGGACGCGCGCGTGTACACGGTGCCAACAGGATTGTTGGGCGAGTTGATGATGACCGCGCTCGTCTTCGGCGTGATGGCCGCCTCGATGGCCGCGATATCCGGTTGGAACGTCTCGGCGTCTGCGGGGACTTCCACCAGTGTGCAACCGGCGTTCTCAGACCATGTGCGGTATTCGGGGAAGTAAGGCGCGATGGCGATGACCTCATCTCCCGGATTGGTGATGGCGGCCAGCGTGATGTCGATGGCGGAGGACGCCCCAGAGGTCACATAGACATTCCCGGGCGTGGCGGGGATGCCGAACGCGTCACGGATGTGGTCGGCGATGGCCTGGCGCACGATGGCGTCCCCTGGAGAGGGCGTGTATTCGTGGGCTTTCACCGGGTCCTTCGCCAGCTCCTTCTGGAACTGCTCCTGCACCTGCGCGGGTGCAGGGACGCTCGGATTGCCGATGCTGAAATCGAAGACGTTCTCTGCGCCGATCTCCGCTTTGCGCGCCAGTCCGAAGGCGAACAGCTCGCGGATCTTGTTCGGTTCCGCTCCCAGCTCATACATGCGCTCGTTGATCATGCCATCCCTTTCCCGCAGCGTCTGATGGCACGATTCTAGGCCACTGATCGCCGTACAGCCCTATAATTTTCCGCAAAGAACGCATGAGAGAAAGGAATCGGTCATGAAGGTCATGCTGGTGAATGGAAGCCCGCACGAGAAGGGAACCACCAACCGCGCGCTGGACGAGGTGGCATCAGCTCTGGAGGCTGATGGTGTGGAGGTCGGTCGTTTCTGGGTGGGCGCGAAGCCCATCGCGGGATGCTTGGGTTGCGGCCATTGCGCCAAGCATGGCGGCGAATGCGTGTTCGGGGATGTGGTGAACGAATTCAACCACGTGGCGGCTGACTATGACGGCTTCGTCTTCGGAACGCCGGTGCACTATGCGGCAGCATCCGGGGCGTTAACGTCGTTCATGGACCGTTCGTTCTATTCGCAGGCCTCCGGTGGCGTGAACATCTATCCCATGAAGCCGGCAGCGGGCATCACCGTTGCGCGCCGGGGTGGTTGCACGTCCACCTTCGATCAACTGAACAAATACTTCTCCATCGTGCAGATGCCCATCATCACATCAAGTTATTGGAACATGGTCTACGGGCGCACCGCCGCAGAGGCGGAAGAGGACTTGGAAGGCTTGCGGACCATGCGCGTGCTGGGGCACAACATGGCGTACTTCTTGCGCTGCCGGGAAGCGGCTGATGCCGCCGGCGTTCCGTTACCGCCCGTGGAGCCGCCCGCGCGCACGAACTTCGTCCGCTAGAGGCGTTGCGCATTCCATGGAGCTCTTGGCCCCGGCTGGCGGGTTCGATCAGCTGAAAGCCGCCATCGCCTTCGGCGCGGATGCGGTCTATCTGGCAGGGGAGCGCTTCGGCATGCGCGCCCGGGCGGCGAACTTCTCCGCAGAGGAGCTGCCCCGCGCGGTGGCGTTCGCCCACGAGCACGACGTAGCGGTGCATCTCACCTGCAACACGCTCATCTCCCAAGAGAATCTGAGCGGCCTGCCCGCATTCCTGGAACAGGCGCAGGCGGCGGGAGTGGACGCGCTCATCATCTCTGATCTGGGCGCGTTCTCGCTGGCGCAGCGCTATGCGCCCGCGTGCCATCTGCACGTGAGCACGCAGGCTTCCGTCGCCAATGCGGAAGCGGCGAAGATGTGGCACGCTCTGGGAGCTTCGCGCATCGTCTGCGCTCGGGAGATGACGCTCGCGGACATCACAGCCATGAGCGCGCAGATCCCCGACGATCTGGAGCTTGAGGCGTTCGTCCATGGAGCGCAGTGCATGGCCGTGTCCGGGCGATGCCTCATCAGCAGCTATCTCACTGGCCGGTCCGGGAACCGCGGCGCGTGCACGCAGCCTTGCCGCTGGAGCTATACCCTGGAGGAGGAGAAGCGGCCCGGCGAGCATTTCCCCGTTGAAGAGGATGGCGGCGACACGTTCATCATGAACGCAAAGGACCTCTGCATGGCGGCCCATGTGGATGAGCTGGCGGATGCGGGCGTGGATGCCATCAAGATAGAGGGACGCAACAAGAAGGCGTTCTACGTGGCCACCGTGGTGAACGCGTATCGACACGCTCTGGACGGCGGCTATGGCCCTGAGGTGGAGCGAGAGCTTCTGGGGGTGTCACATCGGCCGTACAGCACCGGCTTTTACTTCGGCCATCCTGAGCAGGCGGTGGGATTCGACGGATATGAGCAGGAGACGATGCATGTGGCGGACGTGATCCCGTGCGAAGGCTTGCAGATGCCTGGTGGCTCGCATGAGCGGCTGGAGGAGGAACGCGTCTTCGCCCGATGCCGCAACCGCTTCGCTGAGGGTGAAGAGCTTGAGATCTTGGAGCCGGGCTCAGACGGAAGGGCGGTCCGTGTGCAGGGTCTTTTATGGCATTCGCAAGGGGAGGATGGTTTGCCGGCTCCAACGCCAGCGCCCGTGGATGTGGCGAACCGGTCCATGGAGGTGTATTCATTCCTTTGCGAACGACCACCAGCACCCGGATCGTTCCTTCGCACGCGCACCTATCGGCGCTCAGCGCGGCATTCTTGAGGCGCTCCATCGCAGTTTCAATTTCGGTCAGGTTCGCGCCGTTTTTGACCGTCCGTCTTGGTATCATAGGGACAACCTTAAACCCGACGAGAGGGGCCACGAACATGGGCGCAAAGGCAGAAGAATCCCTTGACATCACCTTCGAGGAGCTCCAGCCGTACCTTCATGCCAACCATTCGGTGTACATGGACTTGGATGGCAAGACGTATTATCTGACCGACGTGAATGATCGGTATTGGCGCGTGCAGGACACCGATGAGCTGAACGAGAAGGGTCACTACGTGGATTGCAGCCCGCTGGTGCCCACCATCGCAGAGTTCCTGGACCTCCCGTTCTCTCAAGGCAAATCCATCACGGACGTGTTCGAGGAAGCGGTGTTCTACCCCTCTGTGAAGTAGCACGGGTATTGCGCGAACACACCGCTTGCGGTATACAATCTCATAAAACAAGCTCTGAGCGGCTCGTTTGAGCCGCTCGCTTCATCTCAGGAGGAAACGATGGCAGAAGAGGCGAAGGAAGCACAGCAAGAGAAGAACGTCCCGGAAGGCGCTCCGGAGGACTGCGGCGGGTCGTGCGGCAGTTGCGGTGTGTCGGATTGCGGAGCGCGCACAGCACCGTCGAAGTACGCCCCGAACGGCCGTTCATCCATCAAAGAGATCATCGCCGTGGTGTCCGGCAAGGGCGGCGTGGGCAAATCCTTGGTCACCAGCCTGTTGGCCGCCGAGCTGGCGCGCCAAGGCAAGAAGGTGGGCATCCTTGACGCGGACGTGACGGGGCCGTCCATTCCGAAGGCCTTCGGCGCAGCGGGCGCTCCCGCTCCTGATCAAGATGGCATCAACCCCCTTGAGACGCAGGAGGGGATCAAGGTCATCTCCGCGAACCTGCTTCTGCCCTCAGAGGATACGCCCGTGGCGTGGCGCGGCCCGGTCATCACAGGCGTCTTGCAGCAGTTCTTCTCAGAGGTGAACTGGGGCGACTTGGATGTGCTTTTGATCGACATGCCCCCAGGCACGTCGGATGTGTTCCTGACCGTGTTCCAGATGTTCCCGGTGGACGGCATCGTGACGGTGTCCGCACCGCAGGAGCTGGTGGGCATGATCGTGGGGAAAGCCGTGAACCTTGCGCATTCGCTGAACGTGCCGGTGATCGGGCTTGTGGAGAACATGGCGTACTTCAAATGCGACGAGTGCGGGAAAGAGCATCACATCTTCGGAGAACCCCAAGGCGAAGCGGTGGCCGCGAAGTACGACATCCCGGCTGTGGCCACGTTGCCGATCGATCCAGTGTTCGCGCAGAAGGTGGATGCCGGCAAGGTCTCCGAATACGACACGAACGGCGCGCTGGATCCCATCCTGAAAGCCATTGAAGAGGTGTAGACGGAACGGCTGCTGAAGCCGATCCTCAAGAGATGCATCGTTGCGCGGTCTTCTGGCCGCGCAACGGATCTGTTCAGCCGCTTTTACAGTTCTTCCACTCCGATGATCGCCAGTATGGTGGCGAGAACATTCGCGAGCGTTCCATCATCCAACGTGCCCACCACTTTGAGAGAGCCTTCTTGCTCTCTCGCGCCAAGATCCAGCGATTCAAGCGCTTCGCACTGAACATAGCCGTAAATATCATTTCCTTCAGCGATCGGCACATGGAGAGGGAAGCCGTTGTTCGTGGAGGTTATGGGAGCGACCAAGGTGAGGGAGCAGATCCTGTTGATCTCCCAAGGGCTTATGACCACACCATAATGGCGTCCTGCGGGTTCGTGGCGCGTGGAAGGGTCGAAGTTCAGGCTGACCAGCGTGCCTTGTTCATAGATCAATGCGACCACGCCTCATATTCTGCGCCCACCATATCATGATCAGGCCACGGAGATCTTGAATCCTCCGGGTTGTACACGTAGTCAGCGAAAAGCGATTCATAGGTTATCCCCTTCGCTGGCTTGACCCTGCGATGCTCCCGCGGAGCGGGCGTTATCTCAATGGCTCCCTTTTCGTTGGTATCCACCTTCACCTTGTCACCAGATTTGAGCCCCAAGGCTTGAAGGATGCTCTTCGGGATCCGGACAGCCTCGGAATTGCCCCACTTCGCTATGGTCGTCGCCTGTGCCATCATCGCCTCCTTTCGCATCTTCTTTGAAGTGTATATACTATAGTATATCAAACTTTTACGCAAAGTATCAATGAGAAGAAACAGGCAAAGTCAGCGAGGGTTCCCAGGGTGCCTGAGATTGGCCCGTCATGCGGCCGAGCAGCCTTATGCGCTGTGAGGGAAAGCATGAAAGGGCCAAGGTCAGGTGCCATTGGGAAGCCGTAGCGTCAATAGGTTACGCGGTCCGCGCAGCGGCCGCGTAACGGAAAGTGGTAGGGACGGTGGGACTCGAACCCACATGCCCGAAGACGGCGGATTTTAAGTCCGCTGCGTCTGCCAATTCCGCCACGTCCCCACATCCCCAATTCTACTTCATCAACCCTCAGATGGCACAGCCGGCACCGGTGCCCCGTGCTAGAATCCCATACAGTTCTGAGCAAGCAACCAGAGGAGTTCCCATGACCCGTCCCATGACCATGGCTGAGAAGATCTTGGCCGCGCACGCTGGGCTTGATGAGGTGGAACCAGGGCAGCTGATCGAATGCGACCTTGATCTGGTGCTGGCGAACGACGTCACGGCGCCCATCGCCATCCGCACCTGCGAAGAAGTCGCAGACACCGTCTTCGACAAGGACAAGGTCATCCTGGTCCCGGACCATTACGTGCCGAACAAGGACATCAAGAGCGCCGAGCAGGCGAAGATCGCGCGCGATTTCGCCCATGCTCAAGGAATCAGCCACTTCTACGAGGTGGGTTGCATGGGCGTGGAGCACGCGCTTTTGCCCGAACAGGGCGTGGTGGGCGCGGGGGATCTGGTCATCGGCGCCGACAGCCACACCTGCACCTACGGCGCTTTGGGCGCCTTCTCCACCGGCGTGGGTTCAACGGACGCCGGCGTGGGCATGGCCACGGGCAAAGCGTGGTTCAAGGTGCCGGAGACCATCAAGTTCGTGGTGGACGGCACGCTGGCGCCGGGAGTCACGGGCAAGGATCTCATCTTGCACATCATCGGCCAGATCGGCGTGGACGGCGCGCTGTACAAGGCCATGGAGTTCACCGGGTCCGCCATCGAGGCTCTTCCCATGGATGAGCGCATGTCCATTTCCAACATGGCCATCGAAGCGGGCGGCAAAGCGGGTTTGATCCCGGTGGATGACGTCACGCGCGCTTACCTGGATGCTCGTGTGGAGCGTCCCTATGCCGCGTACTATTCCGATGAGGATGCCGCCTTCGCCGAGATCATCCATATCGATGCGGCGGACGTGCCGCCCACGGTGGCCTTCCCGCATCTCCCCTCCAACACGCGCCCAGCTACGGAAGCGGCGGATGTGCGCATCGACCAAGCGGTCATCGGCTCCTGCACGAATGGGCGTCTGGAGGATATGCGCCAGGCAGCGGAGGTGCTCCGCGGCCGCACGGTGGACCCGAACGTGCGCTGCATCATCATCCCGGCCACCCAAGCGGTCTACCAGGCGTGCGTGGACGAAGGTCTCATGGATATCTTCCTGCACGCCCACTGCGCGGTGAGCACTCCCACCTGCGGCCCATGCTTGGGTGGTTACATGGGCATCCTGGCCGCCGGGGAGCGCGCCATCGCCACCACGAACCGCAACTTCGTGGGGCGCATGGGTCATCCGGGCAGCGAGGTCTACCTATCCAGCCCGGCTGTGGCCGCGGCCAGCGCCGTGCTCGGGCGCATCGGCGTGCCAGACGAGCTGCCGCCGCGCAAAGAGGAGCCGGCAAGAACGCAGGCGAAGGCCGCATCGGCTTCCGCACCCGCTCCTCTGTTCGCAGATCCGCTGGCGGGCGCCGTGCCTCTGGGCGCAGCGGCGACGCTGGCGGATGAACCTGGTCCGGATGCAGATCCGGCGGGCATCTTCGGCGGCACGTTCGCCATGGAGCTCGCCACGGCGGACGAAGAGTAGGGGGAGAGCATGGAGTTCAAGGGCAAAACATTCCGCTACGGGCGCGACGTTGACACGGATGTGATCATCCCGGCGCGCTATTTGAACACCTCAGATGCGCAAGAGCTGGCCGCGCATTGCATGGAGGACCTGGATGCCACGTTCGTGGAGCGGGTGGCCCCGGGAGACATCATCGTGGCCGAGGAGAACTTCGGTTGCGGCTCCTCTCGTGAGCACGCGCCCATCGCCATCAAGGCGGCAGGGGTGGATGCGGTCATCGCCAAGTCCTTCGCGCGCATCTTCTACCGCAACGCTATCAATACGGGCCTCGCCATTTTGGAATGCCCAGAGGCGGTGGATGCCATCAGCGAAGGCGATGAGGTGAGCGTGGACACGGAGAGCGGCACGATCACGGATGTGACCACGGGCAAGATGTTCCAGGCCCAGCCGTTCCCGCCGTTCATCGCGGAGATCATCGAAGCGGGAGGATTGGTTCAACGATGGAAAAAGAAGCTCGAAGAATGACGGCCTATCAGATATGCCTGCTTCCCGGTGATGGGATCGGGCCGGAGATCATCGCCGAAGGCGTCAAGGTGCTGGATGCCGTGGGCGCGAAGGCGGGCGTGGCTTTCAGCTACACCACGGCGGCCATCGGCGGTTGCGCCATAGATGAATGCGGAGAGGCGCTGCCTGCGGCCACGTTGGAAGTTGCGAAGGCATCGGACGCGGTGCTCTTGGCCGCCGTGGGCGGTCCGAAGTGGGACACCACGGATCCTGACAAGCCGCGTCCGGAGCAGGGGCTTCTGGGCATCCGCAAGGGGCTTGAGCTCTACACGAACCTGCGTCCTGTGACCGTGTTCGACGCTCTCTCTTCAGCCTCCACGCTGAAGCCGGAAGTGATCGACGGCGTGGATCTCATGATGGTCCGTGAGCTCACGGGCGGCCTGTACTTCGGCGCGCGCGAGCGTTTCTACGATGAGGCGGGCGCGGGTGTGGGCGGCGCTGCTGGTCAGCGCGCCTATGACACGCTGGAATATCGCGAATATGAGATCGACCGCATCGCGCGGCAGGCCTTTGAGGTGGCGCGCAAGCGCCGGGGCAAGGTGACCTCTGTGGACAAAGCCAACGTGCTGGAATCCTCACGGCTCTGGCGCGAAGTGGTCCACAGGGTGCACGATGCGGATTATCCAGATGTGGAGCTGGAGGATATCCTCGTGGACAACTGCGCCATGCAGCTCATCACGCGCCCGGCGGACTTCGATGTGCTGGTGACGGAGAACATGTTCGGCGACATCCTGTCTGACGAGGCGGCGCAGCTGACGGGCTCTTTGGGGATGCTGGCCAGCGCCAGCCTTGGCGACAGCACGGCGCTCTACGAGCCCAGCCATGGCAGCGCGCCGGACATAGCGGGCAAGGGCATCGCGAATCCGCTGGCGCAGATCCTGTCCGTGGAGATGATGCTGCGCTACAGTTTCAACCTGCAACAGGGCGCCGATGATATCCGCCGCGCTGTGACCGAGGTCCTGGACGAAGGATGGCGCACGGGGGATATCGCTGACGCATCCACGCCTGAAGACCGGGTGGTCGGCACGGCGCGCATGGGGGATCTGGTGGTGGAGCACCTGTGACCTTCGCGGCGCGCATCCACGGATAGAGCATTCAAGAAGAAAGAAGACGAACATGGCGATCAACGCTCCTGAAGGCACCTATGACCTTCTGCCCGACCGCAAGCTGTTCTGGGAGCAGTTCAAGCAGACGGCGCGCGATGTGTTCGGGCTGTATGGGTATCTGCCCATCGAGACCCCGGTCATCGAGCGCACGGAGCTGTTCGTGCGCGGCATCGGCGAGGCCACCGACGTGGTGGGCAAGGAGATGTTCACGGCGTTGTCAGGGGCGAACCTGCAGAAGCTTTTGAACGGGGAGAAGCTGCCGTCGAAAAGCCGCCTGTCCCTGCGGCCGGAGGGAACCGCTGGCGTGGTGCGCGCCTGCGTGCAGCACGACCTGGTGCCGCAAGGGGCGCCTCCGGCGAAGCTCATGTACGCCGGTCCCATGTTCCGCGCGGAGCGCCCGCAGTTCGGGCGTCAGCGCGAGTTCAACCAGGTGGGCATCGAATGTCTGGGCGCGGAGGATCCGGCCACGGATGCAGAGGCCATCATCATGCTCATGCGCTTCTTCGACCGAGTGGGCATCCCGCAGGAATCCCGCGTGCTGCTCATCAATTCGCTCGGATGCGCAACCTGCCGTCCAGCCTATCGTGAAGCCGTGCGGGCCTACATGGAAGCCCACGCCGATGAGCTTTGCGAAACGTGCCGTGAGCGCATGGAGCTGAACCCGCTGCGCGCTTTCGATTGCAAGAATGAGCAGTGCGCTCAGGTCATGGAGGGTGCTCCGAAGATAGGCGACCATCTTTGCCCGGACTGCGCAGAGCACTACGATCAGGTGCGCGCGCTGCTGGATGTGGCGGGCATCAGCTATGTTGAGGATCAGCGCTTGGTGCGAGGGCTGGACTATTACACCCGCACGGTCTTCGAGGTGCAGACGGTGGGGGATGATCGCGCGCAGAACGCCATCGGGGGCGGCGGCCGTTACGACAAGCTGGCTGAGGATATCGGCGGCAGGCCCACCCCTGGTTTCGGGTTCGCTCTCGGCTTCGAGCGGTGCGCGAATGTGCTGGAAGCGCTCGGCCATGGCTTCCCGCGCGCTCGCGCGTGCCGGGCATTCATCGCGTGCGTCAACGATGAGGTGCGCGCGGACGCCTTCGCGCTGGCTCAGGTCATGCGAGATGCGGGCGTGGCGACCGAGCTGGATCACCAGGGCCGATCGCTCAAAAGCCAATTCAAGCTGGCGGACAAGCTGGGAGCGCTCGCGGTGATCATCTTGGGTCCGGATGAGCTGGCGGAAGGCCAGGTGCGCGTGCGGAACATGAACTCTCACGAAGAGTCTCTCGTGCTCAAAGATGAAGCCATCCCAGCCGTGCTCTCCATCCTGTAGATCCCTTGCATCAATGAGATCGGAATAGCGAAGAGAGGGCTGCGAAGCTTCTGAACGAAGCCATTCCGATCCCGCGCATTTGGATGCATAGCCTGTAGAACCGTATCAAAACAGCCATTTCTGTCGCGAAGTCAACGGGAGCGCAACACCCTGTTGTGTTTCAGAAACGTCCGAGCAACGTGCGGGGGCCACCCCCTTCCTTTTCCCTGCGCAGCCCTACCATGCCCCTAGATGGACGTGGGTTGGCGCGGGCGATGCGCCGCTTCTCCATCCGAACATCAATGCACGATAGGCCTCCATTTCCCATTGGGAGCGCTCGAATGGGACATAGAGGCGGATCGGCGACAAGGAAAAGGAGGAGGTTGGCATGAGTACCCAAAGCTCAACATCGAAAGCGAAGACGGGCGCTCCTCCCGCGAAGAACACCGGCACCTACATCAGCTTGATGGCCTTGGTCATGATGAACGTGACCATCATCGGCAGCGTCGCCAATGATGTGCAGCAGGCCTACTACGGGCTGTCGTCGGTGACGCTGTTCATCGTGGGCGCGCTCGTGTTCTTCCTGCCCACCGGGCTTG
Source organism: uncultured Eggerthellaceae bacterium (assembly GCA_910580205.1). GTDB lineage: Bacteria > Actinomycetota > Coriobacteriia > Coriobacteriales > Eggerthellaceae > MGBC163016. Next base: position 16,341 of record CAJTVP010000019.1, read on the forward strand.
TGGCCGCAGAGCTGGCAAGCGGATGGGGGCAGCGAGGCGGCATCTTCCGCTGGGTCGGCGAGGCGTTGGGCCCAGGATTGGCATTCACCTGCCTGCTGATCCTCTGGTTCCAGACTTCCATCAACTTCGGCATGGGCGTGGCATCCGCCTCAGCCACCATCGGCTTCTACACGCCGGATTGGGACTGGGCGGTCAATTTCATGAACCATCCCGAAAACCAGATCTTCATCATCATCGCGTGGCTGGCTTATTACTGGGGCCTGACGTTCATCTCCACCAAAGGCGTCAAGGCTTTCGCGCGCCTGACCAAGTATGGCGTGATCATCGGCACGTTCATCCCGCTGGCGTTCATCGTCATCTTCACCGTGGTCTGGCTGGCTCAGGGCAACGTGTCCAACGTCACGCCAAGCCCTGAAGCGTTCAATCCCTTCTCCAGCGGCTTCAGCCTGACCAACCTGGCTCTGGCGGCTGGCGTGTTCTTCAGCTTCGCCGGCATCGACATGAACGCTGCCCACATCAAGCAGCTGAAGAAGCCCCAGAAGGAATTCCCTCTGTCCATCTTCATCGCCATGATCTTGACGCTGATCATCTTCATCGCAGGCACGGTCTGCATCGCCATCGTCACGCCGAAGCAGGACATGAACCTGGTCTACGGCCTGTATCAGACCTATAAGATCCTGGGCGCCACCTTCAACTGCCCGTGGATCTATGTGGCCTTCGTCTGGGTCGGCCTGGGCGCTTCCATGGCATCGCTGATCACCAACATGGCGGGTCCGTCCTTCATGCTGGGCCAGGCGGGCCGCTCCGGCTTCCTGCCGAAGTTCATGCAGAACAACAACAAGCATGGCATGCCCAGCCGCCTCATGTACATCCAGATGGGCTTCATGACCATCGTCGCGTTCCTGGCGTTCCTGATCCCGAACATCGAAGGTTTCGTGGTCCTCATCACGCAGGCCATCACCATCCTCTACATGATGTACTACGTGCTCATGTTCGTGTCGTTCTTGAAGCTGCGTCACGACCAGCCGAACCGTCCGCGCCTGTTCCGGGTCCCCGGCGGCACGGCGGGCGCATGGATCGTGGCTGGCATCGGTCTGCTGGCCTGCCTCTTCGGCATCGTGCTGGCCATCATCCCGCCAGCCCAGGTGGCGGAAGAGGTGGGAAGCCCGGTCACCTATGTGGTGGTCATCCTGGCCATCATCGTGGTCACCTTCGGCATCTGCTTCGCGGTGTATCAAGCCTCCAAGAAGCATGACTGGGTGGATCCGAACAACGTGTTCGCGCCGTTCACCTGGCAGCTGGAAGGTTTGAAGAAACCGGCGAAGGTGCTCTCGAACGTCCCGTCTGAGATGATGAGCGAAGGCCAGAACCCCATGGGGATGCCCGTGAAGAAGCTCTGGGACCCCAATGAGCAGATCGTGTTGCCGGAAGAGTACATCCCTGGCAAGCACCATCCTTCTTCTCCGTCCATCGAAGCCGGCGATGACCCTGCGGCCATGAACCATCCGGTGAAGACCAATGGCGTGGCCAACACCGCTGTGGCCGTGCCCATGAGCCAGCCGGTCATCATCTCCAAGAAGGCAGGGATAGGCACCGCTGCCAGCGCAGGCCTCAAAGACCCTGAGGCGAAGCGCAAGGCGGAAGAGACGGTCCAAGTGCAGATCTCTTCCAGCGTGCCATCGGCGCCCGCAGCGCAGGTGGAAGCGGTCAAGATCCCCACGGATGTGACGGCGGACGCTGCTGCGGCCACCAAGGCGGAGCATGAGGCTTTGGCTCATGAGAAGCAGGCGGAGGCCGACGTCAAGAAATACGCCGTGGAAGCCAAGGCCTACGAAGACCAAGTGGAAGCCGACAGCGATCTTCTATCCGCTGAACGCGAGGTCAAGGAGGCCACGGCAGCCGCTGAACAGGCCGCTGCTGCTACAGAGGTAAAAGGCGCTGGCGCTGAAGCCTCCGGTGGGAATGGAGCGGCCCCTGCCGAGGATGCGGCAGCCAAAGGCTCTGGCAAGTAGGTTTTCGTGAAGCGGGTCGCCCTGGTTCCTTCCAGAGCGACCCCATTGCGAATGAGAGGTGTTCTCAATGACTGATACGACTACAAAGGCGAATGGGTCTCCTGCCGCCGCGAAAGCCCAACCGGTTGTTGCGGCTGCCAGCCAGACGCATCCCGCTCCGGCAACTGATCCCGGTGCGAAGGACCGCATGTCCATGCCTGAGAACAACGGCGCCACGGTGACGAAGCCCACGGTGGCCACCCAGCAGAAGCAGGGGGACGCCTTCAAGGCCACCCTCACGGTGAAGGACATGGTGGTATGGGGGCTCATCACCATGGTCCCCATCTCCCCTATGGCGGTCTACGGCGGCGTGTTCGCGGATTCTGGCGGCATGCCCACCCTCGCGTTCATCATCGGGTTCGTGGCCGTGCTGTTCTCCGTGTTCTCCTTCGGGATCATGATCCAGCACTTCCCCTCATCAGGATCCATCTTCACTTACGTGAGCCATGTGTTCGGCAAGATGCCCGGCTTCATAGCCGGCTGGCTGATGCTTCTGCAATACCTGGTCAGCCCGGCCATGGTGTATCTGATCGCCGCCATCGCCATCCACTCGCTCTTTCCGGACATACCCATCCTGGCTCTTTGCTTCGGCTTCTTGGCCATCGTCGCCATCGTGTCGCTCATCGGCATGAAGACGGCCATGGTGGTGAACAAAGTGGCTTTGGTGGCCCAGCTGGTCATCCTGGCGCTGTTCGTCATCTTCGGCGTGATCTTCGTCGTGCAGCATCCTGAAAGCGCGAACTTCTCACCGAAGAACCTGTTCAACCCGGATAAGTTCCAGCTGGGCGGCACCATGTCGGCGGTGTCCTTGGCGGTCATGTCCTATGTGGGCTTTGGTGCCATCGCCACGTTGACTCAAGAGGCCAAAGACCCAAAGCACGGGCCATCCCGCGCCATGATGGTGATGGCCATCCTGCTGTGCGTGCTCTACGTGCTCCAGTGCTTCATCGCCACCTCCATCGATCCTTCCGGAGCAGCGTTCGCCGGCAACACGGACAACGCGTTCTATGCTGTGGCGAAGGTGGCTGCAGGTCCATGGCTGATGATCCTCTGCGCTGTGGGCGTCGCATTGGCCCAAGGCGTGTTCACCGCCATCGCGCAGCAGAACTCCATCGCGTTCGTCATGTTCACCATGGCCAAGGGCGGCTGCTTGCCCAAGTTCATGGCGAAGATGAACAAGCGCACCAACTCCCCGCTCAACGCGGTCATCTTCATCATCTGCCTGTCCATCGTGCTCACGCTGATCTTCCAGTTCAGCGGCATCAACATGAACACCGTGGTGAAGATCTCCAACTTCGGCGCGCTGTCCACCTACACGTTGTTGAACCTGTCGGTCATCGTGTTCTGCTGGGTGCAGCTCAAAGAGCGCAAAGGCGCGAAGGCCGTGTTCATGCATCTGATCTTCCCGGCGCTGGGCGCCATCATCTGCTTCGCCATCATGCTCTCGGTGGGTGATGTGGCCCTGGCCGTGGGCGCCATCTTCATCCTCATCGGCGTCGTCTATTACCTGGTGCTGACGAAGGTGATGAAGCGTGAGATAAACCTCGGATAGTCCCGTACAGATAGGAAAACGCACGAATCGTTCTAAGGAGAAGGAAATGCCAGACACCAAGACCACCCAAACAGCACCATCATTCACGATCACCGTCAATGATCCAGCGAAGGCCGCCAAGCCGGAAGAGCAGATCCCTGAGCCTTCCAGCCGCGACTACATCTGGAAGGGCAAGGGCAAGCAAACCGTGAACTACACGGCCACCGCGGAGATGTTGCCGCTCCATGAGGACGGCGGCACGCTCATCGGCCACATGTTCGCCCTGTCCTATGTGAGCGACGCGCAAGACAAGACCGACCGCCCCGTCACGTTCTGCTGGAACGGCGGTCCGGGCGGCTCGTCTGCCATGGTGAACATCGGCGGCATGGGCCCGCGCCGCATCCCCATCTCAAGTCAAGAGCAGCTGCCCTGCCCCACGCAGCCGGAAGACAACCCTTGGTCCATCCTGCCCGATTCCGACCTGGTCTATCTGGACGCCATGGGCACCGGGTACTCCAAGATCGCGCCGGGCTATGATGCGAAGAAGGTCTGGGGCGTGGACGGAGATGCGGATGCGTTCATGCGCGGCATCGCCCAGTGGCTCACCACCCATGATCGCTGGAACACGCCGCTGTATCTTTACGGCGAATCCTACGGCACCATGCGCAATTCCGTGCTCATGCGCGTGCTGGGTGAACGCGGCATCGGCGTCACGGGCGTGATCGAGCAATCCACCATCTTGGATTACGCGCCCACGCTCGCGGGCAACGATCTGTATTACATGGGCATGCTCCCGGTCTACGCCGCCACGGCGAACTACTTCGGCAAGGCGGGCAAGGGCGTTGACCAGTTCGAATGGTTCGATCGCGCCTGGAAGTTCGTGGACGAGAAGTACGGCGCCGCGCTTATCAAGAGCGACACCATCACGCCGGCCGAAGAGCGCTCCATGGCTCGGCAGATGTCCCGTTTGATCGGTCTTTCGGCGGATGTCATCCAACAGAAGCACCTGCGCATAGAGCTGGATACGTTCCGCAAGCTGATCATGGCTGATGAAGGCCTGTTCACGGGCCGCTATGACACGCGCTTCACCGAAGCCGCCTACATGGACGTGCAGGGTGACAATGAGTTCTTCGCCGGTGAAGACCCCTCGGGCGACGCCATCATGACGCCGGATCAGTCCGCGTGGATGAAGCTGGTCCAGGAGACGGGCTTCAAGGGATCGCCCATCAACATCCTTTTGTCCTTCAAGGTGAATGAGGATTGGAATTGGACGCACCAGGCACCGGGCACCATGGGCAGCCCGCAATGCCCCAACACCGCCTATGACATGGCCACGGCCCTGCGCCGCAACCCGAAATGCCGCGTGCTGTTCTTCGGCGGCATCCATGACGCGGCCACGCCTTATTGGAACGTGCGCCACTCCATCTCCAAGATGTTCCTGCCGGATTACCTGAAGGAGCGCATCGAATACCACGTCCACGAGAACGGGCACATGGCCTATGAGGATGAGCCCACGTTGAAGAAGATGGCACCGGAGCTCCATGCGTTCTATGAGAAGCGCCATGAAGCCTAGCTGCGAAAACCCCTCGCGGCGTTCGGTTTTGACGCATTCAAGATAAGGAGATAACGAACATGCTCACCCAAGAACAACAACAGATCGTGGATCGCGCTCAATGCGAGCAGAAGAACGGCTGGCAGCATCTCAAGGTGAAGGGCACCCCCTATGAGTGCGGCTTCCAAGAGGGCTATGCGCTGGTGGACGAATACAAGGATGCGCAGCGCGTGTACCGTTACATGACGCTGGAGACGTTCGGCATGGATTACGACTGGTTCGCAAGCCAGGCGCTCAAGCTGCACAAAGCGGTCATCCCGGAGCGCTACGCCCAGGAGCTGCAAGGCATGGCTGATGGCCTCACCGCTGCAGGCTATCCGCAGACGCTGGATGATCTGATCGCATGGAATGATTGGATGGAGATCACCGGGTACTGGTGGCCGCAGAACGCAGGCAAGATCATGAGCCGTCCGCTCATGAAGACGCATCGCAAGGAACATTGCTCCGCCATCGCCGCCACAGGTTCGGCCACGGTGGACGGCAAGCCCTATCTGGGCCATGAGAGCTTCGATGAGTTCTGGAGCGGGCAATACTTCAACGTCTGCAAACGAGTGGAGCCGGATGAGGGCTTCGCGTTCATCATGCAGGCATCCGCGCCGTGCATGCTCTCCTCCATGACGGATTTCTACGTGAGCGAATCCGGGTTGAATGTGACCGAGACCACGTTGGCGGGGTTCGACCGCTACTCGGATGAGGGCATGCCTGAGTGGGTCCGCATCCGCGATGCCGTCCAATTCGCGAAGACCATCGATGAATTCGTGGAGCGTTTGGATAAGGGCAACAACGGCGGGTACGCTAACGCGTGGCTCATCGCCGACCACAACACCGGAGAGATCGCCCGGTTCGAACAAGGGCTTGAGTTCACCAGCTTGGAGCGCACCAAGGATGGCACGTTCTTCGGCTGCAACGCGGTGTTCGATCCGCGCATCCGCAATCTGGAATGCAAGGACAACGGCTTCAATGATCCACGTCAGCAGACCGGTGCGCGCCGCCAGAGGTGGATGGAGCTCATCGACCAGTACTACGGCAAGATAGATCTTGAGGTCGTGAAGAAGATGCTGGCGGACACCTATGACGTGTACTTGGGCTATGACTGCCCCTCCAGTCGTAACGTCTGCGCTCATTACGACGTGGATCCGCAACTGTACGCGGACGATCCAGACGCGGTGTGGAACATCCCGTTCTACCCTGCGGGTTCTTGCGACGCGAAGGTGGCAGGTCCTGACGACGTGAAGTCCATGAAGATGTGGGGCCGCTACGGCCGCGCGGATGGCGTGGAGTTCAACGCGAAGGACTTCATGGACCAGCATCCGCTTTGGAAGTGGATGGAGGGGTATCTGTATGACAGGCCCACGCAGCCGTGGACGCTGTTCGACTAGGCTTTGAAGGGGGCCGGCCGTCACCTCTCGCAGGCCGCTCCCTTTTCACATAGCAAGGATGGGGATCAGGGAACACCTTTCAGATTGGAGTTGAGTTTCATGAGATTGTCAAAGGAACAGATCGAGAAGATGTCGGAGGATTACCAGAAGATGTGCTGTCAGCACGTGGCTAATCGCTCCGTCACGAAGAATGGCATTTTGGAGTCAGCGGAAAGCGTTGAGGTCTTGAAGCGCATGAGCCCGCCGAACTTCGCGTTCTCCATCGACGTGGATGACCAGGCGGTCGCGAACCAGAAGATGTCTGGTCGCTGCTGGATGTTCGCCTGCTTGAACGTGCTGCGCTTCCATATCGAGAAAGAGCTGGACTTGCCGAAGGGCACCTTCGAGCTGTCCCAGGCTCACCTGGCGTTCTACAACAAGCTGGAGCGCGCCGCTTGGTTCTTGGAGCACATCGTGGCCACGGCCGACAAGCCGTTGGATGACCGCGAAGTGGACTGGCTGATCTCCACGCCCATGGCTGATGGCGGGGATTGGGACATGATCGCCGCTCTGGTGAAGAAGTACGGCGTCATGCCGCATCAGGGCATGGCCGAGACCCACTGCACCAACGACACCGCTGAGCTGAACACCGTGCTCTCCCATCTGCTGCGCCAAGATGCCATCAAGCTTCGCCAGATGGCCAACGAGAAGAAGGACACCACGGCCACCCAGCTGGAGATGCTGAACGAGGTCTATCGGGTGCTGTGCGTCTGCTTCGGAGAACCGCCGAAGAAGTTCGACTTCACCTACACCGATACCAAGGGCAAGTATCACGAGGATCGCGACATCACGCCGCTTGAGTTCCTGAAGAAGTACGTGAAGATCAATCTGGACGATTACGTTGGCGTGATCAACGTGCCCGGTGAGGAGAATCCCTATGGCCATGTGTACGCCATCCAGGATTCCGACCAGATCCCTGAGCGCCGCAACCTCTACGTCAACGTGCCCATGGATGAGCTCAAAGGCTACGTCATCGAATCGCTCAAGGCGGGGGATCCGGTCTGGTTCGGCTCTGACGTGCTCCAGTGGTGCGACCGCATGGCTGGCGTCATGGCCGAAGACCTGTACGACCTTGAAGCCATGTTCGGCGTGAAGTTCGACATGGACAAGGCTCAGCGCTTCGCCATGCACGAGAGCCTGCCCACCCACGCCATGACCATCGCTGGCGTGGACATGAAGGATGGCAAGCCGGACAAGTGGAAGATCGAGAACTCCTGGGGCGTTGAGAATCATGGCCAGAAGACCGGCAACAACGGGTATTTCGTGGCCTCGGACAAATGGTTCGACAACTTCGTCTACGAAGTGGCCATCCCGAAGAAGCTCTTGAAGCCCGAAACGCTGAAGGCGCTTGATTCCGAGCCGATCGTCTGGCCGTTCTGGAACACCTTCAATCCGGTCAGCGGTTTGAAGTAAGCGCATCTTCCGCGGCCATTCGGTTGCGAAGGCGATCTATGGAAGGGGCGGTGCATCACGCGCCGCCCCTTCGCTGTGTTCGGAGAAGATCAGCGTGCCGCCAAAGACGCCTGCATGACGTTGGATATCTCCATGAGCGCCGGCAGCTTGTAGATGATGAACCCGGTGTAGGCCAACACTAGCGCGGTGGCCACGATCTTGGCCGCCAAGGGCCACTCAGACCGCCATGCCAGCACAAGGCCCACAGGCCAGAGCAGGATCAGCAAAGCGACGATCCAAAACGTCTCCTGATACCACTTCTTCCCGTTCGGGTCCTTGGCGGGCTCATCCGCCTTCGCCCGCGAGCGCTGCCCACGATGCGTCCAGTCGCCCGGTCGGTGGCCATTCTCATCTTCGAACATCGGCTGTCCTTTCCTGTTCTCGCCGTTGAGTATAGCAGCGCGGGGGAGGGGCGGCCCGCTCAGGTGGTGAGGAAGTAGAGCGTGCGAAGGTATTGCCGCACGTCTGAGTCTTCCAGATCGTAATCGATCACCTGGCGGATCTTCTCCAAGCGGTAGAGCACGGTGTTGCGGTGCATGTGGAGCAGCTGGCACACCTTGCTCGTATGGCCTCCGCAGTACAGGTAGGTGCGCAGAAGCTCAAGATCGTTGCTGCCGCGCTGGGCGTCCAGCTCCTTCAGGCGCAGAAGCGGATTGCAGTGGATGAGCACTTGGCCCACGAATTTGGAGTTGTTCTCATATTGGTCAAGGGCGCAGTAGGGGAAGTAGCGCCGGAATCGCAGCACCTTGCGCGTCAGCTCATCGTTGCCCCCGTCGAAGGAAACGTACCGGCTGGAATTGGCGCTTCCATATCGCAGGGCCTGTCGGGCCTGATCCAGGCCCAGGGATATCAGCTCAAGCTTGTCCATCCGCTCCGAAACGCCCACCTCCACATTCATCTCCGCAGCTTCCCTGAAGATGCGCGCCTCCATCATGGCCGCTTCCTCTTCGTGGCCGGCCTCAACGCAGAGCAGCACGATCACATCATCTTCCTCCACCACCGTCCGGCATTGCGGCTCTGCCTCCAAAAGCCGTTTGGCCAAGAAGTCCGCTGATCCCACCTTCCACACATCGCTCACCACGCAGACGATGAAGACGCCTTCGATGGGGATCCCGTGGATCTGCGCTTGTTCCAACAGACGGCCGTCTGAAGCTGCGCTGCCTTTGAACGCCTCTTGGAGGAAGTAGCTGTAGCGCTGCTCAAGAGGATTCTCCAGACGCCAATGGCGCTGCAAACAGGCCTCAAGCTTATCGGCCAGAAGGTCGAACAGGAAGCGCTTGGCAGCGCCGATGCGCGTGGGGGAGACGAGCAAGATGTGAGCGGCGTACAGCCCGCGGCGCCGGATGGCGCGGCTCACAGTGAAATAGGGGATGATGGGATTCGGCTTGTTGGACACCACGGTCCAGTCCTGATGATCCCATCGTCGGCTCAGGCCCAAGTCGCGGGACTTCTGGATGGAGGAAGTGGGGTAGGCGCGATGCTCCACGAAATAGCGGCTGACATCATCCGGTGCGGGGATGTCCGGAGTGTGGGCGATGTAGGAGAAGGTGGCATCGGAAAGCCCGATGTATGAACCCAGCATAGGCTCGCTCGCCCGCAGCAGATCTTGGCTGATGCATCCCTCATCCACCATCTTCGCCATGGCGTCATTCCACTGGATGATGCTCAAGAGGAATCGTTGGATGCGGTCGGCCAGCAGCGCCGCGGGCGTGTTCGTGCGGATGAGCATGTCATCGGGGGCCAGCGCCTCAGCGGCGGCTTCGTCTTCGCCAGCGCCCAGGATCACGATCTTGGGCGTGATGGAGGTGGCGGAAGCCATCCCATCGAACATCATGACCACGTTCTGCTCGCTGGCGGTTTGGATGAAATCCGGGACAGCGCTCACCCAGTCGAACCCGTGCTTGGGGTGGGCGGGTTTCTTGACCATGATGACACCTTGGTCTTCAAGACAATCTATAAGAATATCCAATGGGAATTGCATAGAGAGCCTCAACCCCTATCTGTTGCGCATATGTTTTCCAACCGACCTCTCCATGAGTATATTGCACGACATATTGTGCAATATGAATGAAAAGACAGTTGAAATATAGATGTTATATACATTTATCGCTGACCGAGAGGGGCATACAATCGTTTCATCCGGTAATGGGAAGGACTGTGCTGACAGGCCTCCCCCTGATATGAAAGGAGGAGACCCATGGCAGGCGTCAATGTCAAGTCCGAGATCATGCCGCTGAAAAAGGTTCTCCTGCACCGACCAGGGGATGAGCTTTTGAACCTCACCCCGAACACCCTCGAAGAGCTGCTCTTCGACGACATCCCGTTTTTGCAGGTAGCCCAACAAGAGCATGACGCGTTCGCAGACATCCTGCGGAACGAGGGCGTTGAAGTGGTCTACCTGGAAGACCTCATGGCAGAGGTTCTGGATACCTATCCGGAGCTGCGTGAGAAGTTCATGAAGCAGTGGATCTTCGAAGCGGGCATCCGCACGGAGCGCTGGCAGAAGATCCTCGCGGACTACATCAACGACAAGTATCCCGGCAACAAAGAGATGGTCATGAAGACCATGGCCGGCGTGAACCTCCAGGAGATCAACGTTGAGTTCTCCAATTCGCTGGTCGATCTGGTGAGCGACGCATCCAAGCTCATCTGCGCTCCCATGCCGAACCTGTACTTCACGCGTGACCCGTTCGCCATGATCGGCAACGGCATCTCCATCAACCGCATGTACTCCCAGACGCGCAACCGTGAGACCATCTATGGTGACTACATCTTCAAGTATCACCCGGATTACTCCAGCGTGCCCCAGTACTACGAGCGTGACTACACGTTCCACATCGAAGGCGGCGACATCCTCAACATCAATGAGAAGACGCTGGCCATCGGCATCTCCCAGCGCACGGAACCAGACGCCATCGACCAGATCGCGAAGAACATCTTCGGCTCTGATTCTCCCATTGAGACCATCTTGGCGTTCAACATCCCGAACTCCCGCGCATTCATGCATCTGGACACGGTGTTCACGCAGATCGACTACGACAAATTCACCATCCATCCCGGCATCATGGGCCCGCTCACGGTGTTCGAGATCAAGCCTGATGGCCAGGGCGGCATCCATGTGCGCGAAGTGAATGAGACCCTGGAAGAGGTCCTCTCCGAGCACGTCGGCCGCGCCGTGAAGCTCATCCCGTGCGGCGGCGGAGACCGCATCGCCGCTGAGCGCGAGCAGTGGAACGACGGCTCCAACACGCTGTGCGTGCGTCCGGGCACCGTCGTGGTGTATCAGCGCAACGACGTCACCAACGACGTGCTGCGCCGTGAGGGCATCAACGTCCTTGAGATGCCTTCCGCAGAGCTGTCCCGCGGCCGTGGCGGCCCACGCTGCATGTCCATGCCGCTGTGGCGTGAAGATGCGTAGGAACTTCTGAGCGAAACGTTCGTCATCAAGGTTGCCCGGCTGACCAAGGCTCACGGGCAACCTCCGTCAAAGGAAGAAAGGTGATCGACATGCCTGTCAATCTCTCTGGCAGAAGCCTGCTCAAGCTCTTGGATTTCACTCCTGATGAGATCAATTATCTGATCGATCTGTCTCAGGATTTCAAGAATCTGAAGCGCACGGGCACTCCCCATCGTTATCTGGAGGGCAAGAACATCGTTCTGCTCTTCCAAAAGACCTCAACGCGCACCCGTTGCTCCTTCGAGGTCGCAGGCATGGATCTTGGCATGGGCGTCACGTACCTGGATCCAGGCTCCTCTCAGATGGGCAAGAAAGAATCCATCGAAGACACCGCGCGCGTTCTCGGCCGCTTCTATGACGGCATCGAGTTCCGCGGTTTCAAGCAGTCGGACGTCGAAGAGCTGGCGGCGAAATCCGGCGTGCCGGTGTGGAACGGCCTCACGGACGAGTTCCATCCCACCCAGATGATCGCTGACATGCTCACGGTCAAAGAGAACTTCCCCATGGGGCTCAAGGGCCTGAAGTTCGTCTTCTTCGGCGACTGCCGCAACAACATGGGCAATTCGCTCATGGTCACCTGCTCCAAGCTGGGGCTGCACTTCGTCGGCTGCGGTCCGAAGGAGCTCAAGCCTGAGGCCAGCCTGATCGAGAAGTGCAAGGAGATCTGCAAGGAGACGGGCGGCTCGGTGGAGTTCACGGAAGATCCCCAGAGCGCAGCCACGGACGCCAACGTCATCTACACGGACATCTGGCTCTCCATGGGCGAGCCGGACGAGCTGTGGGAGCAGCGCATCAAGGAGCTCTCTCCATTCCGCGTTACCAAGCAGGTCATGAGCTGGGCTTCCCCGGATGCCATCTTCATGCACTGCCTGCCGTCATTCCATGACACCAACACCACCATCGGCGAAGAGATCGCTGAGAAGTTCGGCATCACGGAGATGGAAGTGGAAGACGACGTGTTCGAGTCCACGCAATCCCGCGTCTTCGAGGAAGCAGAGAACCGCATGCATTCCATCAAGGCCATCATGTACGCCACTTTGAGGTAGAAGGGGCTGGTCGGAATGGCATATCAAAAAGGCGAGGGAAAGAGCGTTGTGATCGCTTTGGGCGGCAATGCGCTCGGCAACACTCCCCAAGAGCAGCTCAAGCTGGTCGAGAACACGGCTTCTCACATCATCGACATGGTGGCGGATGGCATCAACGTGGTGGTCAGCCACGGCAACGGCCCGCAGGTGGGCATGATCTCCAACGCCTTCGGTGAGGCTTGCGCCCATGACAGCTCCATTCCCGAGATGCCATTCCCGGAATGCGGCGCCATGAGCCAAGGCTACATCGGCTATCAGCTCTCCCAGGCCCTTCTGGGCGAGCTCAAGAAGCGCTCCATCATGCGTTCCACCGCCTGCGTCATCACGCAGACCGTGGTCTATCCCGAAGATCCCGCGTTCCTGCATCCCACCAAGCCCGTCGGTCCCTTCTTCACGGAAGCGGAAGCCAAAGAGCGGGCTGAGGAGACGGGCGCGGTCTTCGCGGAAGACGCCGGGCGCGGCTGGCGCATGATGGTGGCAAGCCCCAAGCCGCAGCGCATCGTCGAGCTGGACGCCATCAAGGATTTGATGGACGACGGCTACATCGTCATCGCTGCTGGTGGTGGCGGCGTTCCCGTGATCGAGCGGGATGACTCCTACCACGGCGTCCCTGCGGTGATCGACAAGGATCGCACCTCAGCGAAGCTGGCGGCGGACTTCAAGGCGGACATGCTCGTCATCCTCACGGCGGTGGAGAAGGTGGCCATCAACTTCAACACGCCAGAGCAGATGGACATAGATTCCATGACCGTGGCCGACGCGCGCCGCTACATCGAAGAAGGGCAATTCGCTGCGGGCTCCATGCTCCCGAAGGTGCAGGCTTGCATCGAATACCTGACCGCTTATCCCGAAGGCAAGGCTCTCATCACGTCGCTGGAGAATGCGGCTGAGGGACTGGCCGGAAAGACAGGCACCATCATCACTCGTTGATGATCCACATTTCCGAAGAGGGCTTCTTTCCTCCCCCGTAAGAAGCCCTCACTCAGCAAAGGAGGGAAGATATGGCAACTGAAGAGGCTGCCAAAAAGAAGGAGAGGAAAAAGCGCAGCATATCATCGTTCTCCATTCTGCTCATCATGCTCGTCGCTCTCGCAGTCATCACCATGATCATGGGTGGTCTTGGTGTTGAAGGCGTTGAAGGGGCGAAGATATCGCAGATCGTCATGGCTCCGGTGCAAGGCTTCGGCGATGCCATCGACATCTGCTTGTTCGTGCTCATCCTGGGCGGCTTTCTGGGCATCGTCACCGAGACGGGCGCCTTGGATGCAGGCATCGCGGCTTTGGTCCACAAGCTCAAGGGCAATGAGCTCGTGCTCATCCCCATCCTGATGTTCCTGTTCTCCATCGGCGGCACCACCTACGGCATGCTGGAAGAGACGGTTCCGTTCTATCTCTTGCTGGCGGCGACCATGGTGGCGGCTGGCTTCGACAGCGTCGTCGGCGTGGCAACGGTGCTTCTGGGTGCCGGCTGCGGCGTTCTGGGTTCCACGGTGAACCCGTTCGCCACGGGCGTGGCCATCGCATCCCTGTCCGGCACGGGCATTGAGATCAATCAGGGCATCATCATGGCTCTGGGCGTGGTCCTCTGGCTGTCCAGTTTGGGCCTGTCCATCTTCTTCGTCATGCGCTATGCGAAGAAGGTCAAGGCTGACAAGGGTTCCACCATCCTCTCTCTGCAAGAGCAGGAAGAGATGATGCAGGAGTGGGGCCTGAATGAATCCGCTGAGGAAGAGAAGACCGAAGACGGCGCGCCGGTGAAGCACATGACCACGCGCCAGAAGTGGTCGCTGATCGTGTTCGGCCTCACGTTCGTCGTCATGATCGTGAGCTTCATCCCCTGGGCTGATCTGGGCGTTGACTTCTTCGATCTGGGCGCTACCAGCGAAGAGGTCACCACCACGGTGGGCGCTGAGGACATCACGGCGGTCTATGATGAGGCCACCGAGACATCCCTCGCCATCCCGGATACCGTGGAGGGCACGGACACGGCCGTTGAGGAAGTCACTTCCGCATGGTCCGCATGGCTCACGGGCACGCCTCTGGGCACGTGGTACTTCGGCGAAGCTTCCACGTGGTTCCTGCTGATGGCCTTCGTCATCGGTCTGATCGGCGGGATCGGCGAGAGCCGCTTCGTGAAGGCGTTCATCAACGGCGCCGCTGACATGATGTCCGTCGTGCTCATCATCGCGCTGGCCCGCTCCGTCACCGTGCTCATGCAGGGCACCGGCTTGTCCACGTGGATCCTGGATGCCGCGGCCAACGGGCTGCAAGCGGTCCCGGCTATCGTGTTCGCTCCGCTGTCTTACATCCTGTTCGTGCTGCTTTCGTTCCTGATCCCGTCCAGCTCCGGCATGGCTACGGTGGCCGTGCCCATCATGGGCGGTCTGGCAGCGCACCTGAACTTCTCCGTGGAGACCATGATCATGATCTTCGTCGCTGGCAACGGCTTGGTGAACCTGTTCACCCCCACCTGCGGCGCCATCATGGGCGGCCTCGCCTTGGCGAAGGTCGAATACTCCACCTGGCTCAAGTTCGGCGCGAAGCTGTTCGTGATGATCGCCATCGTGAGCATCGTGGTGCTCACCGTGGCCATGATGTTCATCCCCATGACAGCCTGATCGCTCTGAACAGTGCAGAATGTGTGCAGCATGCCGAGGGCCCCTCAATAGGGGCCCTCTTTCTGTGTACACTGGGTTCAGGCTTATTAGAACGCATGTTTGGTATCCTCTGGCTACGGTTCAAGGAGAAGGGCGGTGAGGACGATGGCGAACGAGGCGCGTGCTGCGCAGGGGATGCACAGGGAGCGCGAGGCGGCGGATGCGAGCGCTCAAGGGTTCCTGCATCGTCCTTGGGAGGGCCGCGCCATCATGCTTTTGGACCTGGATGCGTTCTTCGCGTCCGTGGAGCAGCTGGACCATCCCGAATGGCGCGGCAAGCCGGTGATCGTGGGCGGCGATGCGCGTCGTCACGGAGTGGTGTCCACCTGCTCCTATGAGGCGCGCGCTTTCGGCGTTCACAGCGCCATGCCCGCTTCCGCCGCTGCCAAGCTCTGCCCGGATGCCATCTGGGCACCGGGGCGCCATGGCCGCTACCGGGAGCTCTCGGATCAGATCATGACCATGATCCGTGATGAGACGCCCTATGTGGAGCAGGTCTCCGTGGATGAGGCGTTCGCGGACATCTCTCCCTCACGGGTGAACACCGAACACCCCGTCGCGGTGGCCGAGCGCATCCAGAAGCGCGTGCGGGAAGAGGTCGGGCTCACCTGCTCCATCGGATTGGGGACCACGAAATCCGTGGCGAAGATCGCCAGCGACATGGACAAGCCTCACGGTCTCACGGTGGTGTACCCCGGAAGCGAGCAGAGCTTTTTGTTCCCGTTGCCCATCAAGAAGCTCTCTGGCGTTGGCGCATCAGCTCAGGCGAAGCTGGGCGCCGCTGGCATCCGGACGCTCAAGGATCTGGCAGAGGCGGAGGAGGAGGTGCTGGCGTCTGTGTTCGGCATCCGCGCCGCCATGATGAGGGCGCGAGCGCGGGGTGAAGAGGCCTCTGAGATCGTGATGGAGCGGGATGTGAAGTCCATCTCCCATGAGACCACCTTCGCTGAGGTGCTCACGGAACGGGAAGACATCCATGGATCCCTCACCACGCTTCTGGGCAAGGTGGCACGGCGTTTGAGGAAGAAGCAACTCAAAGCGCGAACGTTGGCCATCAAGATCCGGTTCGAAGACCGCTCTTTGCGCAATGCGCAATGCGCCTTGGACCAGCCGAACGATGATGAGATCGCCTTGGCCGTGCATATCGACGAGCTGTTGGACAAGGTTTGGCGGCCGAACGAGCCAGTCCGCCTGTTGGGGGTCAGGGCCAGCGGATTCGCTCCGCCTTCCGCTGAGGTGGAGCAGACGGCGCTTTTCCAGCTTGAAGCGGAGGGCGAAGATGCAGGCGCGCAGCCCATCATCCCCAGTGAGGAGAAGCGGCGCGGCCTCATCAATGCCACAGACGCGCTCAAAGACCGCTTCGGCGAAGATGCCGTGTTCTTCGGGGCTGCGTTGCGCAACAGCGGCAATGATACGGGTCCCGTTTCCGATCATTTGCCTGAGTGAAGGACGGTCGTTCGCCCTGCGCGGGACGGCTTCTGTTCCGTGGGTCGTCTGAATTGCGTAATCTTCTCCATATCTTTGCGCTTCAAAGGTACGCGCGCGCGGAGTTGGGTACAATGGCCCTCGCCGAGAACAGAACGAAGAAAGCGCAGCATGGCACAACATTCCAAAGGCAAGCACGCCGCGAAGAAGGCACCGGTTCGCCACAAGGCTCGCAGAGCCGCGTCCCGTCCGGCGCAGGTGCCTTCGGAATCAGGCCTGACGAGCGCGGAGAGCCCAGGAGCATCGAAGCCGAAGCACGGGCGGGATGCAGCCCATGCCAGCGCGGCGCCCAAGACGGTCGATATGCCGAAAGCAGCGGACGCGCCCGCAAAGCCTGTTGATGCAGCCAGCGGAGAAGCTCCGAAGGATCAGGCTGTTCCCGAAGAGGGGCCAAACCAGTCCGCTGAACAGCCGAAGAAGAAGCGCCGTAAAAAGCTCACAGCGAAGCAGTTGGGCATCGCCGCCGCAGTGGTGGTGGGGCTGGTGGGCGCATCGTATCTGGGTGGCGTGCTCTTCTTCAGCACGCACTTTTTCCCGCACACCTCCATCTCCACCCTTGACATCTCCTATGATTCGCCGGAGCAAGCGGCCAAAGAGCTGGATGACAAGATCGGCGCTTACAGCTTCAAGGTGAAGGGTCAGCGCATGAACGTCACGGTCACCAGCGACCAGGCGGGCATGGCCCTTGATTCTGAAGGGGTTTCCCAAGAGATCTTGAGCGAGCAGGATGCGTGGGCGTGGCCAGCGGAGGCGCTCAAGCCCCATGAGGTCACCGAAGCGGTGGCTGAGGCCATGGATGCCTCCACGCTCTCTGAGGTCATCACCCATGCAGTTGACCAGGTGAACGCCACCGCTGATCCGCCGGTGAACGCTGCGGTGGTATTCCAGGAAGACACCGGCAAATTCGTCATCGCACCAGAGGTCCAAGGCAACACCCTTGATGCCAACTCCGTCGTCGCGGCCGCCCTTGCGGGCGTGGTGAACTTGGAGAAGGATGTCATCCTGACCAAAGAGGTCCTGGTCGATCCCACGGTCTATCAGGATGATCAGCGTCTCGCGGATGCGTGCGCCAAAGCGAACCAGCTCGCCCGGGCGGATGTTACATTCACGCTGGACGGAACGCCGGCGGCCAACATCAACGCCCTCACCATCGGCCAGTGGGTGAACGTGACGCCCGAATTCGAAGTGCTGTTCAACAATGATGAACTGACCATGTGGGCGGAAGGCATCGCGGATTCGTTCGACACCGTGGGCACGGAGCGCACCTACGTCAGGCCTGACGGCAAAGAGGTCACGGTCAAAGGCGGATCCTATGGCTGGCGCGTTGACGGAGAGGCGCTGGAGACCGCGGCGGTGGAAGCGGTCCAGAACGGAACGATCGGGACCGTTGAGGTTCCGGTGCTCCAGAGCGGCCACGGTTTCACCGCGTTGGGCGCTCAGGATTGGGGCGCGCGCTATGTGGACATAGACCTGTCTGAGCAGTACGCCCGATTCTACGATGACGATGGGACGCTGATCTGGGAGAGCGACATCGTGTCTGGCGCGAAGGGCAAGACCGATTCGCCCCGTGGCGTGTATTCCATCAATCGCAAGCAGAGCCCCACCGTGCTCATCGGTGAGATGACCAGCGAAGGCGAACCGGAATACGAGAGCAAGGTCACCTACTGGATGCCGTTCAAGGGCAACTCGGTCGGCCTGCATGATGCTTCCTGGCAGTCCGCGTTCGGCGGTCAACGTTACGCTTCGGGGTACGGTTCGCATGGGTGCATCAATCTGCCTACGGGCGCAGCGGGGGATCTGTACGGTCTCATCGAAGTGGGTGACGTGGTCGTTGTCCATTACTGATGTTCAGCCCGCTGGCCTTCACGGGGTTACGCATGATGGGGCGGCTGAGGATATGCGCGCGTTGCCCATCGGCGTGTTCGACTCAGGGCTTGGCGGCCTGACCGTGCTCAAGGAGCTCATGGACTCCCTTCCCCATGAGCGCTTCATCTTCTTGGGGGATTCTGCGCGGTGCCCCTATGGCCCTCGCCCCGCCGAAGAGGTGGCGGGATTCGTGCAGGAGATCTGCACGTACCTGGTTGACCAAGGTTGCAAGATGATCGTGATCGCCTGCAACACGGCAACGGCCACCGGCCTTGCGCTGGCGCAGCGCACGTTCACCACGCCGATCGTGGGCGTGGTGATGCCGGGGGCGCGGGCGGCGGTCCACATGACGCATACGCGTCGGGTCGGCGTGATCGCCACCCAGGGAACGGTGCGGCAGCAGGCTTATGAGCGGGCCATTCATCTGTTGGACGCAGGCATCGAAGTGTTCCAGAAAGCCACGCCGGCGTTCGTCGAGATGGTGGAATCGGGATTCGCTGATGTGGATGCGGGATGTGGCGTTTCGGAGATGTCCGCAGAGGATGAGACGCGCCTTCGTCAGATCCATGAGCATCTGGCTCCGTTGAAAGAGGAGCGGATCGACACGCTCGTGCTGGGATGCACGCACTTTCCGCTGCTGCAGGAGCTCATCGCTCAAGAGATGGGGCCTGAGGTGACGTTGGTGTCTTCGGCGCAGGAGACGGCGCGGGAAGTGAAGGCGATCCTCTCGCGTCGCCATGAGTTGAGCGATGGTACGGCGGAGGGAAGCGTGGAGGTCCTGATCACGGGGGATGATGACGCGAAGTTCGCCCGTGTGGCCGAAAGCGTCCTGGGGTGCACGGTGCCCGTTCGCCGGGTGAGCCTTGATGGGGTCGGACACGAGGATGGAGAACGAGCATGAAGGTGCTTTTGGCTACGAACAACCAGCACAAAGCTGACGAGATCCGCCATGCGTTGAGCATCCCCGGATGGGAGTTCGTGACGTTGGCGGAGGCGGGCATCCGCTCCGACCCTGCTGAGGATGCGGAAACGTTTCTGGGGAACGCGCGCATCAAGGCGCAAGCGGCCCATGAAGCCAGCGGCATGGCTGTGATCGCGGATGATTCCGGCTTGCAGGTGGATGCGCTGGGCGGCGCGCCAGGGGTGCATTCGGCGCGGTATGCAGGACCCGAAAGCGATGACGGGGCGAACAACGCCAAGCTGCTGGCGGAGCTTGAGGGAGTTGCGGATGAGGAGCGCACGGCGCGATTCGTGTGCACGCTCGTGTTCGTGGATGAGTCCGGCGAGGAGATCGTGGCCGAAGGCGCTGTTGAGGGGCGCATCGGATCCGCGGAGCAGGGCAGCGAAGGCTTCGGCTATGATCCGCTGTTCTTCCCGGACGAATATGATGGCGAGGTCACGTTCGCCCAGGTGCCCGAAGCCGACAAGAGCCGCATCTCGCATCGCGGACGGGCGTTGAAAGCGCTCAAAGAGGAGCTGTTGCATACGACCTAGGCCTCGTAGCGCGCCCATTGGGCGCCAACGAGGGTGGTGCGTGCTTGGTTGCCGGGTATGCGCACCCGCCGTTTGGAAATGCATCTTGTTCGGGGATGCGTACGGTGGCTTTTGGAAATTGCTGGTCGGGACGACAGGGTTCGCTCGCGTCAAGTCTCCGCGAACAATCGCTGACGCGATTCTCCGCTCGGTCGCTGCGCGACACCTTGACCCTCGCGGCTTGCGCGCTGCGCTCAAGCTTAGCGCGCCAGTCGAACCTGCCCGGTTCGAATCCTCATCCCTGCGGGATGCCCTGCTCCGCAGGTCGCCGTCCCTCCCCGAATCACAAAAGCCACCTTTCGGTGGCTTTTGGAGATTGCTGGTCGGGACGACAGGATTCGAACCTGCGACATCCTGCTCCCAAAGCAGGCGCGCTACCAGACTGCGCCACGTCCCGACGCGA
>CAJTVP010000020.1 GCA_910580205.1 uncultured Eggerthellaceae bacterium
TCGCTGCCCAGCCCAGGTGGTTCTCAAGCAGCTGGCCCACATTCATACGGGAGGGGACGCCCAGGGGGTTCAGGATGACGTCGATGGGCGTGCCATCGGCCAGATACGGCATGTCCTCCACAGGCAGCACGCGCGAGATGACGCCTTTGTTGCCGTGGCGGCCAGAGAGCTTGTCGCCCTGCTGCACCTTGCGCTTCTGCGCCACGTACACGCGCACGAGCTCGTTGACTTGGGGTGGCAGGTCATCGCTCTTCTCAGGACCGTCTTCTCCTTCGCTGCCATTGCGGGAGAACCGGTACACGCCGATCACACGGCCACCCGCGCCATGGGGCACGCGCAGAGAGGTGTCGCGCACCTCGTGGGCCTTCGCGCCGAAGATGGCGCGAAGCAAGCGCTCCTCAGCGGTGGGTTCCGTCTCGCCCTTCGGGGTGACCTTGCCCACCAGGATGTCACCGGGGAAGACCTCGGCGCCGATGCGGATGATGCCGTCGGCGTCCAGATCCGTGATCATGTCATCGGAGATGTTCGGGATCTCGCGGGTGATCTCTTCGGTGCCCAGCTTGGTGGTGCGGGCATCCACCTCGTATTCGGCGATGTGGATGGAAGTGAGAAGGTCCTCGGCCACCACGCGCTCAGAGACGATGATGGCGTCCTCGTAGTTGTAGCCCTCCCACGGCATGTAAGCCACCATGAGGTTCGCACCCAGGGCCAGCTCGCCATGGTCGCAGCTGGGGCCGTCCGCCAGCACATCTCCTGCCTGCACCTTGTCCCCCACGCGCACGATCGGGTGGTGGTTGATGGAGCCGGACTGGTTGGAGCGCTGGAACTTGGGGATCAGATACTCGTCGTATTCGCCGGATTCGTTCTCCACGATGATGGTCTGGCCGTCCACATAGTCCACCACGCCCGGATTCTGGGCGACCAAGATCTCACCGGAGTCCACGGCGATGCGGTGCTCGATGCCCGTGCCCACGTACGGCGCCTCGGTGCGCAGAAGCGGCACGGCCTGGCGCTGCATGTTGGAGCCCATGAGCGCGCGGTTCGCGTCATCGTGCTCAAGGAAGGGGATCAGGGACGTCGCCACGCTGGTCATCTGGCGCGGAGAGACGTCCATGTAGTTCACCTGCATGACATCCACTTCGTCCGGGTCGCCGAAGATGCCCTCGGCGTTCTTCGTGCGGCAGAGCACGCGTTTCGCCGGCACGAACTTGCCGTCCTTGTCGAAGGTGCCGAACTGGCGCGTCTTCGGATCGAAGGAGTCGTTGGCCTGGGCGATGACGTAGTTCTCTTCCTCGTCAGCGGTCAGGTAGTCCACTTCATCGGTCACCTTGCCGTCGATCACGCGACGGTACGGGCTTTCGATGAAGCCGAAGGAATTGACGCGCGCGTAGGCCGCCAGGGAGCCGATGAGGCCGATGTTCGGGCCTTCAGGCGTCTCGATGGGGCACATGCGCCCGTAGTGGGAGGTGTGCACGTCGCGCACCTCGAAGCCAGCGCGTTCGCGGGACAGGCCGCCCGGGCCCAGCGCCGAGAGGCGGCGCTTGTGGGTGATGCCGGAGGCGGGGTTGGTCTGGTCCATGAACTGCGAGAGCTGCGAGGAGCCGAAGAACTCCTTCACGGCCGCCACGATGGGACGGATGTTCACGAGGGAGTTGGGGTTGACCTCTTCGGTGTCCTGCATGGACATGCGCTCGCGCACCACGCGCTCCATGCGGGAGATGCCGATGCGGAACTGGTTCTGGATCAGCTCGCCCACCGTGCGGATGCGGCGGTTGCCGAAGTGGTCGATGTCGTCAGTGTGATAGCCCTCGACGCCGTCATGCAGCGCGATGATGTAGCGCATGGTGAGGGTGATGTCCTCTTTGGTGAGGGTTGAGGAGCTGTTCTCCTCCGGGTCCTCGCCCAGCTTCTTGTCCATCTTGTAGCGGCCGACCTTCGCCAGGTCATAGCGCTGCGGATTGAAGAACAGACCGTCCAGGAGCGTGCGGGCGGAGTCCACCGTGGGCGGCTCGCCCGGGCGGAAGCGCTTGTACAGCTCGATCAGGCTCTCTTCACGGGTAGTGGCGGGGTCGCGCTCAAGGGTGCGGCGGATCATCTCGGAATCGCCCAGAAGCTCGATGATCTCCTCTTCCGTCTCCGCCAGGCCCAACGCGCGCACGAGCAGCGTGGCCGGCTGCTTGCGCTTGCGGTCGATGCGGACTGAGAGCACGTCGCGCTTGTCCGTTTCGAATTCCAGCCATGCGCCCCGGCTGGGGATGACCTTCGCGTTGTAGATGATCTTGTCGGAGGTCTTGTCGCGCTCAGAACCGAAATACACGCCCGGGGAGCGGACCAGCTGGCTGACCACGACGCGCTCGGTACCGTTGATGATGAACGTGCCGCGCGGCGTCATGAGCGGGTAGTCGCCCAGGAAGATGGGGATCTCCGCTTGCACGCCGGTGTTGCGGTTCACGTAGTTGAACGTGACCGTGAGCGGCGCCTGGTAGGTGACGTCCTTCTCCTTGCACTCGTCCACGTTGTACTGCGGCTCATCGAAGTGATGGCTCACGTAGGACAGAGACATATCCTTGGAGTTGGATTCGATCGGTCCGATATCCTCGAACGCTTGGCGGATGCCTTCGTCTTTGAACCAGGCGAAGCTGTCCGTTTGGATGCCGATCAGGTTGGGCAGATCCATGACATCTTGGATCTTCGCGAAGCTCCTTCTGTCCCGATAACGGGTATCCGGAGTGGATTTCTTAGCTTTGGCCACGAAGCTGTTCCTCCTTCATCGTTGGTATAGGGGCATGCTGATAAGCCGCAAAATGCAGCAATCGTCCAAATTAAGCATCTGGAGCAGGGCCGTCAAGAAAAAATTCTATGAAGTATGTGTTTTTTATGTAGTTTGATTCTTGGATGGCGAAGCGTCGAAGAAAAAGGCGGCTCCGCAGAGCCGCCTTTCGCTGTTCGGTGGAGAAGATGCGCAGGTCAGATGCCCAGCGCCTTCTTCAATGCGGACACGCGGCGACGGCTGACGGGGATCTTCTCCTCCACGCCATTCAACGTCAGAGAGAGCGTGCCGCCCTTGATGGTCTCCACCTCTTCGATCATGGAGAGGTTCACCAGATACGCGCGATGCACGCGGAAGAACCCATGGCCGTCAAGGCGCTTCTCCAGCTGCGCCAGGCTGACCGTGGAGAAGTAGCGGTCGTTGTCAGTCTGGAGATAGGCGTAGTCGTCGCGCGCCTTCACGAACCGGATGCTGTCGATGCCGATGAGGATCTTCTTCCCGCCTTTTTCCACAGGAATGCGCTCGTTCTTCTGCGCCTGCACGTGCAGGGCGACGTGTTCGCGAACCCGCTGGATGGCCTGGGCAAGGCGGTTCGTCTCAACCGGTTTGACCAGATAATCAAGGGCGTTCACGGCGAACGCGTCGAGGGCATGTTCGCTGTAAGCCGTCACGAACACGACCTCCGGCGGGAACTTCAGATGCTGGAGCGCCTCCGCCAGCTGCAAGCCCGTGGCCTCCGGCATGTTGATGTCCAGGAACATGACATCGCACGGGTATTCCTTGAGCTTTTCGATGGCCTCGCGAACGCCGGCCGCTTCCGCGACCACTTCAACGCCACCCACTTCACCCAGCAGGTAAGCCAATTCAGAACGCGCAGGTGCTTCGTCATCGACGATGATCGCCTTGAGCACGATTCCCCCTCCAAACACTTCAACGTGGATATCCACGACCGAACTCTTCGCGGCCTGACGTGGCGACGCACGCGGCCGGCTGCATGTTGCATGGAGGCATTATAGACTAGTTCTCTGCCGTTCACCGAGATTTCGCAACGGCGCAAAAGCGCTTTTCAAGTCGCTGACGGGAAAACTCATCCCGTTCGCCGATGGCTGCATGAACGCTGATGCGAACGCAGCGGCACGCCACGGGTGAGCTATAATCTGCTTCGTCTGTTGCCCGGGTGGTGGAAGGGCAGACACGTCGGTCTCAAAAACCGATGCGGAAACGCATGTGGGTTCGAATCCCACCCCGGGCACCACGTAGGGGAGGCACTCTTTGAGCGCCTCCCCTACGTGCATCTGGGTGGGATGAGAACCCGGGTTCGATTCGCGGTGTACGCTCTTCCACACCGCAATCCAGCACCACGCCGAACCTTGACCGCTCCCAAGCTTTCGAGAGCTGCTCTCTACTTACTCTCCATCTTTAGAGAGCTCAATCAAGCTTTAGCTGAAACCAATCGCATCGTCTCTGATCATTCCTGCAGGAGATACACGTTTTCTTGGTCGATGGCAATTTGATGTGGCTGATTGTAAAGAACGCTCACCGATTCCAAGCTTTGCCTGAAAGGCAACACATCAGGAGTCTTCGCTTCGTGGAGCTTGTCCATGAGCTCTCGCGTTTGACCTTCATTGAACTCGCCCACGCCCCTGCCCGCGTCATGCAAGGCATCATCAATAGGGGTAAAGCTGCCAAAAGGCGTTTGCTTCATGAAGTCCCCGAAACCGGAAAGTGCCGCAGAAACACCACCAAGAAACTGCGAATCCACAGCCGCATTCGAGCTTTCTTCGATCGCGTTATAGCACTCGGAATACAGCTCATGATATTCGACGCTCCGTTCGCTGATCTTGTCAGCTATGGCAGACAAGTTGGATTCGCTGAAGTTCTCACTGAGCAGCGGCTCTAAAAATGACGAGAAAGAATACGTATATACGGCAAGTTGGTATTCTTTCAACCGATCCAGCACCTCATCAAGACGCCCTCCCACTGCCAGACGAATCTCCACCGGTCCCTTCTCTTCCAACTTGCTCTTGATCTGAGCGCGCAAATGGACAATGGCCTTTTCAGATTCCTGCTTGATATCCAGAACCTTCATGTGCGCATTCTGCAACCAGGTTTTGTTGTTCCAGTTGTTCTTATAGGCCTCCAGGGTATCTTCGAGAGTCCTAACATTGCCTCGCAATTCTGCCTTGTCTTTTTGGCGCATGTATTCGAACATCTCATTGACGGTGTCTTGAATGGAGTCCAATTTCTGATTGATCTGCGCCAAAGCCGCTGCCACGAACAAAGATGTAGGGTCGTAAGGCATTGTCGTCACGCACTGAATATCGCCTAGTTCAACTGGATGAAACCGAGCCTGCCCAAACCCTTTCACCGGATCGGAAAAGGAACCCAACAAGCCCGACCCATCATTGAAGCTGTTCAGAATAGACGGATCCAATGGCATTCCCCATTTGTCTGTTGCCTGCAGCAAAGTAGGTGCGTTGGCGGTTGTGGAAACAGAACGAAACATGGTCGGCAATGAAGCCAACCCGACTCCGAGAGAAGGAATCTGATCGAAGGGAATCTTGAACGCCCTATCTGCATCAATTTCAATATCGGTGACCGAAAGATGTATATCCGTATTTGCAAGCTGCTGTCGGATTTGATCCAGAGAGGAATCCTCTTCAAACGACTGGCCTCTCTGCAAACTCGCTTCACTCATTGGACTCTCCTCGCCGCCTCATTTCGAATACGCTCGTCATTCTCACGCCCAACATCCACTTTTCCATTCGCTCATGATACAAGGGCGGCTTCAAAAAAATCGAACGAATTCCATCATGAGGCCCTTAGACCTTGAGCCGCTTTTTGCCAACCATCTTCGACAGTTGCATCCCTTTCACCTTAGATAAGGAAAGATCAACATTGAGTCCCAAGATCAATTTCGTCGCCCATAAAAGCAAGACCAAAACCAAAATGGGGATGATGCATGAAACCACAAGCAACACAGCTATAGTCTCAACAAAATCACCAACAACCCCTTGAAGCCACGAAGCACCCTCGCCTATGGCGCCGATCGCTTTGCCAGCAGCATCTTGCAAATCCTCGAATCTCTGCTGTATGAACTCAAGAGGATTCGTTGCTTCAGCTCGCTCCACCTCTTCGGTGGCTTCTTCGGCGATCCCCACCACAGCTTCCGCTGATTCGATGGTTTGATTGATAGACTGATTGTATGTCGCCTCTATCTTGTCGGATAGAAAAACGCTCAAAGGAACTGTTAACACGAAAACGATGCCCAACAACAGCAGTTTCGTCGAAAGCTTCGTAAAGGACCGACGGTAATTGCTCTGAGGATCAATATACAGAGAGATAAGATAAAGGACGCAACAAACAGGAATGATCACCGCGAATGTAATGAAGCCAAACGTGGTCAGCAAGTACTTCTCCAAGATTATCGCTGTCATGATGACAAGAAAGTACCCGCTTAAATCTGCGAAACGTTCAGCCATCGGCGCGCATGCTTCTCCAGGGATCGCCGACAATGCAACCGATGCAGCAGTCGAAGAAGCGGTAAGGGCAAGGACCGTGTCGCGTTTTCCGTCCAAGGATTCTATGATTCCTGAATAGGTTTCAGGTGAAGAAAAATGCCCAGCCAATACAAAACATGACACAAAGGCGATGACGATGAGAGTCGCCGTTACGATGATCTTGCCTTTAGTGCTGTTTATGAAAGCCATTCCTTCCTCTAAAGGTTTCTCAAGAGAGTTCGTGCTTTCAATGAGGCTATCTTCGCTCACCGCAGTCCTCCTCCACCCGCTCTTCTATCACTCTCTCCAAACCACACGCGCAAATCAAAGCATCTCGAACGCCATGCGCACATCATCAAGATCATCCTTAATCAAAGTTTTTCCATTAATACCAAAGACGGAGGAGCGTGACAATTCCCCTCCTCCGTCTTCTATGATCCGCTGCGCGATGCCCTACTCGAGCGCGGCGTTGAGGAGCTTCTCGTTGACCCGGTTCATGACCTCTATAAAGTAAAGGTCCTCTTCCTCTGTGAGACTATCCTCATCAATGGCATCGATCTTCGCTGTCATCGTCGCATAGTCAGCCACCATCTTTGCGTAATCAGCTGCCATGCTGACAGGGTTCCCGGAGGAGTTGTATTTCTCCATGAAGGCGATGTAGTCATCTATGAACTTCTCGTAGTCATCCATGAACTGCTTGAAATCGCCATCGGATGCCACGGTGCTCGGACTGGAAGGCTGAGCCGCCTCTGAGGATGAGCTCGCCGAAGAGGCAGAGGCTGCTGAAGAAGAGGAGCCGCCTTTCGCTGCATACAAGGAAATGTACATCGTATTGAAGCCTTGATACTCTAGATGCAGCGAGTCTCCTTCAGCGTTTTCCGCATTGAACGAAGTGTCGCCTTTGTCGTAATCAACGCTGAATCCCTTTTCTATGCATTGGTCGACATAGGCGTTATAGGATGCCTTATCCATTTCACCGACATAGGCCGTGAACTGCGTTGCCGAATCAACAGCTACGCTGCCCTTCGTCTTGTTGGGGTTCGGCAGCTTCAACGCAAGACCCATAGTCGGCCAGATGAGCTCGCCATTGGTTTTAGGAGCATCAAGGTCAATTGAGATTTCATTAGATTTGGAAAAATCGATGTATCGCACAGACAGCTTATAGCCTTCAGAATCATAGGCCTCGTAGCTGTCGCCGATCGCATTGGCATCCACCGTGAATCCACGCTCTTCGCACTTATCAACGTAACTGTCGAAATCCTTTTTCGCTATCCCATCGGAAACGGTTATATGCAAGCTGTCATTGCTTTCAACCACGAACTCGCACTTGCGGTCCATGCTCGGGATCATTTGAGCAAGCGGTCCCGTCGGCCAGTCTTTTTGCTCTGACCCTTTTTGCTTGCTGCACGAATTGCTGCATGAGCCAAAAGCGATCAGCGCGATCAAAACAATGACGATAGCGACTATGATCTTGGGCACCTTGCCCTTCTTCTTGCGCTCTGGTGCATCCGTTTGCGCAGAGCCAGCCGTAGATGATGGTACGCCATCCGCACTTGAGACTGGGTCTGCCATCGGATTGCCACAAGTCGGGCAACTGGATGCGTTATCAGGCACTTCAGTACCGCATGTTTTGCATGCTTTCATGTTCTGCTCCTTCTCATCACTGGATAGGAAGATGTCATAACCCCATGATCTCCTTCTTCTTCGATTCGAATTCATCCAAGGACAGGACCCCATCATCAAGCAGCTCCTTCAGCTGCTTCACTGCTTCAATCTGCTCATCAAGGGATAAAGCCGACGCCCCCGTCACCCCCTCCCCTCGCGGCGTCAATCCTTGAGCGAGATTCATGCCAAAGAGCATCCCGCCTCCATCCCCAAGGCCGTTGTCCTGGATCCCTTGAGCGATCTTTTGCTGCGCGGCGATATTGGAAGCGCGCTGAGACGATTCCTCATAGGCTTGCATGTTCATGCGCTGCTCAGAGAAACGCCGGACCAATTCGCGGGAATCATCAGAGAACTCAATGTTCTCAATGGCGACTTTCACCACCTTGAAGCCGAAACGGTCAGGCCAGCTTCCTGCGTTCTCCCCATCTGCGGCGATGCTCTTGGCTATCTCTGTCGCTTGGGCCGGCAGCTGCGAAACCCGATAGGTGCTCGAAAGCACATTGAGAGCGACGATGAATGACTGAAGGAACTCGGAGATGATCTGCTTGCGGGCGGCGGGATAATCGAACGAATAATTGAACACATTCGCCGGAACGAAATTGCGAAGAAAGGCGGTGGGATCGACGATCTTGATCGAGAAGAGCCCGTGTGAGTAAACTTCAAGGTCGCATTTGTAATAAAGGTCGTTGTAAACTTGCGGGCCCCGAGTCCCAAATGGGATATGTCGGATCTCGCGCAAGTTGACGAAGGCGACGCGCTTCTCGGTGACAGGTTCTCCACCGTAAGCGACACGCTGGACGACCTGGTTGACGATGGACCCTATGCCGTCATGGAAAACGCTCTCTTCTCCGCTTTCATAAACATAATTCCCGGATTCGGTAACGATGGTCTCGATGCCTGCTTGACTGAACACGTAGGCGGCAGTGTTCTCAGGTACGAAGATCCGCGACCCATTCGTGATCACGCCATCTGAGCTGTAAAGATTCGCTCCGCGGCCGCGGTTCGTGTTCTTGAGCGTTCCAGGGACGATCGCATCATGTTCGTTGAAAGGCCGCGCAGTGTATATATCCTTCCACTGATCAGCAAAGGTGCCGCTGACGGAATCGGAAACCGCCTTGAGAATGCCCATGGACCATCCTTTCCTAGAGCGCCTGTTCGGTGTCGCAATATTTGCAAGTGGTCTTCTGTCCCTGCACACCCGAAAGCGGTGCCATGCAACCAATGCATTTCTTCGTGGCGTGGATGACGGCGGTTTGAGTATTCTGAGATGCAGGTTGATTGCTTGCTGCAACTGCGGGCGCGGCTTGCATCTGCGGAGTCGCAACCGAGGTGTTTTGAGGAAGGGACGCGACCACCTGAGAGATCGCCGCTTGCCATTGGCGAAGGTTGCGATTCTCCTTGTCTTTCTCAGAGACGAACAAAAGGTCAATGAGACTGCCTTGTGCGTCCTCGTCGGATTCTCCAAGAGAGAACGCCTCAATGCCATGATGGAAATACACATGCAGCTGCCGTTCGCCGTCCTGGGACATCCCGATCATCACACGGGGCGCCCCATTCACGATGGCCACCTGATCGAGCGGAAAGCGCTGCACATCTCTCGCCGTGCCAAAAAAGCCCTTATGGATCACGATCAGAGCCTGATTGGTCAAAAGAAGCTCATCAGATTCAGAAGAGAAGCCTTTACCCTGATCATGCTTCATTTGCGAATCGCGGAGTATGATCGCTTCGTTGGGCATGAGGTCGATTTTCGCCATTGAACAATTCTTTCCTCTGTTAGTTGTTCTGTAGTTTTAGGCTTCATATATGAAGCCTTTTGATTCAGTATAGCCCATAGGCTTTAGCGCATGGATATCAATCAGAAACGGCTGGCTTTGGGAAACGCGATCCGCGCCCGACGCAGGGAACAGGGGCTTTCCCAAGAGAAGCTGGCGCTCATGGTCGGAAGCAGCAAGTCGCACATCTGGCGCATCGAAACCGGGCGCGTGGGCGTGGGCATCGACGACCTCTCACGCATCGCCAGCGCTCTGGACACGGAGGTCCGCACCCTCATCACCTTCTGAACATCCGTCGGCGCCTTCGGACGCTTCCGTCCCTTCGCCGGCCCCCTCATCCGGATCAACGGGCATGAACTCCAACATGCCCCGCACCTTTTCCAACGTTTCTGCATCAAGCGTGATGGCGCCCGTCGGGTCGACGTAGCCCATCAGCTCCCCATCGGCCAGCATGCCCGGCATGTACTGCCCTAGAACATGGTCGCACAACTGGCGATCATCCTCCGTGATGCCCTCCGGCGCAGTTCCGCGCATCGCCTTGAGGATATCAGCGATCAGCGCCTCCATTTCCACCAGCATGGCCGCCACGTCGGTATCCGCCAGCTTCGCTACCTTCTGGACGCGCTCCTGGGTTTGGAGCATCAGGCGCTTCATGTAGACGTAGAACGCCGACATTTGGAGAGCACCCGAAATCAGCTCTTCGCCGATGCCCTCTGCCACGGCTGGAAGAAAGCCATCATCCTCGAACACGGCCCAGAACCCAAGATAGCCTGCATCCTCCATGGAGAAGAAGTGTTCGCACCACCAAGCGAAATAGCGGTCCACCACATCCTCAACGCCTGCGAAGCCGTCCGTCTCTTCAAGGTTCACGAAATCATAGATGATGGGATACAGCTCTTCGATCATGGCATCCACCTTCTCCTCCGTCAGATCCTGGAGCTTCACCATGGCCTCCTGGTACGGCTCAGATTCCCGCATGGCATCCGCGAACGCGTCGATGTCGGACGGCCCCTCCAGAAGCCCGATGAACAGATCCGTGTCCGTGATGTCCACGAACTTCGCGAAGAGGATGAGGTTGCGCAGGTGGTTCTCCCGCCGTCGCAGCACCTCCAACTGCTCCTGTAGGATGGTGTAGATGTCCGCCTCATCATCGCCCAGGATGCGCGCGATATCGTTCAGACTGAAGTCGTATGCGCGCAACGCGACCACCCGACCCAGGTCATCTATATCCTCGTCCCGGTACAGCCGCCGGTTGTTCGCCACATCTCCCGTGCGAATGGGATGGATGAGCCCGCGCTTCTCGTATTCGATGAGCATGTCGCGGCTCACGCCGGTGAGCTCCATGACCTCTTTGACGCTGTAATGCTCCATGGCTGGCACCTCCTTGAGACGGAGTGTAAACGTTGGGGCCGGCCTAAGGTCAAGAGTTGTGAAGGCCATGATTTGCAACGAATTGTGAAGGCGCAGGAAAGCGCAACGCTTCGGCCGCGAAGGCCCGGCGGGATGCGGCAGGTTCGCAATGTGCGGTAGAATGGCGCGATTGATGACCTTGTACCCGATGAGCCTCTCGCCTGGTACCGCGAGCGGCGGAAACGCAGGCAGACCATGATCTCTGGAGATATGGAGAAGCTCTACCCGTCGGCCAAGACGCTGGTGCGGGATCACGCCGCCAGCCGCATCTTCGCGAAGGATGCCAGCCTGTACGATTACTCTGAGGATGCTGAAGACGTCGCGCGCAACTTCATGGGCTGGACCGATTTGGCATCGCATCCGCGCTGCAACACCGAAGAGCTCACGAAGTTCGCCGATCAGGTGGTCAAAGACGGCATGGACACCGTCATCCTGATCGGGCAGGGCGGCTCCACTCAAGCGCCCATGACCATCACGAAGTACAACAAGCAGGACACCAACCGCATGCGCTTCCGCACGCTGGACTCGGACTCCCCCGTGCGCCTGCGCGAGCTTTTGGCCACGTGCAACCCGGAACGCACGCTCATCATCATCTCCTCGAAAAGCGGCGGCACCATCGAACCGCGAATGCAGCTGGCCGCCCTTCGCCATGAGTTCGAGCCCATCCTGGGAGATGCCATGCCGAAGCACCTGGTAGCCATCACCGACCCCGGCACCGCCCTGGACAAGCAGGCGCAGGACGAAGGCTGGCGTCATGTCTTCCACGGCCTTGAGGATGTGGGCGGCCGTTTCTCGGCTCTCTCCGTCTTCGGGCTTCTGCCTGCGGCGCTCGTGGGCATCAACCTGGACGATTTCTTGGCCCACGCTCGCGAAGCGGAAACGAAGTGTTCAGAGGACGCCATCGACAACCCGGCCATCAACCTGGCAGCGTTCCTATTCGACAACTACCAGCAAGGCCGCAACAAGTTCTGCTTCCTCACGCCGAAGCGCGGCCGCGTGCTAGGACTTTGGATCGAGCAGCTGGTGGCGGAATCCCTCGGCAAGAACGGCCAGGGCATCCTCCCCAACATCGAGGTGGATTCGCTGCTGCTGACCGAAGACCCCGGCGACCGCTCCGTCATCATGTACCAGACGAAGACGGACCTGTGGGACGAAAGCCGCAACTTCGAGATGTCGCTGGCCTACATCGACCCGAACATCCCGCGCCAGAACTACAAGATCTCCAGCGTGGAGGAGCTGGCGGAGCACTTCGTCATGTGGGAGTACGCCATCGCCATGTGCGGCTACCTCATGCGCGTGTGCCCCTTCGACCAGCCCGACGTGGCTTCCACCAAGGCGGCGGTGCTGGAGAACCTGGCGAACGGGATCCCGGAGCCTGACTATACGGAGGTCTTCACCGAAGAGGTGGACATGGGCATGGTGGAGGTGCGGCAGTCCGCAGCGCTTTCAGCGTGCACTTCCCTGGAAGACACGTTGATCGACCTGTTCGGCAGCATGGAGCCGGGTGACTATTTCGCCTTGAACGCATTCCTTCCGTTCACCGGCGAAGGAAGGCGCGAAGCGCTGGAATCCATCCGCCACGACGCGGCCAGCATGTTGGGTGCCGTGTCCTGCCTGGAAGTGGGGCCGCGCTACCTGCACTCCACCGGGCAGCTGCAAAAAGGCGGCCCGAATTGCGGCGTGTTCCTCATCCTGTCGGCTGACGAGCTGAAAGACGTCACGCTGCCGGAGGGATGCGAGGCGCCGTCCCTGGGGACGCTGGCGAAGGCCCAAGCCATCGGAGACATGGCATCCCTGGCGGCACGCGGGCGGCGCGTGGTGAGCCTGCATCTGCCGGACAACTCCGGCGTCACGCTGCGGATGCTGGCGGATGTGGTGCATTTCGCCATCGACGAGGCCATGTTGCAGCGCGAATACCTGGAGTACACGGCCATCATGGATGAGGTGTCTCTCATGGAAGACGCTCTGACGGAGGCCGTCGAAGACGCGATGCCAGATGCCGCGGATGACGACGCAGGCGCATCCGTCGAAACCGCATCCGTCAACGCCGACCAACCGGAGAAATGATCCCATGGCCCGGGAATCTCTGGCCTCCAAGCGCGAGCGCGCGGCGAAGATCGAAGAGCGCATGTTCGCCCACTACGGGCCAGGCGAAGCCTCTCTTGATTACGGCTCTCCATTCCAACTGACCGTGGCGGTCGTGCTCTCCGCGCAATGCACGGACGCGGCGGTCAACAAGGTCACGCCCACCCTGTTCGAACGCTTCCCCACCCCTGAAGCCCTGGCAGCGGCCGAGCTCTCGGACGTGGAGGAGATCATCCACTCGCTCGGATTCTATCGCGCCAAGGCGAAGAACCTCATCGCGCTGGCCCAGACCACGGTGGCGGAGTTCGGCGGCCAGGTGCCAGCGGACGTGGACCTCTTGCAGAAGCTCCCCGGCGTCGGGCGCAAAACGGCGAACTGCGTCATGTGCGAGGCCTTCAAGGACCCGCAAGGGATCGCCGTGGACACCCACGTCTACCGCATCGCCCACCGACTGAAGCTGGCGGGGCCCTCAGCGAACACGCCGCAGAAAGTGGAGGACATATTGCTGAAGATCTACCCGAAAAGGGACTGGTTGTACGTGAACCATCAGTGGGTGCACTTCGGCCGTGATTTCTGCCGGGCGCGCAAGCCGCTGTGCGCCGATTGCTTCATCGGCGACCTTTGCCCCACGCGAGGACAATGGGATTGATTTGAAGAAGCCGCAGCGTCAATTCATTACGCAGTCCGCGAGGCAAGCGAAGCGCAGCTAGTCCTATCAGGACACCGCGGCCGCGTAAAAACTATGGCTCCACCTTCAGCAATGACCAGATGAAATCCTTGTCTCGTGCGAAGACCTCGCGCAGGCTGTACATGGTCTGGTTGTCGTAGCCGCCCTTGTCCGCCGCCACTCCACAGGCGGGCACGCCCAGCCCCTCGGCGATCATCAGCGCCCGGTACAGGTGATACGCCTGGGTCACCACGATCAGGCTCTCGGCTCCGAACTCGTAGCGCGCCCGGTAGATGGACGCGTAGGTGTCATAGCCCGCATGGTCCACTTCGATGACCTCCGCCGGAACCCCCAGCTCCACGCAGTAGGCCTTCATGGCGTCCGATTCGTTGTAATGGGCTGTGGTGTTGTCGCCGCTCACGATCAACCGGTCAGCCGCGCCCGCCAGATACAGATCCGCCGCCACCTCCAGCCGATCCGCCAAGATGTCCGACGGACTCCCGTCTGGGAGCACGGATGCCCCCAGCACCACGATGGCGTCCGCCGTGATCCCCTGCTCCTCCACCTGAGAGATGGTGTGCACGTCATCCCGCGTGCTGATGATGGTGTAGGCGTACACCGCCACGCTGAATCCGACGAATGCCAAAACCAACGCCAGCACGGCCATGATCAGCCGCCACAGCAGCCCGTGTTTCTTTCGTCGAGCGGCCGCCGGCAATCTAGCGGACCACCAGGTTGACGAGCCGTCCAGGAACCACGATCTCCTTCACCACCGTCTTCCCGGCCAGCGCCTGCTCCACCGCCGCGCGCGCCGCAGACAAGATCTCCTCATCTGCCGCATCCGCGCCCACGGTGATGCGCGCCTTCACCTTGCCGTTCAGCTGCACGGCAAGCTCCACCTCGTCCCCCTTCGCCAGCTCCGGGTCGAACTCCGGCCACGGTTGGGTGTGCACGGAGCTCTCCGGATGTCCGAGCGCCGTCTGCCAGAGCTCTTCGGCCCAGTGAGGCGCGATGGGCGCCAACAGCTTCACCAGCGTCTCGGCCACGTCCCGGCAAAGCGGGCCGCCCGTTTCACACTGGACCCGATGCTCGGCGGGGCGCAGGCGAAGGAACGCGCCTGTGGCGTTCGCCAGCTCCATGATGGCCGCCAGCGCCGTGTTGTAGGTGTTCCGCTGGATGTCCTCGGTCACTTTGCCCACCACGCGGTGCCGCTCGCGCTTCATGGCCATGGCGAGCTCATGCGCCTTGGATGCGTCGGCCTGCGGATCGAACAGCGTCTGGTCTCCGGCCTCCCCAACCAGATCCCACACCATGCGCCACACGCGATTCAGGAACTTCTCCATGCCCGCCAGGCCATCTTCGTTCCAGAGCTTCTCCTTGTCCGGCGGCCCCATGAACAGCATGGCCGCGCGCACCGCATCCGCGCCGTAGGTCTTGATCATCTCTTCGGGCGACACCACGTTGCCCTTGGACTTGCTCATGACATCCCCGTGCGCGTCCAGCACCATGCCCTGACAGAGCAGATTCGTGAACGGCTCATCGAAATCAAGCAGCCCCATGTCGCGCAGGACCTTCGTATAGAAACGGCTGTAGAGCAGATGCAGGATGGCGTGCTCGATGCCGCCGATGTACTGATCCACCGGCATCCACGCGTTCGCCACCTCCGACTTGAACGGCGCGCGATCATTGTGCGGATCGCAATAGCGCATGTAGTACCAGCTGGAGCACGTGAACGTGTCCATGGTGTCCGTCTCGCGCTTCGCCGGACCGCCGCAGACAGGGCACGTGGTGTTCGCGAACCCAGCGTGCGTGGCCAGCGTCTCACCGGCAGCCAGATCTATGTCCTCCGGCAGGCGCACCGGCAGGTCCTCCTCCGGCACCGGCACCACGCCGCAGCTGGGGCAATGGATGGCCGGGATGGGGTTTCCCCAGTAGCGCTGGCGGCTGATGAGCCAATCGCGCAGACGGAACTCCACCGTGCGCGTGCCTTTGCCCGCGCGCTCAAGAGCTTCCACGATGGCCGCTTCGCCCTCCGAATGCTTGCCTCCGCGCAGACCCGTGAACTCGCCGGATTGCACCAAGACGCCCTCCGCGTCGAAGGCCTCCGGCCAATCCACGGACGTCACCTGGCGGTCGCGCACATCTTTCAACTCAGCGTATTGCGGATCGTCCTCCGGCAGGATGATCGGGATGATGGACAGATCGTACTTGCGCGCGAACTCGAAGTCGCGCTGGTCGCCGCAGGGCACAGCCATGACCGCGCCCGTGCCGTAATCCGCCACGATGTAGTCAGCCACCCAAACAGGCACCTGCTCCCCGTTCACAGGGTTCAGCACATAGCGCCCGGTGAACACGCCATGCTTCTCGTGATCCCCCTGGGCGCGCTCAACGGCGCTCACCTTCGCCGAGGCCTCCACCAGCTCGGCCACGGCCTGCTCCTGTCCGGTGCCGCGAACCAGATCCTCCAGGCCGGCGTATTCCGGCGCCAGCACGAAGAAGGAGCAGCCGAACAGCGTGTCCGCGCGCGTGGTGAACACGGTGATGCTCTCTCCGCTGGGCGCTCCGTCCAGACCGACCACCTCGAAGTCCACGTGCGCGCCCTCCGAACGGCCGATCCAGTTCGCCTGCTGCTGCTTCACGTTCTCCGGCCAGCCGGGCAGCTTGTCCAGATCATCCAGCAGCTCCTGGGCGTAATCCGTGATCTTGAAGTACCACTGCGTGAGGTCCCGGCGCTCCACCTCGGAGTCGCACCGCCAGCACCGGCCCTGGATGACCTGCTCGTTCGCCAGCACCGTGCCGCAATCCGGACACCAGTTCACCGGGTTGTTCTTGCGCTCCACCAGGCCGCGCTCCCAGAACTTCAGGAAGATCCACTGGCCCCAGCGGTAATACTCCGGATCGCACGCGCTCACGGTGCGGTCCCAATCGTAAGAGAAACCCATGCGCTTGAAGCTTTCACGCTGGGTGTCTATGTTCTCGTACGTCCAAATGGCCGGATGCGAATGATGCTTGATGGCCGCGTTCTCCGCCGGCAGCCCGAACGCGTCCCATCCCATCGGATGCAGCACGTTGTACCCGTTCATGCGGGAGAAGCGCGCCACCACGTCCCCGTAGGTGTAATTGCTCACGTGGCCCATGTGGATGTCGCCGGAAGGGTATGGCAGCATCTCCAGCACGTACTTGCGCGGCGCGTCTGACTGCTCGTCAACGGTGTAGAGCCCCTCTTCCTCCCATTTCAGCTGGAGGCGCGGCTCTATCTCGTGCGGATCGTACTCTTTCATGCGAATGCCTTCCGAACGCGGTGCCTGGGATCAGCCCTCTGCGCGGGCATGGCACCGGCGAAGAGGGGCATGGGTCAACCGAGTATGCTACCACACGGAGGGGTCCGGAACCACAGGGCGCCAATCCATCGAAGGCGGCATGCATGAGGCGTATTTCCGAGCGCGCGGATCGAAGCGCAGCACCGGGATAACACCGGAAAACTCCGTGGAACCATCTATATGATAATGGCTCTGCCCGTCCCAGAACACGTCATGGAAATCCGGGTCATTCGCCAAGTGATAAGAGCACGTCCCTGTGTGCCCCGCCACGATGTCCTTGTGAAACGCCCCCTGCGTGGGCGGGAACTTGCCCGTGAGCAGATTCGCATCCGTCCCCAGCGCCCACGTCTCCCCCGCCTCCTCATCCACGCCCGCATGGACGAAGATCTGGTCCTCCGTCTCATAGAAGAGCGGCAACGAGCGAAGCCAAGCGATCACCTCTTCGTCCTTGAAATCCGTAGGCTGCTCGACGGGGACCAGGAGCATGCTGAAGTCGAAGAGGCCGCCGTCTTCCGCATCCGCGCCGTCGAAACCGCGATTCTCTTCGAACGAAGCGTCATCAAGCCCTCCGAACGGGCCTTCCTCCACCGGCACGCCACGCTCCTCCAGGAACATGAGCTCATGGTTGCCTGCAAGGGCGATCACTTGGTCCGGATGCTCTTGCTGCAGCTCCATGATGGCGCGGAACGCTTCGGGGCGAGCGTGGTCGTGGTCGATGTAGTCGCCCAGCAACACGAGCTTCGTCTCCGGGTCAGAGAAGTCCACCACCGAAAGCGCCTGATCGAACGCGTCCAGGCACCCGTGGATGTCAGATATGGCGTAGATCATGAGGGTCAGCCGTCTGTGACGTTGCCGGATTGATTCAAGCTGATGGGTTCGCCGCCGAAGGTGGGAGGCGCCTCCGTCAGCACCTGGATGAAGTCCTTAGACCGGGCCGGGATCTCCCGCAAATCCCACATCAGCTGCTGTTCGAAAACGTGGCGATCCGCCGGCACGCCCACAGCATCCAGTCCCACGCCTAAAGCGTCATAGAGCGCCCGGTACATATGGTACGTCTGCGTTGACACCGCGACGCGCTCCGCGCCGAACACGTTCTTCGCGCGGTGCATGGTCTCGTAGGTGGAGAAGCCCGCGTGGTCGCAGAAGATGTCGTCTGCCGGCACGCCTCGGTCCACGGCGTACTGCTTCATAGCCTGCACCTCGTTGTAGGGGATGGTGCCATGATCGCCGCTCATGATGATCTTCGGCGCAGCGCCGGCGTTGTACAGCTCGATCGCGTTGTCCAGGCGGTCTTTCAGGATGTCCGATGGCGTGCCGTCAGGTTTGACGAACGCGCCAAGCACGATGATGGCGTCAGCGTTGCGATCGGCGACCTGTTCTTGGGTGACCATGCGCTCAGAGGCCGTCCCCATCACCACCGCGTTCGTAGCGCCGATGAAGATGGCCCCGGCCGCGATGCAGCAGAGCGCCACGATGACCACGACCCGAAGGGCGCGGCTGCGCTTCCAAAGGGAGCGCTTTTCGGCGGTATGCGCACCGTGTGCCATGGCTCTATGATAGCCCAAAGTCATCGCCAGGACTGCTGCTCCAAGCGCGCTTGGGTCTCACGCAGCTCATCCCGCAAGCTCACGTAAGAAGACAGCCGCTCCGGGGCCAGCTCGCCCGCCTCCACGGCCGCGCGCACCGCGCAGCCCGGCTCCGCCCCATGATCGCAATCGCGGAACCGGCACTCCTGCGCCAGCCCGACCACATCCGCGAACGCCGCTTCGATGCCGCGCTCCGCATCCCAGAGCCCCATGCCGCGCACACCCGGCATATCCACGATGCGGCCCCCGTTCGGCAGCGCGACCATCTCACGGGACACGGTCGTGTGCCGTCCCTTGCCGTCACCCTCGCGCACGCGCCCGGTCGCCAGCGCCTCCCATCCCGCCAGCCGGTTGATGAGCGTGGACTTCCCCGCCCCTGACTGCCCCATGAGCACCGCTGTCTGTCCGGGCTGGATCATGGCCGCCACGCGGTCAAGCGCCCCCTCATCTCCCTTGCCCTCCGCGAGCACCGGCACCTCCGGCCCCACGATGGACTGCACCTGCGCCAACTCCTGTGCGCGCACGTCTTCATCCACAAGATCCGCCTTCGTGAGCAGCACCGACACCGCCGCTCCCGTCTCGAACGCCAGCACCAGCTCTCGCTCAAGCCGGCGAAGATTCAACCGCGTCAGCGGCTGCACCACGAATATGAGGTCGAAATTGGCAGCCATGACCTGCCCGCACGTGCGCTCACGAGGATCGCGCCGCATCAACCGCGTGCGCCGCGGCAGAATCTCTGAGATGACGCACACCTGGTGCGCATCCGGCTGCTCCACCGTCACTTCGTCCCCGATGACCGCGCGCTCTTCGCCATGCTTCACCAGATCCGTGGCATGTTCGCAGCGAACGCGCTGGCCGTCCTCCAGCTCCACCAGGGGCAGCGACCGATCCAGCTTGACCACGGTGCCTCGCGTCACAATTCCCTCTCCTGAAGCCGACGGAACGCCAACATGAGCCCCAAGCCCACCAGGACCAGAAGGATGCCCGGAACGACTTGCGACATATTGAAAGGCGGGGTGATCTCATACCCTTTCGCCACCACTTCCACACTGGTCGCATGCAGGTCTGAAAGGCCCTCGTGATCCGCGCACGCCAGATTGAACGTTCCGCGCACTTGGAGCGTGGTCCCGTGACGGCCATACGCCCCGTACGTGTCGATCGCATCGGAAGTGCGGGCGCTCAGGTAGACCGACACCTCCGCATAGGTCCCATCCACCGCCTCCAGCGTGATCCAGCTGTACGCGGGGTCCTTCTCAGAGATCACGCGATCGCCCACCACTTCGCCGACCACCTGCACCGTCTGGCCATCCATGTAGGAATCCGCGCTCTCCAAAGACTTGATCGTAGCGTCGTAGATGAACGAGCTGTCCGGCAACTGGGACGGATTCAGCCGATTCTCCACCGGCGTTTCCTGGCCTTGCGCGCCACCGCCCTGCGGGCTGTCTTCCGGCAAGTCTTCGGGAGAGCAGCCGGTGAAACCAAGGCATGCCGCCGTCAGCAGGGCCGCTGCGGTCAGTTTCGCCAGCTGTCGAACGCGCCGCCTCATGAAAGCGTCTCCGTTTGACGGGAGCGCGGGCGCGGCACGAGCGAAGCGATGACCTGCGCCACCAGCGCCAGCAGCGTGATGAACTCCAAACGGCCGACCCACATCTGGAAGATGTAGAAGATCTCCAGCGTGGGCGGCATGCCCGGCGTGGCCAGGCCGGTGATGATGCCACCATTCGACACCATGGCGATGGATTCGAAGATGGATTGCGTGGCGTCATATCCGTGCGCGATGCCCACCAGCGCGCCCACGATGTACGTGACCACATACAGGATGAAGATGGTCATGGCCTCTTTGACTTCCGTGGACGTGAGGATGCGCCGACCGATGTGGATGTAGGACTCCACGACGCGCGCCGAATCCGGAGACACCGCTTGCTTCACCGTCTGCACGATGGATTTCGCGATGATCCCGATGCGATACATCTTGATGCCGCCGGTGGTCGACCCGGCCGAGCCGCCCGCGGCCATGAGCAACGCCAACGTCAAGAACGCGCCGCTTGAAAGCACGGCGAGCAGCTGATTCGGCGTGATGGTGGAGAAGCCCGTGGTCGTGAACGCGGACACGATCATGTACACGCCCCGACGCAGGATGGCGGGAAGATCAGCGAACAGCGTGCTGGCGGACAGCGATGCCACGAAGACCACGGTCATGACGGAGATCCAGATGAGCATCGTGCGCGTTTCGATGTCGCGGAAGAAGGTTCGCGTGTCGCCTCGCCAGATGCCGTAGTAGATCACGAAGCTGATGGAGCCCATGACCATGAGGACGATCGTGACCATCTCCAGGAAGA
Source organism: uncultured Eggerthellaceae bacterium (assembly GCA_910580205.1). Lineage (GTDB taxonomy): Bacteria > Actinomycetota > Coriobacteriia > Coriobacteriales > Eggerthellaceae > MGBC163016. Next base: position 21,115 of record CAJTVP010000020.1, read on the forward strand.
ACGAGTGGTAGTAAAGGATGGATTGCTGCATGGGCGCGAAGCCGCCGGTCACGAAGCCGGAGATGCTGACCCAGAGCGCTTGCAGGATGGCGCGCGCCGGTTCGAAGCCTTGCAGGAGCAAAAGCGTTGAGAGCACGACGGTGGCGACGGCGATCACGATGGCCGTGATCTTCGCGATGAATTGCGTGGTCTGGATGACGTTCGGCACCACGTGTTCGCTGCGCGCCTCAGACGAATACAGCTGGCTGCCTGCGCTCTTGCCGAAGATACCCAGAGACAGCGCCACCACGATCAACCCCAAGCCTCCCAGCAGGTGCATCATGAAACGCAGCATGTTGTCCGCGTAGGCCAGATGATCCAGATCCACGATCAACGACGCGCCCGTGGTGGTGATGCCGGACACGCCGTCGAAGAGCGCATCCAGGAACGTGGTGTAGTGGCCGGACAGATACAGCGGGATGGAGCAGAACACGCCCAGCACGATCCACGCCAGGCCGACCACGGCCAGAGCCTGCTGGCGGTTCAGTCGTCCCGGTTGGATGCGGCAGAACCGCAGCGTGGCCCCGGCCACCAGCGCGATCCCGATGGAGAAGAGATAGCGGCTCACGGCATCCCACTCTTGGAAGATGAGTCCCGTGACCAGCGGCACGGCCATGAGCACGGCTGACCACAGAATGAGCAGGCCCAGATAATGCCCGATGACGCGCAGGTCGTAGAACGTGAAGCGCTGCCACATGGCCCTTGATCTCCGTCCCGTGCGTTGCCGCTTAAGCCGTCATGCCGATCAGCACGGCGAAAAGGCGGACGAAGAAGGTGATGGTCCAAAGCAGCACGATGAACGCGAGAATGGCCAGCACGACGGTGAACATGCCGGTGAACGCGTTGCGGAACGCCACGCTGAAGACGGCCGTCTCGCGCGGAGCCTCCGTTGATCCTTTCGCGGCGGCGCGGGCCCGCAGCGCGATGATTTTCCTCGGTTGCTTCATGGTGCGTATTATAGGCATTCCACCAGCGAAGGCGCGGGCGAAGAGGTGCGCTATGATGTTCGCACGCGACGAAAGGAAGCGCATGAAGAAGTTCGATACGTTCATCTTCGATCTGGACGGCACTTTGCTGGACACCATCCCGGACCTGGTCCTGCTCACGAACTCCATCTTGACGGATCTGGGCTTCCCGGAGCGCACGCCAGAGGAGATCCTGAGCTTCGTGGGCTCGGGCGTCCGGCGGCTCATCTACTTGGCGCTCCCCGAAGGCGCCACGCCAGAGGAGCAAGAGCGCGCCATGGATCTCTGGAACGCGCGCTTCCACGACTATTACCACCACACCACGCCCTTCCCCGGCATCCCGGAGATGCTGGATGAGCTGCGGGAGCGCCGCTGCGGCATCGGCGTGGTGTCCAACAAGCTGCAAGCGGGCGTGGATCTGATCATGAGCATCCGGCTGCCTGACAAAACGGACGTGATGTTCGGAGAGAGCGAGCTCATCCCGCGCAAGCCGGACCCCACGGGCATTGAAATGGCCATGCGGATGCTGAAAACGGCACCGGCGGACACCGTGTATGTGGGCGATTCGCCGGGGGATATCCTGGCAGCGCGCAACGCGGGCGTCTTCGCGGTGGCGGTCACCTGGGGCTATCACGAAAAACAGGACTTCGCTGCGGAGAACGCCGAACCGGATCTGTTCGTGGACACGCCTGAAGAGCTGCTGGAACTTGCGCGATAAGATCCATAGGTCTGGCAGCGCTGGCAGGGCTCCCAACAGCGTTCAAGAGGCCAGCCTCGTCCTGACCGCGAACAGCGGCTTCACGGGCATTCGGGCAACGGATGAGCCCGTGGCTGTGGGCATGGCGGATGACCGCATCTGCTGGGTGGCGCATCCGGATGCCGTGGGCACCGCCTCCGCCCCCGTTGCTGCCAGAGCGCAGGTGCGCCGCTTCGCCGAAGGCTTCCTCATGCCCGGCTTCCACGATGCCCATCTGCACTTCTTCCATGCCGCGCTCTACGATTCGCCCTTGGCTGCCTCTTTCGTGGGCGCCAGCGAAACGGACTGCGTGGAGCGCTTGAGGCGCTTCGCCACCACGCGCCCACGGGGAAGCTGGCTTCTGGCCCAAGGCTGGCGCGAATACCTGTGGGACCCGCCCCAGACGCCCAGCAGGCATTCCCTGGATGCCGCATTCCCCGACCGCCCTGTGGCGCTCTACTCAGGAGACGCGCACACGCTCTGGTTGAACAGCCGCGCGCTGGATCAGCTGGGGATCACGGCCGCGTCCACACCACCTGCGGGCGGCGCCTACGACCATGATGCGGAAGGGGAGCTCACGGGCATCGTGCGAGAGACGGCTGCCATGGAGCTCACGGCGCGCATCGTGGATGCGTTCACCCGCGAAGAGCTGTTGGGCGCCTATGAGGCGTTCCAGAGCAAGCTCAACGCCCTGGGCGTGACGTCGGTCTGCGATATGGCGCTCACGGCTACGACCGGTCTGGATTTCGTGCGGGATGACCTGTTCTGCGCGTTGGAAGAGACGGGGCGTCTCACGCTGCGCACGCACCTGTTCCCCACGCTCACACGAGACGCGCGACGTCTGGAGGAGCTGCAAGCGCGACTGACCGGGCCGCTTCTGCGCCCGTGCGGATGCAAGCAATTCTTCGATGGCGTGTCCAGCCAGCACACCGCGTGGCTGGCTGAGCCCTACGCGAACGCGCGCACCCCCGGAGAGGTCGGGCGACCCACCTTGGACCCCACCCTCATGGAAGAGCTCGTGTCCGCAGCGGTGGGCGCAGGGCGGATGGTGCGCATCCACACCATCGGTGATGAGGCCATCCATCAGGCGCTCAACATCTACGAGCGCGCATGCGAGGACCTGGGCGAAGACCTTGGCGAAGGCACCGGCGAAAGCGCTGGCCCAGGCTCCATCCAAAAAGGACGGCTGGTCTTGGAGCACTTGGAGAACTTCCAGCCCGAAGACATCGCGCGTTTGGCGAAGCTGGGCGTGGTGGCATCCGTGCAGCCGCGCCACCTGACGCTGGACCCCGGCGGCCCTGAGCGCGACTTGGGGCCGGAGCGCGTGCCCTGGATGTGGCCGCTGAGGCAGCTGCTGGACGCCGGTGCCGTCCTGGCGTTCGGGACGGACGCGCCTGTGGTGGACCCGGATCCTTTGCGCGGCGTGTACACGGCCCTCACCCGCCAAGATGCGGACACCCGCGAACCGAAAGGCGGCTGGCTGCCCCAAGAGCGCATCACAGCCGCCGAAGCGCTGCGCGCCTATACGTGGGGAAGCGCCTACGCCTGCGGGCGCGAATCGGAGCTGGGGCGGCTGGCGCCGGGGATGCTGGCGGACATAGCGGTCTTCGACCGCGACCTGCTGCATGCCTCCCCTGAAGAGCTGCTGGACGCCCGCGCTCAAGCCGTCTTCGTGGGTGGCCGCCAAGTCAAGTAACACAGGGGACGGTTCTGTGTGTTAGCTTCCTTTCATCGTGGGCGGCCGCCAGGTCATCTGACCCAGCGCTGAGGTCCGCCCTTCTGAATGCCCGCAGCCGCGCTGACGCCACAGGCGAAGCGCGCCCGCGCAGCCTTCGCCGGATCCTCCTGCCGCTACAGCTCCAGCTGGGCGATGACCTCTTTGAGCTGGGATGCGGAATCCTTGAGCTGCGCCTGCTCTTTATAATTGAGCGCCGGCGGCATGCGCACCTCTATGCCATCGCTGCCCACCACGCACGGCGTGGAAAGCGCCACCCCTTCGATGCCGTACTCCCCCTGCATGGAATTGGAGACGGACAGCACGGACTTCTCATCGCGCACGATGCATTCGCAGATGCGCTTGATAGCCATGGCGATGCCGAAATACGTGGCTTTCTTCTTCTCGATGATCTCATAGGCCGAATCGCGGACCAGGTCCGTGACTTCCCTGCGGAACTCTTCGTAGGATCCGGCGCTGCGCATGTTGAAGAAATCCTCCAGCGGGATGCCCGCTACGTGAGCGCTGGACCAGGCGATGAGCTCCGAATCGCCATGTTCGCCCAGGATGCGCACGTGGACGTTGCGCGGGTCCACGCCCAGCCGTTCGCTGATGATCTGCTTCAGGCGGCCGGTGTCCAGCACGGTGCCAGACCCGATCACCCGATGTTCGGGCAATCCGGACAGTTGGAGGGAGACGTGGGTCAGGATATCCACCGGATTCGACACGATCAACAGGATGCCGTCGAAGCCGCTCTCGCGGATCTGGGTCATGATCCCTTGGAAGATGCCGACGTTCTTGTTGACCAAGTCCAGCCTGCTCTCACCGGGTTTCTGGGCCGCGCCCGCCGTCACGATGACCACATCAGCATCCGAGATGTCCTCGTAGGCGCCCGCATGGATGTCCATGGGGCGGGCGAACGCGAGGCCGTGCGAGATGTCCAGCGCTTCCCCTTCAGCGCGGTCGTGGTCGACGTCGATGAGCACCATCTCAGAGAACAGTCCGGACTCCATGAGCGCGAACGCGCTGGTGGCCCCCACGAACCCGCAGCCGATGATGGCCACTTTCCTGCCTTTGATCCCCGCAGTCACGACATGCCCGCCTTTCTCTTCTCCGAATGGGCGCAGTCTAGCACCCGAAGCCCGTCAACCGGCGAAAATGCAACCCTCCGTTAACAAAGAGTCGAACCGGCTGGGCTACCATGAGTCGCAAACCACTCAATCGCGAAGGAGCTCCATGAAACCCAGCGACCGTTTCTACGCGAAAGCGATCCACCTTTGGGAATCCTATCTTGACCATCCCTTCGTGAAGGGGATCGGCGATGGGACGTTGAGCCATGAGCGTTTTCGGTATTACCTGATCCAGGATCACAAATATCTCATGCAGTACGCGAAGGTGTTCGCCTTGGGCGTGGTGAAGTCATCCAGCGAAGATGACATGCGGCTGTTCGCGGATCTCATCGCCGCCACGCTGGATACGGAGAACGCGGTCCACCGGACCTACCTGGCAGAGCTCGGCGTGGCAGACGATGCCATCCAACGGGCGCCCATGGCGCTGAACAACAAGTCCTATACCGACTACATGATCGCGCAAGCTGCGAAGGGCGGTCTCCCGGAGATAGCGGTGGCGGTGCTGGCGTGCTCGTGGAGCTACAAGATCATCGGCGATCATTTGAGCGTTGAAAGGGACGGACGCCATGATCCGTTCTATCACCGATGGATAGCCATGTACTCATCTGAGGAATATCGCGATGCCAACGATGTCATGATCGAACTGGTGGACCGGCATTGCGCCGATCTTCCTGAAGAGCATCTGGCGCGCCTGGATGAGATCCTGCTGGATTGCAGCCGCTATGAATACCAATTCTGGGATATGGCCTGGTCCCAAGGCGAAACCTACACGCCTTACCCCACATGACATTAGAGCACATCTGATGTCATGATTGCAGAGGTGGCCCAACATGACGCAAGTACCCCATGGCGCTTCCTCAGATCGCTATGGATGTGACGAAGAACCATCTCGACACTGGATGTGCTATACCCCGAAGTATCCAGCGATCCGCCCCATGCGCTCCATCTGTTCGACGCCGAAGGGACAGCGTCGGTTGCAGTGGCCGCACTGAACGCAATCGGATGCGTGGTACTCGAGGTTGCCGTAGTGCCCGCACGCCAGCTCGTCTCCCATGCGCGCCAAGTCATAGTACTTGTTGGCAAGGCCGATCTGGATACCTTGGGGGCAGGGTTGACAGTGCCCGCAGTACACGCACACACCGCGGTCGACCGGGGCGGCGAAGGTGCCCACCACCGAGTAGTCGCGCTGCTCGGGGCTCGCGTCCAGGAATGCGAGCGCGTCTTCCAGGTCATCCATGCCGCGCACCCCTGGCAGCACCGTGAGCACGCCCGGCTTGTCCAACGCGTACTGGATGCACTGCTCGCGGGTGAGAGCCCGGCCGAACGGAGACGCCACCGCGTCGAGCAGTTGCCCTCCCGCGAAGGCCTTCATGACCGAGATGCCAACACCCGCCGCCTCGAACTCGCGGTAGATGCCGGCTCGGTCGGCCGAGGTCCCCTTGCCGTACTGGGATTCGTCGGTGTAGTCGTACATGGGATTGATGCTGAACATCCCCAAGTCCATCTCGCCGGTGGCCAGAAGGCGCCGTGCGATGCCCGGCGTATGCGTGCTGAAGCCGAGGTGCCGGATCACACCCTCATCACGCCGACGCAACGCGTAATCCCAAAGACCACCCTCCATCACGGCATCGAGGTCGGCGTCTTCGTCGATGCAGTGGATGAAGCCGAAGTCGGCGTAGTCGGTGCCCAGCGTGGTCAGCCGCTGCTCGAATTCGGCGATGGCTCGCTTCGGATCGATCGTCCACCCGTAGGTGCCACGCGAGTAGTCGGCCCCTAGATGCACCTGGAACATGGCTTGGTCACGGCGGCCTTTGAACGCCTCGGCGTAGGCATCGAACGCCGAGGCGTCAGCCGGCACGAAGTCGAAGAAGTTCACCCCCGCGTCGAGAGCCGCGTGCAACGTGCGCACGGCTTCGGCTTTGCTGCAGGCGTGGATATGGCCCATGCCCAGCCCGATGATGCTTATATTTTCCCCACCATGGGGCAGCTTCCGATATTCCATAACCCGTTCCCCTCCCTAGAGGTGCGCTTGCGACAGCACCGCGACGTTCAGCGCCGCGAGCGTGGGGGGGGCGAACCCGCCCGGGACATCGCGGGCCGCCATCTGCTTCACGTCCGTCGCAGTGATTCCTTTCGGCCTCTATCGTCGGTGCTATTTATAGAGTTTGAACCTAGCTTCAAGTCAAGCGTCTGCTTCGGAACACAGGGGACGGTTCTATGTGTTATGATTTCTTTTCGCGACCATCCCTATGGCCTTCAACAGGATCGAGTTCCATGACGCGCACAGCACGAAAGCTATCCGCATCATCCATATACCATGTGATCATGCGAGGGCGGAACCGCCAAAGGATATTGGAAGATGAAGAGGATAGGCGCAAATTTCTTGAAGTGCTTGCGGGATATCGGGATAGTTGCGGCTTCGCCATTTTGGGCTATTGTCTCATGGACAATCATTTCCATTTGCTTCTCAAGATTGGAGATGAACCCTTATCGACCATCATGAAGAAGATCGCTTGCAAGTTCGTCTTCTGGTATAACGCCAAATATGACCGAACGGGACATCTCTTCCAAGACAGATTCAAGAGCGAGCCCGTTGAAGATGACGCTTACCTGCTGGCGGCCTTGCGTTACATCCACCGCAATCCCGTCAAGGCGGGCATCGTTGCGCGTCCACGGGAATATGAGATGAGCAGCTACTCCGACTACATGCGAGGAAGCGGCCTGACCGATACGGACCTTGTTTTATCCATGCTATCCCGTGAGGAGCTTGAGCGCTACACCGAAGAAGATGCTGATGAAGAGTGTATGGACATCTCAGAGATGGGCCGGCCTGCTTTCGCTGACGAAGATGCCCGCAGCGTCATCTTCGATGTGTGCGGCTGCTCCTCCGTTGCCGATTTTCAAGGACTCGATAGGACTGACAGGCGGAAGAGCATAAGGCGGTTGTCAGAACGCGGGCTTTCCATCCGGCAGATCAGCCGCTTGACCGGTGAGAGCATAGGTGTGGTTCGCGGCTGCTTGAAAGCGGCGAAGCATCCCAGCACGCAATAGCCAACACCTTGGCGATGCAACGCTAGCACATAGAACCGTCCCCTGTGTTGCTGCAGGTGTTCCCTGACGCAAGCGGGGTGTGCTATACTTCGTCGGGTCGAATTGCGGGCGTGATTCAATGGTAGAATTTCAGCTTCCCAAGCTGACCACGCGGGTTCGATTCCCGTCGCCCGCTCCACTTCTTTCTTCTTAGAATGCTCATAAAGTGCAAAAGACGACGCTCGAAGCGCCGCCCCTTGCGCGTTTCGGAGCCCGATGAACGGACCACGCGAGGACGGAGGGGCGTGACGGCAGCGCCCCTCCATTCCCCTTGTTGTCTTATGGCATCACCAAGACGGCTGGAGATTCTTCTCCCCCACCATGACCCCGCTGACCAAGTACCGCTTCTCCGGCACTGACGGGATCGTGCATGTGGACAGCTGCACCACGTAGGCCTGACCGGCTTGCAGCTGCTCCATGCCGCTCTCGAACGAATGATCCCCTGTGGGGTGCTGCATCTCGTCCAGGTACTCTTGCAACACGAACCGATCGCTGAAATCATGCTCGTTCAAGATGTGCTCGTCGGTCACCTCACCGGCGGACACGATCTTATAGGTGTACATCTTCTTCGGCGTGTACACGTAGAAGAACGGATGCTCGTCGAAGAACGCCTTGTCTTCGAAGTTGTGCAGCGTGCCGAAGGCCGCCTCCGCTCGCTCATCATCCGGCTGGAACGTATGCCCATAGATCACGGTGACCGGGTCAGTGAAATCCTTGCTGTTCAATGATTGCGTGTACGCAGCACCCGTAGGGTCGTCCTCCTTGTTCACGTTCCGGTACAGATAATAATTGTCCGCAAGGTCGCTCTGCAGCACCGGCATGTTCACCTGCGTGCCCGGCACATACAGCCACGCATAGATGTCAGGATTCTGATTGACGAGCTCCAGGAAGTTAATGGGGTTGTACGTCAACGCACCCTCATTGCTTTCCGGGATCTTCGTCGTGTCGACGGAGGAGATGAGCTCGGATTGCTCCGGCTTGGGGCCATAGTCAGTGGACTGGCCTCCCATGTTCACCACGCTGATGCCAATGGCCACCACCGCCACCAGCGCCACGCAGCATCCGGCCAGCGCGATCCCCCACTTCTTGCGCTGCTTCTCCTTGCGCTCTTCCTTCCTCCGTTGCCCCTCCTTGCGGATGCTGTCCTCAACACCTTCGCGCCCATGCCCATGACGGCCGCACTCGGATGAGGACACTTCCACGCGCTTCCACGGAGACGACTCATCCCCAGGAGCGGGCCGGTCTTTCAGTGCATGCCGCTCCTCATAGGCGTCATCCGCGCTCTCGCGAACCTCCTTATCGGCTTTGACCTTGGCGCGGGGATCGTTCTTCTTGGGTCTATTGGTCGTTTCAGGCCGTTCGGTATCTTCCGGCCGTTCAGATCCGGTCATGCAAAACTCCTTTTACGGATGAGGTATTCTTGAATGGACGGCAATGGCGTTATCAGCCTCAAGACACGAAAGAGGGCGGTTGCCGCCGCCCCCTTTCGCCATGCAAAGCGTATGTTCGCTTCGGTGCGTTTGTTTGTGCGTATGTTCGCGAAACGCTTGTGGGAATCTTAGAAGATGCCCGTCTTCGGAGAAGTGGTCCCCTTGTCGGCAGCCGTAGCGCTGTTGCCGTTGTCAGCAACGCCGTTGTCGGAGCCCTCATCGCCCGGCACGACCGGGGTCGGATTGTCGGGGTTCACCGGCTGATCCGGGTTCACCGGGATGTCCGGCACGTTCGGGTTGTCTGGGGTCTGACCTGCTGGAGCCACGGCGAAGGTGTATACCGTGTCCGGCACAACGCCGGTCATGGTGACGTTGCCGTCAGCATCGGAGGTCAGATCGCGGTACTTGCCCACGGGCTTGCCGTCAACGGTCTCAGTGTAGTACACGCGGACCATGCGGTTCGCAGCGCCCACGTTAGCCGTGATGGCAGGATTCGTGATGTCCTCAGCATTCGCTGCAGAGGTGACGGTCACGTTGAAGAACTTCGCATAATCGAAGGGGTTGTTCAACTGATCTGCCTTGTATGCGTCGCTCGCGTTGTTGGCAACGACGTCAGCGGAGATGGCCAGATTGCCAGCGTTCGCAGTTTCAGCAGCCTGATGCACGTCAGCAGTAGCCTGCGCAGACCAGTTCAGCTGGCCATTGCCCAGCATGGCCTTGGTGGCGCCAGTGGTGTAAACCAGCTCATAGCCATCAGTGGCATTGCCGCCCTTGCTCACGTTAGTGGTGGCATCAGCCGGCTGAACAGCGGTGTTCTCGTTAGCAAGCACGAACGTGATGGTGCCTGCATTCATGTTGTCACCAAGAGTCAGCGTGGCAACGCCATCCGTCACAGGGAGCTTCTCAACCACAGTCTGCTTGTTGCCGGCACCATCGGTGACGGTGTAGTAAGCGTAGCAGCTAACGCCTTCAGCGTTGGCATCCACCGCATAAACAACCGTCACAGCTTCATCGGTCTTGAGACCAGAAGCATTCAGCTCATAGGTGTTCTTGGAGATGTAGTTGTCCTCAGAAGAAATGAGGTCTTTAGCCGCATCCTTGTCGAAGTTGCTATCGCCACCATTCTTCAGGACAAAATCATCGCTGCCATTCAGCACTTCTTCGAACGCAGCAGACGGAGCGGTGACCTCTTCGATGACCGGGCCGTTCTCAGCGATGGCTTCATTCAGCGCATCTTGATTCGCAAAGCCATCAGACACGTAATTGACCGTGACGTTAAGGTTATCAGACACGCCCAACTCTTCATTGTTGGCTGGCAGCACCGACACGCCGCTGTTGTCACCCTCAATGGTGGAGGTCACCTCGTTGGTAGTGCCGTTGATCGTGGCGCTCGGCTCATCAGCCGCCACCATGATGCCGTCGCCTTGCGCAGCACCGTCGGGATCACCCGCGAATGCCAGCACAGGCATCGAAAGCGCAAGCGTCAATGCGCATGCTGACGCTATAGCCTTCTTTCCTACACTGCTCTTCTTCATGCTTGTCCTTCCTTTCGTTACTGCAGTAATCACTGCGAACATACGAAGGACACTTTAAACATGGAGGGGGGGGGTCAAGTTTTTTTAGGTTTCATTACGCGAGCGGCATCTCTAGTTCGGCGAACGGCATATATTTGCATTTTTGGCAAAATTATGCTACACGATTTTACAGGCTTGTTTCTCATTGCGCGACATCCGCAGCGCACTCCGAAACCGATGCGGATATCAGCTTGCGCAAATCCTCTATTCCTGTGCCCGATTGAGCAGAGGTCAACACCATGGGCGTGCCCGGCGGCACTTGGAGCTTGCTCTTGATGCGCTGTTTCTGGTTGTTCGCCTTTTGTTTGGAGAGCTTGTCCGCCTTCGTGAGGGCGATGGCGAACGGAAGCCCCGCTTCCGTCAGGAAGCTCACCATGTTGTGATCCAATTCGCTGGGATCGTGACGGATATCCACCAAGCTGACCACCAGCGCGAAAGCGCGATCCTGATTGAAGTAACCTTCGATCATGTCCGCCCAGCGGTCCAGTTCGCTTTTGGACACCTTCGCGTAGCCGTAACCCGGCAGGTCCACCAGGTCGATGCCGTCAACATCATAAAAGTTCACCGTGGCCGTCTTGCCGGGCGTGGACGAGACCTTCGCCAAGGACTTGCGGAACATGAGCTTGTTCAGCAGGGAGGATTTGCCCACGTTGGAACGACCAGCGAACGAAACTTCCGGACGCACGCTCTCCGGCAGCTGCGCTTCCGTGCCGTAGGCCGCCTTGAACGCGGCTTTATGAAAGTTCATGGGGCTCCTTCCCGCGGGTCCTAGGCAGGGTATCACAGCTTCCACCTGGGCGCGTGGGAGCATGCGCCCCTACGTCAACCTGTTCTCTCATCATGAATAGCGGAGCAATGCGTCAGAACGACGGAGGGGCGGCTGCCCTCAGCCGACCAAGATCAAACCGAGTGCGCATTCTGAACGTCTTGAACCATGTTCTGATCGTGGAAAACTACACTCCGTTTTCCACCATGAGACGAGAGAGGGCTTCTGGATCACTGGCGACGGGCTCCAGATCACTCAAACGGCCTTCTGAGATGAGCTTGGTGACGAGCGCCTCAAAACGACCACGCTCCTCGGCTTTTCCTTTTGCCTCACCTCGAACCTCGCCTGCTTCCTCGCCGGCAGCATAGCCTCTTTTCTCAGCCTGGCGAAGCTTCACCCTTTGATCCATCTCGATCGTCATGAACCCCATGGTCCGCTCCTTCCATGCTTCGTTGCCGTTCACGTCCCGGACGCGCTCGTCCAAGATGCGCGCAAGACACCCCTCAGCTCGGCCCGTATGGACGTATTCTAGCAGCTGGGACAGAGGCGCGTCGTGCTCCTTGTCCCAAGCAGGCGCGTTCAGGGCCACCCAGCAGATCCCGTCGTCTATGACAAGGCCTTCGGCCTCTTTGCATCCGTGCTTCATCGTATAACGCGGAAGCCCGCGTCCGAACGGGTCATGATCGCAGATGAAGATGATGTAGCTCTCAGGAAGCCTGTCGTAATCTTCTCCTTCATTGAGAGCGCCGGTATCCATAGCGACCTGGTAATAGCGCATGCGGCGAACGAGATTCGGGTCGTAGACCGTCTGCATCTCTATGTCATAGACGGCACCACTGCCCTTGACGAACACATCCATCCGGACTCCCCTGCCTGAAAGGTACGGCTTCTCGAAGTGCTCGTCATCCGCGTATTCGATGCGATCGACCTCTATGCCGAGGATGGCCTCCAGCATGAGCGCGCACACCTCCGGGTCGCGCACCACTTTGTCGAACATGGGCCAGTCTTTGATGGTGAGGTCTCTCATGGGCATCCTTCCTTTCAGATTCATTGGATGCCCTTTATCTTGAGAACTGCGTCTTACGCTTCCTTATCGGAAGCGCACACACCTGCGAACATATCTTCGCTGCTGTTTCCTCACTCGTTCACCATTTTTCCAGGGGAGAGACATCATGTTCCTGCGCGAATCAGTCACCGGATCGAACAGAATCAATCAGAAGAGACTCTCATAACCCGGAGGTCGTTGGTTCAAATCCAGCCCCCGCGACCAAGAAACCGCA
>CAJTVP010000021.1 GCA_910580205.1 uncultured Eggerthellaceae bacterium
TGCAGACCGACCTGTTCTTCCAGGGCCAGCGCCCGGCAGTCGACGTGGGCATCTCCGTGTCCCGCGTTGGCGGCGACGCGCAGATCAAGGCCATGAAGCAGGTCGCTGGCTCTCTCCGTCTTGACCTGGCCAGCTATCGCGAGCTGCAGGCGTTCACGCAGTTCGGCTCTGATCTGGACAAGGCCACGCAAGACCAGCTCACCCGCGGCTCGCACATGACCGAGCTTCTGAAGCAGGGCCGCTATGCGCCCATGCCCGTGGCGGAGCAGGTGGTGGCCATCTTCTCCGGCAACGAGGGCTATCTGGATGACCTGCCGCTGGGGGATGTGGTCCGCTTCCGCACGGAGCTTCTGGACAGCATCCGCGCGAAGAACCCGGAGATCCTGAGCAACATTCTGTCCGAGGGGAAGCTGACCGATGACATCAAAGCGCAGCTGAACGATGCCATCTCGGCTTTCAAGCAAGCGTTCGCCCCGACCGAGTAAGCCAGGTGCCCCATGCCCAATCTTCATGACATAGAAAGGCGAATCAACTCCGTCTCATCGACGAAGCAGATCACGCGCACCATGGAAATGGTCGCTGCTGCGAAGATCCGCCGTGCAACGGAGCGCGTGGAGAACGCGCTTCCGTGGGCATGCGCCATCTCAGATATGCTCATCACCACAGCCAAGCACGCACCCCTCTCATCTGAGCCGCTCTTGCAGGTGCATGATGAGGTGAAGCGCGCGCTGGTGATCGTGGTGGCATCCGACCGCGGCCTTGCGGGCGGCTTCAATTCGAACGTCCTTCGCCATGCTGACAAGCTGGTGCATAAGCTTGAGCGCGACGGCGTTGAGGTTGAGGTGGCCGCCTGCGGCAAGAAGGCCATCGGGTATTTCAGCTATCGCGGCATCAAGCCGGTGTTCGAATACGCGGGCATGTCAGCTGATCCCACCTATGAAGAAGCTTGCGAGCTTTCCCTCTACGCGGGGGATGGGTATCACTATGACAAGCTTGATGCGGTCTACATCGTGTACAACCACGCGAAGAACGCCGCCGAGCAGACGTTGGTCGAACAGCAGGTGCTCCCCATCAAGGAGGAATCCTACGCTGATCTGCTGGGGCTCAATGATTCGAAGGAAGACGTCTTCAAATCCTTCCAGCCGAAGGATGACGAGTCCCTTCCGGGCGACATCGATTTCGAGCCGGACGCCGAAAGCGTGATGTTCTACCTGATGAAGGCTTACCTGCGCAATTCGATCTACTACGCGTTCCTTGATTCGGCTGCAGGAGAGCAAGGCGCGCGCCGCAACGCGATGAAGTCCGCGACGGACAATGCAACTGAGATGGTGTCCACGTTGACCCGTCTATACAACCGTGTACGTCAAGGCGCCATCACCACTGAGATCAATGAGATCGTCGGTGGCGCCGCAGCTTTGGAGGAATAAATGGCTGATATGATCTATAAAGAAAGGAGTCAGGGCAGTGGCGCTACGGGACGCATCGTCCGTGTGGTGGGCGCTGTTGTGGATGTGGAATTCCCGCCGGATCAGATGCCGGCCATCTACAACGCGCTGACGGTGGATGCCGAAACTCCCGCCGGGCGTTTCTCCACGGTGCTTGAAGTGGAGACGCAGCTTCCGGGTGACATCGTGCGCACCGTTGCCATGACTTCCACCGATGGGCTGGTGCGCGGCGTCGAGGCCGTGGACACCGGCGCTCCCATCATGATGCCGGTCGGCAAAGCGACGCTCGGCCGCATCTGGAACGTGCTGGGCGAGCCCGTTGATGGCAAGCCCATGCCTGAGGATGTTGAATGGATGCCCATCCACCATCCGGCGCCTCCCTTCGACACCCTGACCACGTCCACTGAGACGTTCGAGACGGGCATCAAGGTGGTCGACCTGATCGAGCCCTACGTCAAGGGCGGCAAGACGGGCCTGTTCGGCGGCGCTGGCGTCGGCAAGACCGTCACCATCCAGGAGCTCATCAACAACCTGGCCCAGGAGCACGGCGGCACCTCTGTGTTCACCGGCGTGGGCGAGCGCACCCGTGAGGGCACGGACCTGTATCTTGAGATGACCGATTCCGGCGTCATCGAGAAGACTTGCTTGGTCTACGGCCAGATGAACGAGCCTCCGGGAGCGCGTCTGCGCGTGGGCCTGGCAGGGCTCACAGAGGCGGAGTACTTCCGTGATCAGGGTCAGGACGTGCTTCTGTTCATCGACAACATCTTCCGTTTCACCCAGGCGGGCTCTGAGGTGTCGGCGCTTCTGGGCCGCATGCCTTCCGCTGTGGGCTACCAGCCCACGCTGGCTACGGAGATGGGCGATCTTCAGGAGCGCATCTGCTCCACCACCACCGGCTCCATCACGTCCGTGCAGGCGGTCTACGTTCCCGCAGACGACCTGACCGACCCGGCGCCGGCCACCACGTTCACCCACCTGGACGCGAAGACGGTCCTTTCCCGCGGCATCGCCGAGCTGGGCATCTACCCGGCCGTTGACCCGCTGGAGTCCACCAGCCGCGCGCTGGATCCGGAGATCGTCGGCCAGGAGCACTACGACGTGGCCGTGGGCGTCCAGCAGATCCTGCAGGAGTACAAGGACCTGCAGGACATCATCGCCATCCTTGGCATGGACGAGCTTTCCGAGGACCAGAAGATCACGGTGAACCGCGCCCGCAAGGTGCAGAAGTTCCTGGGCCAGCCGTTCCATGTGGCCGAGGTCTTCACCGGCATGCCGGGCGTGTACGTGCCCATCGAGGACACGGTCCGTTCCTTCAAGGACATCCTGGATGGCAAATGCGACCACATCCCCGAGCAGTGCTTCGTGAACAAGGGCCCCATCGAAGACGTGTATGCGGCCTATGAGGAAATGCAGAAGGAAGAGGCGTAAATGGACGGTCTGCGCTGCGTCGTCTGCATCCCCACCCGTGAGCTCTTCTCCGGTGAGATCTCCTATGCCTCCGTGCCTTCAGCGGATGGATACTATGGCGTGCTTCCCGGACACGAGATGATCGTGGCTGCGAACAAGACCGCTGGCATCCTCACCCTGAATCTGGATGACGCTGGCAAGGAGAAGCGCCAGTTCCTTCTTTTCGAAGGGGCCAGCCAGGTGTACAACAACATCCTGACGGTCCTTGGCCGTTTTGGCGTTGACGTGGAGAAGATAGACGTTGACGTGGTGCGTGAAAAGGCCGAGAACATGCGCAAGACCATCGCAGAGCTTGAGGCGGAGAAAGACGAACCCGCCCAGGATGCGGTCCGTCTCCGCACCAGCAAGAAGCGCCTTGCGTGGTACGAGATGCAGATAGACTACGTGGAGGGCAAGCTGAAGGCGTGACCTTCTCCTCCGATGAGAGTTTTGAGCCTGTTGAAAGGGGCGGCCCGAAAAGGGACCGCCCCTTTTAGTTCGCAACGAACCGGCGGATCTGGAGGGTCAGGCGGCGTCTGCCGGGCCTATGATGGCGTTCACGATGGCGCTCACCACGGAAATCACGATGCTGGCCAAAAACGCGCTGAAGAATCCTTCGATGAAGATGCCCACGCCGAACAGGCTGTTCGCAAGCCATGCGGCCAGATACAGCAGAAGCGTGTTCACCACCAAGTAGAACAGCCCCAAGGTGATCACGGTCACAGGCAGAGAGAGCAGCTGCAAGAGCGGTTTGATGGAGATGTTGATCAGCGAGAGGATCAACGCGAAGATGGCGATGCCCACCCAGGCGCTGTCGCCTCCTATGATGTCTATGCCTGGCACGATCCAGATGGCCGCGGCAACGGCCAATGCGGTCACGATCCAGCGAATCAGAAATCCCATGGGTGCCTCCTTTCAGCCTTGCACGGGTGCATCCTAGCAAAGAAGCCCCGCCGTCTTCGGAACGGCGCTTCATCCGTTTCTGAACGATTCCGTGACGCGAGGGATCCCGAGAGGGGAGGCTGGGGCATCGGGCGCGGCTATGGCCGACCATCGGCATCGCGCGGGGGCGGAGTAGCGGCTGGTTGCATTAGAATCTCGTGTGCATTGGCAAGGGGCGCGCTCGCGCCCGCACGATGAGCAAAAAGGAAAGCATTGATAGAGCTCAAGAACATCGTCAAAACCTTCAAGGCGGGCAAGAAGGAAGTGCGCGCCGTCCGCGGCGTGAGCCTGACCATCGATGATGGCGACATCTATGGCATCATCGGCTTTTCCGGCGCTGGCAAATCCACGTTGGTGCGCTGCATCAATCTGTTGGAACGCCCCACGTCTGGCCAGGTGATCATCGACGGCGTGGATCTGACCGCGTTCAAGCCCAAGCAGCTGCGCGAAGCGCGCAAATCCATCGGCATGATCTTCCAGCAGTTCAATCTGCTGGAGCAGAGCACGGTGGCCGCCAACGTCCGCTATCCGCTGGACATCACCGGCGTTCCCAAGGAACAGGCTAAGGCGCGTGTGGCGGAGTTGCTGGAGCTGGTGGATCTGTCTGACAAGGCATCCGCCTATCCCTCAGAGCTCTCCGGCGGCCAGAAGCAGCGCGTTGCCATCGCCCGGGCGCTGGCAACCGATCCGAAGATCATCCTCTGCGATGAGGCCACAAGCGCCCTCGACCCCATCACCACCTCATCCATCCTGGATCTGCTCAAGCGCCTGAACGCGGAGCTGGGCGTGACCATCGTGGTCATCACCCATGAGATGCGCGTGGTGGAGCAGATCTGCGACAAGGTGGCGGTCATGAGCGACGGTGAGATCAAGGAGCATGGCAGCGTCCGCGACGTGTTCCTGCGGCCCACCTCCGACACGGCTCGCAAGCTGATCTCTCCCTCCCAGGCAGACCACGATCTCAAGCTTGAGAAGGGGACGCTCCGTTTGGCGTTCACAGGGGAGGAATCGGGAGACCCGGTGATCTCCGATATGGCGCTCACGTGTCATGTGATGGTGAACATCCTGTCCGCCAACACGGTGAACTTGGATGGCAAGCCGTTCGGTCAGATGTTGATCCAGCTTCCGGAAGATCCGGAGCAAGTCCGACTGGTCCGTGAGTATCTGGACGGACGCGGGATCGCCTATGAGGAAGGAGACGCCCATGTCGCCTGAGCTGGTGGACCTGATCCTCATGGGCACGTGGGAGACGCTGTACATGACCGTCGTCTCCACGGCCATCGCCTACGTTTTGGGCATCCCCCTGGGGGTGATCCTCTACATCACGGGAGACGGCGGCATCAAGCGCAACCCCGCTGTGAACCTGGTGGTGGGCGTGATCGTGAACATCCTGCGCTCCATCCCGTTCCTGATCTTGCTCGTGGCCATCTTGCCGTTCACCCGCGCCGTGGTGGGAACGACGATCGGCTCCACGGCCACCATCGTGCCTTTGGTGGTGGCAGCTGCGCCTTACGTGGCGCGCATGGTGGAGTCTTCTTTGAAGGAGGTGGACCCAGGTGTGATAGAGGCGGCCCGTGCCATGGGCTCTTCCACCTGGCAGATGATCTGCAAGGTCTTCCTGCCTGAAGCGCGGCCGTCTCTGCTGGTGGGCGCCACCATCTCGCTCGCCACCATCTTGGGGTATTCGGCCATGGCGGGCTTCGTTGGAGGCGGCGGTTTGGGCGCGATCGCCATCAATTACGGCTATTACCGGTATCAATCCGATGTCATGTTGGTCACTGTTGCTCTGCTGGTGGTGATCGTCCAGATCTTCCAAGAGGGCGGTCTGAAGCTGGTGAGCAAAGTCGATAAAAGGACGAGGTGAGCCGTGGGGCCTTCGCGGGTTCCATGCTCAGAGCACAGAAGGGAAAGGGACAAGATGAAAGCATCAAGCATCAAGAAGGTGGTCGCAGGGGCGCTCGTCGCCAGCTTGGCGGCGTTCGGGCTGGCAGGGTGCGCGGGCAGCGGCTCTTCAAGCTCCAGCTCTGCCGCTCAGAGCGGCGGGGATGAGAACGTCATCACCGTGGGAGCTTCCCCCACGCCGCACGCTGAGATCCTGAAAGCGGTGGAGGATGAGCTGGCGAAGACGGGGTACACCCTGAACGTGGTGGAGTACAACGACTACGTGCTGCCGAACACCGCGCTGGAAGAAGGGGAGCTTGACGCGAACTACTTCCAGCACGTGACGTATCTGAACGACTTCAATGAGGAGAACGGCACGCACCTGGTGGACGCTGCGGGCATCCACTTCGAGCCGTTCGGGCTGTATTCCAACAAGATGGAGTCCCTGGATCAGATCCAGGATGGCGCCGTGGTGGCCGTGCCGAACGACACCACCAACGAAGCCCGCGCGCTCCTGCTCCTTGAGCAGGAAGGGCTCATCAAGCTGAAGGAAGGCGCTGGCCTTTCCGCCACCAAGCTGGACATCGAGGAGAACCCGCACAATCTGGTGATCCAGGAGGTAGAAGCGGCCCAGGTGCCTCGCACTCTTGAAGAGGTGGATCTGGCTGCCATCAACGGCAACTATGCGCTGAACGCGGGGCTGAACGTGGCGGATGCCATCGCCACCGAGTCCGACCAAGGCGAAGCGGCGAAGGCCTATGTGAACGTGATCGCGGTGAAAGAGGGCAACCAGGATTCCGCCAAGATCCAAGCGCTCATCGATGCGTTGGAGACGGATGCGGTCAAGCAGTTCATCGAGCAGAATTACAACGGAGCTGTGGTGGCTGTCTTCTAAAGAGGCTGCGACAACCTCGGATGTTGGGATGAAGGGCGGCGCTTCGCGTGCCGCCCTTTTCCTATCCGTTCGGGTATGATGCTCCCATAGTGCAAAAGCGATATCAGGAGCGCGTAGTGGATCAGATTCTGGGAAGCTGCAAGAGGATCTTCGATCGCAGTCCCCGGGCGTTCGGCATCGCCCATGTCAGCCTTGATGATGCCGGGGATCCAGAAGATGTGACCATCGTCTATGTGAACGCCGCCATGGCGGCCACGGCCCAATGCGAGCCATCCGATCTCCAAGGCAAGAACATCTATGAGCTCTGGTCTGATGGGGACCGCTCTTGGCTGGATTTCTACTATCGCGCCGCCTACCATGATGAGCCCGTTGAGTTCGAAACGGTCTCCACGGCTTATCAAACCTTCCAGAACGTCGCCATCTTCCCCATCGTGGAGGGGTATTGCGCCTACGAGGTCCAAGACGTCACAACGTGGATGGAGAGCGCGCATCTGACCATGGAGAACGTCCTTGCCGGCCTGTTCTTCTATGAGCCGCGCACGGGGCTGTTGCTGTTGACGGAGCCGGCGCGGGAATGCTGCGGGTTGGATGCGGGATACCTGAGCGCGAAGGCGTTCGCGGAGGCTCTTTTCGAAGGCGCAGCGGGCCGCCGCATCCATGACAGCATCACCGTGCGGACCTCTGAGCACGAACGGATCTTGTGCGAGGAGCAGATGCGCAACGGGAACTGGATCCGCTTGAGCATGTCGCCGGTGGATTCCGATGACCGCTTCTCCATCGGTTTTTTGGAGGACATCACGCTGCTCCATGAAGCGGAAGAGAACAGCAAGCGTCGATCGGAGATCATAGAGAGCCTGAGCTCTGAGTATTTCGCGCTCTACATCATCAATCTGGACGCGGATGAGATCACCCCTTACATCTTGCGCAATGAGACGGCCTTGTTCTTCGCGAAGGACATCGGAGAGCGGGCGGTGTATTCTGATTGGATCAAGCTGTATTGCGACACCTACGTCAACGCCGAGGATAGCGGTGCCGTCTTCGATCAGCTGAATCTGGATGCGCTTTTGGCCTTCATGGACCAGGACTCCGCTGGCTTCACGGTGGGGTGCCGGCGTTTGCTGGAGGACCGCGAGCACTACATCGAGCTGCGCGTGATCAAAGTGGCCAGCACGACCAATGAAGTGGTGTTGGCGGCGCGCAACATCAATGATGAGGTGCAGAAGAAGATCAGCCAGAACAACGCCTTGCAAACCGCGCTGGCCCTTGCGCAGCATGCGAGCGATGCGAAGACCACGTTCCTCACCAACATCTCCCATGATTTCCGTACGCCTCTCAATTCCATCATGGGTTTCACGGAATTGGCGCTGGCGGATATGGACGATCGGGAGCAAGTGGAGAAGAGCCTTGAGAACATCATGGTGTCAAGCGAGCATCTGCTCTCATTGATCAATGACATCCTTGACGTGAGCCGGATCGAGAGCGGGAAGGCGGTCCTCAAGGAGGATCCATTCGATCTGGCGGAGCTGATCGAGCACATCCAGGACATCTTCACCGCGCAGGCCATGGAGAAGGGCATCGCCTTCGCCGTGGAGACTGAGAAAGTGATGCATCCGCATGTGCTGGGGGACCAGCTGAAGCTCAATCAGATCCTGGTCAACGTGATCGGGAACGCCATGAAGTACACCGATCATGGTGGTCACGTTGATGTGCGCGTGGTGGAAGGAGAGGTGTCTCCAAGCGGCATCCCCATGTTCACGTTCATGGTGGAGGATGACGGTTGCGGCATGTCAGAGAAGTTCTTGAGCCGGTTGTTCATGCCGTTCGAGCGGGATGACACAGGAGATGTGCGCGCGGCGGAGGGCACCGGGCTGGGCATGGCCATCACCAAGAGCCTGATCGACATGATGGGAGGCACGGTGAAGGTGAGAAGCCAGCTGGGCCATGGCACGCGCTTCGACATCACGCTGCCCATCAAGCTGGATTTGGAGCACGCGGCAGGCTATGAGGAGCCTTTGCGAGAGGAGAAGGCGGTGCCCGAGTTCTTCACGGGTTTCCGGGTGCTCATCGTGGATGATGATGAGCTGTCCCGTGAGATGCTCTGCACCATCCTCACCAAGCATGGATTCGCCGTTGAGCAGGCGTCGAACGGTGCGGATGCCGTGGAAGCGGTGACGGCTTCGAGCGAAGGGCATTTTGACGCGGTCATCATGGATATGAGGATGCCGGGCATGACAGGGGATGAGGCGGCGAGCGTCATCCGGGCCTTGCCCCGCGAGGATGTGGCGGCCATGCCCATCATCGCCGCCACGGCGGATGCTTTCGCTGAGGGCCATCGTCGGGCGCGCGATGCGGGGATGACGGCGCACATCACCAAGCCCATCAACACGAAGAAGATCTTGGCGCTTTTGGCTGACTGCCTCCATGTGTCGTAAGGGCGTCGCTGCGCGGCGGGAAGGCCGCTCAGCGACGCGATGCGGCCCCTCACATCTTCGCCAGAGTGACGCCGCTTTCCGCCAGCGCGCAGAACGCAGCGCTCGTGTGCTGCTCCAACCCCAGCTGCTCCAGGTGCGAGATCACCTTCAAGTATTGCTTGGATTCGAATTCATGCAGCTTTGAGAATTGTTGCAGAGCCTGTTCGTTGAGCGTTTTCATCTCGTCCCCCCTTGATCGGTCGTTTCAGGATGGGGAAGATGATAGGGAGGGGCGCCTTCGCCGGTGATGGACGAATGACCAGGATCGGACAGCGCGGCTTGTGCGATCCTCCAAGGCGTCACGCAAGGAAGACCAGCATGAGGAAGCGCGTGAGCTCGCGGTCGGTGGCATCGTGCATCCCGAAGAGCGCTTTCAGCTTGCGCATGTGATTGCGCACGGTGTTCGGGTGCTGGAAGATGCTCTGCGCCGCCTCACGCACGTCCCCGCAGGAGGCGGCCAGCGCGCGAGCGGTGTCTGAGAGGTTGCTGCCCTGGGCTTCATCGTGCTGTTGGATGACCTGCTGGTAGAGCGCGCACGTGCTGGAGATCATGCGGTCGGCCTGGGCGGCGGCTTCAAAGGCGCGCTCATTGAGGGAGGCCCAGCGCACCACCTGTTCGCCTTCGGCGCGGGCGAACGTGAATGCAGCGGCGGCTTGACGCAAGGCCACATCTCCTTGGCTGAGCGGCAGCTCTTCGCTGATCCCGCAGAGAACATGCTCGAACGGGCGGAGCAGCTGGATGAACTCCGAGTCCGTTTCAAGGGAGAACGCGCCGGGCGGTCGGTCGAAGGTGACCACCAAGAGCGCGCGGTCGTGGTAACGGAACGCCTGCGCGGTTTCGATGCGCGACCAGTCGGCCTGGATGGAGCGGGTAACGGCGCCCAGCTCGTCGATCTGCGCATAGAGCGAAGCCTCATCGAAGGAGAGCGGCCTCACCTCGGCGCATTGGATGGTGGCGCCGGTGGCTTGGAACGCCTCGTAGATGAGGGCGCGCGCTTCGTCAGGGCTGCGGCGGCTTTTGAGCGCATCCACCAGCGCTGACTTGTTGGCGTCTGCGCGATCCCGTTCGATCAGCTTCATGGATTGGAAGATGACCTGTTCGTAGTATTCGCCGGAGTAGATGAACAGCGGCGTTCCCGATCGGCGGGAAGCCTCCCGCACGGATTCGGGGATCTCCATGGCGTAGACGTTGCGGATGGCCACGGCGGCCAAGTTGCGCGCGAGCAGCTTGCAAAGGGATCTCTCGCAGGCAGCTGGATCATCGCGGACGAAGCCCAGGTTCGTGACGATGAATTCATGGGGAAGGTAGTCGCTGTACTCATCCTCATCTGGCGTGGCGTCCACGATGCCCACGTTGTCCACCTGGCGGCCATAGGCGTCCGCATCTGCGCTGAAGGCTTCAACGTGATGGAATGCGGGAAGGGCGAGTATGTCAGCAACGGTTATCATCGGTGCGTATTATGCCCTATCTGCGTTCAGCTGCTTTCCGCGCGGTGCTTTTATGGAAGGGGCGCAGGCGCGTTCATGGCCACGGCGCGGGGGCAGGTGATCGACGATGCGGTTCCGGTATCTATTTCCTGCGCCACCGTCTTGGTGATCATCTTCATGGTGGCGCTGCGCAAGCGGTACGGGTATGCGTAGGGGAATATGGCGAAGGAAGCGGCAGACCTAAGAGACGATCTCCCGGAGGAGGGCTGCTCGGAAGGCGGCATCTTCTGCCGTGCGTTTGAGGTCGTCAAGGCGTCCTTGTTCGATGAGCTTGTCAACGAGAAGGGCATAACGCGCTTCGCCCTGCTGCAAACCTTCCTCACGGGCAGTGCGCACGCGGGCCTTCGTGTTCTGTTCAACCGTCATGAACCCCATGGCCTGCTCCCTCCATGCCGCATCCGCATTGATGCTGTGGACGGCATCTTCCAGCCTGCGCGTGAGGCCATCCTGTGCCGCCGTGCCCTTGGCAACGTATTGTAACAGCGTGGAACGCCTTTCATCCGCATCCTGCTCCCAAGCAGAAGCATTGAGCACGAGCCAATGGGATGCATCTGCTGCTTGAACCGACTCATCCTCTTCGCAGGTGCGCTCAAGATGATAAGCGGGAAGCCCAGCCCCATAGGGATCGAACGTGCAAATGAAGATGATGTAGCTCTCGGGCAGGAGAACGTGATCATCTCCTTTATCGAGCACGGCTGTGTCCATGGATGCTTGGTAATAGCGCATGCGCTTGCCGAGGGCGGAATCGGTCGTGGTTTGGATCTCAATGTCGAAGACGCGTTCGGGAGAGCGCGCGAACACATCCAAGCGCACGCCTTTCGCATCAGCGGCAGGGTCCAAGGTATGCTCCGGGCTCAGGTAATCGATCCGTTCGACTTCTATCCCCAAGATGCATTCGATCACGTCTCTGCAGATCGCTTCATCCCTCATCACGCGCCCGAACATCGGCGCATCTTTGAACTCCAGCATCCCGTTTTGCATGCTGCTCCTTTTCTTCAGTCACCTTTCTCCTGAAGAAGAGCATAGGCATGCGATCTTGCAGTTTCATGTCAGAATCGCGTGCAGGGGGAGCCTCTTTTCAATCAGCGATCCGCCATCATTTCGCAAGCTTCTCACTGTTGATCCATCATGAGTCCACCAGAGTTTGACGGTCTTTTCCACAGCGAATCATCAGGTTCTCTGGGGTGGATCATTCAGAAGGTGTGCGGGAGGATGGGTTGGTAGGCTTCCACCAGGTCCGCCAGGGTTACGCGGGCGTTCGCAGGGCTGGTAGAGGGCAAGCGCACGGCGGGAATGGAGCAGGTGGGCGCGCAGAAGCGGTTGAAGAGATCGAAGGATTTCGCCCCTGTGCAGAAGATGGCCTCTATGGGAGCGGCATCCGTGATGCGGGAAAGATCGTTCGGCGAGCAATCCGTGATGGTGCTGTCGGCGGCGCCTTGGATGGCGCAGGAGGCCAGCACGTCCCAAAGGGCTATCCCGTGGCGCAAGGCCAAAGCGCGCTTCTCGCCATTGGTGGCTGGGAGCGGCTCATCGAAAAGGGCGGCTATCACTTTCCAGAAGCGGTTCTGAGGGTGGTTGTAGTAGAAGCCGGTCTCACGGGATTTCGGTGAGGGCATCGTGCCCAAGATGAGGACGCGTGAGCGGTCGTCGAACACGGGTTCGAGCGGATGGATGACCTTCTCGGCCTGTTCGCGGAGTTTCGCCATGCCTGCGATCGTACCACGGGTGAAGCGGCGCGATGCTGGCTTTCTGCCGCAGGATCCCGCATCTGTTGTTTGGGATGTTGCCATGATGCGGCGGTGTGGGCGATGAGGTTTGGCATCTTGGCTTCAGGTCGTCTGCTACACTTGGGATCGAGAATGCGGTTTCGAGGAGTGCCTATGGAAAACTGTCCTATTCCACTTGCCGATCATTCGCTCGTGATCGACAACATCGCCACTGGAATAATAAAAAAGAGCCCCCTTCATGGGTATGGCTTGTTCGCCGAGTGCGATCTTGCGGAAGATCAGATCATCTGCGTCTTGGATGGACAGGTCATGGACTGGGATTTCTACGATGAGCTTGTGAAGGCTCGAAATCTTTCAGAAGTGCTCACCGAGGCATTCTTCATGGAGTGGAATGCGCTCTCGCCGAACACGCTTTTGGTTCGTCCGTTCCGAACCAAATACAGCTTCATCAACCATTCGCGTACTCCGAATCTGAGGATCTCAGGATGGCCGTTGCGTGTCGTGGCAGCGCGCACTATCGAAGCGGGCGAGGAGTTGTTGCTTGATTATCGAAAAGAGCCGCTCAGAAAGGAATACCTTGAAGGACACGGAAGCACGTTCCTCTGAAGAACTGCTCGCATCCAACCAAGCGGTGACGGATGAGCTGCCGCTTGAAGATGATATGGCGATTCCCGCATTCAGAAGAGACGTCTCTTTCACCGTGCGCGGTGAACGGATCTGCTTCTCCATGTTCATAGTCCAGACTGTTCGCTTGGCACCTGAGCTCAGGCGGGATTGTTTCACCGCGAAGCTGGATTTGTCGGAGCATCAGGGAGCAGACAGTCATCAATATCCAGCATGGCTGGCGGCTTACAATGAATTGCAGCACACCTATCTTGACACGCTTTGCTTCAGGTTGGATGCTTCCTTATGCAAGACCAACGAAATGGTGAAAGAGTTGGATGCTGTATCTGCGTTGCCTCTTGCCATGCAGCTGAAGCCCATTGGGTTCGATGCGCATCTGTTCTATGATCCGCATTTGCGCCAGTGGCTCATCATCTATGAACTGGGGCTTGCGGCGCAACGGGACGAGCTCTTCGACGTATTGAAAATGAGCGCTGAAGCGAGTGCGGTTGATCCAGCCGTACCTGTTCGGCTCTCCAATGACCTTTTCAACAGCCTTCGCGATGCGTTCGTTGTGTCTGATGGAAAAGCGCGAACAGCTCCGTTCGTCAAAGCCTTGGAACGCGAAGCTGTGGGCAAGGTCAAACAGTTGATGAAGGAGCTCTATGATATTCGCATCAAGGAAGACTCCGATATCCAAATCGTCGATAGCTCTGGGAACATCACCTTTTTCTTTCCATCACTGGACAATGCTGATGAAGGGTCATTCGCGCCGCTCGTCAAGGGGGCGCATGAGCGCGCTGAGCGCTTGGGCAGCACAGCGGAGCCGCTGAACGTGCCCGGAACCAGCCTCTACGTTTTTTGGGGAAGGTTCCATACGATAGTCGCTGATGATGGCGATGCCATCGATCGTTTCATGCCCATTCATTTTCACGCGCAGTTCATGTGGAGCTATATCTCCAAAACGACGATGACGATGCAGGGGCTGCAGAATGAAGTGCTAGGGAAGCGGATCACCGAGCAGCCTGAGTGCATCGATTTCGTGAACGCCCTGAACAACAGCATCCAATACGCCATCTTGATGAACGAGGAATTCAAGCGCACCATTGAAGGCTACAATGCCACGATCTACCTTCCCGTGTCGAACCGGTGGCATATTGACGAATCTCTTCAATGGGATAAAGAGTTTTCTGCATTCTTGTCTGATTACATCGGCCGTGAAATGCAGAAGCAGTCATTGAGATCAGAGAGCTTCCAAAACAAAGTATTGTCGGCTATCGGCATTTTGGGTGTTCTCGCGTTGATAGAAACATGGAGCAATTATTTGTCGCTCCTTGAAGAGGGTGTGCTCGGTCCTGCAGATGGGACTATTCTCAATGTGCTGTTCGGCAACAGCGAAGCGCTTTTGAGCTTCAATACATGGTTCCCCATCATGGTGTTCCTGATTTGCGTGATCAGCATCATCGTCGTCTTCGCTAAGAGGTAGCGTACAACGAGAAAACGGAGCGTGCGTCCAAGGAGGAGAACGCGCAGTGTTTCTGGTGGGGTGTGAAAAGGTCCAGGTGGAGGTGCCGTCGAAGACCGTGCTCGCAGGCGCGTCTTTGGGCGTGGATGCCGGGCAGCGCATCGGAATCGTCGGGCGCAACGGGGATGGCAAATCCACGCTGCTCTCCGTGCTGGCCGGTTCGCGGGAGCCGGATGGCGGCCGCGTCATCCGCACCAACGGCGTCACCATCGGGCTGCTGGGGCAAGCGGACCGGTTGGATGACGCTTCCAGCGTGCGCGCAGCCGTGGTGGGAGACGTTCCCGAATACGTGTGGGCGTCAGACGCGAAGATCCGCGCCATCTTCGACAATCTGCTCCAGGACATCCCGTGGGAGGCGCGCGTGGGGACGCTTTCCGGCGGTCAGCGCCGCCGCGTTGACTTGGCGCGGGTGTTGGCGGGGGATTGGGACGTGCTCATGTTGGATGAGCCCACCAACCACTTGGACGTGCGCGCGATCACCTGGCTCGCCGAGCATTTGAAGACCCGTTGGCGCAAGGACGCGGGCGCGCTTCTGGTGGTCACCCACGATCGGTGGTTCTTGGACGAGGTCTGCAACACCATGTGGGAAGTGCATGGGGGCAAGGTCCTGCCGTTCGAGGGTGGCTTCTCGGCCTACACCATGCAGCGCGTCAAGCGCGAGCAGGAGGCGCTGGTGGCGGAGCAGAAGCGTCAGAACGCGCTTCGCCGTGAATTGGCGTGGCTCTCCCGCGGGGCGCGGGCTCGGGCCACCAAGCCGAAGTTCCACGTGGCTGCTGCGAAGGAGCTGATCGCGGATGTGCCGCCGCTGCGGGATGAGCTGGAGCTCAAGCGCATGGCCATGGCGCGCATCGGCAAGCAGGTGGTTGATCTGGAAGATGTGACGGTGGCGTTCGACTGTGAAGATGTTTCCGAAGGTGACGTTGATGAAAGCGGCGCTGACGGAAGCGGGACCAGAGGCGGCATTGCGAGCGGTGGCAACGGCCAAGGATCGCGTCCGGTGCTCGATGGCATCACGTGGCAGATCGGGCCGGGGGATCGCGTGGGCATCGTGGGCGCGAACGGTGCAGGGAAGACCACGCTTCTGCGCGTGCTGGAAGGAGAGCTCGCTCCCACCAAAGGGCGCGTGAAGATCGGCCAGACGGTGCGCTTCGCCGTGTTGAGCCAGCACCTTGACAACTTGCGGGCTTTCGATGGCGACCGCGTCCGGCAGGCCATCGCCCGGTTCCCGCACCGCACGATGTTGGACGGCAAGGACCAGAGCGCGACCGACCTTTTGGAACGGCTGGGATTCAGCAAAGCGGACCTGAACGAGCCGGTGGAGGATCTCTCTGGCGGCCAGCGGCGCAGGCTCGCGCTCATGATGATCTTGCTGGAGCAGCCCAACGTGCTCATCCTGGACGAGCCGGGCAATGACTTGGACATAGACATGCTGGCATCCGTGGAGGATATGCTGGATGGCTGGCCTGGAACGTTGATCTTGGTCACCCATGATCGGTATCTGATGGAACGCGTGACGGATATGCAGTATGCGCTCCTGGATGGCAAGCTGCGGCATCTTCCGCGCGGCGTGGACGAATACCTGGAGCTGGTGGGCGAGCAGGGTCCGGGAAAGCGCGCGGAAGCAGCGCCTTCGCCAGGGACCAAGGAAGGCGCGGCGAAGAGCGCGCCCAGCGCGGAAGCGGATGCGGTCGCGGACGGCCCGGAGGACGGATCGCAGGCGCTTTCCAACGCAGAGCGGCATCGGCTAGGGAAGCTGGTGGCCTCCCTTGAGCGGAAGATGGAGACGGCGACCACCCGCATCGATCAGGCGCGAGCGCAGATGGATGCTGTGGATCCGACGGATTTCCAGGCGTTGACGGGCGCGCAGGCGAAGGTCGATGAGCTCAAGGAAGCGCTCTCGGCGTTGGAGGAGGAGTGGCTGGCTGCGTCCGAGCGGCTGTCTTCGTGAGTTGAGCGCGCATGGGCCCGCGTGCTACCATCTCTGAAAGCGATGAGAGCGAAGGGACGCGTGGTGGAGAAGGTTTCAACGTCTTTGGAAGATTACCTGGAAGCGCTGGTGATGCTGGGCGGTCAGGATGGTCCGATCCGCAGCGTGGACCTGGCCGAGAAGATGGGCGTCTCCAAGCCTTCCGTGAACAAGGCCGTCACCATGCTCAAGCAGAAAGGCTACGTTACGCAGGCGTTCTACGGGGCCATCACGCTCACGGATTCCGGCATCTCCTACGGACAGAACGTGCTGCGGCGGCACCGCGCGCTCACGCGCTTCTTGAACAAGGCGCTGGGGATAGATGCGGAGACGGCTGAGAAAGAGGCATGCATGATGGAGCACGCCATCAGCGACGATTCGTTCGAAAAGTGGATGGCGTTCATCGATTCTCTGGGCCTTGATTGATCGGGCTTGGCGAAGCGATGCCGATGAGACGGCCTTCGGGGCTTCTGGCTTGGAAACCGTTGGCAAACGTGCTACCCTGATACAGCTTCATCGCACACACGCAACCAAAACGATACCCCGTGCTACAGGAGCGTTTTTTGGCTCAACAGTCGAACATCCTCTCTTTCGACGAAGTCCGTCGCAACACCCGTGCATCTTCCTCTCGCGCTCATGGGCGCTCTGATCGGATGCAGGATTCGCAGAATCTGACCAACATCTTCAAGCTGGACTTCGGAGAAGGGGCGGAACCGTCCTCATCAGGCGGCTCAGGGGATGCGATCATAAGCCAGAACGCCGCCAGCGCTCCACGCCAGGCGATCTTTTCCGCTGATGACTTGGCGAACGAAGAGGACGCATCTTCCCAAGCAGCTCAAGGAAAAGGCTTGTTCTCAAGGTTCTCCTCATGGCGCGCGGCGCGCAGCAAGCAAGCGGCTGAGCACGCGTTCGAGAAGGCCTATGGCGGCGCGAGCGGCAACGGCGGCCAGGGCGGTCCGCGGGCTGCCGTCTACACCGGGCAGATGGGCGCCTCCCAGAAGCGCGCATCCCGCATCCAGAGCAACGGGAGCGCTGGCATCATGGCAAGCGCAGAATCCGTTTTGCATGGGTTCACCTTCGGCGCTGCTGGCGGCATCTTCGCGAAGCTGGGGGAGAAGCTCCCGAAGCTGCCGGAGATGTCCCGCGGGTTCAAGCGCGGCATCTTCGCTGGCTGCTGCTCGCTCATCACCATCTTGCTGGCTGGCTCCATCTACGTGCCGGCGCAGCATTACTATCAGCAGATCCGCGAGCGCGACCGGCTCAGCGCGGAATACTCAGCGGTGCAAGAGCGCAATGAGGCGCTTCAATCCATGGTGGATCGCCTTTCCACGGATGAGGGCCTGGAGGACAAGGCCCATGCGGAATTCGGGCTCATCAAGCCGGATGAAGAGACGGCCAGCGTGATCGGGATAGAGCCGGATACCACGCTGGATTTCAAGGCGAACATCGCTCCGGGCAGCGTCCCGGCGCCGGAGACGTGGTATTCCGGCGTGCTGGACGTGCTCTTCTTCTACGATCGCGGATGATGGGCGCGCATCCGCACAGCTTGCACGGTCCGGTCGCGCGCATCGCGGCTTTGGATATCGGCACGGTGACCAGCCGTCTTTTGGTGGGGGATACCGATGGCCGCGCGGTCTCGGTGGTGGAGCGCGCCTATGAGGTGACGAATCTGGGCGAAGGCGTGGATGCCACCGGGCGTTTGAGTGTGGCCGCCCTTGAGCGCGTGGCGGGCGCCATAGACAGCTTCCTCGTCCTTCGGGATGCTTGTTCGACGCTGGAGCTCCCGGTGGAGAAGACGGTGGTCGTGACCACCTCTGCTGCGCGCGATGCGGAGAACGCCCAGGAGTTCGCAGCCATGATGGCGGAACGTGGGTTGCACCTTTCGGTGCTCACCGGTCAAGAGGAGGCGGCGCTCACGTTCTTGGGCGCCACGTCTCCCTTGGATCCAGGCGCGCCGGTGTGCGTGATGGACGTGGGCGGCGGCTCTACGGAGATTTCCTTCGGACGCGCGGGCGAGGCAGTGAGGGCGTCCCATTCTTTCGACATAGGGTGCCGTCGCGCGACGGAGCGCTTTTTCCGCACGGATCCGCCAACGGCTGAGGAACGGGCGAAGGCGGCAGCATGGATGCGCGCGGAGTTCTCAGCCTGGGACGGCGCGCGGGGCGAGGGGAGCGGGCCGAGCCAGCTCATCGCTGTCGCTGGCACAGCCACGAGCGCCATCAGCATGGAGAAGCGCTTAGCGGTCTATGATCCGGAGCAGGTCCAAGGAGCGCACCTGGCGAAGGGGCAGCTGGACGGGCTGGTCGAACGGCTGGCGTCCATGACGGAGGCGGAGCGGGAGCGCGTGGTGGGATTGGACCCGAGGCGCGCGCCGGTCATCGTCGCGGGGCTTTCGATCCTTTCCGTAGCCATGGAGGTGTTCGGATTCTCGGATTTCATGGCCAGCGAATCGGATATCTTGCAAGGCATCATCTTGGATGCGGTGCGCTGAGCGGATGCACCGGGCTGCGATGCCGTTAGATGCTATCATTTACGGCATACGTGTGAGAGTCGGCTGAGACGGGGGATATGGAAAGCATCACAGAGATCTTGGAGTCAGTTGATCGTCAGCCGACCACCTTCGAAGAGTATTTGGATTGCTACGCGAATCGCGTGGGCAGCCTCATCAACAGCTACATTCCTGCAGGCACGCATCCTGATATGGACCGGTATCTCTACGGGCCGTTGCGCGCATATTCCGACAACGGCGGCAAGCGGCATCGTCCGCTCATCTGCTTCGCCGCATGCCTTGCGGTGGGCGGCAACGCCGATCTGGCCACGTCCGCGGCGGCGGCTATCGAGCACTTCCACACCGCCGCGCTCATCCATGATGACATCGCTGATGATGCGGAGCTTCGCCGCGGTGAGCCGTGCTTGCATCTGACGGAGGGGCTGGGGCTTGCCATCAACATGGGGGACCTTGCGCTCTCCTTGGTGAATGGCACGGTCATGCGCGATCCGGCGCTGGATGACGCCACCAAGGTGCGCGTGGTGACCGAGTTGGTGGAGATGACGCGCCGCACCGTGGAGGGGCAGGCGCTGGACATCGGCTGGGCGCGGGATGGCCGCTATGACATCACCCCGGAAGACTACCTTGAGATGGCCACGCACAAAACAGCTCACTATTCAGGCGCGGTGCCGTTGGCCATCGGGGCCATCATCGGCGGGGGCTCGGAAGCTGAGATAGAGGCGCTGCGCAATTACGGTTTGGACACGGGGCTGGCGTTCCAGATCCAGGATGACCTGCTCAATCTGGTCGGCCGCGAAGAGAGCACGAAGAAGGACTTCCGCAGCGATGTCACGGAAGGCAAGCGCACGCTGGTGGTGGTGCATGCGCTCCATGCGCTTGAGGATGGGGATCGGGAGCGCCTGATCCAGCTTCTGTCTTCGCATACCCGCCGTCCTGAAGAGCTGGCGGAGGCTGTGGCGCTCATGGAGAAAGCCGGCAGCATAGAGTATGCGCGCTCCTATGCGGAGAACCTCACGTCCATCGCGAAGAACCGCCTGAACGACATGCTCCCGCCGTCAAGCGCGCGGGATCTTCTGGAATCCATGGCCGACTGGTTCGTGAACCGCCTTCGGTAGGGGAGCTTGGGATTGAAGACGATCAAGCGCGGACATAAGGGAGCGGCCGTCGAAGACGTGCAGCAGCGTTTGGCGCTGTTGGGATATCTGTCTGAAGAGGCTATCACCGGCGAATATGAGGATGAGACCGCGGACGCGGTGCGTGCGTTCTGCGCGGCCTATGAGCTTCCTTGCCGCGAAGAGGTGGATGAGGAAGTGTGGGGTCAGCTGGTGGATGCCAGCTACAATCTGGGCGACCGGACGCTGTATCTGCGGATGCCGAACTTCCAGGGGCATGATGTGGAGGAGCTCCAGCTAGCGCTGGGCGCCCTGGGCTTTCTGGTGGGTGGCGAAGACGGCGTGTTCGGCGCGCATACGGAAGACGCGCTGCGCACGTTCCAGATGAATCTCGGTCTGCCATCAGACGGCATCGCGGGGGCGTACACCTTCACGGCCCTTCACAACCTGGCGCATTCGTGGGTGGGAAAGGGTTCGCTGTCACGGGGGCAGCATGTGGGGTTCGCTCGTGCGGCCGATGTGCTTGAGGAGCATGCGCTCTGCCTGTTCGGCACCACGCCGTTCACGCGTTCGGTGGCGTCCCGCATGTCCAATCTGGCCGTTGCCACCAATCCCGCCAGCCGCATCGTGAGCGCGGACACTTTGAGCGTGGAGCCAGACGAATCCATGACGCTCGTGCAGATCGCCATGAAGGCGGAGGGTGATGGCGTGCCCACCGTCACCTACATCGATGACGATTCCCTCTCCGTTCGCCTTTCCGGGGCCATCCAGTCCATGCGCGGCGGCTCCGCCAAGCGGATCCGCATCGTGGTGCCGGGCGAGAGCTGGGATGGCGCCGGTGAAGACCGCAGCGCGCAGCATTTCGCCATCACGCTCTTGGATGCCCTCTGCGCGGCGCTCTGATCCGACGCGCGAAAAAGCCTGGCGCTCGGCCAGGCTTTCCATCACATCCGCTGTATTTCGTCAGCTGGTTCGTCAGATGATGTGAGCGGCGAAGGTGGGGCAGTAAGCTGCCATGGATTGCACCACGATGCCCTTGCGCGGGGAGGCGTGCACGTATTCGCCGTCACCCAGGTAGATGCCAGTGTGATAGACGCCGCCATTGCCCCAGAACAGAAGGTCGCCGCGTTCAGCCTCATCAAGGGAGATGCGCTCAGCCACGCCGGACTGGGCCGCCGCCGTGCGCGGGAGCTCCACGCCCAGCGCCTTGTTGAAGACATAGCCCGTGAAGCCGGAGCAGTCGAACCCGGAAGGCGTGGTGCCACCGTAAGCGTAGGGGGTGCCCACGTGGGCCATGGCTTCAGCGATGAGAGATTCCACGCGAGAAGCGCGTTCAGCTTCCGGATCAAGGGGCGTGATGGTCTTCTCCAGAAGGGAGGAGTTGCCATCAAGATCAGCGTAGAGCGCCTGGATGCAAGCGGAGGCGGAGGTTTTCGCCAGAGGAATGGCCTGCTCTGCAGTCTGTGGAGCAGGGTCTTGAGTCTGGTCGGCTCCTTCGTTGGCGAATGCCAGGGAGGCGCCTTGGGTGGCCGTGGCCATCCCGATGCTGAGCATCAACGCCATGGATGCTCCCGCAAGCCTCCTCTCTTTGCGCTTCGCGTGCTGCGCCTTATGCGCCGGTTGGGAATGCTTGCATGAAGCGATCTTCGCGGTGGTGTTCGTGCTCAAACGTCGTCCTTATAACAGGTCTGCTCTCCTGCGCCTTGCAGACGGGTGCCACCCAAAGTGCGGGTGCGCCGGGACGCTTTTCTCGCGAAGGCGACGCGAGTCGTTTGTGGTCCATGTGCTCAAGTGAGCGTGCGTTTGCGTCTCAGTGACGAAGAGGTTACGGTTTGATGACGGGGAGGATGGCGGCGTGCGCTGACTTTTCACATCTTCAGCGATTCGCGTTCGCAAATCGTTCACAATCCAGTTCTGAACAGCGCGATATTCACAATTCCTGCACGAGCGCTCCTTGCGAAGGCCACATCTGGATTCAGCCGCGCATCTTCCTCACGGCGCGCATCCCGCCGTCTATGAACGCATCGATGACGCGGCGGATGCGCTCCCAGTCGCCGCGTTCGGCGAACTCCGAGGTGGCTACCGCATGGCATCCGCTCATCTGGAACAGGCGCAAGGCGCGCATGGCGGCATGATCCATTCCCTTGGCAGCTGCATCGGCGTTCGCTTCGGCGTCTTCCCATGTGAGCGCCATCATGGAGGGAAAGAACCGCGCTTCGTGGACCACGCCGGCAAAGCGCTCCTCTGAGCGGATGCGATCGCAATACAGCGGTTTCCCCTTCCCTTTGCAACCAGGGTCGCATCCGAACCGCTCTTCGAAGGTGCGCACATCGGTCATGACCTCTGCCACCAGCTCTTCGTACACGTCGCCCACATTGTTGTAATGGGCGTAAAACGTGGCGCGGCTCACAGAGGCGGCGTGAGCGAGCTCGCTCACAGTTATGGCCATCAACGGCTTCGCCTTCAAAAGGTCCGCAAGGGCGTTTCGAATCCGGTGAGCGCTGTTTTGGAAGCGCGGGTCATCTGCGGTGGTCATGGGCGATCCGTTTCTGGAGGAATCTATTGGACAATTTGTACGATATTGTAAGGCATCAAGAGGCCAGAGGGACCATACTGTCTCAGGAGACAGGAAAGGGAGGTGTCCCCATGGAAGTGGCTCAAAGCGGATTCTTGGATTTCATCAAAGGCGACAGGCGGTTCGCCATACCCGCCTACCAGCGGCTTTACTCGTGGAATGCGGCTCAGTGCGAAGAGCTGTGGTTGGATGCCTTGAGAGCGGGCCGCTCTAGCAAGGATCATTTCTTGGGCACTGTGCTGTATCGCGGAGATGGTGATGGCAAGGAAAGGCCCGCCTTCGAGATCATAGATGGGCAACAGCGGCTGACCACTCTCTCCCTCATCATCCTGGCCTTGGCGCAGCGTCTCAATGCTCACCCAGAGCAGATGGTTGGATCTGGCCTAGGTTCTGGGGCGCTCATGATGGATTACATCATGGTGGAAGATGCAGACCGGAGCAGCTCAACGCTCAAGCTCACTCCATCCCATCACGACATACCGGCTTATAGGGGTGTGGTGAGCGGAAAGGATGAGGACCCTTCATCGACCATCGTGAAGAACTTGGCCTTCTTCAAGGAGAAGATGGAGGAAGACGGTTTTGATCCGCAGCTGCTTTTCCGAGGATTGCAGCGTTTGGTGGTCATCTTGGTGGAGGTGGATGATCCTCAAGATGCTCAAGCCATCTTCGAGAGCATCAACTCCAAGGGGATGCAGCTCACGGTGGCTGATATGGTTCGCAATTACCTTCTTCTGGCGGAAAGCCACGGTGAACAGGCGCGCTTGTACGAAGAGTACTGGAAGCCCAGCCAGGAGATGTTCGCGCCCGATCCGGGGTCCTTGCGGCTCAACACGGCGATCAAGAGCTGGCTGTCCGTGCGGCTCAAGGGAGCGCGCATCCTGAGCGCGGACCAGGTGTACAGCTCCTTCAAGAAATACGTTGAGGATGTGTATCAAGGGGAGAAAGAGCCCATCCTGCGGGAGTTGCGGGGATTCAGCTTGATGTGGGCGGAGAATTACCGGTATCACGGAGTCAAGAAGTTCCGGTCCGGATCTGATTGGGCTGAGTTGGGCGCGCCTACCTTGACGGCGGGCTATGCGCTCAAAAAGGCGACCAACGAAGAATATGCGCGAAAGCTCCGTGAGGAGCTGCGTCAGGCTGATTCGCGCTGGTGAGGCTTCCGGGAAAGTCAGGAGGATCGTTCATGATCGTGTCATTTGAACCTTTGTTGGACCTGCTGGATGAGCCGGAAGCGCAGTACCTCATCCCTGTTTTCCAGCGCGTGTATTCTTGGAACCGCATGCAATGCGACCAGCTTTGGGACGATGCTCTCCATGCGGCCGTTCAAGGGAAGAGCCATTTCGCAGGCACCATCATCTGTCGTCCAGAAAAGGGGGAGGGGAAAGACAGGACCGCTTCTGCGCAGGGCTCTGGCCGCATCAGCTTGATCGATGGGCAACAACGGCTCACCACGGTCACGTTGCTGCTCTGCGCACTCCGGGATCATTGGCGCGAGGAGGGGGAGCGAGCGAAGGCGCAGGAGATGGATGAGGGGTATCTCCACGGGGCCTCAGGTGCGCTCAAGCTCTCGCTGTCGGAGGCTGATGGGCCCACGCTGGCGCATCTGGTGGATGGCGCTCCTGTGCCTGCCGATCAAGAACCCTCGCGCTTCCTCATGGAGAACCATGGGCTGTTCAAGGAGAAGCTGGCCTCATCTGCTGATGCTGATGCGGTGTTCGAAGGGTTGAGAGCGCTTCAGGTGGTCGTGGTGACGTTGGAAGATGAAGACGGGCCTCAGCAGGTCTTCGAGAGCCTGAACGCCAAAGGACGACCGCTCTCCACGACGGACCTGCTCCGCAACGTGCTGGTGGTGAAATACGGTCAGGAGGAGCAGGAGCGTTTGTTCGACCAGTACTGGTCGCCCATTGATGAGGCGTTCCAGCGTTTCGGCGCTGAGCAGGATATCTATCTTGATGCAGCGCTCCATTCTTGGCTTTCCAAGAATGCGCCAGACATCAACGCGACGAAGCGGACGGACCTGTATCAGGCATACAAGGTCTACATCGCTCAGAGCGCCTCCCTTTCCTTGGAGGATCTGCTGGAATCCATCAGCGCTGAATGCTTGGCCTTCGCTGCGAATCCTGACGCTCCGGACGCCCGCAAGCACCTTGATTGGGTGGTGGACAAGCCCGAAGGCCTCATCTCCGAACGGAAGATCTTCGGGGATTGATGAGATCGGTGCTCGCGTGGCTTTCAGAGCGCGCTTCACGGCTGATGCGGGAGCCTCTTTGCAGAGCACGTAGAAGGCGTCAGCGAAGGATTGGGCGCTCACCCAGAGCTGCACATCCCCGAAGGATGAAGCGATGCAGAGCTTTCGGATGTCCGCATCGAAAGGTTCCCGGTGCGCTATAAGGTCTATCAAGATGCTGGTGTCAAGCAAGAGCTTCATAGCGCTTCGCCCTTTCTGACCGGATGGCTGCCTTGTCCTCTGCCACATCAGCAGAGACGCTGATGTCAAGGGTGCAAGCGTTCAGGGCCTGGGCCAGCTCAGCCTTCTTCTCTGGCGAGAGCGAGCGGACCGTCTCTTTGCTGGTTGGGGCAGCAGGCAGCGCTTTCTCACGCAGAACGTATTCGAAAGCGGCGTTGATCAGATCGCTTTGCGTGGCGCCAAGGGCCTTGAGCTCCATGGTCCTTTGTTCGAAAAGCGCGTCAAGTATGCGCGCAGGCACCATCGTGCTCATGGTCCCCACTAACTGTGTATGACGTATGACTGGTATAGTATGGAACTCAGCTGATAGATTTCCGCCCGGCTTGCTTCAGCCAGTTCCTCTTGAATGCTCCAATGCCACCGAAGAACTTGTCATAGGTTCCGCCGTTCTCTTTGGCGGCATATTTTGCAGTGGCAAGCTCGATCGTGCACAGGTAATCAGCGACTTACGCAAGACGGTATTCAGTCATGGTGGGGCGTTTCTTGATGATCGCCTGTCTAGAAAGCGCATGCTCTATAGACTCATACAGCGCGCGTCTTACGATGTCCTGTCCATTGTCGTAACAGATCTTCACGTGCTCGAATAATTGAAAGAACTCTAGATTACTGGAAAACAGTTCCGTCAAA
Source organism: uncultured Eggerthellaceae bacterium (assembly GCA_910580205.1). Taxonomy (GTDB): domain Bacteria; phylum Actinomycetota; class Coriobacteriia; order Coriobacteriales; family Eggerthellaceae; genus MGBC163016. Next base: position 25,682 of record CAJTVP010000021.1, read on the forward strand.
TCTCGTTTCAAGATGTTGAAGAGCGTCTGAGCGTTCCCATATTCGTTATGTCTATACACAAAGGTTTTATATCGAATGGGAAGACGCTGGATCAGGACATTGAATGAATAAAGCATCTTCTTCCTGATCCTTATCGGAAGATCTTCATAAGCCCCATGGCCATTGAGCAATGGTTCTGAATGGAAGGGAATATTGGGGAGGTCTGCTACAACGAGAGATTTCTCATATGAAATGACCTTATCGGTGATTTCTTCAGATTGATCATGGATGACCACGGTGATCAGGAAGTACTGTGTTTGCGGGTTGTTGCTGTCTCCGCTTTCATCAATGAACAAAGAGAGCTCTTTCAAAGGCCACTTCCTCAAGATACAAAATTGCCGGGGGATAAGCCCCCGGCGCTTGGAGGTAGCCTATTCAACCACCGGTAACCTTATATCATGAAAACAGGCGATCATCAACAGGTCAATTCTCGAAAGCATGTTGGCAAGGGCGAACACTTGCCAGTCCAGCATCGGAAGCGGCTCTCAATAAGTTGATCTGATCCAACCTTTGAGACCTAAGCCGCCCATGATACACGGGAGCTGGAAAGAAAAAGGCGAACACTCATGGTGTTCGCCTCATCTGTTCATGGTGGAGCATAGGGGGATCGAACCCCTGACCTCATGGCTGCCAGCCATGCGCTCTCCCAGCTGAGCTAATGCCCCGAAAAAGTGCTCGCCTACTATAGCACACCTCGACGGATTGCCAAGAAGCAACTTGGCATTTTCACAGATCTACGTAGTAGACTATGTCCAATGAAATCCAATGAAGCAAAGGAGCGGCAGGATGCTGTTCGAGAAGATCGGCCTCATCAACGAGGACTTCGCTTATCAACCGGATCAATACGTGGGAGTCGAGGGGGACGCCATCACCTATGTGGGCGCCCAGGCCCCTGCGGATCCGTCGCGCTTCGGTCGCCGCTATGATGGCGCAGGCAAGCTCTTGGTGCCCGGCCTGTACAACGCGCACGCCCACGCGCCCATGACGCTGTTGCGCGGGTTCGCGGAGAACCTGCCGCTGCAGCGCTGGCTGGAGGAGAAGTGCTGGCCCTTCGAGGCGAAGATGACGCCGGAAGACAACTACTGGGCCACGGTCCTGGCCTGCGCGGAGATGGCGCGCTATGGCGTGGTGAGCTTCTCAGATATGTACTACGCCACTCCCGAACGCGCCCGCGCGGTCACGGAAGCAGGGCTCAAAGCCAACCTTTGCGAAGGCCTTCTGGCCTTCGAGCCCAAACCATATGCTGAATACCCCATCTGCGCCCAGAACGAGGAATACGTGCGCACGCTGCACGGAAGCGCCAACGGGCGCATCCTCATGGATTACAACATCCACGCCGAATACACCTCCAACCAGCAGGTTTGCGAGGATATCGTGGCCATCGTGAAGGACAAGGGGCTGCGCCTCCACGTGCACGTGTCCGAGACCGAAAAGGAAGTGGCCGAATGCCGGGAGCGCCACGATGGCCTCTCTCCTGTGGAGTATTTCAACGGGTTGGGGGCGTTCGACGTGCCCTGCACCGCCGCCCACTGCGTCTGGGTGGACGATCATGACATGGACATCTTGGCGGACAAGGGCGTCTTCGTGGCGAACAATCCGGTGTCCAACATGAAGCTGGGGAGCGGCTTCGCGCCCATCCCTGAGATGCTCGCACGCAAGATCCGAGTCTGCGTGGGGTCGGATGGCATGGCGTCCAACAACAACCACAACCTGTTCTCTGATCTGTACGTCATGGGGCTCATCTACAAGGGCAGCACCCATGATCCGGCAGTGGTGGAGCCAGCGGAGATCCTGCGCGCCGCCACGCGCACCGGCGCGCTTTCCCAGGGGCGCGAGGACTGCGGGCTCATCAAAGAAGGCTTCAAGGCGGATCTGGCCGTGCTGGATGTGGCCGGGCCGCAGTGGTGCCCGCAGACCCAGCCGCTCTACAACATCGTCTTCGCTGGGGACGGCAGCGATGTGGTGCTCACCCTCTGCGATGGGCAGGTGGTCTACGAAGATGGGGCTTGGCCCACCTTGGACCTCGAACGCGCGAAATCGGAGGTTTCCGCACGAGCGAAGAGGATCATCTCAGAGCTTTGATGCTGGGCGTTCTTCGCCGGGCCCTCCTGATCCCACCGCGCGAAGGATGGCGTGGGGGAAATCCGCTTTGCCGGCGCAGCCTGCTTTTTTGAAGAGCAGCTTGGCGTGGTCGCGCACGGTGCGCTCTTGCACGCGCATGCGGTGCGCGATCTGAGCGTAGGACTGATGATCCAGGATGCCCAGCGCCACTTCCCGTTGGCGCTCGGTGATGCCCAGATCCGCCATCTCCTCTTCGATCTTCGTGAAGTATTCGCTCCAGTGATAGGCGGCGCCATGCTCTGCGGGCGCCGGTGCGGGATGCGCTGGCCCATGAGCCCTGTTCTTGAGAGACACCACTTCGCCGCTGATGTGCTCCTTGATGCTCCTGGCGCTTCGGTGGACCATCAGCGCGAAAGCGGCTGCCAACGCGAAGGCCAGGATGAGCAGATGGTCCCCATTGAAAGAGGTCCGGTCGTCGTCGGGAAGTTTCGGAGTTCTGCGCGCATTCGTTGAAGATGGCATGGGGCGTTCCTTTCTGAAAGATGTCGAAATCCCGGAGCATGATCGCTCTTGGGGATGCGCAGCATTTTCTCCCCATGCAGGAGTTCAAGGAAGGGCAGATACGGTAGAATCTCCCCTATCAGTCACACCTCGCATCCGTTGGATTCGTGGCGCGAATCTTCATCAGCGCATTGGCATCGCGTCCGTTGCGCTCCGACATGAAAGAGGAGATGCAGCATGGCAGCACCCGCAACCGAGCATGTACGCAATGTGGTCCTGGTCGGTCAGGACGGAGCAGGGAAGACGTCACTGGCTGAGGCCATGCTCTACGTGTCCGGCAAGACGCCGCGCATGGGCACCACCCACGACGGCAAGTCTTACCTTGACTATGATCCCGAAGAGGTGAAGCGCAAGTTCACCATCAACACCTCCGTGGCGCCCATCCCGTACAAGGATTACAAGATCAACGTGTTGGACACTTCCGGCCATCCGGATTTCATCGGGGATACGCTGGCGTCCATGCAGGCCTCTGAGATGGCGCTGTTCGTGGTGGACGCCGTGGCGGGCCCGCAGGTCATGACCACGCGCCTTTGGCGCGAAGCGGAGAAGATGGACATCTCGCGCGCGGTCTACATCAACCACATCGACCGAGAGAACGCGAACTTCGACGCCGCCATGGCGACGCTGCATGCGCGGTTCGGCGCGCGTCTGGGCGCGGTCACCATCCCCATGGGCGTGGACAAGGACTTCCAGGGCGTCATCGACGTCATCCGCATGAAGGCCCGCTACCACAGCGCGCAAGGCACCGATGAGATCGTGGAGGACATCCCGGAGGAGTACATGGAGTCCGCTCTGGCCGCTCGCGACAAGCTCTGCGACCTGGTGGCGGAAGCGGACGATGAGCTCATGATGAAGTATCTGGACGGCGAAGAGCAGCTGACCCAGGAAGAGCTGGAATCCCTGCTTGACAAGGCCATCGCCCAAGAGCTGATCGTGCCCGTCTTCGTGGGCTCCACCATCATCATGCAGGGCGTGCAGAACCTCATGGAGGATATAGCCACGTACTTCCCGCATCCGCGCAGCCATGGCGGCTTCAAGCAGATGTCGGACGGCGTCACCATCCCCATCGACGAGACGAAGCGCCCCTCCGCGTTCGTGTTCAAGACCATCTCCGATCCGTTCGTGGGCCGTCTGAGCTTCCTCAAGGTGCTCTCCGGCTACCTGGAGCCCGGCATCGAGCTCATCAACGCGCGCACGGGCAAGAAGGAGCGCCTGGGCAAGATCCAGGTCATGATGGGCAAGGAGCCCATGGATGTGAAATCGGCGAAGGCGGGCGACATCATCGTGGTGCCGAAGCTCACCGAGACGCGCAATGGGGACACGCTCTCCGTTGAGGGCGATATCGCCATTCAGCCGCTCGAACTCCCCGAACCTCTTTATCCGGTGGCCATCGAAGCGGTCAACAAGAACGAAGAGGACAAGCTGGGAATGTTCTTGGCCCGCGCCGCTGAGGCCGATCCCACCATCCGCATCACCCGTGACGAGCAAACGCATCAGACCATCCTGCACGCCATGGGCGAGACGCAGGTGGACATGCTGCTCTCCCGCCTGAAAGAGCAGACCGGCGTGGACGCGCGCCTGGTTCCCGTGCGCATCCCGTATCGCGAGACCATCCGCAAGCAGGCGGAGGCCCAAGGCCGCCACAAGAAGCAGACCGGCGGCGCGGGGCAGTTCGGCGACTGCTGGCTGCGCCTCACGCCCAATCCAGGTG
>CAJTVP010000022.1 GCA_910580205.1 uncultured Eggerthellaceae bacterium
GGTGGTTTTTACCACAATTTTTCTTGCCTCCGCGAATCGGCGCGACACCCCCGCCACCCCGGTTCGACGTGTGGCTTCTCTGTCTTTGCCTGTTCGCATCTCTCTCATCTTTCTTATATATGTGGGACTTTGCGCCACGATTATGTGCGCCGGTTGATTCTTTCGTTCTGTATCCGCCTGTGCAGGCGGAAACTCTTTCGTGACGTATATCTGCTGCGCCGCTTTTGGCCGTGCCATGCGCGCACAATGCGAACGGTACGGATTCGAAGGAGGCGCTCATGTCTTTGCTCGCAGCGTATATCGTCCCTCATCCGCCACTGGCGGTGCCGCAGGTGGGTCGTGGCAAAGAAGCGGAGATCCAAGCCACGCTTGACGGGTATCGGGAGGTGGCGGCGCGCATCGCGGCGTTGGCACCGGAGACCATCGTGATCATCAGCCCGCATACGGCCTTTTTCTCTGATTGGATCTATCTGGCGAATGGGAGCGGGGCCACCGGGGATCTTGCGCAGTTCGGAGCGTCGGATGTGCGCATCACGCTCACCTATGACGAACAGTTCCGCACGGCTCTTGAGCGAGCTGCGGCTTCTCGCGACATTCCCGCTGGCACCGTAGGCGACGAGCCCCGACCGCTCGACCACGGCATGATGGTGCCGCTTTATTATGTGGACGAGGCGTATCCCGCCGACCGCTATCAGGCGGTGTCCGTGGGTGGGTCAACGCTTCCGCGCGAAACGCTCATGGAGTTCGGACGGTGCATCTCGCTCACGGCGAACGCGCTTGACCGGCGCTGCGTGCTTTTGGTGAGCGGGGACTTGTCCCACAAGCTGAAGGAGGATGGCCCCTACGGGCTGGACCCGGCGGGTCCTGTCTTTGAGGAAGCCTTCGAGCGCGTGGTGGAAGAGGGAGACCCAAGCGGATTCGCACGGCTTGACCCGCAGATGTGCGACGATGCCGCCGAGTGCGGACTGTCCGGATTCATCATGATGGCCGGTGCGCTGGCCGAAGAGCGGGAACTGAGCGATCGCCCATTCACGTCCCAGCTCATCTCCCACGAAGGGCCGTTCGGCGTGGGTTATGGCGTGGTGGCCTACGAGTTCGAGGATGGCGGTGCGAAGGAGACGGCTGGCGCTGCCGTGGGGACGGCGAACGCGTCGGGCTCATATAGCGAAGACGCGCTCGTGAACCTGGCCTATCGCACTGTCCATAGCATCGTGAAGGACGGGGCCACGCCCGAACCACCGGATCTGGGTCCGAGCGAGCCGAAACGTTCGGGCTGCTTCGTGTCCATCCATATGAAAGACACCGATGAGTTGCGCGGCTGCATCGGCACCATCGCGCCCACGTGCGACACGCTTGCGGAGGAGATCATCCAAAACGCGGTGTCGGCCGCCCTTCGCGATCCGCGATTCCCGCCCATTTCCGCAGAAGAGCTTCCGCGTCTCTCCATCAATGTGGATGTGCTGTTCCCGCCGGAGCCGGCGAAGGTGGCGGAACTGGACCCGCGGCGGTATGGCGTGATCGTGACGCAGGGATTCAAACGCGGGCTGTTGCTGCCGGACTTAGAGGGCGTGGACACGCCGGAGCAGCAGTTGTCCATCGCATGCGCCAAAGCGGGCATTTCGCACTTCGGGCCGGACGTTGAGCTGGAGCGGTTCGAGGTGGTGCGGCATATATGAGGGCGCAGGGAACGGGGCTGGTTGCAGAGGCTGAGACACGGGTGTTCGATGGCGGAGCGCGTGTGACCTGCCCTGTATGCCCTCACGCTTGCTCCATTCGCGAAGGCAGCGTGGGGCTTTGCGGTGCGCGAGGCATCCAAGATGGTCAGGTGGTCAGCCTGAACTTCGGCGAAGCCTCAGCGCTTTCGGTGGACCCCATTGAAAAGAAGCCCCTTGCGCGATTCCATCCTGGCGCGAGCATCCTCTCCTATGGCAGCTTCGGGTGCAACATGACTTGCGCGTTCTGCCAGAACGCGGACATCTCGCAAGTGCGCGCATGCGGACGGCCGCAGACGACGTTCGTGGCACCGGATGAGCTGGTGGGCAAGGCTCGTGAGCTGGAACAGGCGGGGAACATCGGCGTGGCGCTCACCTACAACGAGCCGCTCATCGCCCCGGAATACTTGCTTGCCGTGGGTCGGTTGCTTCATGAAGCGGAGATGCGGCTGGTCGTGGTGACGAATGGGTATGCAACGCCGGAGGCATTCGACGAATGCTGCGCGGTGACGGATGCCATGAACATAGATCTGAAGTGCTTTACCGCCGAAGGGTATGAGCGCCTGGGGGCGCCGGGTGGCCTTGCGTGCGTCATACGGAACATCGAGGCGGCGCACCAAGCGGGTGTGCATGTTGAGGTGACCACGCTCGTGGTTCCTGGGCTTTCAGACGGAAAAGAGGATTTCATCCGCGAGTGCGATTGGCTTGCCAGCATCTCTCCGGAGATCCCGTTGCATCTGACGCGGTTCTTCCCACGGTTCAACGCTCAGGACGAGAAGCCGACGAATGTGGACCTGCTCCATCAGTTCAAGGGCATCGCTGAGCATCGGTTGAAGCATGTATATCTCGGGAATGTGTGATTGAGCTCTAGCGAATCAGCCAGTCGGGCTTTACGGCTGCGCCGCGGGGCGGAGGCTTCCTCTGTTCTGGGGTGGGGATGCGGTGGCGGATGTATAAAGAGATGCGTACGGGCAAAGAGAATGCTATGGTTTCACCCATGGCGAATATGGCTGACAAGTTGGAACACCTGGCGAACATCTTGCGTGACCTGCAACGGGTGACCGTGGCCTTCTCAGGTGGCACGGACTCCACGTTCCTGCTCGCTTTCGCCAGCGAAACCCCTGGCGTGGAAGCCCGTGCCGTGATGGCGTCGTCTCCGCTCATGGCGCAGGCCGACCGCGCCTTTGCTATGGAGTTTTGCGAAAGCCGCGGAATGCCGCTTCAGGTCCTGGATGTGGACCCGCTCGCTCGCGAAGAGGTGCGCGCAAACAATCCGGAGCGCTGCTACCACTGCAAGCGCCTGATCATGGCTGCGGTGCAAGAGGCGGCGCGCGCTCAGAACGCGACCGTCTGCGACGGCAGCAACGCCAGCGACGCGCACGACTATCGTCCCGGCATGCAGGCCCTTCGCGAACTGGGCATCCGCAGTCCGCTTGCTGAGGCTGGGCTCACCAAACAGGAGATACGGGAAGCGGCCCGTGCGCGTCAGCTTCCGAATTGGGATACGCCCGCCTCCGCGTGCCTTGTAAGCCGCATCCCGTATGGGACGCCGCTCACAGAAGAGGCGCTTGAGCGCATCGCGACGGCGGAAGAGGCGCTTCGCCAGGCGGGATTCGTCCAGGTGCGCGTGCGGGACCACGGGAATCTGGCGCGGATAGAGGTGGCGCCGGAGGAAGCAGTGCGGCTTGTGGAGGAGCCTCTTCGCCGACAGGTGGACGAAGCGCTGACGGCGTTGGGATACACCTATATATGCATGGATCTGCGCGGCTACCGCACAGGCAGCTTGAACGAGGAGTTGGAGGGACACCGTGGCTGATATCCGGGAGCTTTTGGAAGGGGTGCGCGCGGGCACCGTGTCTGTGCATGAGGCGGAGCACGCTCTCAAGACCAAGCCTTACGAGGACTTGGGATTCGCGAACGTCGATCTGCATCGGCAGCTTCGCCAAGGCGTCAGCGAGGTGATCTACGGCGAAGGGAAGACGGCGGAGCAGATCGCGCAGATCGCGCGGACGCTGGCTGAGAACGGGCAGGTGCACGGGCTGATCACGCGCCTGGATGGGGCGAAGGCGAAGGCGCTCGTGGATTGGGGCCTGCCCCTGGAATACGATCCCGCCGCCCGCGTGGGCATCCTGGGCGGCAAGCCCGAATCCGTGACGGAAGGATATGTGCTGGTGGCAAGCGCCGGCACGAGCGATCTTCCTGTGGCCGAAGAAGCGGCGCTCACCGCGGAGATGCAGGGGTGCACGGTGCGGCGTGCCTACGATGTGGGCGTCGCGGGCCTTCATCGGCTGCTGGCCCGGATGGATGACATCATGGATGCTTCGGCCATCGTGGCCGTGGCGGGGATGGAAGGCGCGCTCGCCAGCGTGCTGGGCGGCATGGCGGCCTGTCCCGTCGTCGCCGTGCCCACGAGCGTGGGGTACGGCGCTTCCTTCGACGGCGTGGCCGCGTTGCTCTCTATGTTGAACTCATGCGCTGCGGGCGTGACCGTGGTGAACATCGATAACGGCTTCGGTGCGGGCTATGCCGCTGCCAAGATCTGCATCAGGAGGAAATGACATGGCGATGCTGCTCCTTGATTGCACCCATGGCGCTACCAAGTCCGGGTTCGCTCAGGCGGCCTGCGCACGGGCGGCTGATGCGAGCGTGAACATCCCGTGCCCGGTGCTGGTTCCTGAGTCTGGGCACGACCATGCCCACGACCACGGTGAGCATCACAGCGTGGTGGAGGTGCGGGCGGCCATTGACGCTGCGCCTGTGAGCGTGGAAGCCAAACAACATGCCCACGGCGTATACGATCTGATCGCGGCGGCGGAAGCCAAGGCGCATGGCGTGGATGTGGCTCACGTTCATTTCCATGAGGTCGGCTCTGCGGAAGCCATCGGTCACATCCTGTCTGCGTGTGAGGCCATGACGCATCTTCCGTTCGATACCATTCAAGCCACGCCTGTGTGCACCGGCTTCGGTTTCGTGGAGTGCGCCCATGGCACGCTTCCCATCCCAGCTCCTGCCACGGCGAACATCTTGGAGGAGGTGCCCGTCTTCGCGGGAGACGTTGAAGGGGAGCTGACCACGCCCACGGGCGCTGCCTTGGTCGTGCATTTCGCTGAGGCGTTCACAAGCGAAGCGCCAGATGGAGTTGATGTGCTTCGAGTTGCAGGCTGACAGCGCGTTCGCGCTGGTTGGGGTAGTATGAGCACGAGTTTCTTCGCAGATCAGAGGTGAGCCATGAAGGTTCTTGATACAGATTTCGCTCGTGACTTCATCCGCATGTGCAATGACGGCTGGTCGTTCGGTTGGCATGAAGCCAACGGTGGCAACGCGTCCTATCGGATGCGGCAGGCTGAGGTGAATGAGGTGAAGTCGGGGTTCCGCATCCGGTCTTGGGAGCGCATTGATACGGAAGTGCCCACGCTTGCGGGCGAGTGCTTCCTCATCACCGCCTCCGGCAGCCATTTCCGCAACATCGCGCATGACCCGAAGCGCACGCTGGGCATCATCGAAGTGGACCGCACGGGAACCGCGTGGCGTCCGTGTTGGGGATTCAAGGACGGCGGCCGTCCCACTTCTGAGCTGGTGGCGCATCTCATCAACCACGAAGTGCGCAAGGCAGCCACGAAGGGCGCCAGCCGTGTGATCTACCACGCGCACCCGGCGAACATCGCGGCCATGACCTGCGTGATGCCAGCTGACCCGGCTGTGTTCACGCGCACCCTTTGGGCGCAGCTCGCGGAATGCGCCATGGTGATCCCGCACGGCGTGGAGCTCATCCCGTGGGAAGTGCCCGGCAGCCTGGGACTTGCCATTGAGTCGGCGAAGGCCATGGAGCACACCAACGCGGTCATCTGGCCGCATCACGGGCTGTTCGTGTCCGGCGACACGTTGGACGAAGCGTTCGGCATCATGCAGACGGTGGACAAGGCGGCGGAGATCTACCTCAAAGCCCGTGCGTGTGGCACCGCCAACACCTCTTCCATTTCAAATGATGACCTGAGCGCGTTCTCCCGCGAATACGATCTGGGCCTTTCCCGTCGCAATCTCCATGCCGAACCGCTGCTCGATCTGCCGGTGCGCGTCATTGAACGGGTGGAGCGCGTGCAGGAAACGGCACCGGCGGAGACATCCAAGCCGCAGGCAGGGGCACCTTCCTCGGAGGTGCTGGCATCTATGCCCTGGACATTCAGTTTCCCCGCGGCATCCGCTCAGCCTGTGGAGCTGGCAGAGGCTATGCCGGCATCCGCTCAGTCGGCGGATACGGTCGTCGCGCAGCCTGTTCAGCCGATGGAAGCGGCGCCCATGCAACCGGTGCAATCGGCGCGACCGGCAGTCCAGCCCGCAACACAGCCGACAGCTCAATCCGCAGAGCCCGTGTATCGTTTCGGCATGCGTTTGCGGTAGCGCCCTTCGCTGGTTTCCAAGACGCACCGCCCTCATGGCCAAGAAGCAAGCCAAGACGAACGCCATCCGCCAAGCGGAAGCCGCTGGGGTGCCGTTCTCGTATCGTACGTTCTCCACTGAAGAGGACGAAGCGCCTAGCGGGGTGGATGTGGCTCGCATGTTGGGTGAAGACCCTGATCGCGTGTTCAAGACGCTGGTCACGAGCGCGCGTTCCGGCGAGCATTATGTGTTCATGATCCCTGTGGCGGCGGAGCTGGATCTGAAGAAGGCAGCGGCATGCGTAGGGGAGAAAGCGATCAGCATGCTGCCTTCGAAGGAGCTGCTGTCGTTGACCGGCTACGTTCATGGCGGCTGTTCGCCCATTGGGATGAAGCACGGGTTCTGCACGGTGCTGGATGAGACTGCCCAACTCTACGATGCCATCCTCTTTTCAGGGGGCCGCATCGGGTGTCAAATGGAGATGGCACCGGATTCGCTCGTGGCGCTCATAGGCGCCTCTTACGCCGACCTGACTGTTTGACCTGCGCTTTCACATCTTTCTGTGGCACAATCCCGTCCACATCTGTTTCTCCATGCATCATCATGCAGCATGTTCGAATCGGCTTGAGAAAGGGAGCAGAACCGTGAAAGGCCAATTGACGCTGCGCGGCATCATCATCGGATGCGCTGGCTGCGCGCTCATCACCGCGTCATCGGTGTACGTCGCCTTGAAGATGGGCGCTCTCCCATGGCCGATCATCTTCGCCGCGCTCCTTTCCTTGTTCGTCCTCAAGGCGGTCAGCCGGAATCAAACCACGCTCAACGAAGCCAACGTCACCCACACGGTCATGTCATCAGGCGCAATGGTGGCGGGCGGTTTGGCGTTCACCATTCCGGGCGCTTGGATGTTGGGCGCAGGTCGGGAGATCGAACCGGGGCAGCTCATGGTGATAGCTCTGGCGGGATCTGCCGTGGGATTGGTGGCTTCCATCGCCTTTCGCCGTCATTTCATTGAACGGGCGCGGCTGGAATATCCTTTGGGGCAAGCCGCCGCTGAAACGCTCAAAGCCGGAGATGCTGGCGAAAAAGCGGGCGTGAAGCTGTTCGGCGCCATGGGCTTCGCGGCGGTGTGGTCCGTCCTGCGCGATGGGTTCAAGATCATACCCTCCATGGTGGCCCAGCTTCCCATTCCGGGAGTGGTCTTTGGCGTATACGCTTCTCCTATGATGGTGGCCGTCGGGTTCTTGGTGGGCACGGGTGCCGTTCTGGTGTGGTTCGCCGGTGCGCTTCTGGCGAACTTCGGCATCATCGTGGGCTTCCCTCTGCTGGGACTGGCGGATGTGAACGCCTCTCAGCAGATCGCATCGTGTTTGGGAATGGGCTGCATGATGGGATGCGGCATCGCGGTGATCGTGCGCGACATCGCTCCTCTGGGGGCGAAAACGCTGTTCGGCAAGGCGAAGCAAGCACAAACGTCAGCGCATCGGTTGGGATTGACGGCGGCCAGCGCAACCGGTGGACGTTTTTCTCAGCCCCAGATGCGGGTGTGGTATCGCACGGGCGCTGGGATCTTCGTATTCGCCTGTGCGGCGGTGGCGGTTTGCATCACGCTGGAGCTACCCCTAGGCGTGACCGCGGTGGTCCTCATCGCTGCGTTCGTCGCTTGCGCCATGAGCGCGCAATCCGTGGGGCAGACCAGCATCGATCCCATGGAGATCTTCGGGCTGATCGCGCTGTTCTTGGTGGCGGCGTTCGCGGATGTGACTGAGTTGCAGCTGTTCTTCGTAGCGGCCATCGTGGCTGTGGCTTGCGGTCTTGCCGGGGATGTCATGAACGATTTCAAGGCCGGTGCTGTTTTGGGCACTGACCCCAGGGCCCAGTGGGTAGGGCAGGCCATCGGCGGCATGGTGGGTTCCGTCGTGGCCGTGTTCGCCATCATCGCGCTTTTGCAAGCCTATGGGCCCGATGCGTTCGGACCGGGCCGTGAATTCGTGTCCGCCCAGGCGAGCGTGGTGGCTACCATGGTCACCGGCGTGCCGAACATGCCTGCGTTTTTGATCGGGGCGACGGTCGGGTTCGTGTTGTATCTGCTGCGCTTTCCGGCCATGATGCTGGGGTTGGGCATGTATCTTCCGTTCTATCTGTCCTTCACCGCCTTCCTTGGCGTTTTGGTGAAGACGGCCGCAGACCTCATCCAGCGCCGTCACATGGCGCATCTGCCCGCTCAGGATCAAGAGAAGCGGAAACGCGCGTGGGATGAATCGGGATTGCTGGTGGCTTCCGGCCTTTTGGGCGGCGAATCCATCATGGGCATCATCCTGGCTATGATGCTGACGGGGGTGGCGTTCTTCTCATGAGCGGAGAGGCGCGCGAAAAGGAAGCGATGCGGGTGCAGTCGGCCACCATCACGCGCCGCGCTGCGGTGGGCATCATGGCCGGGGTGGCGATGGCGGCTTTGACAGGATTGCCTGGATGCTCTTTGTTCGGCAAACCGCCCTATGTGAGCCCCTATGACTGGCATGCTCTTCGCCGCGAAGGGGAAGAGCTGCTCTACGCGCCGGACGGCGTGGTGGATTCGCGGTGGGGGATCGACGTATCCGCGCATCAACATGAGATCTCATGGGAGGATGTGGCTGCATCGGGCGTGCAGTTCGCGTTCGTGCGCGCGGGGAACCGGGGAGCGACGGAAGGCGTGCTCTACGAGGATGAAACGTTCCTTGCGAACGCCGTGGGGGCGCACAGGGCCGGGATCAGCGTCTCCTCCTACTTCTTTTCACAGGCGGTGGACACCGCTGAAGCCGAAGAAGAAGCTGCTCACTTTTTGGACCTGCTCGCTCAGGCAGAAGCGGAGGGCGTCACGTTCGAAGCCGTGGCGTTCGACCATGAATCCGTCAACGTCGAAGGCGCGCGAGCGAACGATCTGGACGGGAAGCTGTTGAGCGGCATCGCCGTGACGTTCTGTGAAAGGGTGCAGACGGAGGGGTATCAGCCGCTCTTGTATGGCAATCAGAGGGATCTGAGCCGGCTGGACAAGGTGGTGCGGGAAGCGTATCCGCTGTGGCTTGCTGAATACGAGACGGATGTGCCCACGGCCCAGTTCGATTTCCGCATTTGGCAATACTCCAACTCCGGCACGATCCCTGGCGTTGACACGGATGTGGATCTCAATCTTTGGCTCCCGGCGATCGAACCGTAGACATTCAACCAGGAACATGATTTCAGGTTGAATAAAAACCAGGGGAGCCCTGTAGCGCTCCCATCGGGTGCCAATGGTCAACCGTGCGAACAGGAAACGTCAACCTGCGCATCGGTCGTCTGGATGAGTCTCTGGGTTGGGGCTGTATCCGTCATGCGGATAACGGACAATGCCTGCATCAGCGCAGCAACGAGCGCCCGTGATCACTGATCTTCCGGCACGATCTGTTCATTCTCCTGCGCCGTTTGGACTTGCTGCGCTTGCTCTGGGTTCATCCAGTCTCCCGAAGCGCCCAGGGCGACGCAGAGGATGACCACCGCAACGATGGCGATCACCGCCCAGATCAGCCCCGGAAACTTTCGCTTCGAGCCTTGCGGACCGTCCTCATCCACCTCGAACTCCTGCATGGCGGGGAACTCCGGGTCCGCTTCGGAGGACTCCAGCACCACTGGTTGATCGTTCGCGAGCACGTCTTTCTTGTGAGCCCGTTCGCTCTCTTTGAGCGCTTTTTGATTCACTTCTGGCACTGGTTTCATGGCCTCTCCTCACCTTGTGGGGCGCCCCCCTTCGGAGAGCGCCCGCATCATGCGTCCTTTACTGGATGCCCGGCACGGAGGGGATGGTGGCGAATCCGGCTTCCAGCTCCTCTTCGGTGGGGATATGGTCCGACATTTCGCCTTTGTTGTAAGCGTCGTAGGCGTACATGTCGAAATATCCCGTGCCGGTCAGCCCGAACAAGATCACCTTCTCCTCACCCGTCTCGGCGCACTTCTTCGCTTCTTCCATGGCCACGTAGATGGCGTGGGCGCTTTCCGGTGCCGGCAGGATGGTCTCCAGCCGCGCGAACTCTTCCGCCGCACCGAACACGTCCGTCTGCTTCACAGCCACTGCGTCCATGTAGCCGTCGTGCTTCAGCTTGCTCACGATGGGCGCCATGCCATGATAACGAAGCCCTCCGGCGTGGTCGGGTGAGGGCAGAAAGCCGTTACCGAGCGTGTACATCTTGCAGAGCGGGCAGGTTTGGCCCGTGTCCGCGAAGTCGTAGGCGTACTTGCCGCGCGTGAGCGACGGGCAGCTGGCCGGTTCCACGGCGATGAACTGCGTGTCGGGCCGGATGCCCTTCAGCTTGTCGCGCATGAAGGGAGCGATGAGGCCGCCCAGGTTCGATCCGCCACCCGCGCATCCGATCACGACATCCGGGTATTCGCCCAGCTCTTCGAAGGCGGCATAGCTCTCAAGGCCGATGATGGATTGATGCAGCACCACCTGGTTGAGCACGCTGCCCAGTTGATAACGGCCTTTGTTGCCCGGCACGTTCAGAGCGCGTTCGACGGCTTCGGAGATGGCGGTGCCCAGGCTGCCGGTGGACTCCGGGTTCTCCGCCAGCATCTTCTTGCCCACCTCGGTCGTGTCGGAGGGGGAAGCGGTCACGGTGGCGTTGAACGTCTCCATGATGTTGCGCCGGAATGGTTTCTGGTCGTAGGAGCACTTCACCATGAAGACATCCAAGTCCAGGCCATAATGGTCGGCTGCTTCGGAGAGCGCCGTGCCCCACTGGCCGGCCCCGGTTTCGGTGGTGATCTTGTCCAGATCCTGCTCTTTGGCGTAATAGGCCTGGGCCAAGGCGGAGTTAAGCTTGTGCGAACCGGAGGTGTTGTTGCCCTCGAACTTGTAGTAGATGTGCGCGGGCGTGTTGAGCGCGCGCTCCAAGTTGTACGCCCGGCAGAGGGGGCTGGGGCGGTAGACCTTGTACATCTCGCGAACGCCTTCGGGGATGTCCACGTAGGCGGTGGTGTCATCCAGCTCTTGCTTCACCAGCTCGTCGCAGAAGACAGGCGCGATATCTTCCGGGCGCGCGATCTCTCCGTTTGGTAGGCGCATGGGATCGGGCGGCTCCGGCATGTCAGCGCGCAGGTTGTACCATTGCGTCGGGATCTGATCTTCTCGCAGATAGAGCCGGTAAGGCGCATTCTGGGTTGCGGTTGCTTGGTCAGTGCTGGTTGCCGTTGCCATGTCCTTGTCCTTTCTCCTTTTGCTGGCCTTTTGGCTTGCTTTCGAACGGAGCACCGTGCGCGGGAAGGTGGTGCGGGGATGAAAAAAAGACCCCCGGATCACCGAGGGCCTTCTTGGATGCGTATGTGCAGAAGTTCGATAACCCGTGTCTTACGATATGCCCTTCTGCCACCACCATGCGCCAGCAACCGCAGTGGCGGTTGCGATCACGATCTGTTGGTTCAGCTGCTTCACGACATATCCTTTCGGGTCGGTTGGGAAGTGTAGCACAACCTTTCGCGAAGCGTGCAACCGATGGCGCCATTTTTCGAGCAATTCGCAGCCGCGCTGATGCCGAAGGCGAAGCGCGCCTGTCCTCAGAGCACGAAGAGCAGCACGGAGAAGAACTGCAGGATGGACCCGGCCAGCACGAACACGTGGAACACCGTGTGCATGTACTTGATCTTCTTCAGCACGTAGAGCACGGCGCCCACGGTGTAGCTCACGCCGCCCGCCAGCAGCAGCCAGAATCCCACGGGGTCCAACCGGGCGAACACTTCGGGGATGAACGCGATGATGCACCAACCCATCACCACGTAGATGACCGCCGAGACCCATCGGGGCCGGAACGTCCAGAACGCTTCCACCGCTATGCCGATGATGGCCATGGCCCACACGGCAAGGAACAGCCAGAATCCCCCGACGGGCGCCAGCGTCACCAGGCAGTAGGGGGTGTACGTCCCAGCGATCAGCAAGTAGATGCAGCTGTGATCCAGCACTTTGAACACGCGCTTGGCCCCTTCATGGGCAAGGGCGTGGTACAGCGTGGACATGATGTATTCCAGCAGAAGCGAGATGCCGTAAACCAAGGCGGCCAGCAACAGGACGCCGCCGCCATCGCTCACCGATCTCACGATCAGCAGCACCAGAGCCGCCACGGCCAAGCCAGCGCCAACTCCATGGGTGATGGCGTTCGCGATCTCTTCACCGAGCGTATAGGCCCGCACTTGATGGGTTTTCGCTGTTGCAGTCATGCGCGTGATTATAGTTCAGGGAAGAAGCGGCAACCAAGACGAAATCAAGGTCAGAGGATGTACGGCGAAAGGAATCGAAGTGGAACGCGGAACCGACCCCAATGCCAGGCGCGTGTATGAGGACATCGAAGCCGAAGGGCACCTGGTTGATTCGAACATCCTTTCACGCATCATGGGCGGCATCGTGGAGCTGGATGGCGAATTCGAAGTGCGATCCTTTCAGATCGGGCGCGGCAACGAGAATCCGTCCACCATGGAGATGCGCGTGTTCGGTCGGGACGGCAACCACCTGACTGAGATGCTGCGCATGCTGCACGGCCTGGGCGTTGTCCCCGCTCATCCGGGCAACGTTCGGGTAGAGCCGGCACCGTCGGACGGCGTGTTCCCAGAGGGCTTCTACGCCACCACCAACCTTGAAACGCTCGTACGGATCGACGGGCAGTGGTACCCCGTGTGGGGCACGGAGATGGACTTGGGCATCTGCGTCGATCCCGATGCGAAGCGCGCATGGGGGCTGCCCATCTCCCAGGTGAAGAAAGGCGACTTGATCGCGGTGGGGCAGATGGGCATCCGCGTGTCATCTCAGGAGCGCCTGCGCGAAAAAGAGGAGTTCGAGTTCATGAACTCCACGGCCAGCAGCGAAAAGCCGAAGGCGCAGATCATCCGCCAAGCTGCATCTCTCCTGCGTGACGTGCGCGAATCCGGGCAAGCCATCATCGCCGTGGTGGGACCCGCCGTGATCCACACGGGCGCAGCGGAGCATCTTGAACGCCTTGTGCGCGCTGGCTTCATCAGCGTGCTGTTCGGCGGGAACGCGGTGGCCACCCATGACATCGAATCGGCGCTGTACGGCACGTCTCTTGGGATCGACATGCAGACAGGCGTCCCCGTGCCCGCGGGTCATGAACATCACCTGCGGGCCATCAACCGCATCCGCGCGTGCGGTGGCATTCGCGAAGCGGTGGAGCAGGGCGTCTTGACCGATGGGCTCATGCATGCGCTGGTGGAGACGGATACGCCTTACGCGCTGGCGGGGTCCATCCGCGATGATGGGCCGCTCCCGGACGTGATCACTGATACGATGCGAGCCCAGGAGACCATGCGGCCGTGGTGCCAGAAGGCGGGCGCGTGCCTCATGATGTCCACCATGTTGCACTCCATCGCCACGGGGAACCTGTTGCCAGCGGCGGTGACCACGGTGTGCGTGGACATCAATCCAGCGGTGGTCACGAAGCTTTCCGACCGGGGGAGTTTCCAGACGATCGGCATCATCACGGATGTGGGGCTGTTCTTGAAGCATTTGGCGGACGAATTGGAGTGCTGATCGCTCGCGGATCCTCAGGCGATGCCACGTGGATCCTGGGGTGGCGCCGTGCAACGTCTCAATGTCATTCTGCATGCGAAAAGAGCAGGCATGATAGGATAGCAGGACGCGGGCGACGTTCCGCTATCCCACTGACTTCAGGAGGAGCGCATGGTCATTCTCATCATCATTCTCGTCATCCTGGCAGCGTTGGTCATTGGCGCGGTGGCCCTGTACAACGGGCTGGTGCGCAAGCGCAACCGCGTTGACAACGCGTGGTCGCAGATCGACGTGCAGCTCCAGCGCCGTGCGGATTTGATCCCGAATCTGGTCGAGACGGTCAAAGGATACGCCGCTCACGAGCAGGGCACGCTGGACAAGGTGACCCAGGCGCGCTCCATGCTGCAATCCGCCACCACGCCCGACGAGCAGATGAAGGCGGACAACATGCTCACCGGCGCATTGCGCAGCTTGTTCGCTGTGGCGGAGGCTTATCCGGACCTGAAGGCCAATGCGAACTTCCAGCAGCTGCAATCGCAGCTCTCAGAGACCGAAGACAAGATCAGCTACATGCGCCAGTCCTACAACGACACGGTCATGGCCTACAACAACGCCATCCAGACGTTTCCCGGCATGCTGCTCTCCGGCATCTTCAAGCCGCGTGAGAGTTTCGACGCTGCGCCGGAAGCGGAATCGGTTCCGCGCGTGCAGTTCTAGATGATGCATCGAACGGACCAGGCGCGCACGCTAGGATCCTGGCGCACAGTCGCATCCCTGTTCTTGGGGATGCTCATCGCGGCGCTCGCGTTGTTCGCGGCGGCTTTCGCGTTCAGCACCGAAAAGGCTTACGCGAAAAGCTACGAATGCCCGCAGGTGGACATCCAAGCCGAGATGAAGAGCGACGCCACCTTGCACGTGGTGGAAGAGCGCACGTTCGACTTCGAGGGGTCCTTCACGGCGATCTGGTGGGAGCTGGGCGAACAGCTGCCCAGCAACGCCAGCGTGGAGATCTACAGCATCGTCGTTTTCGATGCTTCTGGCGAAAGGGTTGGCGTTCTTGCTCCGGACATAGAGTTCCAGCCTCGCTGGCGCAGCACAGGCGGCCCATCCGTGCCCGCTTGGTCGTTCGATGAAGAGGAGAACACCGTCTATGCATTCGGGGATTTCTCGGATGAGGCTCTGACGTTCCGGCTGGAATATGACGTGGCGAATGCCGCGCAGATCTACGATGACGCGGCGGAGCTGTACTGGGCGTTCGTGGGGAGCGGCTGGGCGGTGGATTCCGAGCATGTGATCCTGGAGCTCACGTTGCCACAGCCAGAAGGCGCCAGCGCAGAGCCGGGAGTGGATGTGCGCGCATGGGGCCACGGGCCGCTTGACGGGAACGTGAAGATCGAGGGGAACGTAATCACGTACACAGCTCGCTCGGTCCCGGCGGGGCAGTATGCGGAAGCGCGTGTGCTGTTCCCGGTGAACTGGCTTTCCACGGCAACCCCGGAGGCGCAACAGTCGCACGCGGGCCAGTCCATCGTCGATACGGTGCTGGCGGAGGAACAAGCGTGGGCGGACCGGGCGAACCGAGAACGGGCGGTGCAGATGGCCTTCGTGATCGGGCTGTTGTTGGTATGCATCGCTGCCATCGTGATCGCGATAGTGCTGTATTTCCGGTTCGGCAAGGAGCACAAGCCGGATTTCGACGGTGACTACTGGCGCGACGTGCCGCAGAAAGGCGTGCCTCCGGCGGTGATCGGGCGGCTGTGGCGCTGGGACAAGGAAAGCCCGAAGGATCTCACCGCCACCATCATCACGCTGTGCGCGAACGGCGCGGTGGGCTTGGACGTCTTCCAGTCCGGCATCACGGGAAGGACCGACTATCGGCTCACGCGGCGGATCCCCGTCGGCGCCTCGGCAGGCGATGAGCTGTCGGATGCCACCATGGAGTTCCTGTTCCAGACGGTCAGCGGCGGCGCGGACACGCTCATGCTGAATGACATCCAGCAGTTCGGGAAGGATCACCCGCAGGAGTACATGAACGCGCTGTCGAAGTGGCAAGGGACGCTGTCAACGCTCACTAACCAGCAGGATTACTTCGAGATGGCTGGCCATGTGTGCAAGGGCATCATGATGGCCGTGGCGGCGGTGATAGCGATGTTCGGCATAGCTCTCACCGGCTTGACTGAGAATTTCGTGCCGGTCATCTTGGTGCTTCCTACGGCGGCCATAGTCATGGTCATCGCGAACCAGATGGAGCGCAGAAGCCAGCATGGAGCTGACGTGATGGCCCGGGCGAAGGCGCTCCGTCATTGGTTGGAGGATTTTTCGGCGCTGAACGAGCGGCCGCCTGCGGACGTGAAGGTCTGGGGCGTGTTCATGGTCTATGCGTTCTTGTTCGGCGTGGCTGACAAGGTCATCAAAGAACTGCGCAACACTGTGCCTGAGGTGTTCGCCGCGCCCGAAGGGGCGGCCGATGTGTGGGTGCCGTGGTACATCTGGTACTGGGGCGGTCCGCACATTTCCAGCGGCGGGATCGGGGACGGAGCGGCCACATTCTTGGATACGGCCCTTTCGAATACGGCGAACACGGCGCGAGCGGCCATCTCCGGTGCGTCCGGAGGGTTCTCCTCTGGTGGCGGTTTCGGTGGAGGCTTCTCCATGGGCGGTGGAGGCGGCTTCGGTGGTGGGGGCGGTGCCCGGTAACCCTCGCTGTCTTTGTTCGTTTCCGAGGCTTTCGGTTCAGGAAACGTCCCAGGAAACGAACGCCCAGTTCACGGTGCGTGGATGCGTCAAGGTGAGCATGCCGTCTTCCTGTGTGGTCAGCTCATCGGCCAGCCACGAATGCACGCGGGCGTCTATCTCTTCGCTGGACAGCTCCCGTTGTTCAGCGGCAGCGGCTTGGCGTGCCATGGCCGCGTACTTCTCAAAGGCGGCTTCTTCGTTGATGAAGCTGTCAGTCCGATGGGTGGAGATGTAAGCCAGCTTTGGCAGGTAGCCCTCAGCTTGCAAGATGGCCGTGGCGAACACGGAGTCATAGCTGGGGGCTGGTGCAAGGCCGATCTGCGTCAGCATGCGGTCATCAACTTGGGGCGACGAGCCCACGATGAGCGTGACGCAGCAGCGGCGACGCGCAACGGCGCTCATCTTGAGAAGCGCCCCGCGCAGGTCAAAGGTGGCGATGGAGCGGGAAGCCAAGCACACATCATAGCTCTCAGGGGCTACGCCGTGGGATTCCCAATCGTCCGCCCACGCAAGCTCCAGCGTGCGCACATCGGCAAGGCCTTCTTCGTCCCTGCGCGCTTCCAAGCGCTTCAGCATCTCGGTGGAGAAATCGGCCGCCAGCACTTCATGGCCAGCACGGCCCAGCGGGATGGCCAGGTTGCCTGCGCCGCACCCCATGTCCATGACGCTTTCGCCGGGCTCAATGGCCGCCAAGTGCAAGAACTGGTCAGTATAGGAGCCGGGCATGTCCTTGCGGGTGTACGTTTTCGCCCGGGCGTTCCAATGCTCCGCGCTGCGGTCGGTGGTGCGGAGGCGTTGCCGCTCCTGCCACAGCTGATTCCAATCCTGAGCGGTCTGGGGAATGAAAAGGCGTTCGCTCACGGGCGTTCCTTTCGCGTGAAGGCGCATCTGCACGTTGTTGGCAGATTATAGCTGCTATAGAATAACGTCATCAAAGAAGAGCATTCTCAGGAGGGCAGACTCGTGTCATGGACGCTGTATGATCGATTGATCGAAGGGATTCCCGAAGATGTGCGCGTGAAAGACTATTGCTTGGGGCTTTGTTGGAGCTACGTGGAGGCGGAGAGCGCCATGGGGGTGTCTTACACATGCCGTGGCGGCGGGGTGAAGCAGCGTGATGAGCGGGATTTCGTCGGGTTGCCGTTGCGGGAGATGGCAACGCTGGCGAAGTCATGGAGCTTTGAAGACGCCACGCTGGGCGTTGCGGCGCTGAACGCATGGTATGGACAGAAGCAGCTGATAGATGCGATGGGCGCGGTTTACGATGAGCCGGTGGAGCTGCCGGATGGCACGGTGCGCAAGCTGGACGCGTTCGAAGTGATGCGCCCGCAGATAGAGGCGAAGAAAAACGCTCGCGTGGTCGTGGTGGGGCATTTCCCCCATGTGGACCGCATAGAGGAGTATGCGAACCTGACCGTCCTTGAGCGCAACTGCCGGACGGAGCTGGACAAGCCCGACCCGGCCTGTGAATTCGTCATGCCTCAGGCTGACTTCGCGTTCATCACCGGGGTCACCCTTGAGAACAAGACGCTGCCTCGGTTGTTGGAGCTGGCGAAAGACGCCCACGTCACCTTGGTGGGGCCTTCGGTGGTCATGGCGAAGCCGCTGCTTGAGGCTGGCGTGGGCATGGCGGCTGGCAGCATCGTGCTTGATCCGGAGCGGACGAAGCGGTCCGTGAAATCCGGTGGCGGTCTTTCTTTCGGCGGTGCATTGCAGATGGTTACGGTGACCAAGGGCTGAACCTGTCCCCGGGAAGCAGGCGGAGGCCCGCTTCCCGTTAAATGTTCGTTTCGCCGTCACTCCCCATGGTAATCTGGACGCATGAGTGCAGATTCAAAGGAAAGGAATCCCATGGGTTGCTTTGAAGGCAAGACGGTCATCATCACGGGCGGCGGTTTCGCTGCGCTGAAGGACGGAAGCGCTGGATCCATTGGATACGGCATCGCCCGTGCGTTCGCCAAGGAGGGCGCGAACCTCACGCTCACGGGGCGCAACGAAAGCAAGCTGACCACGGCGAAGGAGAAGCTGGAAGAGGAGTTCGGCATCCGCGTCCTTCCCGTGCAGGCGGATGTTGCCTCCGGGAACGACAACCTGGCGACGGTGCAGAACGTGGTTGACAAGACCATGGAAGAGTTCGGCTGCATTGACGTGCTGGTGAACAACGCGCAGGCCTCCGCTTCCGGGGTCACCCTGGCCGACCACACCACGGAGCAATTCGATCTGGCCATCTATTCGGGCCTGTACGCTGCGTTCTACTACATGCAGGCGTGCTATCCGCATCTCAAAGAGACGAAAGGCTCCGTCATCAATTTCGCATCTGGCGCCGGCCTGTTCGGCAACTACGGCCAAAGCGCCTATGCGGCCGCCAAAGAGGGCATCCGCGGCATGAGCAGAGTGGCCGCTACTGAATGGGGTCCGGATGGGATCAATGTGAACGTGGTGTGCCCGCTGGCATGGACGGCGGCGTTGGAGAAATTCCAGGAGCAGTATCCGGATGCTTTCGAGGCCAATGTGCATATGCCTCCCATGGGCCATTACGGGAATGTGGAAACGGAGATAGGTCGCGTGGTGGTGCAGCTGGCCAGCCCGGATTTCAAGTTCATGAGCGGAGAGACGCTCACTCTTGAAGGCGGCATGGGTCAACGTCCTTGATCTTGCCGCAGGGCCATTCGGCTGCCTGCGAAAGGATGGTTTGTGAGGAAATGCGGTCTGAACGGGGGTTCGCAACCAGCGGTAGCGCTGGCCTCCGTTCAGAATGCTCCCGCCGGTTGATGGTCATGGCCTTCGCGCTAGACTATCGTGGATGCATCATCTGACCGGATCGCATCCACCTGAAAGGCACTCTATGAGCTTCCGCGACAACCTTCTTCATCTACGCGCTGTGAACGGCATGACCCAGGAGCAGCTGGCGGCGCTTTTGGGCGTGAGCCGCCAGTCGGTCGCGAAATGGGAGGCGGATAAGTCTTACCCCGAAATGGACAAGCTGATCGCCCTCTGCCAGATCTTCAACTGTACGTTGGACGAGCTCGTTCAAGGAGACCTGACTGAGCGGCCAGCCACAGCGAACGCTTCAGAATCGGATTCTGCGCACGAAGATGGCGGATCAGAGAGCCAGCTCGCGACCAGGCCCGTGGATGATGTCGGCTACGATGAGCACATGCGCTCCTTCGCTGATCGCATCGCTGGCGGGGTCACCTGCATCATCTTGGGCGTGACGCTTTCGGTGCTGTTCTTCAGCTTCGTGGAGCTGGCAGAGCAGACCTCGTTCCAGATGGCTGAGAACGTCAGCATGGCGTTGGCGCTTCTGTGCGTTTTCGCCGGCGTGGGACTGGGATTGCTGCTCCTCATCCCCGCAGGGATGGATCATGCCCAGTTCATCCGCGCCCATCCGATCGTGGAGGACTTCTACACCGAAGAAGAGAAAGTCTCTGCGCGCCGGGCGTTCGTGTCGCAGCTCATCAGCGGGCTCGTCTTCATCTTCATCGGCGTGCTGGTGGTCACTTTGCTTGGAGAGACCCCGCTTGAGGAGAGCGTGGGCGCGCCCTGTCTGCTGGGATGCGTCGCGCTGGGCGTAGGGCTGATCATCCGCGGGTCCATGATGCTCTCCCGGACGAACATAGCCGCATACAATTTCAAGGCCAAAGAAGTGCTGCTGTCCGACGAGCTTTCGTGGAAGTGAGCTTTGGAGCTGGCGAATGATCGCAAGCTCAGTTCATTCATGCAGCGTGCTTGAGGCCACGCCTTCGTCAATGGCTTGGTTGCATTCTTCATCCAGGAGCCTCGCCGTCTCCTCCGGCGTGGTGTGCCCGATCAGCAGATCATACATACGCTTATGGAAGATCTCCCGGATGGCGCGCGTGTCAGGATTGCTGCCCGTGAAGTCGACCACGTTCTTGCGGTTCTCCAAGAACTCATCGAACAAGAGGATGTCGTCTCCGTACTGTTCAGCAGCGGCCTGAGAGGCGGGAAGCATGCCGGCGGCGTAGGCCATGAGCTCTTCGCTGTTGTACACGTGGGCCAGGAAGTCCTTCGCCACCTGAACCTTTTCCGGATCCCCGTTGTCGAACACCTCGAAACCGGAGATGAACGTGGTGGCGCACCCCTCACCCTCCCCGTCTGGGAAGTTCACCAGCCCGATGGTGTCCTCGTATCGTCCTATGGAAGCGTTGTTCACCATGTAGATGGCCAGCTGCCCTGATCGGAACAGGCTTGAACAGTCCTCGATCTCCAGATTCTCTGCATGAGGCGGGAACCAGCCGCGATCAACGCCCTCCTGAATCCAGCGCAGCGCCGCCACGCCTTCGGGAGTGGAGAGGGCGAAGTGTCCATCTTCGCTGAAGAAGTCCGATCCGCACGCGCGCAGCAAGGTCATGATATGGGTGTCTCCTTGGGAAGAGCGCGCGTACATCATCATGGGGAACGATCCGGTGGGCAGGTTCTTCGCCAGCGTGTCCAGCACTTGCTCCCATTCTTCAAGGGTCCAAGACTGTATGCCGTCTTTGATGAAACGCGAAAGGCCAGCTTGGCGGAACAGCTCTTTGTTGTAGGCCAACACGTTCTGCCGTCCCAGATACGGCATCATGTAGACGTGCCCCTGGATGGTGCTCATATCCCACAGACAATCGAACACGCTTTGGCGCACTTGCGGCGTGACCACATCATCAAGGGGCACCACGCGCCCGCTGTGGATATAGGTGCTCATGTTGAAATAGTCTCCGTAGAGGATATCCGGAGCATCGGGCGTGTCGAAAACATCCGCGACGGCGCTGTCATACTGGTTCTGCTCGAACACCTGCACCGTGATGTCAACGGGGCGGTCATAGGCTTTCTCGAAATCTTGCACCATGATCTCCATCACCTGATCCACCTGGGTGATGCTCTCGTCGAAGATGACGTCATGGCCTGTTCGGGGAATCTTGAGTGTGAGGCGGAGAGTGTCATCCGGCGTTCGCGAACAGCCGGCGGTGAAGATAGCGGCGAAGGCGAGGCTGCATGCGATCAGGCAGCTGAGCAGGATCCTCATCCCACGCATGGTTTCACTTCCTTCAGTTTCGCCAGCATGAGCGGAACGTTCAGCGGCTTGGGCAGGAAATCATCCATGCCCGCATCCAGGGCCTTCTTCCGATCTTCTTCGAAGGTGGAGGCGGTGCAAGCGAAAATGCGCACGCTCTCTGCATCTATGCGGTTGAGGGCGCGGATCTCTTGGGCGGCGCTGAAGCCGTCCAACACCGGCATCTGCGCATCCATGAGGATGGCGGCGAAGCTCCCGATGGGCGAGGCTTTGAAGGCATCCACCGCTTCGCGTCCGTCTGCTGCCAAGACCACCTCGTAGCCTTCTTCGGTCAGGATGCTTTCGATGATATCCGCGTTCAGCTCATTGTCTTCCGCCACCAGAAGGCGCACGGGACCGTTGTCCTCATCGCTGGGCTCATCAGGAGTCATGGCATCAGCCGATGATGTCCGTTCGGTCGCGGTGGCCGCCTTCGCTTCGCCGGATGTTCCGTTGCCTTCGCTGGCTCCCTCTGTTGCATTCGCGCCGTTCGTCTCCAGCGCCGCCTTGCGCCAGGCGGCATTCAACGGCGTGGCGAACTCAACGGTGAAGCAAGAGCCTTCTCCTAGGGTGCTCTCCACCGAAAGGGATCCGCCCATCTGCTTCGCCAGAAGATAGCTGATGGACATGCCCAGCCCCGTGCCCTTTTGGCTTTCGTCAGTGGAAGAGCGTTCTTGGGTGAACACATCGAAGATCTGCTCCTGGAACGATTCGCTCATGCCGCAGCCCGTGTCGCAGATGCGGATGGTGGTGCGCACGCGGTAGCCGGACATCTCCAGAGCCTGACCGGCGCTCACGGTGACCGTGCCCTCTGGCGGCGTGAACTTGACGGCGTTGGACAGGATGTTCATGAGCACTTGTTCCACGCGCACCTCATCTCCCACCACGAAGGGATAAGGGAGGTGAACCTCTGAAGTGATGAAGCTGATCGAACGCTCCGCCATGGGCTCCCGCTGCATATCGCACACGTTCTCCAAAGCTGCGGTCATGTTGAAAGGCGCGTTCGCCAGTTCAACTTTGCCTGCTTGGAGCTTGGAGACATCCAAGATGTCGTTCACCAGGGACAGGAGATAGGTGGCAGCGCGGCCGAGCTTCTTGACGTAGCCTTCCATGGCCTGCTTGTCATCCATATGGCGTTCCATCAGATGATTCAACCCGATGATGCCGTTCAGCGGCGTGCGGATCTCATGGCTCATGGTGGAGAGGAACTCTGCGCGAGCGGCGGATTCGGCGTTCGCTGACACGGTGCGTTTGAGGGAGCGATAGATGATGAACATCATGCCCACCAGGAGCACGACCACCACGACCAGCATCACGACGGTCATGGTGACGAAGGGCGTGAAGCGTTCGTCGAAGATGCGCATGGGGACTTGCATGATGAACGACCAGGCCGTGCCTTCGATGGGAGCGAAGGAGAGCATCAGGGATTCCCCTTGGGCGGTGACGCAATTGACGGAGAAGCTCATCCCGTCTGCGATGTTGCGGCGCACGTCTTCAATGGTCATGCCGCCTTCAAGGTGTCCCGCTTCCAGCATGTCGTAGAAGTTGTTTCGACCGGACAGATCCGTAGCGGGAGAGGAGTTCACGATGTAGTAGCCTTTGACGTTCACCACGCTGGAGATGCCTTCGCCGTCGAAGCTTTCGATCAGCAGCTGGTCGCGGATGGTGGAAAGGTCAGAGCGGCCGAGCATGCCCGTGAACGCTTTGCCCTCGATGACGATCGGAGCTATGCGGATGCCGTAAATGAGCGATTCTTTGGTGGTTTCCAGTTTGCCGTTCACGTCATCGTAGGCCAAGACGAAATGATCTTTGTTCTCAGCGAACAGCTCATGGTACGTGTGCTGATCCTTCGAGAGCTTGAGGTATGAGCTGCTGTACAGCACGCCTTCCTCATCCATGAGGTAGACGGCGTTGAAGAGCGCCGATGAGGCCGCTTCCAGATTGAGCTGCTCTTGCGCCTCTTGGATGGTCTCCACATCGTAGACCGTCATGCGCTTGGCAATGGATTCAAGCCTGCCATAGCAGTTGTCCAGGGCGCCTTCGATGGTCTCAACGTCGTGCCGGGATATCTCGTCTACCGTGGACATGACGTTCGCGGCCACGGTGTTGGACAGCTGAGCGAGGTATATGGCCACCGCCGCGATGAGGAGCACCGTTGCGGCGGCGAAGGCCGGAATGTATCTGCGCTTGTCCATGCATGCAGTGTAGCAGGGAAGCGCCGTTCACACGCGAAAATCAGCTTTGTTCTTGAGTGGGACGGCACTGGCAGATGCAGAGCCTGCTGGCAGCGAAGATGTTGAGCTCCAGCTCATGCATGATCTCCCGGATGGCAAGCTGGGCTCTGACCGAGTTGCCTGCTTCATCCAGGGGAGGGGAGAAGGCGGCTATGCCGAACATGCCGGGCATCACGCCCAGCACCCCGCCGCCCACGCCGGACTTCGCCGGGATGCCGGATTTGTAAAGCCAGTCGCCCGTGCGTTCGTAAAAGCCGACCGTGGTGATGAGCGACGTGACTTTTGGAGCGAAATCGGGGTCGAAGACCTGCGTGTTCGTAACGGGGTTGAAGCCATCATTCGCGATGGTGGCCGCCATGATGGAAAGCGCTTCTGCCGTGGTGCCCAAGGAGCACTGGCGCGTGTACAGGTCCAGAGACAGATCCGGATCGTCATAGATGCGGCCATAGTCCTTGAGCAGCCACGCGATAGAGCGATTGTTGAAATCCGTAGCGGATTCAGAGGCGTAGAGCTCTTCGATGACCTCAGGTTCCGCGCCTGTGAGCTCTTTGATGTTGTCCACGATGGCCTGCCACTTCTTCTCTTTGTTCCCCACGGGCTCCACCAGGGAACAGGCGGCGATGGCGCCGGCATTCACCAACGGAGAAGAAGGCCGGTCCTTTTCCAGAAGAATGGCCATGATGGAGTTGAAGGGCAATCCCGTGGCATCCGCGCCCACCTTGTTGAGGATGTCCACGGCGCCATATTCGCGCATGGCCAAGATGGCGGTGGGCACCTTGGAGACGGATTCGATGCCGAAGGTGTGCGTGCTGTCCCCCACGGAGATGATGGTGCCGTCCAGCAGGCAGACGCTGATGCCGAACAGGTTCGAGTCCACGGAAGCCAGGTACGGGATGTAGCTGGCATTCTTGCCACCGGATTCAGAGCGCACTTTTTGATAGGCGTTCTCCACGGCCCGCTTGACCTCATCGGCGGTGATGTTCTTGTGCGAGGCTGCCATGATGCCTCCTTTCGCGGCATGATGGGTGAGGATAGCGCGCAGACGGGCGAAAAGGCTTTCTGGTTTGAGGACCGTTGCGAAGGTGTGACTGAAACGGGTATGGCGAACCGGACGGTGGGATGTTCTTGGGAATGGCGAACCGTCCGGCGGGGGCACTCGCGCCTACACTGCGCCTGCGAAAAATTATGGTGATTTTTACCATAATTTTTCTTGGCTCCGCGAATCGGCGCGACACCCCCGGCCGGCCCGGTTCTCGCCTGCGCGCGGCGGGGAACGCGTGACGTGATGCCGTCGGGACCCCTGCGGGGCCCACATCGCCATCATGGTGCACGCTGCGCGTGCGGGGGCGGCTGCGCCGCCAAAGTGCGCGCCGGTTGATTTGCCTGTTCTGTGTTCGGATAACGGCGCCGAACTTGATGCGCGGCTTTGCCGCGCGATGGCGACGTCTTCTCCTGTTTCTGAAGCAGTACCTGGCGACGGATGTGCATACCCAGCATCCAGTTGCATATGACCCTCAGTGGCAGGCAATGCCTGCGCTACAGGGCCAGGGTGGACCTGAAAAATCAAAGGAAGCTCTGTAGCGCGCCCATTGGGCGCCAATGGTCAACCACGCGAACAGGAAGACCTGCCTGCGCATCCGCCGCTTGGTCGAGCATCCGGGTTGGAGCAGCCATCGTGCATGCGGTCCCGGTGTACACTGCACTCTTATATAGGAGAGGAGGAGCGGTGGCGCTGTTCGAAGCGAGAGGGCTGTGCGTTTCCTATGAGATGGCGGATGAACCGGGCGGTCCAGCGCCCCGGCTGGAGAACATTTCGCTCTGCCTGGAACGAGGGCGCATCTACGACCTGACCGGTCCATCCGGTGCAGGCAAATCCATGCTCTTGCGCGCCTGCGCTCAGATGATGGCCGTCCAAAGCGGCACCCTCGCACTCAATGGCGAAGACAGCAGCGCGTTCAGCTTCCAGGAATGGCGACGACGCGTGAGCTTGGTCCCACAGCACGCTTCTCTGGTGAAAGGCACCATCCGCGACAACCTGCTCCTTCCGTGGACGCTGCGCGTGAACCGCGGGGCGCAGCCGCCTTCTGATGAAGAGCTGCAAGGGCTTTTGGACGCAGCGGCGCTGGGTGTGACGCTGGATCGGGATGCGGCGAAGCTTTCGGGCGGCCAGGCGGCGCGCGTGGCTTTGGTGCGCACGTTCGCTACGAAGCCTGATGTGCTGCTTCTGGACGAAGTGGACGCCGCTTTGGACGACGCTTCGGCGGATGCGGTGGGAGAGCTCACGGAGCGGATGGCCGCTGCGGGCGCAGCCTGTTTGCGCATCCGGCATCGAGCTTCGGACGGACGCGCCGCAGAAATATTCCGGCTTGAGCGAGGCATATTGAAGAGGCAGGCGGTCGCATGACCGGCGGCGTGATCGACATAGGTTATCTGGAGCTCTTCGCCGCCAGCGCGCTCATGCTGGTGGCGGGCATCGTGTCGTGGCGGCTGGCGCTGGGCCAGGAGAAGAACATCGCCGTGTCCACGGTGCGCGTGTTCGTGCAGCTGCTGGCCATGGGATTCGTGCTCATCTACCTGTTCCAGTACCAGAGCTGGTGGTTGGTGCTCATCGTGATCTTGGCCATGGCCCTCTGCGCTACGCAGATCGCTGTGAGCCGCGTGAAGAATCAGGTGCGCGGACTCTGGCTGCCGGTGTTCGCGTCCCTGCTCTGTTCTTCGGTGGTGATCGCGTTCGTGGTGGTGGAAGGGGTCATCCAACCGGAGCCGTGGTACAGCGCCCGCCAGCTGGTGCCCATCTCCGGCATGGCGCTGGGCAACACGATGTCAGCCACCGCCGTGGCCATCGACCGATTGTTCTCTGATATGGATAGCCGTTCAGAAGAGATCTTCACCCTGGTGGCGCTGGGGGCCACCCCGCGCGAAGCAGCGTTCCCATCCATCAAAGCCGCCGTGGGCGCTGGCATCCTGCCCACCCTGGCCACCATGAGCGCAGCGGGCATCGTGCAGATCCCCGGCATGATGAGCGGGCAGATCCTGGCGGGCGCGGACCCGGTGATCGCGGCTAAATATCAGATCGTGGTGCTGCTCATGATGTCGGCGGCCACCACCCTGGCCATCGTGCTGATCTGCTTCCTCACCTTCCGCAAGCGATTCTCCAAAGAGGGCTATTTCCTGGACGCAGGCATCCGCTGAAGCGCGCTTTCGTGCAACTGGATGCTTCCCCTGTGCAGGTAAGCTCCGATGGTCTTGCCCCTGGCGAAGGCTCTTGGCACACTGAGGCTGTTTCCGGAAGGGATGGGAAGGCGGCCATGAAGCTCAACGTGGTGGAAGACGGACAAGCGCAGGATATCGAAGTGAGCATCCGATGCCCGCGCATTGACGGGCGCGTGCGCTCCATCATGGCCTCCGTGAGCGCGCTGGATCGCAAGCTCATGGGTGAGGTGGACGGACAGACGCGCATCTTGGCGGCGAAGGACGTGCTCTACGCGGACACGGTGGACGGGCGCACCTTCCTCTATACCGAAAGCGCCGTGCTGGAAAGCCGCTTGCGCCTTCGCGAGGTGGAGGAAGCGCTGGAGGGCACGGAGTTCGTGCGCATCTCGAAGTCTGCGCTCGTGAACTTCGATCACGTGCGCGCCTTGCGTCCCTTCGCGAATGCTCGGCTGGAGCTCATCTTGGACAACGGCGAGCATTCGATCGCTTCGCGGCAATACGCCCCTGCCATCAAAGAAAAACTAGGACTGTGACCGTTCGCGCTCCTCAGCCACGTTGGGTGGAGGGGCCGTTGCGGAAAGGAGGGCCTCATGAGCCCGATCGTCAAGAACACGCTGTTAGGCGGATGCGCCATCTTCACCATTGCCATGGGGGTCTGGACGCTCATGGGATTCATCTTCGCCGGCCCTGAATACGGGCTGGTGATCACGATCACCTTGCTCATCGGTTGTTTGGCGTTGGCGGGGCTTCAGACGCTCTGGTTCACGAACACGGTGGTGAAGCAGCTGGCCTACCCGGCGCGCGTGCTCTGTTTTGGGCTCTGCGCCTTCGCCGTGTTGGCTGCATGCGCCTACTTCGGGCAATGGTTCCCCACGGATGACCTGGGCGCGTGGGCCAGCTTCGCCGTGATCTACTTGGTGATATTGGGCGTGATGACGGCGGTCTTCGCGGTGCGCTACCGCAGGACCGCGCGCGACTTGGATGACGCGCTGGCCCGGTATCGCTCCGGCCGCCCTGGCGAAGGGGGCGAGAAAACCCGCTGATCCCCCGCGTTCGCCCAGCGCATTGACTACAATAAGGGCCAATGTGCTTCGCCGGGCCCTCGCAGGAGCCCCGCGCGAAGAAGCGAACGAAGGAGGGGCTCATGAAGCGGTTCGTGACGGAGGATTCTTTCTGGGAGCTGTTCCCGGAGGCGCAGATCGGCATCGTGGTGGCCCATGGCATGAAGCCGACGGACCAGGTGGCGGATGAGGACGCGCAGGCCATCGCGCGGCAGCTCAAGGAGGCGAACGCGGCGGCTGACCAGCATCTCAACTCCAACACCATCTCCCAGAACGAAGTGGTGTCCGTGTGGCGCGACGCCTATCAGAAGTTCAAGACGAAGAAGGGCGCGCGCAGTTCCGTGGAGAACCTGCTCAAGCGCGTGCTCAAGGGCAACCCGGTGGGGTCCATCACGCCGGCCGTGGATGTGTACAACACGGTTTCGCTCACGTATGCGCTGCCGGTGGGCGGCGAGGACATCGACGCCATGGAGGGTGACATCCGCTTGGGCATCACCGAAGGCGGCGACGCGTTCCGCGCGCTGGGGGATGAAGAAGATGCGCCCACGCTGGAAGGGGAGCTTTGCTATCGGGACGATGCGGGCGCCATCTGCCGTTGCTGGAATTGGCGCGACGGGCAACGCACGGCGCTGTCGGATGATTCTTCGAAGGTGTTCCTGATCATAGAATCCGTGGACCCCGCGCGGGCTGATGACTTGCAGGCGGCCGTGGACCTGATGGCTGATCTGGTGTCCGAGCGGCTGGGAGCGCAGATCTTCGCGAAGGAGATCGTCACGCGGGATAACCCCATCATGGTGATCGACGAGTGAGCGCGGCTTCGCAGGATACGGAACGCAGGGAACGCGAACGGGCATGATCGGCACCATTGCGAACACCATCGCCATCCTCATCGGGAGCTTGGTCGGCAGTCTGGTCAAACAGGGGCTGAAGGAGAAGTACCAGCTGGTGCTCTACACGGCCATGGGGCTTGCGGCTACAGGGTTGGGCATTCACGCGGTGGTCATCAACATGGAGGACAGCATCTATCCGGTGCTGTTCATCGGCAGCCTGGCGTTGGGCGGCCTTGCGGGCACAGCGCTGGATATAGAAGGGCGCTTCGACCGGTTGGTGAATCGGACGAAGAAGCCGGCGCCAGACGAAGGGGCTGAGAGCGCTAAAGATGCCATGGAAGCGGAAGACGCGCCGCGGGCGGGAAGCCCCGCCGAAGGGCTGTCCACGGCCATCGTGCTGTTCTGCTTCGGAACGCTTTCCATCCTGGGACCCATCAACAGCGCGCTCCGCGGAGACGAGACGTTCCTGTTCACGAACGCCACGCTGGATCTGGTGACTTCTTTGGTGCTGGCATCAACCTATGGCCCCATCATCGCGGTGGCGGCGGGTGTGCTGTTCGCCTGGCAGGGAAGCATCTTCCTGCTGGCGCAGTGGGTGTCTCCGCTGCTGACGGCGGACTTGATGGCGGAGATATCCATCGTGGGCGGCTTCTTGATCCTGGCGTCCGGGTTGTCCATCTTGGAGATCAAGAAGATCTCCGTCATGAACTTCCTGCCTTCGCTGCTGGTGCCGCCACTCTGGTTTTGGATTATGAGCCTGCTGCCGTTGGCGAATTGACGCTGCGGCTTCCCAGGTGCACCTGATCTTGGGCCTTGTTTTGGGCTCGGCGTTGGACGAAGCCAACTTGGCCCAAAGGCGGCCCAATCTCAGGCACCCTGGGAACCCTCGCTGCCTTTGCCTGTCTGCATCTCTTTTATATATGCGGCTTGCGCCGCGATAATGCGCGCCGGTTGATCTTCGCCATCGGGAACCGCACGGCGGCGCCGAACTTGATGCGCGGCGTTCGTCGCCCGGGTGCGGAGGCTTCTCCACGTTCTGATGCAGGACCCGACGGCGGATGCGCATATCCAGCATCCAGTTACGTTTGACCCTCGTTGGCGGGCAATGCCCGCGCTACGCTGATAATGGGAACCGTTCTGC
>CAJTVP010000023.1 GCA_910580205.1 uncultured Eggerthellaceae bacterium
CGAGGTCCGCCAACCCCGCCAGAGAAGGGGTTGACATCTATAGGAGCATCGGGACTCCCCGGTTTTATTCAAAAAGCTTATTCGGAAATGATCTTGAATTCAGAGGCGTTCGTTGAGAGGAGCTCTGTGTACAGCTCGCGATCAAGGTCATCGCGCGGGAGCACGACCGTGCAGACGACCTTGTCCGGACTGGCCGTGCCCTCTTTGAGGCTTTCGCCGTACTCCGTCCTCAACTGCTCCAAGAGCTGTTCGGCATCCTCGATGGAAGCGGCTTGGATCTCAAGCAAGCTGGATTCCAGGATGCCGTCGTCTCCGAACGTGGCGGTCTCCACCGCCTCATGGGTGCCGCCATCCACTCCGCGCACGACATAGGCATATACGACCTGCCCTGCCGTGCTGGCTGGATCCGTCTTCATGACCTCGTCGCTCTTCGATCCGCTGGTGGCGCTTGGGGTGGCCTGGCCAGAGAGCTGCGTGGTGGCTTGAGAAGCGTTGGGATTGAGCATGGAGAGGTCTATGATGCCGGTGAGCAGGCAGATGGCCACAGCGACGCAGACCGCAGCGATGGCGATCAGGATGCCACCGACGACGTGGGCCATCTTGCTCGAACGCGTTTCGCGCTCAAGCTCTTCGAGCGCCTCTTGCTGCTCAACTGAGGTTTCCTCAAAAGAGGGCGGGATCGGGGCGATGGGCGCAAGCGGCATGCCGGATGCGAGATCCGGAAGCGGTTGCGCAGGTTGCGCGGGCATGTTCGGCTGCGCCGGCCCTTGGCTGGGCTGCTGGGGCATGGGGGCCGGGAACGGCTGCTGCTGGATGGGCCCTTGGGCTGGTTGGCCTTGGTCCATCGGACGGACCGGCTCCGCCGCCTGCGATCGCGGCTCCGCCATCTCCTGAGGGAATGCGCCCTGGGAGATGGGAGCTGGCTGCTGCTGGATGGGCTGCGTTTGGACGGCAGGCTGCTGCTCTGCAGGTTGCTCCGGGATTTCAGGCTGCGCTTGCTCTTGCGCCGAAGACGGCTCCAGTGCTGGAAGCTGCTCCGCCTGAGGCTGCTGGCTGGCTGGCTGCGCTGGGCTTGGCTGCGCGCCCGGTTGCACGGGCATGGTCGCTTGCGCCTGCTCGGCTACCTGCCCGAAAGCAGGCTGGCTCTGCATCGCCTGTCCTGCGACAGGCTGCCCTTGAGCCATCTGCGGCATCTGGCCAACAGGCCATGCCCCAGGCTGCGGTTGGATGGGCTGCCCTTGCCAGGGAATCGGCTGCCGAGGCTGCTGCGGCATCTGAGGCTGCGGCGCTTGCCCTTGCGGCACCTGCTGGCCTTGCCCTGATTGGGGCGTTCCGGGAACAGGAGAGACGACGGCTGAGGGACGCTGCGCAGGTTCGAGGACGCCGATCTGAGGCCGCGGCGAGGAACCAGGACCGAACGGCTGGATGGTGCTGGAAGAGAGCGTGGGGAGCGCAGAGACGCTGGTGTGGGCGACGGGCGCATCAACGGTGCTGATGCCGGAAGCCTCCACGCCCTCTGCCGCCCGCTCCGCCTGCTCATGGAGCGCCTCAGCCTGGGCCAGCTCTTCTTTCCATTGCCGCGCCCGATCAAGACGCGCGTCTTCCGCCTTCGGTTGCGCTTCCGCTGAAGGCGGCTCTTCCTTGGGTTGCGATGGCGCGCTGGCGCCGAGATGGGGCAATCCCAACGCGCTCAACAGATCATTCTCCGTCGTCGCGTGATCATCCGATGATGGCTTGGCGGGTTTCGCCTCTTGCTTGGCTGGTGATGGAGCGCTGACGCCGACGGCGGCGAACAGCTCATCCAATGAGATCTGGTCGTTTTCAGATTCGGCCATAAGCATCCTTCAAAAGAAGCGTCACGCGATCAGGCTTTCAGGATCTGCCCATAGGAGTTTTGGGCGACGACGGCGCGCGTGCGGCGCGCGAACACGATGGAGCGGACGCCGAGCATGCCGAACAGGAACGCGATCAGGAGCGCGAGGGAAGCGGTCATCAGCTCAAGGGTGCGATCCGGCGCTTTGACCGGAGCCGCCGTCATGGAATCGATGACGCTAGCGCGTTCGACCTGAGC
This sequence comes from uncultured Eggerthellaceae bacterium, assembly GCA_910580205.1. GTDB lineage: Bacteria > Actinomycetota > Coriobacteriia > Coriobacteriales > Eggerthellaceae > MGBC163016. The sequence continues at coordinate 2,072 of CAJTVP010000023.1, forward strand.
AGCGGAGACCGCTTGCACGCGCTTCTTCGCCGCCAAGACCGCGTCCTCATCAGAAGCGATGCCGGGGCCAGTGGTCTCGGAAACAGAGGCGTCCATCTTGGAAGCCGCGCGGACCGCGCCTCCCTCAGAAGCGGTTTCGGCCGCAAGCTCTGCTTGCTCGTCCGAGAGAGCGGCGTCATTGATGGGAGAAGCGAAATACGTGCCGGAATGCTGGGGCTGCAACCCCTCATCCCAAATGCTCGCAGCGAAGCAGGGAACGGCATAGCACAAGAGCAGCACGGAGATCAGAAGAGAGGCGATGCCCTTGAAACGCCCGCATTGGGGCGCGTGGCGAGGCGCTCTTCTCCGTGTGGCCGTTGCTCTCGTTCTCTGCAAATCATTCTCCTTGATCATTGATGGCGCGGATGAGAATGTGTTTTTTGTATGATATCAGACATCTTGCCCTCTTGCAGCGCAGATGCGCTACTTCTTGAGGATGACGAGATCATCCACGCTGAATCTGAGGGCGTTCTCGTAATCCTCCCGATCGAGGCCCAAGGCGCTGTTGTCCACGGTGACCGTGGCGTTGGCTCCATTGAGCGCATCCAGGGTGAACTTGGACCCCAGATCGCGCGCCAGATTGTCCGTGAAATCCTTCGCCGCCCGCTCATTGGGGAATTGCATCATCATGGTGGTGAACGTGCAGTGCCCCGCATCGTCGAACGTGGTGGACTCCTCGACTGAGTATTCGATGCCCGCCGGGGTCTTGGCCGTGTAGCGGTACGTCACCGCGCCCGCGCCCGAAGCGACGGGTTCATCCGCACCGGAGATGCTCTCTTGGGTGGGACCGGAGCTGTTCGAGGAAGCAGAGGAGCCGTTCGCCGCGTTTCCGTTGATGTCCTTCGTGGTGATGCTGATCTCCGGGATGGTGATGGATCCCCGGCTGCTCATGAAAGCCATGAAGGCGACGAGCGCGACGATGATGGCCACCAGGACGACGATGATGGCCGTGCGACCCTTCTTGTGGCTCTTGTCCGCGTCTTTCATGCCTTCGGCGATGGAGATGGGCGGCTCATCGAACATGGTGCTCTCTTCGATGGCGGAGGCGTCAAGAAGCGGCTCTGGGGCCGGGGCGGACGGCGCGGCGGCGGTTGAGAGCGACGCGCTGTTGCGAGCGGGAGCGGGCGCGGGCGCGAAGGGTGACGACACCGCCGGGATGCGAGCGGCCAGAGCCGGAGAAGGCGCCGTGGGCTTGAGCGGGCCGGATGCCGCATTCTGCCGTGGAAGGGGGCCGGATGCCGCAGACGCCATCCCCTGCTGGCGGATGGGAGCGCTGGAGGCGAATGGGGCGTTCGGACGCAAAGGGCGCCTTTGGGCCTGGGCGTTGTTCCAGTTGAACCGCGGCTTGTCCACCGGCGAAGGGGTTCGAGAGAGCTTGAATGAGGCAGGGTGCGGTGAAGTGGCGCGCGAGCCCGAACCGTAGGGGATGGGCTGGGAGGTGGCCTCTCGGATGAGCTTCTCGAAACGAGGGTTCACCGGTTGGATGCGAGAGCCCTCCCCTTGCGAAGACGCGCGCGGCGGCAGATCCTGGGAATGAACGTTGCGGGGTGGGAGATCACGGGAATGGGCGTTCCAAAGCGGCAGGTCCTGGGAATGAGAGCGGCGAGAGGGCGCGGAAGAGCGCTGGAAAGGGATCGCCTGGGTGCGCCCGTCCGGTGGCATCTGGCCCTCATCAAGGCGGATGGTCTTCGCATCATCCTCGATGCTGGGATCATCCTCCAAAGCGCTCTCATTCGCCTCGTTCTCAGGGAACTCGAAGATCAAGCCTGAAGGGATCTTCGGGAAGTTGGAGACGAACTGAGCGAGGCTTTCCGCCTGTCCTTGATCGTCCGCATCCTGAGGCGCGTCGTCCTCATCATGCTCCAGCACGATGCGAAGGGATGGGCCGACGGGATCCTGGACGCTCTGGGCGCGTTCCGGCGCAGCTGGCTGATTGCGCGGATTGCGCTGCGCAGGGCGCTCAACGCTGCCACCCCGCGGCACGCGCATCTTCTTCTGGCGCGGAAGGGGAATGGAAGTGGAGGTCTGCGATGCTGGCTGGACCTCTGAGGGTATGCGCACGAAGGCGTTCGGCGACAATGGTTCAGAAGCCTTCAGCTTGATGCCACCGCTGGCCTGGGCGGGTATGTTCGTATCGTATGTGCTGGTTTTCTGCATTTGGAAGACATTATACAAGCCGCGAACACGCGTTCTAAGGAAATCACAGAAACAACGTCTTGGGTTCAGGTTGCTTTCAGGAAGAGGGAAATGCCTGCGATCATGTTCTCATCGAGCAGGTTCGATGGAGTGTAAATGATGACTTACGCTGCATCTTTGCATATTAATTCTAATGCTAACAGTTATCTATTACTAGTCTACATATATTTTTTGAGGCCGCTACACTGGGAGATGAAGCGGACCGATCTTGACATCAACCGACGAGGATCGGTGGCTGAGGCAGCAGGATCGGGCCGCTCTCCTCTTTTCGCCCGAACGCGCCCCCCTGCCCACGGGCTCCGTGCTCCCAACCGGCCTTCGCCCTCACGCCCGCGCGTTGAAATACGCCTCGTAAACGGAGATCTCCCACTGCTTGCGGTTGTTCTTCGCCACCGTATCCAGCACGAGGCCCACCGTCAAGGAAAGCGCGCCGCAGAGCACCAGCGCCACCGCCAAAAGCGCCGTGGGGAAGCGCTCCACCAAATGCGTGACGGAGAACTCCACGATGACCGGGATGCCGAAGATGAGCCCCACCACCACGAACAGGACCGCCAGCCAGCCGAAGAACGCCATGGGGCGGTAGTCCTTGAACAGCGACGCGATGGCCATGAGCACGAGCGCGCCGTCTTGGAACGTGGAGAGCTTCGATTCGCTGCCCTCAGGTCGGTCGCGGTATTCGATGGGCACGTCCGTGATGCGCCAGCGCTTGTCCACCGCGTGAATGGACAGCTCCGTTTCGATCTGAAAGCCGGAAGAGAGCACGGGCATGGTCTTCACGAACATCCGCGTGAAAGCGCGGTATCCCGTCATCACATCTTCGAAAGCGTAGCCATAGATCACCTTGATGAGCCAACGCACCAGGTTGTTGCCGAAACCATGGAACGCGCGGTCGTTCTCTTCACCGTAGGTGCCGTTGGACAGGCGGTCGCCCACCGTCATGTCCGCAAGATCCTCCGCCAAAGGCCGGATCAGATCAGCAGCGGCTTGAGCGGGATAGGTGTCGTCCCCATCCACCATCACATAATAATCAGCGTCGATCTCACGGAACATCTGGCGCACGACGTTGCCCTTGCCCTGGCGCGTCTCCGTGCGCACGCACGCCCCATGTTCGCGGGCGATCTGCGCCGTGCCATCCGTGGAGTTGTTGTCGTACACGTAGATGGCCGCCTCCGGCAGCTCGCAGGCGAAATCATCCACCACCTTGCCGATGGTCAAAGCCTCGTTGTAGCACGGGATGAGCACGGCCACGCCGGCCCCACGGCAAGCCGCATCCACGTTCTCAGCCGTGGTCTTCGTGCAAAGCGTCACCTTCTCAGGCATCGGATACCCCATCTTTTCGCCAGGCCGCGCGGGCCCGTGGTCGTCTACAGGCCCATTCTAATCAAATAGGCTATGATTGCCCTCATGAAATCTGATCCCACAGATAACGCGCAGAAAGATGCCTTGGAACGCGCGGATGAAGAGATCCAGGAAGAAGGCAGCGCCCTCTGCGCGGACGAAGACGGGATGGAAGCCGCGGTCGAAGAGGCTGCGATCGAAGAAGATGGCGCCTCCCGTCCGCTCAAGATCCTCATCGTCCACGCTTCCGTGGGCTCCGGCCATCGCTCCGCCGCCTTCGCCATCGCGGACGCCTTCAAGATCATGGACGAGAACGGCGGCGATGACGGGCGCGCCATCGAGACCGAAGTCTTGGACATCCTGCAATTCGGCCGCATCATCTTCGATGGGGACAGCACCGCCTCCATGTTCACCGGCGTGACTCGCCCTTTCTACGATCTTACCTGGCGCTACACCTTCACGGGGCGCTTTCTATGGGGCGGCGGCACCATTTGGGCGCGCCTGAACTTCCCCCGATTCGTGGAGTTCGTGAGCCAAGAGAAGCCCGACGCCATCATCTGCACGCACATCACCGCGGCGAACGTGGCGGTGAGCGCGCGGATGATCCTGCACGCCGCGTTCCCCATCATCTGCGTGCCCACGGACTATGAGGTGGAGGGATTCTGGCCGCATCTGAGCACGGATCTGTTCTGCGTGGCGAATGAGCACATGGCTGAAACGCTGCGCCCGCGCCGCGTGCCGGACAAGCGCATCTGCGTGACGGGCATCCCCGCTGCTCCTGATTTCGCTCGCGAATACGATCGGGAAGCCACTCGCGCCGAATACGGGCTTCCCCAGGACAAGCAGGTGGTCCTCTTCCAAGCGGGCGCCACGCTGCCCCGCCCCTACGTGCATTTCCGCCAGTCCACCGATGAGCTCCTGCCCTACCTGCACCGCTTCTCGCACATGCATTTCGTCATCGTGGCGGGCAAGGACAAGGACTACGCGGAGCGCGTCAAACGTCTGGCGGCGGATTATGGGCTGAGCAACGTGACGGCGCTGGGATACGTGAACGGCATGGCCGCGCTCATGAGCGCCTCCGACCTGATCGTCTGCAAATCCGGCGGCCTCACCACCACCGAATGCCTCTGCGTGGGCGTGCCCATGATCCTGCTCGGTCGCGCCTACGGCCAGGAGAAGGCGAACGTGGACATGCTCACCTCCACCGGCGCGGCGTTCCATGTGACCACCAGCCGAGAGTTGTACGACCTGCTCTCCAAGATCGAAGCGCACCCGCAGATGACCCGCAGCATCTCCTACAACGCCGGGCTCATCCGCCGTCCGGACGCCGCCATGAAGATCGCTCAGGCGACTCTGGCCGTCATCCATGGCGAACCGGAGCAGGACGCGCAGCTTCTTCGCAAGCGCTTCGCCCGATTCTACTGGGGCAAGAAGCCCGCCCACATCCGCTGACGCCCGCCCCATCTGAACGCAGGCTCAAGCCAGAAGCCGCAGCTGTGCGCGAAAAAGGCCGGAACATGATGCTCCGGCCTTTCAAGAAGAGGACGGTTTCACCCATCCCCTTCGCGATGATGATCTCTTACAGCGCTGCTTTCGCGACCTCCACGATGGCGCCGAACGCCTCAGGGTCAGCCACGGCCATGTCAGCCAGCACCTTGCGGTCAAGCTCCACGCCGGCCTTCTTGAGGCCGTTCATGAACACGGAATAGGACATGCCGTGCATGCGGGTGGCAGCGTTGATGCGGGTGATCCAGAGCCTGCGCATATCGCGCTTCTTGTTGCGACGGTCGCGGTACTGGTATTGCATGGAATGCTGGACTTGCTCTTTCGCCTTCGTGTAATGACGCGAGCGGGCACCATAATAACCACGGGCTGCCTTCAATACCTTGCGGCGCTTCTTGCGGGCGCTGACGGAACGCTTCACACGTGCCATGATCTATCTCCTCACTTCGTTTCTTGACTATCCTTGCGGGTCGCCTATCGAAGGCCCAAGTTGCGAGAGACGACCTTCTCGTCAGCCTTCGCGACCTCGGTCTCATGGCGGAAATTGCGGATGCGCTTGGGGCTCTTCTTGGATTTGATGTGGCTCTTGAACGCCTTGGCGCGCATGATCTTGCCCGATCCGGTCACACGGAAACGCTTCGCCGTGCCGCGGTGCGTCTTCATCTTAGGCATCTTCGGTTCCTTTCTCTGTCTTTTCCGTCTTATCTGCTTTGTTCGCTTTGTCCGCCTTCTGCTTCATGTTCTGCGGCAGCGGAGCGATGAGCATGTGCATGTTGCGGCCTTCCATCTTCGGTTGGTTCTCGATGACGGCCACGTCTTTGAGATCGTCCGCCAAACGCTCCAAGATGGACAGACCCTGTTCGGGATGGGCCATCTCGCGCCCGCGGAACATGATGGTGATCTTGACCTTGTTGCCCGCGTCAAGGAAACGGAGGACGTGCTTCTTCTTCGTCTCGTAGTCGCCCACGTCGATCTTCGGGCGGAACTTCATCTCCTTGATCTCTATCTTGGTCTGGTTCTTGCGCGCCTGCTTCGCCTTGATGGCCTGGTCGTACTTGAACTTCCCGTAGTCCATCACACGGCACACTGGCGGCGTGGCATTCGGCGCGATCTCAACCAGATCAAGCCCTGCGGCATCCGCGATCCCCTGGGCTTGCTCCAAGCTGAACACGCCCATCTGGTTCCCGTCGTAGTCGATCAGACGGCATTCGCGGACGTTGATCTCATCGTTGAGCCTTGGCTCCTGAGCGGCTATGGCGCCCACCTCCTTCTTGCGCACGAGCGCAATAAAAAACCTGCGATGCGCACCGCAGGTCAGACAAGCCAGTTCACCGGCGAACGCGCTCAAACGAGCGACATCCGCACAGCATCTCTATTCACTGGACCCATCAGCTGCGAACCCGCGCCGAAACAGGTGGGAAAGCCCGTTGGCTTTCCACTTGATTCATAAAGCTTGGATAGTCTAGCGCACGACCGAAGCGCGCGCAAGGGCCGTGACCCAGGTTGTCCGTAGCTGCGCTTCGCCATTCATTGAGATAGCTGCCGGGTTACCTAGCGTATTGGATGGATTCGGGTGGCACGGGATCTGCTTCAACCCGGATGCTCAACCGGACGGCTGATGCGCAGGACGCTCTTCCTGTTCGCGCGGTTGACCAGTGGCGCCCGATGGGTGCGACGCGAAGCAACGCATATATCGCATATATGAAGCGTTGCGGAAACAGCCGCAGCGTCAATCGGTTGCGAACCCGGATGGGTTCGCAACTTGAACTATCCTACGTAGATGAAGATGGTGCGGATGGTGTCCACCAGGTTGCCCGTGGCGTTCGCCATGGAGTAATCGTAGGTGAGCGTGGCTGACCACGGCAGCTCAGAGCCGTTCGCCGTGCCCGTGCCGTTGAAGGTGCAGCTCTCCTTGGTGAGCGTGGTGCCGTCCGAGGCGTAGGTGGAATAGGCCATCTTGTCCGCAGGCAACTGCACCTCTCCCGCGGGCACCGCGAGCCCCGCCTCCTCAAGCGTCTTCTCCACGATGGATTCATTGGTGATGGCATCCGAGAAGGAAAGCGATCCGTATCCGAGCGATGAGGTGGCCGATGAATACCCGGTCCGGATGATCCGCCCCTCCTCGTTCAAGCTCAGCGACACCGTGGGCGTCCCTCCGCGAGAATCCGCAGGCTCTTCGGTGAGAGCCACGCGCACTTCCTGTTTGATGGGGTTGCCCTCTTCGTTGACCTCCACCGCAGAGCTCACGCGCGCGCCATGCTGGAGCGCAGCCACCGCTTCATCCTGGGTCATGCCAAGGAGCGAGACCAGATTCGGGACCGTGGTCTTCTTGGAGGTGGTGGCGGATGTGTCTTTGGTGGCTTGCTCTTGATCCGCAGAGAGCGTGCTTTCAGCGATCTGCGCTTGCTGGACAGCGGCGTCCCGAGAGGTTTGATACAGCTGCCAGACCAAGACCCCGGCGGCGGCGATCAGGAGGATGAGCACGATGATGACCGCGATCAAGATCTTGCGCATCCGCGTGGAGCGTTGGATGTAGGCCGCCTGGCCCTGACGCGCATGGCTGGCGCGCGGCTTCTCAACGTCCGCTTCCTCAGGTTCGGTCAGCGTGGTGATCTGCGGGATCTCAAGATCGTCAGCCTGCGCATCGAGGATATCCTCTTCAGCGGCCACGACCTGATCTTTCTTCTTCCTCATCTTGCTGTCCTTTTCGTCGCGGGTCCGTTTGTGCTGTTTTTCACGAGAAGAACACATACCAAATCGCAAATGCGATTATAGCCAACACGCAAGCGATGATGACCACGACTTGCGTTTTCGGCATCTTGGAGCCTTCGATATCGTCCAGAGTGGTGGGTTGATACGCCCCTTTCGCCGAGCGGCCGGGAACGCCGTCTGCGGACGCGCTCGAAACCGTTGAAGGAGGCTCTTCCGCTGCCGCCTCTGGCGAAGGCGCTTCCGTCTCCGGACGTTGCCCAGCGGCCTTGGCAGCAGACTCCGCGCTGGATGGCGCCTCCTCCCGGATGCCCGCATGGATGATGACATCCGGCTCTTCGGCAGGAGCGACCTTGATGTGCTTGTAGGCATGATCGTCCGTCATCGTTCATCCTCCTCAAGCCGACGTGAGATCGTGGACATCGAACTGCTCGCGGCTGGCCCGGATGAGCTTGCCATCCCCCACCGAGCACACATGGTGAGCGCGCGCGAGCTCCGCGAGCGGACCCGCCACCGCGAGAACGACCTGGGGCGTGGCATCAACCAGCTCAGCCCGCGTCTTCGCCCGGTCTTCCGGCGTGATGCCCGTGAAATGCATGGCATCTTGACGGCGCATGAGCCCTTTCGGCTTCACGGGCGCATCCATGGAAGCCACCGTGCTCACCACATATCCCTCGAACTCCGCCTGGGGGACATCCATGCGCTCCAACCACGCCGACGCCCCCTCGAAGGCCTCCAACGTGGGATCGATCTTCGGATCGCGGTACGAATGGAAGACGGTCTGGCCATTGCGCTGGCAGGAAAGACCCACGCCGTACGCGCCTCCCACCACGCGCACCTCGTTCCAGAGATATCCGTAGGTGAGCATGCGCGAGGCCAAGAGCCATGCTCCGGAGAATGGGATGCCCGCCGCTTTGCGGTCCGCGGCCAGCGCGGTGAAGGTGACATCCGCGGATACCGCGAACGCCTCATGCCTGTCCACCGGCACCGGCGCTTCCAAGCGAGCCTCCGGCGCTTTCGCAGGGATGCCGAAGCCTTGATAGGCATCGCAATAGGCGCGGTACTCCTCCTCCGTCCCCGCGAAGGAGAGCGTGCACGCATCGTCCGTGAAGATGCGGCGAGAGAGATCCTGAAGCGCGTCGATGAGCTCAGGGGCGCGCACGGGGTATTCCTCTATCAGCGCGCAGAGCTTCCGGTAGAAATCCATCCCGAACAGCTGCTCTTTCAAGAGCGCGGCGCGAGAGGTGTAGGACAGGGCGCGCATGGCCGCAGCGCTGTGGCCTGCCATGGCGAAGGACTGCTCAAGGGCCACCTTGCGCTGCACCAGCATGTCTCGGATGCGATCCTCATCCGTGAAACAGGTGGTGCCCAGCACCTCGTCAGCCAGCTGCGCCGCGAATGCGGTGTTCTGCGCCAACGCCGAGGTGGTCACCATCAAACACGCCCGCGGCTCTTCCTCCCCTTCACGCTCGTACACATCCGGCACCACGCTGAAGCTGCCCAGCTTCCCCTGCAAGAGGGTGTCCAACTGCGCCGCCGTATGCGCCTCCGTGTCCAAGCGCCCCAGCACCATCCCCAAGATGGACACAGCGGCCAGCTCATCGAAGCTCACGCGGGACAGGTCGTAGTACCGCACAGCATAGGCGATCCCATGGGTCTCCATCCGATGACGGATCACCCGCGCAACGCCCAGTGAGGCATCCTCCACCACTTCGAACGGAGGCTCTTCGGGCGCTTCCGCCAGATCGGCCACCGAAAGCGACGGCAGCTTCGCCAACGCCTCAGGAGGATCCGGAGCCATCTGAGCCTCCACGAGAGAGACCATCTCCTCTTCCAGCTTCGCCACCTGCGCCGATGAAAGCGATCCCAGCATGCGAGCGCAGCGCTGCGCGTTCACGTCTTCCTCCGGCGCTTCCTCCGGGATCACGCGCGCCTGAGCGTGATGGGCGCTCTCAAGGAAGACCTCGCGGATGAGCTGGCGGAACCACCCCTCATGGGCCTTCTTCCGCAGATCGGCGAACATCTGCTCATAGCGGATGTAGGACAGAGCGTCGCGCTCATCATAGAGCCAGCCGTTCATGGCGGCCATGGCATAGGCCACGCCATCAGAGATCCCCAGATCATGTTCGCGCATGACGAACTCCGCATGGTCGAGCGCAGCCAGCACCAGCTCCGGATCAAGGCCGCCTCCCGCCAGCCGGCGAAGCTCCCCCTCCACCAGAGCGCCGAACGCGTCCTCTGCGCCCGGCTTCGCGCCCTTCAGCTGCATGACCGCGAAGGGCTGCAAGACGGAATCCGCCAGATACGCGCTGAAATCATCGGCCAGATGCGCATCCATGACGCGACGCTTCAAAGGCGCTTCATTGGATCCGGCGATGGCATCCAGCAAGATGTCCACCGCCACCACGCGCTCTGCCTCATGGGCGCTTCCCACCACATAGCCCAACGCCATGCAGGCGTTGTCCGGGGAGGTGGCCATGGTGCGGCGGGCATCCTCGTTGATGACCGGCTGCTGGAGCTCCAGGGGATTCGCCAGCGCTTCTTCCCGCCCCTCCCGCGCGCTTGTCAGCGGAGAGAGGTAGGAGCGATCCAAGAACGAGAGCATCCGCTTGATGTCCATGTCCCCATACAGGATGATCCACGCGTTCTCTGGCCTGTAGTGGCGCCTGTGCGCGTCCAAGAACGCCTCATAGGTGAGATCCGGGATGGCCTCAGGCGTGCCACCGGATTCGAAACGATAGGTGGTGTCCGGGAAGAGCGCTGCGGAGAGCGCGTCATACAGCACGCTCTCCGGTTCAGAGAGAGCGCCTTTCATCTCGTTGAACACGACCCCGTTGATGTTGAGCTGCACCTCGGAAGGGTCCGTGGGCTCTGGGATGGCCGCCTCCTGGGCGCGCGCCTCATCCGCCGCACCTTCCGGAGCGTCTCCATCCGCATCTTTCGGGAGCACCTCCCAATGCCACCCTTCCTGCTTGAAGATGTTCTCATTGGCGTAGATCAGCGGGTGGAAGACCGCATCCAAGTAGACCTCTGTCAGATTCATGAGGTCCGCCATGTTGGTGGATGCCACGGGATACATGGTCTTGTCCGGGAAGGTCATGGCGTTCAAGAACGTCTGCATGCTGGTCTTCAGCAGATTCACGAACGGCTCTTTGACGGGGAACTCGTCCGAACCGCAGAGCACCGAATGCTCCAGGATGTGAAAGACCCCCGTGTCGTCCTGGGCGGGGGTCTTGAAGGTGATGGAGAACGCCTTGTCCGCGTCTTGGTTCTTGAGGAACAGCAGGCGCGCGCCGCTGGTTCCGTGGATCATCTGATACGCGGCGCCATCGATCTCCGGAACTTCTTCAACGCTTTCAAGGATGAAACCTGACGCGGTGGCCGCATCCCTGACCTTTTCATCTATCACCGATGAACTCTCCTTCTGAAAGCTTTGGACGCTTCTCCCGATCAGCTCAGTTGGAAGCGGCGGTGTTCGCCGTTGAGGTGTTGGAGGCGTTGGAGGTCTCAGCGTTGCTCTCCGCATCCGACGCCTCTTCGCCTTCGCCTTCAGCGCCGTTGGCATCCGTTTCCTTCGGCGTGGCCTCAACCTTGGGAACGTCGGTCAGGACCACGGCCTTGCCCAGCCACTTGTCTTCGATGACTGACACCACGCCATCGTTCATAATGGTCTCAAGGGCCGTTTTGATGGCATCTTGCAGCTCTTTGTTGTCCGCCTTGACGCCCACGCAATACCCGCTGGCCGTGTCCATCAAGCACACGATCTCAACGGGAGTGTTCTGCAGGTTGGCCGCATACATGCCGATCACGGCATCAGAAGCCACGAAATCCACATTGCCCTTCGACAGATCGGAGAAGGCGGAAGCCAGATCGTTGGTGGAGGCGAGAGCTTCCTCGCCGAAGGCGTTGGTGACCGCCCAGGCGCTCTTGGAGGAGATCTGCGCGGCGATCTTCGGCGTGACGGCGCCGGTGGGCGGTTTCGCTCCTGAGCCTTCCTTCGCGAACAGGACCACGCCGGTGGGCAGATACTGCTCCGAATGCCAGATGTCGCTGTCCTCCTCCACGGCTTCCTGGCCCATGACGATGTCCACTTTGCCCTCTTCAAGGGCGCGGTCGGCGTTCGTGCCCACATCTTCGATGCTGAGCGTGAGGCCCAGCTGGTCCGCCAGAGCGGCAGCCACATCAACATCTATCCCGATGATCTTCTCGCTGCCTTTGCCCGCGAGCGGGGATTTGGAGGTGTTCACGCCCACGCGCAGCGTGCCCTCCTCGCCGATGGCAGGAGGCGACACTTGCGGATCTTTGAGCTCAGGGGTGTACTCCTCCTGGCTTGAGCAGCCCGGAAGCGCTATGAGCGCGCATGCCATGCATGCCGCCACGATGATGCCGATCGCTTTGCTGCGCATCGCAACGTCCTTCCTCATCCCAGCTGCGCCTTCTCAAGGCCGCAGCTCTTTCAGTTCAGCCTGGCTCCATCCGGCTGACCTAGTCTTTGCCCCCACACTCGCGCACTGGGGATTCGCGCCAAGGCGCTCCTGCCCTCTCGCCTGCCAAGCCGGATGCTCGGAACACAGGCGGTGCGGCTTACATCTAGAATACGCCATGCTCACAGGCGCTGACGCCCGCTTACGTGGATCCTTTCGACCGCATCTGCCATGGACTGAACGGCTTTGAGCCGTCGCAACTACAGACCCGGATGAAGCTAAGGGGAAAGTGTACCATTTCAGGCCGCCCACCTGCGTGGTCAGGAAGCCAGCACCTTCGCGAAGGTGAGGCCGCGCACGGTCACGGACGAGGCTTCTTTCAGGCACGCAGCCGCAGCGAAGAGGGTGGCGCCCGTAGTGCAGACATCGTCCAAGATGATCACCTCTGAGGGCAACGATACGCCGGGCAGCAGCTGGAACCGGCCGCCCATGTTCCTCAGCCTGCCATGGCGATCGAATGTCCGCTGGTCCGCGGATCCTGGCCGCGCGAAGAGCGCCGCGCTCTCAAGGCCGCAGACGCGCGCTGTCTGGCGGGCCAGGAGCTCTCCGTGGTCGAACCCGCGACGGCGGAAAGCATCCTCCGTGGCCGGGATGAACGTGAGCGTGCCGCCCTCCCACTCTGGCGGCAGATAGCGCGCGAGCAAGCGCGCCATCTCCAAGGCCAGCCGTCGCTCCCCCGCGTCCTTGTACACGCGCACGATCCGCATGGCGGCGTCATCGGCTAGAAGGACGTGCGCCATCCCATCAAGGGGCAGCCGTCCGAGGCCGGCGGACTCCATCATGGCCGAGTTGCATTCCGTGCACGCCAGCCGTCCGTAGGGAGCGCCGCACCGAGGGCATGCGTCGTTCACATCCACGAAGCGGAGATGCGCCCGGCATGATCCGCACAGGACCTCACCCGGCGCGTCGCACACGGCGCAGCGCGTGGGCCAAAGCGTCTCCGACACCACCTCTGTGGCGAAGCGGGCAGCGCGGATGAAGGCATGAGGGATGGCGGTCTTCTCTTCCATGGACCCGATGATGACAGACGGCCCTTCACGGGATCATCACCGTTTAGCCAGGTTTTCATCCCTTGGGAAACGCGTCCAAAAGAACCCGCTCCAAAAGCGCATTCGAACTCTCGCCATGATAGAATACATTGTATTCAATGAAAGGGGATGAGGATGACCACCATGACCCTGCGCGTTGACGACGCGGATGCGCGCCTCATAAAAGACTGCGCCCGTTTCGAGAACAAGACCATCTCAGACTTCATCCGCGATGCGGTCATGGATCGCATTCAGGAGCAAGAGGACATTGCGCTCCTTCGCAAGGCCATCGCCGAAGATGACGGTGTGCGCTACTCCCATGAAGAGGTCCTCAAGGAGCTGGGATTGTAGATGGCCTATCAAGTCCGCTACACCAACCAAGCCTTGAAGCAGCTCAAGAAGATGAGCCGCTTCGACGCTGCCCGGATCACCTCATGGATCGGGAAGAACCTGATCGGCATAGAAGACCCTCGGTCCAAGGGCAAAGCGCTTTCAGGCAACCACGCGGGTGAATGGCGCTATCGCGTAGGGGATTACCGCATCCTCTGCATCCTGGAAGACGATGTTCTGGTGATAGAGGTCTTCGCCATCGGACACCGGCGCGAGGTGTACAAGAAGGCGAACTCCTAGAGCGCGAATGCCCACTGCGCGAAAGCGCGGATGCGCTACGCCGCAGGGCGCTCCAACGTCTTCGCCTCCGCGTATTCGGCCACATCCACCGAGATGGTGTGCTTGATGGGCTTCCATGTGGTCTTCTTGAACAGCGCGTAGAGCGCGATGGGGATGTAGGTCATCATGAAGAACGGGAAGGTGACCGTGGACCAGACCTTCCGCCCGGCGCTCGCGCGGATGTTGTTCCACTCCACGAACGTGGTCAGCACGCCGAAGGAGAACATGAAGATGATGTAGTTGAACAGGCAGAAGAAGATGGATGAGAGGGAGCTCGCGATGGCCACGCCCACGCTGATCACGCCCGTGGTGGACAGGATGACGATGGCCACGTTGAAGATGACGGAGATGATGGTGAGCAGCATTCCCGGTGCCAGCGTCATGAGCATGTCGAAGCAGGCGAACCGGTGTCCGCGCTTGTTCGTGAAGATGCCCTTCACCAGACCCAGCGCGTAATGGGAGAACACCTGGTAGAAGCCCTTCGCCCACCGGGCGCGCTGATTCCAGGAATCGCGGAACGTGGTGGGCTGCTCGTCATAGAGGACCGCCGTGGGGCAGTATTCGATGCGCAGGCCATCGGTGATGGAAGAGGCGGAGAACTCGATGTCTTCCGTGAGCAGGTGCCACTTCCAGCCACCCGCCTGCTTGAGGACGTCTGACGCGATGAAGAATCCGGTGCCGGACACCGCGCAGGAGGTGTTGAGCGTGAGGCGCGCCTGGGAGAGGAACTTCGCCTCGCGCAGGAACCACACGCCATAGCCTGCGGAGATCCAGTTGGAATCGAAGTTCTTGGAGTTGCGGTAGCTGGTGGACGCCTTCGCGCCGCCGTCGAACACCTTGTTCATCTCAGCGAAGTAGTTCGCATCAAGCACGTTGTCCGCGTCGAAGACGAAGAACGCCTCATGGTTCGCATGGGGGAACTCCTGCCAGATGGCCTTGAGCCCGAAATCCAGCGCATAGCCCTTCCCCACCTGCTCTTGGTTGAAACGGGTGAAGACCGTGGCTCCCGCTTTGCGCGCGATGGCCGCCGTGTCGTCCGTGCAATTGTCCGCGATCACGTAGATGTCGATGAGCTCTTGCGGGTAGTTCTGGTTTCGGATGGACGCGATCAGATCCCCGATCACCGCCCGTTCGTTGCGCGCGGCCACGAGCACGGCGAAGCGGTGGTTCTTCTTCGCCGTTTGCGCGGGCGGTTTGCGCGTGAGCACGACGAACACGTAATAGAGCTGATAGGTGTAGCAAATGGTGAACGTGAGGAAGACGCAGAAGTTGAATATGTCGATGAAGGACAGCGCCGCCATCGACTGCGAAAGCTCCTGGAACACGTTTCTCCTTTTTCGGACGGTCAGTCATCTGGACGCGCGCTTGGTGCGAAATGGCGCTTGTCCAAAAGTTTTCCGATTATAGACCGTGTCATGGTTGGAGGGAAGGGTTTTCCACGAAAGCCCACAATTCGCCGACCAGGCAGCGCGCCCATCCGCTGCGTGCGCTATCCTGTACGGCAACTTCAACCGGAATGAGGAGCAAGCCGTGACCACTGACTACGATATCAAGGACATCAACCTGGCCGATGAGGGCCACGCGCGCATTCTCTGGGCAGACGCCGACATGCCGGTGCTGGCCCAGATCCGCGAGCGCTTCGAGCGGGAGAAGCCCCTGGAGGGCGTGCGCATCGGGGCTTGCTTGCACGTGACCACCGAAACGGCGAATCTGGTGCGCACTTTGGCCGCCGGTGGGGCGCAGGTGACCCTTTGCGCCTCCAATCCGCTGTCCACCCAAGATGACACCGCCGCCTCCCTCGTGCGCGATTTCGGCATCTCCGTCTTCGCCATCTGCGGGGAGGACACGGACACCTATTACAACCACGTTGACGCCGTGATCGACAGCCAGCCGCAGATCACCATGGACGACGGCGCGGACGTGGTCGGACGCATCCATGAGACGCGCCGCGAAGCCATCGAGCACATCCTGGGCGGCACCGAGGAGACCACGACCGGCGTCATCCGCCTAGCCGCCATGGCAAAGGATGGAGAGCTCACCTACCCGATCATCGCCGTGAACGACGCGAAGACCAAACACTTCTTCGACAACCGCTACGGCACCGGCCAATCCACCCTGGACGGCATCATCCGCCTGACGAACCGGCTTCTGGCCGGACGCACCTTCGTGGTGTCCGGCTACGGCTGGTGCGGCAAGGGCCTTGCCATGCGGGCGCGCGGCATGGGCTGTCAAGTGGTGGTATGCGAGGTGGATCCCACGGCCGCCCTTGAGGCGCACATGGACGGCTTCGCGGTCATGCCCCGCGAAGAAGCGGCTGCGGTAGCGGACATCTGGTGCACGGTGACGGGCAACTTGAACGTCATCGACGAGCCGTGCTTCAAAACCATGAAAGACGGCGCGATCATCTGCAACTCCGGCCACTTCAACTCAGAGATCAACATCCCCTGGCTTGAGGAGCACGCGATGTCCAAGCGCACGCTCAAGCCCATGGTGGATGAGTACACGCTTCCCGATGGCCGCACCATCGTGCTCCTGGCTGAGGGACGGCTGGTGAACCTGTCCGGGGCGGAGGGGCATCCGGCGAACGTGATGGATATGTCCTTCGCGAATCAAGCGCTCTGCGCGGAATACCTGCTGGGGCATGCGAAAGCCATGGCGCCCGAAGTCTACGACGTACCGCAAGAGATCGACGAGCGCGTGGCGCAGCTCAAGCTGGACACGCTGGGCATCCAGATAGACACGCTGACGCCCGAACAGGTGGAGTACATGAACTCCTGGCAAGTGGGCACCGTGTAAACGGCGCATTCCCTTTAACTGCAACAACCGTTTCAGAAACTTAGAACTGCTTCAAAAGGTTGACCATCTCAATGGCGCTCTCCGCAGCCTCGGACCCCTTGTTGCCCGCCTTGCTGCCCGCGCGTTCGATGGCCTGTTCGATGGTGTCGCACGTGAGCACGCCGAAGATCGTCGGCACGCCGCTGGCAAGACCCACCTGCGCGATGCCCTTGCTCACCTCCGCGCACACGTAATCATAGTGTGACGTGGTGCCGCGGATGACCGCGCCCAAGCACACGACCGCGTCGTATTCGCCGGACTCCGCCATGCGCGCGGCCACGAGCGGGATCTCGAACGCGCCCGGCACCCACGCCACATCCACATCCGCCGCATCCACCCCGTGCCGCGTGAACGCATCCATGGCGCCCGTGAGGAGCCTGCCGGTGATGAACTCGTTGAAACGGGTGATCACCACGCCCACCTTCATGCCGCCCTCGGCGACGACCTTGCCCTCGAAAACCGTCATGCTGGCCCCTTTCAGCCGCTCGCTCGTTCTGCGTGCCTGATCCGCCCGATCAGGCTGCTCGCTCAGCGCGTCCGCCTGGCGCGTCCGTGCGGAGCGCTCAGTGATGGCACGCGTTCTCAGCCCCCATCTGCGGAACCTCGCCCGCTGCCACCTTGCGCGCCACATCTCCCACGTTCGGCGTCACGTTGTCGAAATACACGGTGATCCCCGCCTCAGAGAACCCAGCCAGCGGGCGCATGCCCATGCCCGCCGCCACGATGGCATCCGCGCCGGCTTCCTTCAGCAGCATCACCGGACGAAGGCAGCCGCCCTCCTCATGGGGCGGGTTCGCGAGCGCTGACGTCTCCGTCACTTCTCCGTTCACGATGTCCACCATCGTGAAGCAATCGCAGTGACCGAAATGCCCGCTGCGCTCCGCATCCAGACCAGCTTCTCCCATGGTGGGGACCGCCAGCTTCATCGCTCCTTCCATGCTTCTTCCTTTCATCCGCGAAGGGCGTGGAACCCCTCTTCTCATTTGCCACCAGTCTAGCGCAAAGAGCGCCTCAGGCCCCAGCGCGATTCACGGTATAATCACCGGGATCGCCCCCGGGCGCCGCCTTTCGCGCGCTCTGGACATGCGCGCCAGCGGCCAGCCCCCTGCAATGGAAACGGAGAATCCATGCTCACATCCATCATCAGCCTTCTCATCACCGCGCTCATCATCATCGGCGTGCTGTGGGCCATCCGCGCGTTCTGGGACTGGCTCGGGCGCGGCAAGCTGGTGCGCAACGCCTGTGATGAGGACCTGGTCACACCGGATGTGAAAGAGGCCATCCGCAAAGTGGAAGCGGCCCGAGCGCAACAGAAGCTGGGGCAGGGCGAAGGCAAGCCGCCGCGCCTCAGCTCCGCCCAGCGCAAAGACCTGCATCAGGCGGAGATCAAGATCCGCGAGAGCTTCTTGGACCACCTGAAGATCGGCTGGTACCAGATCGTCATGATCTTCTTCATCGGATCTGTGCTGGGCCTGCTTTTGGAAGAGGTCTGGATGTTCATCACCGCGGGCATGACCGAAAGCCGTGTGGGGCTGGTCTGGGGGCCGTTCAGCCCGCTGTACGGCGCAGGCGCGGTGCTGCTCACGCTCATCACGTTCCAACTGCGCAAGATGAAAGCGAAGGGCTGGGTGGTGTTCCTGGTGTCCATGGTGGTCGGCGGCCTGCTTGAGCAGATCACCGGCTGGAGCATGGAGACGCTCATGGGCGCGGTCTCCTGGGACTACATCGCAGGCGGCGTGCCGGGCGCCATCACCAAGTGGGTGGCCATCCCGTTCCTCTTCTTCTGGGGCTTGCTCGGCTACCTCTGGTACAGGATCATCATGCCTGATCTGCTCTGGGGCCTGGGCAAACCCACCACGCGGCGCAAAGCCATCTTCGTGACGCTGCTGTCCATCTACCTGATCTTGGACATCTTCATGACCATCATGTGCTTCGAGCGGCGCGGGGCGCGGGATGCGGGCATCCCGCCAGCGAACGCGTTCGAACAGTGGATCGACGAGAACTTCAACAACGCGTTCATGTCCGAGCGCTTTCAGAACATGGTCATCGATGGCACCGGCAGCGCGTTCGACAGCGTGTCAGGCGGCAACCAGTGATATCGGCGGACCCTGCATCCCAAAGCGTGAATGAGGATGGACGCGCGCTCGTCTACGTGGTGGAAGATGACGAAGCGCTGCGCGCGGAGCTCATCCGCCTGTTGGATCTGCAAGGATTCGCGACCGCTTGGACCGACTCCTTCCCCACCGCCCATGAGAGCGCCGTGGCGGCACGTCCCGACTGCGTGGTCCTGGACCTGAAGCTGCCGGATGCGGACGGCCTTGAGATCTGCCGCGCCATCCGCGCGCAAAGCGCCGTTCCCATCATCATGCTGACCTCTTCCGAAAGCGAGTTCGACGAGGTCATGGCGTTGGGGCTGGGCGCGGATGATTACGTGACGAAGCCCTACCGTCCCGCCGCGCTCATCGCGCGCATCAAAGGGGCGCTGCGCCGTGGCGCGCAGGCAGCCGTGAGCGTCATCTCCCACAGAGGCGTGGAACTGGACGAGGCCGCGGCCGCCATCTCTTTTGAAGGCCGGCACGCGGAGCTCTCCCGCAATGAGCTGCGCATCTTGTCCCTGCTCATGCGCAACGCGGGACACGTGGTCACGCGCCAACAGCTCATGCTGCACCTCTGGGAGTCCGACGAGTTCATCGACGACAACACGCTCACCGTCAACGTGAACCGCCTTCGCCGCTCCCTCTCCGCCTTGGGAGTGCCGGAGGATTACATCAAGACGCGCCGCGGGATCGGGTATCTTCTGTGACCCCCTTCACGCCATGGACGTTTCTGCGCGACCGCTGGACCAGCGTGCTTTTGGGCGTCATCTGCTGCGCGGGCGTCTTCGGCATGTGCTCCGTTCTGGGCGCGAGCGTTCAAGGGGCGGCCATGGTGGCTGCGTTCTCGGCTCTCTGCTGGGCAGCGGCGCTCACGTTCGCCTACGTCCGGACCGCCCGTTTCTGGAAGACCCTCTCCGCTCACGCGGCGGAGATGAACCGCACGGATGAGGCCGCTTCCCTGCTCTTGGATGCCCCATCCCTAGAAGGGCTCATCGCCTCGGACGCCCTTGAGCGCTTGCAGAGCCTCACCGCCCAGGAGCTCACTCAAGCTCAGAAAGACGCTGCGGAGTATCGCGAATACGTGGAGCTTTGGATCCATGAGGCGAAAACGCCCATCGCGGCGGCGAAGCTGATCGCGGAGCGCATGGCCTCACCAGAGTCCGATGCGCTCTTCCGGGAGCTTGAGCGGGTGGACAACCAAGTGGAGCAAGCGCTCTACTACGCGCGCTCCACCTCCCTGCAGAAAGACTACGCCATCAAGCCCGTGCCCCTTGGCCGCCTGGTGCGAGAGGTCTGCAAACGCCAGGCGCGCTTCTTGATCGAGAAGCAGACCATCCCCTCTGTGAACATCCCGGATGGGATGGAAGTGCTGGCCGATGAACCGTGGCTCATCTTCATGCTGGGGCAGGTGGTGGCGAACGCCGCGCAATACGGCGCGCGCACCATCACGTTCACGGCCACGGAAGAGATGGCGAACACGCCCCATGGGCGCACGGTGCTGGAAGTGCGCGATGATGGCTGCGGCATCAGCGCGGCGGATGTGCCCCGCGTGTTCGACCGGGGTTTCACCGGCGCGAATGGCCGCCGCAGCGGCACCGCCACGGGCATGGGGCTCTACCTGGTGGGCCTCATGGGCGAGCGGCTGGGCTTGGGCGTGACGCTGGCCAGCGAAGAGGGCGTGGGCACTCGCGTGCTCATCTCATTCCCCCATGACCGCTCCCGCCTGTGACCTGCGGCGTTCCCTCCTTCGACCCTGCAGAGACCCTTCCCTGACAAGAATGTAAGGTTGTTGTAAGCCGCCCCTTATGGCGCCGATCCAGCGGACTCGCCATAGTCGTCTCTGTTCAGTTCCGCATGGATGATCGGAGGATATCATGGCAACAGGCGTGAAGGTGGCCCTTGTGCTCACCGTTTTGACCGTAGCAGGCGCGCTTCTCATCTATGAAGCGCCGCGACTCGTGAAAGCGTGAGGTATCGTCATGGCAGAAGTCTTCGCAACCCCCACCCCGCAAGCCCACGGGAACGCCACGGCATCCTTCCCGCTGGCGCTTTCGGTCCGTCAAGCGAAAAAGGTCTATGGCGCGCGCGATTCCATCACCCACGCCCTTGACGGCGTCAGCTTCGACGTGGCCACCGGCGAGTTCGTGAGCATCATGGGGCCATCCGGTTCCGGCAAGACCACGCTTTTGAATTGCGTGTCCACCATAGACAAGGTGACCAGCGGCCAGATCCTCGTGGATGGCAAGGACATCACTGGGATGTCGAAGCGCGCGCTGGCGCGGTTCCGCCGCGACGAGCTGGGCTTCATCTTCCAGGATTTCAACCTGCTGGATACGCTGAATGGCATGGAGAACATCGCGCTCGCGCTCACCATCCGCAACGTCCCACCTGCGCAGATCTCCGAGCGCGTGCAATCCATCGCCGCGCTTTTGGGCGTGCCGGACGTGCTCAAGCGCTACCCGAACCAGATGTCAGGCGGTCAGAAGCAGCGCGTGGCGGCGGCGCGGGCCATCGTGAGCGATCCGAAGCTCATCTTGGCCGACGAGCCCACGGGCGCTTTGGATTCGCGCTCTGCCGCGGTGCTCTTGGAGACGCTGGAGATGATGAACGCTCAGATGGGCGCCACCATCATGATGGTCACCCATGATTCCTACGCGGCTTCCTTCACCAACCGCGTGCTCTTCATCAAAGACGGCCGGCTGTTCAACGAGCTGCGCCGGGGCGCTGACACCCGTGAGGATTTCTTCACGCGCATCATGGAAGTGGTGGCGTTCCTAGGTGGTGAGGCGAGCCATGCTGCTTAAGCTCGCGTGGCGCAACATCCGTCATTCGGTGCGCGACTACACCATCTATTTCTTGACGTTGCTGTTCGGCGTGGCGGTGTTCTACGCCTTCAACTCCATCGGCGGCCAAGAGGTCATGTTCGACCTGGAGGCTTCAGCTGACATGCGCATGTTCGAGACGACGCAATACTTCATGGGCATGTTCTCCTGGCTGATCGCCTGCGTGCTGGGCTTCTTGATCCTCTATTCCAACGGATTCCTCATCCGTCGCCGCAAGCGCGAGTTCGGCACGTACCTCCTTCTGGGGATGCGCCCAGGCCAGGTCTCCCGCATCATGCTGGCGGAGACGGTGCTGGTGGGCCTGGCCTCGCTGGTGCTGGGATTGATCTTGGGATTCCTCCTCTCCCAGGCGCTCGCGTTCTTCACCGCGATGCTCTTCGGCGCCACCATCAAGCACTACCAGTTCGTGTTCTCCCCCGACGCGTTCTGGATGACCATCATCTGCTTCGCGATCATCTACGTGGTGGTGGCCATCTTCAACACCGTCACCGTGAACCGCCAGAAGCTGATCGACCTGCTCCATGCGGAAGCGGCGAATCAGAAGGTGGTCGTGCGCAACCCCTGGGTCAGCTTGGTGGCGTTCCTCTGCGCGATCGGCTTGCTCGCCTTCGCCTATGAGCAGCTGATCGAAAGCGGCCTGGTCATGCTGGACGACCCGCGTTTCCTGCGCGCCACGGTATGCATGCTGGTGGGAACCTTCATCCTGTTCTGGTCGCTCTCTGGCTTCGCGATCGCCATCATCACCCGCGCGAAAGGCGTCTACCTGCGAGGGCTGGTCCCTTTCACCACGCGCCAGATCGCCAGCCGCGTGAACACGGCGTTCGTGTCGCTCTGGGCCGTGTGCATCATGCTCTTCTTCTCCATCACCGTGTTCTCCGTCGGAATGGGGCTGGTGGATACGTTCACGACCGGCATCCAAGAAGCCAATCCCTACAGCGCCACCTTGGGAGCGGAGATCTACGACAGCGATCCTGTGGAAGGCGGCGCTGATCGGCCTCAGGATCCCGCGGCCCGCGCGAAGGCCATGCAAGTAGAGGTGCCGGAGCGTTTCGCGAACGCCGAGGCCCACGGATGGGATATGGCTTCACCCCTCATGGAGGCCGCCCCTGTTCTCTGGGAAGAGACGGTGGCATCCGCAGGGCAGGTGGACTTCTATTCGCTGCCTGGCGTGACCTTTGGAGATGCGCTCTCACAGGTAGGACCGCTGGCCGTGGAGGAATTGGAGCAGGTGAGCTCGCGTCTGCCTGATCTTGAGCTTCCGCTCGCATCCCTGTCCGACGTGAACGCCCTGCGCGCGCTCACGGGAGACGAGCCGCTCCATCTGGACGAGGGGCAGTGCTTGCTAGCGAACAACATGGACGTGAGCGCGAAGGTGGCGCCTTTGATGGCGAACCCGAACGTGACGATCGATGCCATGGGCCATGAGCTGACATACTCCAAGCAGATCTGCTCCATGCAGTTCGAAGACAACGCTCTCAAGGCAACGGCTCTGATCACCATCGTGCCTGACAGCGTGATCGATGAGCTTCAGCGACAAGGGATCATCCCCGATCGGAGCATCTTGGATGTGATGTACGCGAACAATGGCAAAAGCGAGGCCGAGAACGATGCTGCGCTGGCCCAGATCGTCGCAGCGGCCCAGCCTCCTGAGATGGGCGGATTCGATGGCGGTTTCGCCGCGAAAGACGAACCCTATGCTCGCCTGCTCTGGCCAGTGACCCACATCTACACAGCCCATGAGATGATCTCGCAAGCCGGCGGCATGAAGATGATGATCACCTACCTGGCCATCTACATCGGGTTCATCTTCCTGATCGCCACCGCCGCCATCCTGGCCGTGCAGCAGCTGTCGCAGACCACTGATTCCCTGCCGCGCTACCGAATGCTGTTCCGGCTGGGCGCCGACAGGCGCATGGTGGGAAGGTCATTGCTGGCGCAAGTGGGCATCTATTTCCTGCTGCCCCTTGGCGTGGCGGCCTGCCACGCCACCTGCGCCATCGTTGTGACCTCCGGAACCTTGTTCGAAGCGTTGGGCGTATCGGTCGGAGGGCCGATAGCCATGGCAGCGGCGTTCGTGACTGTGATCTACGGCGGATACTTCGCGGTGACGTACCTCACCAGCAGAAGCGCCGTAACCGGTGCCATGAGAGCGTGAGCTTCGAAGATGGGCGTCTCTCGCAAAATGAGACCGCACCTTCTCCTGGTGCGGTCTCAAAAAGAAGCGTTGAACAGCCCATCGTTACGAACTGGCAACCCCTGGACGTTCTGAGGAAACAGCTTGCACGCCACGTCGGGCCAACTCTGATCGCTCCCTAGAATCTTCTCTGTCAGATACAACGACCGAGGAGGTAGGTTCCGATGGATGTCAAAGCGCAAGAAGAAGAGGCCAAGATCTTCGAGAATCAAGCCGCTCAAGATGAGTTCGCCGCAGAAGCCGCCCAAGAGGCGACCGCTGCCGAAGGCGGCGTGAACGTCAAAGAGTTCGAGGAAGCGGAATCCACCATCCACGGGATCTAGCTTTCTTGGGTTCTCACCGGAAAAGGCAGGGGCTTTCGCTCCTGCCTTTTTCTTTGCCCGCAGCTGCGCCAAAAAGAACGCACTCCGTCGTTTTGAAGCGTCGCGTTGGCGAACGCACCGAGCTGTTTCGGGTGGTGCGGAATCTGCTCCAACCCAGAAACTCGTTCAGACGGCGGATGCGCAGGCCACCGTTTTCGCACGCCTCACCCCTGTTGGCGGGCAATGCCGCGACGCAAGCGAAGCGCAGCTAGTCCTAGCAGGACGCTACGGGCCCAGGTTGGATGAAATGGACGAGAGAAGCCCCGTAGCGCGCCCATTGGGCGCCACTGGTCAACCGTGCGAACAGGAAGAGCATCCTGCGCATCCGCCGCCAGACCCGGCCACAGGAATGGAGAAGCCTCCGCCGCATCGAAAGCGTCATGCTATCCGAGCTTGTCGTATTCCTCATCGGAGACCCGTTCGCACCATTCATTCGACAAACCTTCGCCGCATGCCTCGAAAGCCACATGGCTCATCCAGCTGTCCCTCGCCGCTCCGTGCCAGTGCTTCACGTTGGGTGGGATGGTCACGCAGTCCCCGGGATGCAGCTCCTGAGCCGGCTTGCCCCACTCCTGGTACCAACCGCGGCCATCGGTCACCAAGAGGATCTGACCGCCCCCTTGCTCGGCATGATGGATGTGCCAGTGATTGCGGCAACCAGGCTCGAAGGTGACGTTGGCCACGAACTGCGTCTTCTCAGGATCGGTCAACGGATTCAAGTACGACTTGCCGGTGAAATACTGCGCGTAAACATCGTTGGGCTTTCCCAGCCCGAACAGGCCGCCCTGGGATTCCGGCATCTCACGCCCTGCCTGCACCTCATTCGCCATGGCATGCTCCTTTCCAGTCGTGTGCTTTGGAAGGCATCATCACACTTGAAGCCAGGTTCAAGTCAAGAGCCATGCCGAAAGCCGTCGCGCCATCCTGCATCTCTGTTGCCTGGCTTATTTCACCCAATCTGGCAACATGCTCGTTGCATACAGCGGCATGTTCACGAGCCAATCCTGTTCCTCAAATCGAGCAAGTGAGAGCCTGAGCCCTTTTGGGAGCTCGTATTTGCCCACGAAGGACCTGAGGCTCTTCGCGCGAAGATTGACTTCGGCCTTGACTTCGATTGGAACGACTTGGTTGCGATAGCTGTAAATGAAATCGATCTCTCCCTGTGAGTTCTCAGCCGACCAATAACAGAGCTTGAGGTCATCCGCGATCAATTCTTGGCACACATAGTTTTCGGCAAGGGACCCCTTGAACTCAGTGAACAGGGTGTTTCCCTCTATTATCGCGACCGGATCAAGCTGAGAAGCCGCACCCAGAAGACCAACATCAAGAAGGTACACCTTGAAGCATTCCTTATCCTCATAAGCTGAAAGAGGAAGACCGGGCTTGCTGATCCTCGTTACCTTCAAAAGCAGACCAGCATCCTGAAGCCACCGGATAGCTTCCTCATAGCCTCTCGCACGCGCGCCCTTTTTCACAGCCGAATACATGAACTTCTTATTCTCACGGCCCAGCTGAGCAGGAGTTGAGTTCCATACCATGCGGATCTTCTCAGCGAGAACCGGTTCAGCGTATTTTGAGAAGTCGTGTTCGTAGTCATAGAGCAATCGCTCCTGCACCTTGCGAACAGCTTCGAAATCCCGGGTCTGGAGGAATGTTCCAACCGCTTCAGGCATGCCGCCTACGAAATAATAGGTCTTCAAATGCTCGATGTATTTTTCACGGAAAGCATCGAGCATGTCGATATCCTGCTCATCCAAACATTCATAAAGAGCCTCGTCAGCATTGCGCAGGTACTCTTTGAATGTCATGGGATACATGGATAGATGCTCAACCTTGCCGACAGGAAAAGAAGTTCCGCCATGAAGCGCGACCCCTAACAGCGATCCCGCAGCTGCGATGGGGATCTCCGGACGCTGTTCACTGAAGAACTTCAAGGACGTGAGCGCTTCCGGGCATTCTTGGATCTCATCGAAGATGATGAGCGTATCCGGCCCATCAGCCTGAACTCCCGTTGCAAGGCTGAGAGCGCGCAGCAAACGCGTCGGATCAAGATCGCCGCTGAATGTGGCATGGAGGGACCTATCCTCCATGAAGTTGACATAAGCTGTGTTGCTGAAAGAAACGGCTCCGAATTCTTTGAGCGCCCAGGTTTTCCCAACCTGTCGAGCGCCTTGCAAAAGCAGTGGCTTCCTATCAGCGGAGCGCTTCCAGAGGTCCAGTTTCTCTAGGATCGATCTATCCATGGCGCACCTCCTATCAGCACACATTCTATCAATCACAGCCATATTTATGGCAGGATTGCCATTTTTACGTCCTTAAAAATGGCATACAAGCCAATATTAATGGGGAATAGCGAACATGTCAAAGGACAAGATGCGTCCAGGCCTTAAGAATGCCGCGTGAAGAGCAACTCAGCGATCCAGGAAAAGCGGCAGCCGCGTTGATGCAGACTGTGACCCGGATCTACCGGTGCTGCGCTGATGCCGAAGGCGAAGCGCATCCGCGCCAAAATAGAATGCGCTCCGTCGCTTCGAAATGCGCGTTGGCGAACGCACCGAACTGTTTCGGGTGATGCGGATGCCGCTCCAACCCGGATGCCCAACCGGGCGGCGGATGCGCAGGTAACCGTTTTCGAATGCATCACCCCTGTTGGCGGGCGATGCCCGCGCTACGCTGATAATGGGAACCGTTCTGCAAACGGCGACGAT
>CAJTVP010000024.1 GCA_910580205.1 uncultured Eggerthellaceae bacterium
GTCCAGGGATGCCATCGCATCACCTGGCATCACCCCGTACTCCAGGCCACCCGGCGGGTGCCGCGATGAATGGCGTTGGCGGCGTTCATCCGCCAACGGTTCTCTTTTTCGCGCAGTGCGACTACAAACTGATGAAATTATCCGGGTATTGGTTGGCGGCGCTGATGACCTCTTGGCTCACGTCGCCGTAGCGCACCCACTCTTTGTCGTCATCCTTGCGCTTGATCATGGCGTTCTCCATGATCTCTTTGAGCGCTTTCGTCTTGAGCGCGTACTCCTCCATCTGGGCCAAACGTCCATCCAACTCGATTTGGCGGCGCTTCTCCGCTTTGTCCTGGATGTTCTCGCCGGGGATGATGGCATAGAAGTCTTCCGGCTCCAGCGTGTAGCCCGCATGGTCCGCCCACGCCTCCAGCGCGGAATCCTCCTTCAAGGACTGGATGGCGCGCTCTTCGGTGTTGGCGTAGAGCTCATCCAGCGTCATGCCATGCTCTTTGCAGAAGTCCTGCATGTTCTTGCCAGAGCGGCTGATCATATCCTCCAGGCGCATGTTCGCCGCGTAGATGGACTCCTCCACCAGCTCCGCCGGCAGCTCCTCCACCAGGCGCGCCGCCAATTCGCGGCAGACGTAATCCTGATCGGAGAGCTCTTGCACCTCGCGGTTGTCCTTGTACATGTTGTAGCGGATGAAGATGAGCAGCTCTTCGACGTTCTTGAAGTCTTCCGTATGGTTCTTGACCCATTGGTCGGTGAGCTTGGGCTCTTCGCCTTCTTTCGCGACGTTGTAGCGAAGCCAGTTGATCGCCTGTTGGCGGATGACATCTTCGGAGATGCGAACCTCCGGGCAGACTGCGTAGATCGGCTCATAAGAGGTGAGGGTGTAACGTTGCTTTGGCATGTCGGCCTTTCGCTCGCGGGAATCGTGTTCGCCAATTGTAGCAGCGCGGCGCTCAGTGTGGGAGCGTGGGGGCGGATGATGCTCAATCAAGGTATGATGTTCTCACACGGCGAAAGAGCCCTGGCGCGCCAGGGTGATGAGGGGGTTCGATGAAGTTCAACAAGGTGTACTTGCAGCGGGATGCGCTGGCGCGGCATGAGGATTTCGACACGTGGTACGAGGATGGCGAGCTGTTCTATCATTTCGAGAACAAGAAGGGCTGGACGGCGGAGAAGCAGAACGTGTCCGTCATCGGGCGCATGGGCGGGGAGAATGCGGCCATCCGGCCAGACAATCGCTGCCTGAACTACTATCTGCGCTTCGAGCGGTATGAGTACATCATGCACCCCTATGTGATCAACAAGCATTACTACATAGAAGGTATGCTCTGGGATCTGTATGGGTCTTTCGCGAATCCGCCATTCGATTTCGTGACCGAGACGCGCACGTCCTACAACAAGAAGGATGTGCACGTGAAGACCCGCTTGTTCCGGGACAAGGGCGAATGCTTCGAGATCCACGTGCCCGACCTGACGAAGCTGCGCGTGGCGGTGATCGCCATGGTGGCCATCGGCATCAAAGAGGAATGGAAGGGCTTGTCCGAAGGAGAGGACGTGCGCGGCAACACATGGCTTGAGCGGCTCAAGAACCGCGTGTTCGAGAACAAGGGCCTCACGTACGAGCAGATACAAGCGCTTGAGCGGGAAGGGTCTCCTTTGGTGGATGTGGTCAAGCCTCAAGGGCGCCCCATCGACAACATCTGACGCAGGGAGATGCGGCCGGCAGGCAGCGGAGAACGCAACGATGGCGGGAGCGCTCAGCGCGCCCAAAGAGAGGAGCAGGACATGAAAGAGCAGATGATGAAGCGCGCGGCGGCTGGTTTGAGCGCGGCGTTGTTGGCAGCGGCTTTGGGGCTTGCGGGGTGCGCGGGCTCCGCAGAGGAGAACGCAACGGACGCGCCGAACCTGAACCTGCCCACCGAGTCGCGGATCGCGCAGATAAGCATCCCGCTCAAAGTGACCAGCCCCGGTGCGGATAATCAGGTGAGCTATGACGACACCATCACCATCGGCGAAGGTTCCACCGCCCTTGACGTGCTCCAAGCCACCGGCCTTGAGCTGGATGCGCAACAGGCGGAGTACGGCATGTTCGTGAACGCCGTTGACGGCCTGGCCAACGAGGGCATGAAGGGGTGGACCTACACCGTCAATGGTGAGCAGGTCCAGACCCCGGCTGACCAGATGTATCTGAAAGACGGCGATCAGGTGACGTGGTCCTACATCGACATGAGCGCGTGATCCACGACCGTTCGTGAGCGGGCGCGGCCATGAGAGCCGCTTCCGATGTCAGGCGTTTCTGAATGGGCGTTGTGAAGGAGAGGGCCATGGGTGACAGCGCGCGGAAAAGCTCCGTCCCGAAGGTGATCGCAGGGATAGTTTTAGGGCTGATGGCGCTTTTGCTCGTGGCGTTCGCCGGCGTGAACATCTTCGTGCGCGTGGCCTACGAGCCGTTCTACGCGGCCTCTGAGCGGGCGTTGGAGACGCCTGGTTTGAACGAAGGCTTCATCCCGCAGGACCTGGACTGCTTGGAAGATGGCACCTGGCTTTTCAGCGGGTATCAGACAGGCGGGGGAGAATCCTTCGTGTGGTACCTGCGCCCAGACGGAGAAAGCGGCAAGCTGGCGGTTCGGCGTGCGGATGGCAGCGCCTATGACGGCCACGGCTCAGCCATCACCTCTGACGGGACGCATGTGCTCCTGACGGATGGCGAAGGGTATCTGGTGTTCGATGAGGCCGCCATGGATCAGGCTCGGGAGTTGGGCGAGATGCAAGCGGTGGGCTCAGTGGATCTGGAGTTCGCACCTGCGTTCATGAACATCGAACAGGATGCCCTCTACCTGGGGAACTTCTATCATCCAGTGGTGTATGAGACGCCGGAAGAGCATCACTTGGACACGTCCTCTGGTGAGCAGAACCCCGCCATCATGTACGCCTATGAAGCTGATCCTGCGGGCCCTTATGGGTACGCGCCCCAAGCGTCCTTCGCCTTTTCCATCCCCGCGCGCATCCAAGGCATGTGCTTGACGGACGATTCCCAGCTGGTCCTGTCCCAGTCCTACGGGCTGGCGTCATCGCATCTGCTGGTCTATGACTTGACGGCGCTGGATGTGGATGCCATCGAAGAGCTGCCAGAGGCCTCTGTCTTCATGGCGGATGGCCGTGAGGTGCCGCTGTTCTACCTTGACGGCCTGAGCTTGGTGCAGGACATCACCGCGCCACCCATGACCGAAGGCATCGAATGGCATGAGGGCCGGGTGTTCATCGCGAACGAGAGCGCTTCTGACAAATACCTCTTCGGGAAGCTCTATGGTGGCGGGGCGGTATATGCCTTGAACCTGTCCCAGATAGAGGACAGCTAGAACTCAGACGGTCCGTATTCTGTTCAGCATCAGAAGGGTGATGAACAGGAGGTTCGCCATGACGGTATGGGGGATGACGGCTGAGGAATACCGCGGGTTGCTTGATGAGTCCTTTCGAGAGATCAAGAAGTCAAGCCGGAAGGCTGAGGCGGCGCATTTCACGAAGACGCGCATCCTGACCGAGAACCTCGCCCGCGCCCTTGATCGCGTGCGGATGATCCCGTAGATGCGCATTTTCCGCCCGCGAACGCGGTCGCTTCTCCTGTTCTGGATCATGTACATGGCGGTGGATGCGCATATCCGGCAACCAGGCGCGCCCGACCCTCATTGGCAGGCAATGCCTGCGCTACGGACGCGGGGTGTACCCGAAAAAAACAAGGGAAGCCTTGTAGCGCACCCATCGGATGCCAATGGTCAACCGTGCGAACAGGGAATGCCGTCCTGCGCATCCGCCGTCCGGGTGGCCGTTCGGATTGGAGCAGGTTCCGCGTCACCCGGTTTAACCCGGTACGGCAGGCAACCCGGAAATTGCCTCAATGAATGGCGTTGGCGACGAACTTCCGCCAACGCACATGATCATGGCGCGAAGCGACCCATATGAAAGCGTCAATCGTTTGCGCGCCCGGATGGGCGCGCAAACAAGAGAATCAGACGGTGCGGGCGAACAGGATGTTGTCGATCTCCTGCAGCCCGGCCTGGTGGTCGGATTCCGTCCACTTGTTGTCTTTCAGCTCGTAGCTCAGATCCACCGTTTCGTTCTTGACCTCAAGGCCGTTGAGCGCGTCCAGCACGGCCTGGCCGGTGGTGGAGAAGCGCTCTTCCTCAGGCAGCGCAGCGAACTCCGGATCGTTCGCGAGGCTGTCCCTGATCTCAGAGATGCGGGTCAAAAGGTCCGCATAGCTCTTCCCGGCGAAGGTGACCGTGACCGTGGCATGGTCACCATCAACGGAGATGCTGTCGATGTGGTAGTCGAACCCGTCAACGATGGCGGTGCCGAATTCCGTCTCATCTATGCCGAACTCAGGGAGGATGCTGTTCTCCAGAGACGTGACCTCTTGGGAGAGCGCGGCATCATCGGCCTGCTTGTAAGCATCGTATTTCTCCGTGACGGCTTGCCGGATGAGCTCTTCGTTGCTGGTGATGCATCCGGGAAGCAGGAGGGCGGTGGCGAGGAGAAGAAGCATCAAGATGGGGAAGGTCATGGTGCGTTTGGCGCTCATGCGGTTGCTCCTTTCAAAAACAGATGCGTGAGCATGGTAGCTCATAGAGGGGGCCGGGTGCGCGCATGGGTTCTCCTGCAATCCAGCCGTCATCAAAGGGCGCGCTCAGAAGGGCTGGACCAGCAGTCGCAGCCCGTGGGTGTCCTGGATGAAGCCAAGATCCCTGAAGATCTTCTCGAAGGGGGAGCGGAAGATGTCTTCATCGTTGAGCTTCTCCACGATGAACCGGTCGTTCCCCGTTGGCCTCCCCGCGCCTTTCAGGGAGGCCCCCAAGTGCCCGACCAAGGCGGAGACCGCTTCGGTGATGAGAGCGGCATCATCGGAGAACGTGAAGAGCTCCCGGATCCGTTTGCTGGCGAAGAGCGCAGGGCGTCCCTGATGAAGGATGACCAGGCAGCCGCTCTTGGCTTGAGGGAGCTTCCGGGAGATGGCGGCATCCGGCCAAGGCAGGACTGAGCCGTAGAGCTGGGCGGGGTCCTGAGCATCCAGGACCAAGAAGGCTGGTTGGCGGTCATCGGGGTCTTCGGGGCTCCTCAGCCGTTCCACCAACGACCGGCGTGCGAATTGCGAAGAACCCAGAGAATCCACGAACGCGCCGCGGATGACCTCGCCCGCATCCTCCATGCCGCGCAGCACCGTGTAGATGGCCTGCATGCCGCCTTTGCATCCGGCTGCGTCGATGGTGGCGGGGCATACGACCCCGTATCGGTCCAGGATGGATTCCACTTGCGCCAAAGCGCGTTCCGTGGAGGAGGCCTCCGGCTCCATCAGAGGGGTGAACAGGCCGTCGAGCGCCTCGAACGACTGCCGCTCTTGAGCCATGGCCGTTCGCATATCATGCCTCTCTTGCCGAAGGTGCGATCTGCCGAACGTTCGCAGGGAGCGGCGCGAGCTGATGCGCTTGCGGGCCGGAGCCGGACGATCGGCTTTTCCGCCAGCGCCGGTGACGGCGGGGGCGCGCCTCACGGCGTTGATGGTGGTGGAGGTGATGCGGCCCTGGAAGAGCAGGTGCTCGAACGCCCGAGCCAGGGCGCTCACGCTCAGCGGCTCATCTTCGGAGAGGCCCTGCAGGCGCTTGGCCACCTGGGAGAAGGGAGCGGAGCCCTCTTCAAGCAGCACGGCCAAGATCTCCTGCGCCAGAGGATCCTCAACGGGGGCGGCGCTTCCGGGTTCTGGCTGCATCGCCTCTTCGAAGAGGTCCATTCGATCCAAGAGCTCAGGGGCGAATGGCGAATCCGCTGGGAAGAACCGCACGTGCGCGCCCTTGCCCGGACCTTTGCCCGAAACGCTGCTGGCTTGCCAGATGACCTCATGGGTCTCCAAAAAAGAATCCAGCAGTGCTGATTTGAAGCCGGGAACGCGCGTTGGGAATATGGTGCGCTCCCAGACGGCGAGCGGGTAGGCCGCTCCCTCGAAGAGGCTGATGCACTGCCCCAGATCCTCTTCGGCGGAGTTCTCTGGTGAGCCGCCGATCTGCTGCAAGGCGCAGACGAGCTGGGCGAACGCGCAGTCTTCAACGGGCTTGATGGCGCCTTCGATGAGATCGCGCGACTTGAGCCGCATGCGCCCCAGCATATCTTTCTGCACCCAGAGGCGCTCCTCAGAGGCGGCGGGCAGCGAAGGCGCGGCTGAGGAGGGGATGCCGAAGGCATCCACGGCGCTTTCCAAGAGATCGAAGGCCGTGCGCAACACCTCTTCGGCCTGGGAGCTGACGGCCATGGTGCGGACGATGCCCTTCTTCGCCAGCTGCTGCAAGGCATCTTCGGCGACGGCGTCTCCCACGCCGATCTGCCGGGCGAGCATGTTCGCGGTGAAGAACCCTTGGCTGCGGGCGAAGGTGGCCGCCAGCGCGCTTCCGGGGTGGGTTCCTTCGGCGGTCATCCGCCAAGCGAGCGCCCATTCTGGGATCGGGAGGCCGGTCAGCTCGTGCAGGCGCAGGGCATCTTCGGGCGTGGCCCAGACCGGGCCTCGTGGCAAGGAGATGGCGCACAAGCGATGAGCCTCTTCCAGCGCATCCAGGTGGGCAGGAGCATCCTTTGGATCCGTGACGCGGGCTGCGATCTGCTCAAGGGAGAGCGGCCCCATGAGGCGAACGAGCTCTGCTGCCCCTTCGGCGCCAGCGAGCTTGCGTTCTGGCGTCAGCCGTTGCGCATCCAGGGTCACCGAGGAGATGGCTTCAGGCTCCAGGAGCGACAGCTGGTCGGGTGCGCCCAGAAGCTCTCCCAAGAGGCTGGGATCCACGGAGAGGAGCGCGTTCGCCCGTTCGGCATGGGGCATGTCGGCATCGTAGAGATGCTCCGCGACGTAGCCGAACAGAAGCGGGGATGCGAAGGGGGAAGGGTGGTCCGTCTGCACGCGCTTGACGCGGATGGCGCCGCTTTCCAGCTGTTCCATGAGCCAGCGAAGGCCCGCCAGATCGTACACATCGCTCAAGCATTCGCGGACGGCTTCGGTGAAGATGGGGAATCCCGGTTGCGTGCGCGCCGCTTCCAGGAGCTGACCGCCGCGCAAGCGCTGTTGCCACAGGGGCGTGCGCTTTCCGGGGGAGGTTGGCCGCATGAGCAAGGCGCGGGCGGCGCATTCGCGGAAACGGGCGGCGAAAAGGGAGGTGTCCGTGATGTGCGCGGTGACGATGTCCGCGATCTCATCCGGCGCGAACGCGACAAGGCGCTCCGTGACGGCTTCGGGGTCTTCTGCGGGAAAGCGCATGACGATGCCATCATCGGATGCGGCGCATTGCGGGTTGAACCCCCACTGCTCTTGGATGCGGCCGCTGAGCGCCAGCGCCCACGGCTCGTGGATGCGCTTGCCGAACGGAGAGTGGATGATGACGTGCCATGATCCGGCTTCATCTGGGCAGATCTCAAGCAGGATCAGGCGGTCAGAGGGGAGCGCTTCGGTGCTCGCCCGCTGCAGCGCGATGAGGGCGCCCAGATTCTTGATCCCGTTTTCGGTGAAGCCGAAGGAGGCCAGCTGCTCCTGGGCGGAGGTGGTCAAACTGCCCTTTTGGGAGGTTTGGGCATCCAAGGCGCGTTGCATCTGCCCGCGGGCGCGGCCAGCATCAAGAGAGCGCCCCGGACCTTCGCCATGCCAGAACGGCAGCCGTGCTGATCGGCCGGGCGCCGGCGTGACCAAGACGCGATCGTTGGTGATCTGGGTGATGCGCCACGTGCTCGTGCCCAGGATGATGACATCCCCCACTCGCGATTCATGGACCATCTCCTCATCCAGCTCACCCACGCGCTTCCGGCCTTTTTGCGTGGAGGGCCCTTTGAGCATGACCGGGTAAAGGCCTCGGTCGGGGATGGTCCCCGCTGCGCTGACGGCCAGCTTCTGCGTGCGCGGGAGCGGTTTCAGGATCCGCTGCTCGCGGTCGAAGAGGATGCGCGGAGCGAAATCCAACGAATCGGGGCCGGAGTAGGCGCCGGCCAGCATGTCCAGCACGGAATCGAACGCGCTCTGAGGAAGGTCTTCGTAGCATGCGGATCTCCGGACCTGGGAGAGCCATGCGTCGGGGCTGACTCCCTCTGCGTGCATGGAGACCTCAGCGGCGGTCTGCTGTGCGAGCACGTCAAGGGCGTTTCGCACCAAGTCCGTTTTCTCGATGGCGCCTTCCATCATGCCGCGCGCCATGAAAGCGGTGTCCAGCAGCTCCAAGCGCGTGCGCGGGTAGATGAGGCCGACGGACTTGCCGTTGACCCGGTGGTTCGCGCGCCCGATGCGCTGCAAGCCGGAGGAGATGGACAGAGGGGCGGCCACCTGGATGACCAGATCCACCTCTCCCATATCTATGCCCAGCTCAAGGCTTGACGTGGCCACCACGCACTTCAATCGGCCCTCTTTCAGGTCCCGCTCTATCTCAAGGCGACGGTCCTTCGAGACGGAGCCGTGGTGCGCCTTCGCGATGGGCTCTTCGGAATCGGCGACGAGCTGGGTGGTGGAGCCGATCTCTGAGCGGTGCGCGCCTTCTTGACCGGCGAAGACGCGAGCCAGCGGCATGCGCCCCATCCGCTGATCATAGGCTGCGTTCAAGTGAGCGGTGAGGCGCTCGCAGATGCCACGTGAATTGACGAAGACGATGGTGGAGGAATGGGCGAGCACCTGATCCAGGATGGATGCTTCGATGTAGGGCCAGATGCTGAATGAGCCCAGGCGGGTGTCCGGCGTCGCGGAGGATGCGCCAGGTCCTTTCAGGTCCGCGCCATGCGTGCTGTGCCGCCCGCGAAGCCCCTCCTCGCCTTCGGCGTTCCCGTGGATCTGAGTGGAAGCGCCCCGTTGCCCCCGTGGCGCGATGTTGGTCATGTCTGAAACGGGCACGACCACATCCAGAGAGAACGACGGGGGAGCATCGTCTTTCACCACGGTGACCGGATGGATGCCGCCCAGGAACCGAGCCGCTGTCTCCACCGGCTTGATGGTGGCCGAAAGCCCGATGCGCTGCATGGGCGTCGGAAGCAGGGCGTCCAGCCGCTCCAAGGAAAGGGAGAAGTGCGCGCCGCGTTTCGTGCCAGCGATGGAATGCACTTCGTCGATGATGAGCGTATCCACCGTGGAAAGGGTGGTGCGCGCCTTGGACGTGAGCATGAGATAGAGCGATTCCGGCGTGGTGATGAGGATGTCAGGCGGATTGCGCACCAATCGCGCCCGCTCGGAGGAAGCCGTGTCTCCCGTGCGCATGCCCACGCTGATCTGGGAGATGGTGGACGCGCCCGCCTCCTGCTGCCTTTGAGCGATGGCCGCCAGGGGCGCTTGCAAGTTGCGCTCCACGTCTGCGCCCAGAGCTTTCAGCGGAGAGACGTAGAGGATGCGCACGCCTTTGCCGCCCTTCTTCGCCGGGGCGCCCTCTTTCGCACGGGCTTTCTCCGCAGCCAAACGGTCGATGGCGCTCAGGAACGCCGCGAGCGTCTTGCCGGAACCGGTAGGCGCGATGACCAGCGTGTTCTGCCCGCTTTGGATGGCTTGCCACGCCTGTTCTTGGACTGGCGTGGGGCTTTCGAAGGCATCCGAGAACCAATCAGCGACTGGCTGGCAGAATGCGTAGGCGCTCTGTTCGCGATTGGGATCCATGAAAAGATGGTAGCACAGATGTTCGCATCTTCTGGGATGAGATGCGCGCCTTCCTGCCAGCAGAAGGATGGGCGCCGCTCTCAGGCCGCCGCGTCAGAAGCCCAGCCAGAGTTGCAGATAGGAGCACGTGCTGGCGCCGGCGAACACCACCACGATGAGGATCAAAAGGCCATTGGCCACAGAGGGGCGCAAGTGGGAAAACATCTCGCAGAGGAGAGGGTAGATCACCCAGACATACAGCACGGCAACCAGCCCGATCACCACGTCATTGACCAGCCATGCCTG
This sequence comes from uncultured Eggerthellaceae bacterium, assembly GCA_910580205.1. Taxonomy (GTDB): domain Bacteria; phylum Actinomycetota; class Coriobacteriia; order Coriobacteriales; family Eggerthellaceae; genus MGBC163016. The sequence continues at coordinate 9,929 of CAJTVP010000024.1, forward strand.
CCCGAAGATGTTCAAGGGCAGCTCTGAGTTGTCCCAGAATGGGTATTCGCCGAACTGGTCCGGCTGGTTCACCAGCCACCCGATGATGAGCTCCATGAGCATGCTCAGAATCACGGTGATGACGAAGGTCTCGAGCAGCGCGCCCCAGAGCGTCTTGCGATGCACGACGATGATCTCTTTGAGCGGTTCGATGATGAGCGTCATGATGACCGCGCCCACGCCATAGACCCAGTAGGGGTGATACCACGGATCGGTCCAAACCACGTAATCCGGCTCCACGATGCCGAACAGCGCATTCATGATGATGCAATACAGCAGCTCAAGCCAATGGCCCAAAAGGGTGCAGATGCAGAACGCGGCTATGAGGGCGCGCCAGAACTCCCAGGTCTTCGGCGCGAAATACCCGATCTGATCATCCACGGTGAGTCTGTGCAGTTTGTACCCCATGGCGTTAGGATCTCAACTTCCTCCTGGCTTGCTTCGGATGATACGCGGCCCTGGAGCCCATGGGCGGCGGAGATGCGGGATGGGCACCCTTTCGTTACATGGAGGCGACGGCTTTCTGAGCCTCCAGCGCGGGGATGAGCTCTTTGAGCGGAAGAGAAAAACGCGAAAGGATAGCACATTTTTCCAATAAAGATAATGAAAACGGTTATATATGAGTTAAAAACTACCATTTTTCTGCTATAGTAGCTTGAAAGAAGCAAGCGTAAGGGTCGTCATGGAAAAGCTCATTACAGCATGCGGTGAGATGTTCAACCAGAGCACCCAGCCATTCGGCATCGTCAGCTTGTGCAAGGATGATGCGGATGCCTCTGTCGGCTTCTGCTATGAATACCTGAATCCCGCCCTGGCGTCCATCACGGGCAAGACGGTGGATGAGCTGCTTGGCAAGAACGCCTTCGAACTGTGGCCCACCGGGGACGCCATGTGGATCGACTATTTCTCTCGTGCGGCTTTCGACGGCGAAGCTTGCGAGTTCGATGCGGTCTCTCCGGCCCTCTCCGAGTTCTTGCACGTGTCCGTCTTCCCGGTGAAGCACGCCGTTTGCGGGTTCTCCCTTCAGTGCGTGACCCAATGGGTGAGCCAGGCGCAAACGTCCCTCAAGAACGTGAAAGCGGGCATCTTCTTCTATGACATGCGCACGCATCTGGTGATGTTGACCGAGCCGGCCTGTGAGCTGACCGGCGTTGAGACCGGGTATTTCAGCTTCGTGGATTTCATGCATCAGATGTTCGGCGAGGCGGTGGAGAAGCGGGCGAATGAGGACATGGCCGCGTTCCGCGGGCGGCGCATGAGCAGCCTTCTTTTCACGGAGCGCACGCCCGATGGCCGGTGGCTGCGCGTGAGCTTGGGGCATGTGGGCGATACCGACCAATTCGCGTTCGGCGTGATCGAGGACATCACGAGGCTGCATGAAGCAGAAGAGAAGAGCAAGAACCGCACGATCCTGCTCCAGCAGCAGAAGAAGGCTCTGGAGACGGCGCTGGATCTGGCTGAGCAGGGCAGTCGGGCGAAATCCGCGTTCTTGGCCAACATGTCGCACGATTTCCGCACGCCCATGAACGCCATCACCGGCTTCGCGGACATCGCGTTGGACAACCTGGATGATGCCGCTTGCGTTGAGGATTGCCTGCGCAAGATCCAGCTTTCCAGCGGGCATCTGCTGGATCTGGTGAATGAGATCTTGGATGTGAGCCGGATAGAGAGCGGCAAGCTCTCCATCACGTGCAAGCCGCTCACTCTGAGCGCATTCATAGAGGAGTGCGCCTCCGTGTTCGCGAGCCAAGCCGAAGCGCGAGGGCTCGATTTCGCCGTTGAGGTCGGGCGCATCCGCCATGATGAGGTGCTGGCTGACCGGATGCGGCTGTCCCAGATCCTCATGAACGTGCTGGGCAACGCGTTCAAGTTCACCCCTGATGAGGGGCGCGTGACCTTGAAGGTCTTCGAGCGGGACCGCGCGCCGAAGGGCTACGGCACCTTCGTCTTCAAGGTGAAGGACACCGGGTGCGGGATGTCGCCAGAGTTCATTAAGCGCGTGTTCGAGCCGTTCGAGCGCTTCAACACGGAGTTCGTGCGACGCACAGAGGGCACCGGGTTGGGCATGACCATCACGAAGAGCCTGGTGGACCTCATGGGCGGCTCCATCGACGTTTCCAGCAAGGAAGGGCAGGGCTCCACGTTCACGATCAGCTTGCCGTTGGAGTTGGATGGCGCACCCGCGCCGAGCGCTTCCGATGCTGATGAGGCAGCCGGCGTGGCTGGGGAGGCGCATGGCGGGTCGCAGTCTTCGGCGCTCCACGCCGAGGCCATGTTGGCCGCCACACCAGAGGTGTATGACTTCAGCGGACGTCGGGCGCTGATCGCCGATGATGACGATCTTTCCCGTGAAGTGCTCTCGCGCACGTTGGCGCGCTATGGATTCGCGGTGGATGAAGCGCGGGACGGGAAGGATGCGGTGGCCCATGTGACCCACGAAGGGCCGGGGCATTATGACGTCATCATGCTGGATATGCGGATGCCGCGCATGAATGGGGATGAGGCGGCACGCGCCATCCGTCAGCTGGAAGGCGAAGACGCTGATGAGACGCCCATCTTGGCTGTGACGGCGGATGCGTTCGATGAGGTGCTCCGGACAGCTGAGGAGGCGGGCATGGCGGGGCGCGTCACCAAGCCGCTGGACGTGCGCACGCTCATGAGCACGCTGAAAGAGCATCTCTCCTGAAGATGCTCGGCTGATGCAGGCCGTGTTTCACAGCCATTTCTTCCAATGGAAGAACGCCAGCAGCGCGGTGGTGCACACGAGCGCCCCTACGACCAGCACCACCCACAGATAGGGCCAATCCAGCCCCGGCAGCACGTTCAGATTCATGCCGAACCATCCCGTGATCAAGGTGAGGGGCGCGAAGAGCACGGTCACGATGGTGAAGATCTGCATGGTGGAGTTCTGCTTGAGGTCGATCCGCGTCTGTTGCAGCTCGTGGAGCTGCAGGCTGTATTCTTTCAGCGTCTCAGAACGGCTGGACAGGCGGTCCGCCAACCGTTCGATGTGATCGAAGGCGTTGCCTTCGGCATCGGTCATGAGCTTGTTCTCGTTGTCTGACAGCACATTCGCCATGGTGCCGACTTCTTGGTAATACACGCAGAAGCGCATGGTCTGGCGACGGTACTCCATGATGGCGTTGGAGCGCACCGCGGAGCTGGAATTGAGGATCTTCTCTTCGATGGATTCCATCCGGTCTTCGAAATCTCCCAGGAACGTGAGGTCATCCACCAAGAGCGCCTTGAAGAAGACGTAGAGGCAGTGGGCGGTGGTGGTGTCCGACAGCACGCCGATGTCGATCACGTGCTCCAGCACGCGCCGCGCCGTCTCTCCCTCGTCCACGAAGATGAGCCGTTGCTTGTCCATGTAGAACGCGAAGAGCGCGGGCGGCGCGGTCAGGCTGTTCTTGCTGGGCACGGAGAATGAGCCCACGATGTAGTCCGGGTAGATGTCCACGTAGTTGCTGTCCGAAGATGCCAAGTCCTCCAGGGATTCATGGGCGTTCGGATGCTCAAGGCCGAGCTGCTGGAACTCCTGCTTGGACATGATGGCCACCACAGGGGATGCGCTGTCGTGGGCTTCGGCTCGGTTCACGCGGATGAGGCTTGAGAGGTGCTTTTGCGATGGTTTGAGCTGGAGGTCTTCAAGCTCGTAGCAGATGGCCATGGCTCCCCCTAACAGCGCCGGTACAAGGCAAGGCGAGCGCCGCCGTTGACGCAGAGGCGGTTTTCGTTGTTCGCGTGAGAGGTAGAATACTGGGTTTCAGGGCAGCGGCGTGGCGCTGCTGCCGAACTGACACCGAACGGATGAGTGAGCCTGGCCCAGATGATGAACGTCCTTCGCATCTTCAAGCGGGACTTGCTGCGGCTTTTGCACGCGCCAGCGGCCCTTGTGGTGGTGCTGGTGCTGGCCATTCTGCCGTCGGTGTACACGTGGTACAACGTGGTGGGATTTTGGGACCCGTACGAGAACACGGGGGATCTCAAGGTCAGCGTGGTCAACTTGGATCGCGGTGGCGAAACGGAGCTCACGGGGCGCATGGATGTGGGCGAGCAGATCACCCAGCAGCTCCGGAGCGATCATCGGCTGGACTGGCAGTTCTCCACCTATGATGAGGCCATGGATGCGCTCAACCGGGGCGAGGTGTACGCGGCGTTCGTGATCCCAGAGGATTTCACGGCGCAGCTGCTCACGCTCACCACCGGGGATTTCCAGCAGCCGAAGATCCGCTATTACGTGAATGAGAAGGCCGGCCCCGTGGCGCCGAAGATCACGGACACGGGCGCCACCACGCTGGAGGAGACGGTGAACTCCACGTTCGTCTCCACGGTGAGCGACGTGGCGGTGCAGGCGGTGGATGAGGCGCTCGGGCGCTCCCATGAGGAGATGGCCCGCATCCGCTCTGAAGCGGCTGCACGGGCGGACGAAGCCTCTCAGGCGCTGGCGGAGGCTCGCGCTGGGCTGGCCGGGAGCGCTGATGACGCGCGCGCCGCTGCCGGGCGCATGGGCGATCTTGAGCAGAAGGCGGTGTCCGCGCAGGGGCAAATAGATGAGGCTGCCGCGCTCTTGGAAGACGTGTCGGACCTTTCCGGCAGCCTGGCTGAGGACGTGGCGCAGTTGAACGCCCAGGCCACGCCCGCCATCTCAAGCGCTCTTGTGGCTGTGAGCCAAGCATCGGCCAAGGCGAACGCGCTGGTGGGCAGCATCTCAGGCGCCGTGAGCGGCGCGCAAGGGACCTTGGACGCGGCCATCAGCCAAGGGGAGGCCATGGAGGCGCAAAACGAGGCGCTCATCGCCTATCTCCGCCAGACAGCAGACGGCCTGCCCAGCACCGACCCGGCGAAGCAGCAGCTCAACGCTGCAGCTGATGCCCTTGAAACGCAGAATCAGAATCTGGCGAACACCCTTGACAGCTTGAAGGCTGCCAGCGGCTCGGCTGCCGCAGCCAACGCGTCGCTCACCCAGGCGGCGGACGCCATGAACAGCGCTGTGCAGAACGCCACGGATGCGGCTGGGAGCATCTGGGACGATGCAGCGGGCGCGCTCATCCCAGAGGCCGTCACGTTGCTGGAACAGGTGAGCCAAGCCGCTTCCGGCTTGTCCGGTTCCATCAGCGCCGCGAAGGCCACCGTGGATGAGGGGCTCACGGTGGCGAAGCAGCTGCGCGGCGCCCTTGAGGGCACAGCGGAAGCGTTGGAGCAGACCGATGGCCTGCTGGCTTCGCTGGAAGAGGCCTTCGCTGGCCTATCCACGGACATCAACGCGCTTTCCAACGCGCACGGGCTTGAGGAGTTCTTGGGCGTGGATGAGCTGAACGCGCAGAAGATCGCCGCGTTCATGGGCTCGCCCACTGAAGTGGAGACCGTGGAGCTCTATCCGCTGAACGCCTATGGCTCAGCCATGGCCCCTCTGTTCATGAACCTCACGTTCTGGATCGGCGCGTTCATGCTCTTGGTCATCATGCGGCAGGAAGTGGATGGCCGCGGCATCAGGAACATGACCATCGCCCAGTCCTACCTGGGACGGTTCCTCCTGTTCGCGCTCATAGCCGCGTTGCAAGCCATCATCTGCTGCGCGGGCGTCCTGGCGCTGGGCGTGCAAACGGCGAACGCGGCTGCGCTCATCTTGGCGGCCGTGGTGGCGTCGCTGGCGTACTTGTCCATCATCTACGCGCTCTCCGTCACGCTCCAGCACATCGGCAAGGGCATCTGCATCGTGCTCGTGTTCGCGCAGATCCCGGGCGCCACGGGCCTGTATCCCATCGAGATGACCTCCGGCTTCTTCCAGACCATCTACCCGCTGTTCCCGTTCACCTACGACATCGGCGCCATGCGCGAGGCCATCTGCGGCTTCTATGGCGCGCACTACCTCATGGACCTGGCCGTGCTGGGGCTGTTCTTCGCCGTGTTCATGGCGTTCGGCTTAGGGGTGCGCCCGCATATGGCGAACGTGAACCGCATGGTGGCTGACCAGATCCGCCAAAGCGGCTTGTACAACGGCGAGCGCGTGGAGGTGCCCGCCCGTCCCTATCGCATCAGCCAGATCCTGCGGGCGCTGGCGGACCGAACGGAATACCGCGAAGCCATCACGCGCCGCTATGAGCGCTTCGCTCGGCTCTACCCGCAGCTCATCCGCGGCGCGGTCGTCGGGGGCATCGGCGTGCCGGTGATCATCTCCGTGGTGTTCGCATTCACGCCGGCGGAGAAGGTGTGGGTGCTCACGTTCTGGTTGGCATGGTTGGCCGCCATCATGATATTCCTCGTGGCCGTGGAGAGCCTTCGCTACAGCATCGAGCGGCAGATGCAGCTTGAGGACATGAGCCAGGAGAGCCTGATCGGGCTGTTCGCGAATCGCGGGCGGATGAGCGGAAGCGCTTCCGGCGGCGGGGACGGGGCAGAGGGCTCTGGAGGGTCTGCGGGCAGAGGGGGCGGATCCCGTGCGTAACGTCTGGCTCATCTTCCAAGACGAGGTGCGACGCGTCTTCCTGAACGTGGTGTCCGTCATCATCGCCATCGGGCTGGTGGCCATGCCGTCCATCTTCGCCTGGTACAACATCATCGCGTGCTGGGATGTGTTCGACAACACGGGCCATCTCACGGTGGCGGTGGCGAACGCGGATGAAGGCTACCAATCGGACCTGATACCCATCCGCGTGAACATCGGCGATCAGGTGGTATCCGCCCTGCGCGCCAACTCGCAGATCGGATGGGAGTTCACGAGTGAAGAGGATGCGGTGGACGGCGCGCGGGCCGGGCGGTATTACGCGGCCGTGGTCATCCCGAAGGAGTTCTCGCGCGACATGCTCACGTTCTACATGGACGACGCGCAGCATGCGAAGCTCATCTATTACAGCAACGAGAAGAAGAGCGCCATCGCGCCGAAGATCACGGACACGGGCGCGGACACGGTGTCCTACGAGGTGAATCAGGTGTTCGCCAAGACCATCTCCGAGGTGGCGCTCTCCATCGCTGAATCGCTGTCGCATTACTTGGAGGACGCGGACGCCCAGGGGCAGATGGAGCAGCTGGCGCGCCATATGGCGGAAGTGGCTGGGGAGATGCGCTCCACCGCTTCGGTGCTCACGCTCTACGGCACGCTGGCTGACACCTCCCAGGGGCTGATCTCCTCGACGAAGGATCTGGCGAAGGCCAGCTCTGCGCGGATGCGGGGTCTGGCTGAGGAGGCGTCTCAGGGAACGGAGGCGCTCGGACCCCTGGCAGAGGAGCTGCGCGGGCTGTCTTCGCAGATACGGGAGGCGCTGCAAGCCAGCGCGGGGGATCTGACAGATGTGGCGGCCAGCGTTGATGCGGCTTTGGATGATGCGTCCGCCTTGTCCCAGGATGGAGCGGCCTCTTTGCGCGCAGAGGCGGATGGGCTCGCAGCCAAAGCGGCGGCATGCACGGCCTTGGCCGACCAGCTGCGCGCTCTTCTGCCCAGCGTGGATCCGCAGTATCAGCCGATGGTCCAGCAAGCGGAAGACGCGCTCCGCTATCAGGCGGAGGCGTTCTCCCAGATGGAGGACAGCTTGCGCTCGGCAGCGGTCAAGCTTGAGCAGGGAGATGCGGATATCCAGGCCGAGCGGGATGAGGTGCGCCAGCTGATCGCTCAAGCGCAGGAGGATCTGGCGGCCGCGCGGGAGGCGTTCGAGCAGATGCAGCCGGCGTTGGATGAGCTGGCGGAGAAAGCGGCCACGTTGGCTTCGGGGCTTTCCGCTTCGCTTTCGGCATTGGCGGGAGCGGATGCGGGCTTGGGAGACGCGGCGGACAAGGCCGAAGGGGTGCTCGCGGACGCTTCAGGAGCGGTGGGGGAGACAGCGCAGAGATTGGAAGAGGCTGCGGCGCAGGTGGAAGCCGTCTCGGATGACATCCTCGTGGCAGTGGCCACGGGAGATTCGGAAGCGCTCAAGCGCATCCTTACCTCGGATGTGTCCGTGTATGCCAGCGCTCTGTCAGCGCCAGTGGGCCTTGAGCGCATCGCCGTGTATCCGGCGGAGAACTTCGGCTCCCAGATGGCACCACTCTATACCACGTTGGCGCTGTTCATCGGGTCGCTTCTGATCCTGGTGGTCCTGCGGCCGGTGCCCTGCAAAGACACCTTGGCGCTTCTGCACGGGCCGAAGCCGCGTCAGATATTCCTGGGACATTTCGCCATCATGGCGCTCATCTCCCTTGCCCAGACCACGCTGGCCGCTCTGGGCAACATGTTCTTCTTGCAGGTCCAGGTGATGCATCCGTTCCTGTATCTGCTGATCTTCTGGGCGGCGGGCCTGGTGTTCACGTTCCTCATCTACGCGCTGGTGGTGTCCTTCGCGAATCTGGGGAAAGCCATCGCCGTGCTCATGCTCATCATCCAGGTGACGGGCTGCGGCGGCTCATTCCCGCTTCAGATCCTGCCGCCCTTCGTGCAGTTCTTGAGCCCGTACCTGCCCGCCACCTACGTGGTGAACGCCATGCGCGAGGCCATGATGGGGACCTACGACGGCGTGTTCTGGCAACAGCTGGGCGGATTGTTGCTGTTCCTGATCCCAGCGGCGCTGCTGGGGCTGGCGTTGCGCAAGCCGCTGGAGAAGCTCATGCATTGGTACCTTCGCCAGGTGGATAAGTCTGAGCTGATGGCGTGATGTTTTGTTACGCGGCCGCTGCGCGGACCGCGTAATGAATTGACGCTGCGGCTTCGCCTGTCTGCATCTCTTACATATATGCGGCTGCGCCGCGATCATGCGCGCCGGTTGATCTTTTCGTTCTGCATCCGCACGGCGGCGCCAAACCATAGGCGCGGCTGCCGCCGCGCAGGGACGGAGGCTTCTCCTGTTCTGGAACATGGGCATGACGGCGGATGCGCCCTGATAGGACTAGCTGCGCTTCGCTTGCGTCGCAGGACGCTTTTTCTGTTCGCAAGGTTGACCATTGGCGCCCAATGGGCGCGCTACAGGGCTTCTCTTGGATTAAAAACAAACCGGGTCTGTAGCGTCCTGATAGGACTAGCTGCGCTTCGCTCGCGTCGCGGCATCGCCCGCCAATGAGGGTCAAACGCGTCCGGGTGCTGGGTATGCGCATCCGCCGCTCGGAAGAGAATCCAGATCGGAGCAACCTTCGCACCACTTGGATCAACTCTGCGGGTGCCTCGTTACGAACGAACCGCCTGGATCAGGAACTCGGTCGCGCCTTCGCCGGCGGCGGAATCGTAATACTCCACGAATCGCGGGTCCGCCAAGTATCCCTGCACCAGGCCAAGATAGGCCTCGCGCGCATATCCGGATCCCCAGTGGATGCTGATCCACTTCTCGTGCATCCGCGCCAGCTCCTGAGCCTCTTCGCTCTTCGGATCATGGGTGGCCATGGCGATGCGCAACTGCACCTTGATGGCCTCCTCCAAAAGCTCCTTCGCGTCCCACTCATCCTTCGTGAGCGCCATCATGCGGGCGTTCGCCTCGTCGATGGTCGCATCTCCGTAGCGCTCTCGCGCCTCCTGCCCGTAGGTCTTCTCGAAATCCGCCAGGCCCTGCTCTTTCAGGGCTTCGAAAGCGTCTTTGACATCCATGGGTTCTATCCTTTCGATGGTTTCCAGGGCGGTCAGCGTACGGCTGATCGCCAGGTTCAGTGATCCTTCTTGCGCGCGCAGGGTTTCAAGGTGGTCCCGCAGGACGGCCAGGACATCAGCGCGTGGGGCGCTCATCACGCGTCGGATGGTGTTCAGCGGCAGTCCGCACTGCTTCATGGCCTGGATCTGAGCGAGCTGCTTCGCATCCGCGAAGCTGTAGGCGCGGTACCCATTCTCCGATCGCGCGGGCGTCAGCAATCCGATGCTCTCGTAATGGCGAAGCGTTCGCGTGCTTATCCTGGCGGCCTTCGCCAGCTCTCCGATGCTGAAACATCCTTCAGTCTCCGGTGCTCTGTCCACGGTTTCCACCTCCTGAACCGATGATAGGCCTTGACGCAGCGTGAAGGTCAAACAGCGTCAGCGGTGATCGCGAGTACAATGCTCTTCATGATTGCAAATGCGACAGGTGGATATGGGCGCAAGGCGGCGTTTTTCGCGCTGGGGCTGGTCCTGGGGGTGGCCGTTCCCGCGTGCGGATGGGCTTTCGGCTGGTTCGCGCCGCTGAGCCTGGAGGCCGTGATGGCGCTCGGCGTCCTTTGCTGCTGCATCGTCTGGTGGGTGGCGAGCGTCTTCCCGGAAGCCGTGACGGCGCTCATCATGGTGGTGCTCTTCATCGCCGTCTGCGGCGTTCCCACGGAAACGGCGCTCTCAGCCTTCGCGTCTTCTACGTGGTGGCTTCTGGTGGCGGCCTTCGCCTTGGGCTTCGGGATGCAGCGCTGCGGCCTCATGCGGCGCATGGCGAACGCCATCCTGCGGCGCTTCCCGCGCACGTTCTCCATGCAAGCGGCCGGCCTCATGGCGGCGGGCACGCTCATCGGTCCGTTCATTCCGTCGCTCTCCGCGAAAGCCACCATGCTGGCGCCGCTCACGTTGGGCATCTCGGATTCCATGGGTTACGCGCGCAAGTCGCGCCCGGCCGAAGGGCTCTTCCTGGCCATGTTCACAGGGCTGCGCAACGTGGGCCCTGCGGTCATCAGCGCCTCGATCATCGGTTATGGCCTGGTGGCCACGCTTCCGGCGGAGGTGGCGGCGCGGTTCGATATGCTGCACTGGTTTCTGGGGATGCTGCCCTGGTTCATCTTCGTGATGGCGGGATGCTATCTCACCATCGTGGCGCTGTACGCCCCGCGGAAAACGGCGAACACGGCGAGCGCGGCGGATGCGACGGATGGAGCGGACTCGGCCACGGCCACGGCCGCCCCATCCGCAGAAGCCGTCGGCGAAGGGGAGGGGCGCACGCCCATGACGGTGGCTGAGAAGCGCATGGCCGTCATCATGGTCTGCTGCATCGGGCTGTGGGTGACCGAGCCGCTTCACGGCATCGGATCGCACCTGGTGGCGCTTGGGGCCATGGTGGCCATGCTCATCGGCCAGGTGGTTCCGTTGAAGGAGCTGCGAGCGGGGATCGCTTGGGAGTCGCTCATCTTCATCGGTTGCGTGCTGGGGCTGGCGAGCGTCTTCGCCAGCTTGGGGATAGACCGCTGGATCGTGGGCGCGTGCGCACCGGCCTTCGAGGCGCTGGCGCAAAGCCCGTATCTGTTCATCCTGGGGATCTGCGTGGCCACCATCCTGCTGCGCTTCATCATCGTGTCCGAGATGGCCTACATCAACATCTTCATGGCGTTCATGGTGCCCCTGTCGGTGTCGCTGGGGATCAGCCCCTGGGTGGTGGGCGTGAGCATCTACGCGGTGGTGAATCCGTGGTTCGTGCTGTACCAGAACCCCATCTACCTGACGGCGTACTACGCCACTGAGGGGAAGATGGTGCGCCAGTCCGTCATGGCGCGTTACTGCGGGCTCTATCTGGGGATCTGCATCGCGGGCCTCATGATCAGCATCCCCTACTGGCAGTTTCTGGGCCTTATCTGACTTCCCGGTAGAACACTTCGAGCATCATCTCTTGGGCTGCGGCCTCATCGGTGATGAACTGGCTCATGCGCCCAGGCACGGGTTGGAGCTCGCCAGGGATCGTGAGCATCTCCACGCCATCCGTTCCGCTCGCTCCGTTCGCAGCCACGGAGGCCAGCAGGAAGGCCAGCTCGTTGGTGGACAGATTCGTCTTCGAGTGCTCCTGCACCACATCCCAAAGCTCCATGAGCGCGGCAGGGTCGCTCTGGGCTTCCGCCAGCGCCTGAGAGGCGAACGCGCGGGCGAACTGAGCTTGGCGCGCGAGCCTGCCCGCAGCGGAGTAATCATCCCGCTCATCGCGCTGCCATACGTATTCAAGGGCGCTCTGGCCTTGGAGGGTGACCTCTTGGCCTTGCTTGATGTCCGTTTTGAACACGTCTTCGATGGCGGTGAGCTCCACGCCGCCCAGGGCATCCGCCAGCGCCCCCACGCCGGACATATCAAGGATGAGATACGCGCTCACGCCCACGCCCAGCATCCGGCTCACGGCGTCGCAACAGAGCGTGCCGCTGTGCCGGTCGGTGCCGCCATAGCTGTAGGCCAGGCAGAGGTAATCCTCTTGCAGCCCTTCGGATTCACGCGTGACGGGGTCGAACGCTTCTATCTGGGTCTTCGCGTTGCGGGAAAGGGATATGCAGGTCACGTCTCCCTCCGCGGTGTCGATGCCCATCAAGATCAGCGCGTCCGCCTGCCCGTTGTAGCCCGGTGCTGTGCGCCCAGTGTCCTGGTCGGTGCCGATGAAGAGCACGGGGACCACGTTCGGGTCGCGCTCGTAGGTCGCTCCCTCCCAGACGACCTGAGAGGAGAGGGAGAGCTCTTGGTCTTGGCGCTCATCGGCGAAGGTGAGGCTCCAGCGTCCGGAGGAGAAGAACGCGGCTGCCAGGGAAGCCCCTATCAGGAAGAGCCCCAGCGCCGCCAGCAGAAGCCAGCGCAGAGGTTTCCGGCCACCCGTTCTCTTCGCGCCCGGCGTCATGTGGTCTCCTGCTCGGTCACCAGCTTCGCGGTCACGATGAAGCGGTGCGCCGGATCAGAGGGGATGGTGCAGGTGGAGAGCTGGATGATCTTGTCCGTCTCCGCGTTGAGGGTGGCGCCTTCCCGCACATAGGCGAAATCCGATTCCGGATCGAGGATGGAGTCGTAGTAGGCCTGGAGGACATCAACGTTTCCGAACTCGTTGGCGGCCAGGATGAGCGTGTTGTCCGTCTCGGCCACGGAGATGACCTCATAGGTGAGGGCCTTCTTCGGGATGTAGATCTGGATCTCCGGGTTCTCGATGAAGAACGCCTCGTCTTCCAGCAGGTGCAGCGGCGTGAACATGATCTCGGTGTCCGGGAAGGTGTGGCCGTAGATCACGGTCACCGGGTCTTGGAAGGTCTTGGTGTTGTACTTCTGGGTGTAGAGCTCCCCGTACAAGGAATACTCCCCGTCCATGTCGTGACGGAGGTAGAGATCCTCCGCGCTCTGGACCGGCTCCTGGAAGATGGGCAGGTTGATGCCGGTGGCCGGATAGGCCATCCAAGCATAGAGGTCAGGGTATTCCGCGGTGAGGGTGGGGAAGTCGATGGGATTGTCCGGGATGTAGTCCACGTCCCTGGGAGGTTCGGGCATCTGGATGGCGGCGCGCTTCTCCTCTTCGGCCTTCTGGTCCAGGTACTGCATGTACATGCTGGCGCATCCCCAGACGACCACGGCCAGAAGCGCCACCAGCACCGCGACCAAGATGGCGATGGAGCGCTTGCGCTTCTTGTCGCAAGGAGCGTTTTCGGGCTCGTCGGCCTTTCCGCCATCTCCATCTGCTGCAGGCCCTTCATCGGACGGAGCGGTTTTCGCATGCTTGCCGTGCTTGGCGCGCTTCTCCACATCTTTCGCGCCCGTTTCCGGTGCAGTCTTCTGTTCGTCTTCGCTCATGGGGTTCTCCCGCGTGTTTCCGTGCATGGTCAGATGATACGGCAAAAGGGTAAAAAAGAAGAGCCTGCCGAAGGGAGGCTCTTCTCAAGGACGCGCAGTGGAAAAGAAGTCCGCTTAGGCGGTGACCTTCTTGCGCAGCACGTAGATGACGCCGCCAGCGCAAAGGGCAGCCGCGATGGTCGCCAGAGCGATGCCGCTGGTCTCAACGCCGGTCTTGGGAGCGGTGCCGTAGTAGGCGCCCTCGACCACGGTGAAGGTGGAGAACTCGGTCACGTTGACGAAAGCCGTGTTCTCATACCACTCCTGCTCGATGACGCGCTGCTCATTCCAGCCCTCATGCTGGATGAACACGGTCACGAAGTAGGTGGAATCGTCTTCAACTTTGCCTTCCATCTTCTCGCCATAATTCAGGCCAACGGTGGCCTCGCCGGAGTTGACCGTGCCGTTGATCTCATAGGAGCAGAGCACGTTCGCGCCTGCAGGCGTGTTGGCGGCCGGAGCCGCATCGGTGACGGAGTCGATGGTCACATCGCCTTCAACGATGACGACGCCGTTATCGGTGGGGAAGTACTCGACGTCTCCGCCCTGCTCGGCGCTGCCATCAGCGAAGGCAGCCGTCGGCAGAGCCAAGGCCAGTGCGAAAGAGCAGATCGCGGCAACGAACTTCTTTTTCATGGAACATTCCTTTCGATTTTTCCTCTCCACCCCTCGGCGCTGGAGAGGAGCGAACATACAGACTCCATTATGTCCAGGGGGGGGGTTGTCAATTCCCTGCCTTGGGTTTTTTCTCATTCTGCGAAAGGATTTCGCGAACGGCGGCCTTATTTGCGAAGGCGCCCCACGAAGCGCACCTGGACGGGCAGGTCATAGAAGATGGCGCGGATGGCGCCGTGGATGACCAGTTGCCCGCAGAACGCGGCGAGCAGCAATCCCCACGCCATAGCCGCCGCATCAAGAGCCGCCCAGCAGACCAAGGCCAAGACGGACGCGGCCACGCAGCCGCCTTCTGCGCCCCATAGCTTCCGCAACCGGGGCATGAGCCTCCGGTAGCGTTCCAATGTGAGTGGGATCCTCTCGTCGGAAACCGTCGCCAAGGCAGATAGGCGCTGCTCGCGCTTTCGGCACGCCAGCACATCCACCAGAAGGCCCGCCAGAGGAAGGGCGACCGTCAGCGCCCAGGGGATCGCCCCCGCGGAAAGATCGGGGCCGCTGGAGAGCATCACGCCCACGGGCCCCGTTGCCAGGGCGCAGGCCCAAAGCTCCGCCAACCCCTCCCAGCTGCACCAGGCGGGACGGGTGGACACGTGGTATGCCCGCGCGATCACGAAGAGCAGAAGAGCGCCCACGGCCACGGCGGCCAGATCCGCGCCGAAAGCCAGCACCGCCCAAGATGCTTCTGCCCCGGATGGGAGCATCCCCGTTGTTCCCAGAGCGGTCACCAGCCAGATCAGGAGCAGCCCCCAGAACAGGCTCACGACGATGATTTCCCGGGAGAGCCAGGACGATGCCAGATTCGCCAAGGATCGGGGAGCGCGCAGAGGCTTCGCCAAATGCCCGATGGAGGCGATCATGCCGATGGTGGTCAAAAGCGCCGCCAGAGCCGCCGCGCCTGCGGGGCTGCCGGCCAAAAGGGCGCAGAGGGCTGCTCCCTCCGCAGCGGGCACGCAGGTGGTGAAGGTGATGAGGGGAAGCTCGCTTTTCGCTTCCCCTTTCAAGATGACGGACAACGGGGCTCCTCTTCGCCTGCGCTTCGCCAGGGCCTTACAGCAAACGGTCAGCTGCAGCCAAGCGCTTCGCCGCGGATTCTCGCACGGGATTCTGTCTCGTCTCCACAGGCCCCACGGCTATGGCGCCGCCGCAACAGGAAGCCACGCAAGCCGGGTCGAGCCCTTCGCGCAGCCGGTCGATGCACATATCGCACTTGACCATGAGCCCATCAGCGCCGAACTGGGGTGCGCCGAACTCGCAAGCCCAGGAGCAGTACCGGCAGCCGAGGCATTTGTCGTGATCCACCAAGACCGCGCCGAACTCTGGGTCGCGGTAGATGGCCCGGGCGGGGCAGACGCTCATGCAGGCCGCATCCCCGCAATGCATGCAGGCCATGGACACGTATTGGATGGGCGTGGGCCCCTCTTCGCTTTTGAGCTCCACCACCTGACGGAATCGCGGCCCGCAGGTGCCGGGCTCCTCCTGGACGTGGGGACGGGTGCCGTGAGCTGACTTGCAGGCCACTTCGCAGGCGAAGCACTGAGCGCACCGCTTCACGTTGAAATGAAATCCGTACTGCATGATCACTCCACCTCGCCTTTCCCGCTGATCTTGTCTATGCGTCCCAGGCACATGGTGTAATTCGCCTGGCTGGAGATGGGGTCCAGATCCTTGTCGATCCCCAGATAGTTGTAGTTGGCGTCCGCCCAGCCGCCCGGCACGTAGAGCAAGCCGGGTTTGATGATGGTGGTGGGCTCGGCCTTGATGCGGATCTTGCCGCGCGGTGAGGACACCTCCACCAGCTCTCCGTCTTCGATGCCCAGCTCCCGCGCCCATGCGCTGTTGAGCCAGACGTAGGGCTCCGGTTGCATCTCGCGCAGCCAGGGGATCGTGCGGCGTTGCTCGTGCACGTACATGGGGCCGCTGCGCCCGGTGAACAGCACGCAGGGGTATTCCTTCGCCAGTTCCGGTTGAGCGCGGGGGGATTCTGAGGGCTCGATCCAGTTGGGCAGCGGGTCGAAGCCATTCGCTTCCAGCACTTCGCTCCAGATGTTCGCCTTGCCGCCAGGGGCGCGGAAGCCGTTCTTCTTGAACTTCTCGTATTCGATGGTGGCGAACGGGATGCCTCTCGGCTGCTTTCGCAGTGCCTCCGCCGTGATGCCGGTGGGCTTCAGGTCCTCGTTTATATAGTAGTCGATGTCTTCAGTGGGGAACTCTTCCTCGAAACCGAGGGCGCGCCCCAGCTTGATCATGATCTGCGTGTCCGGGAGCGCCTCGCCCACCTGCACGCATTTCTGACGGAAGGTGAGGATGGGCAGCCACACGTCGGACTTGAACCATTCGGGTTCGGTGCGCTCCAGGTAGGTGGCCGCGGGCAGCACGAGGTCGGCCAGCTCCGCCGTCTCGCAGAGGTACGGGTCGATCACGCAGATGTAGCCCACCTTCGCCATGGCCGCCCGGGTCACGTCCGGTTGCGGCTGGGTGACCATGATGTTGGCGCCTTGGAACACCGCCACCTTCAGCTTGCCCTCTTCCATGAGCCGGTACATATCCGGCGTGGGCATGAGCCCCTGGCCTCCGAAGAGCAAAGGCCAGCGGGAATCCGGCGGGTTGTAGGGCGGGACGTGGAACATCTTGGTGGGGCCAGCCGGCTCGAAATCCGGCAGCACGTGGTCCATCAACGTGAAGCGCGGGTCGCGGTCGGGGCTTTTCGGCGTGAACACATCGCAGCCGACGCGGTCCAGATGTCCCGTGATGATGCGCAGGATGCAGAGGGCGCGCGTCGTCTGGGTCACGTTCACGCGGCCTTCCAGACCGTGACCGGAGACGATGCCCGCGCGGGGCGTGGTGGCGTATTCGACGGCCAGCGCTTCGATGTCCTTGGCCGGAACGCCGGAGATGCCTTCGGCCCATTCGGGTGTATAGGGAATGCCCTGGGCGTTGCCGCCGCGCACATGGACGGCTAGGCGCTTGAGCCCCGGATCGTTCGTGTAGGCGTCCACGAAAGCGCTGTCCCAGAGCCCCTTCTCGATGATGGTGTGGATCATGGCCAGCATCACGGCCAGATCCGTCCCTGGCTCCGGCTGGAGGACCACATCAGCGGTGGCCGCCAGATGGAAATGGAGCGGGTCCACGCAGACCAGGCGCGCTCCGCGGTCATGGGCGTCATAGATCTTGCGAAGGGAAGGCGCCACGCTGAACGCGGGCTGCTTGCCCCAGAAGATGAGCAGGTCAGCGTTCTCGTAGTCGCAGTGGGAGGGCATGCCGCCGTAGGTCATCCCCTCCATGATGGCGCGCGGGACGAAGCATTCCGACGCGCCCATGCCCACCTCCGTGCCGACGCAGTGGGCCAGGCGCTGGGTCATGTCATAGGTGAAGCCCCAGCCGGGCGCTTGGCCGCGCATAAAGGCCACTGACCGCGGCCCGCCTTCCGCAAGCGCTTCTTTGATCTTGGCCGCCAGTTCGGAGATGGCTTCATCCCAGCTCACGCGCTCCCATTGTCCCGCTCCGCGCTCTCCCACGCGGCGCACCGGATACAGGAGCCGCCGCGGATCATGGGCGATCTGCGGGCCAGCTTGCCCCTTGGAGCAGATCGCGCCCCCGGTGCGGGGGTCGCCCGGCTGGCCGGAGACGCGGAGCACCCGGCCGTCTTTCACCTCCACCAGGATGGGGCAGGAGTTGTGGCATCCGCCGCATACGGAATCGATCGTTCTTTTCTCAGTGCTGGTTCCAGCCGTTTGGGCCATGTTCGACTCCTCACGTTCTCAGATCATGGTTCTCGGACGGCGGGAGCGACCCGACGCTGATGGCCGTCCGTCGCCTCCTCTTCCTGCCGCGAGACGCCCCGCGCAGTGCAGCGAAGCTGTATGGGGAGAGGGTAGCAAAGCGCGAAAGCGGGAACGCCAAGGAAGAGGCTACAAAACAGCGTATCTGTCAGAGCCCCATCAAGGTGAGGGATGGGCGAGGGCGGGTGAAGAGCCCGGTTCGCCTCTGTCAGCTTTCCGGGGCGGCCAGGTCCGCCAGACGCTGCGGGATGCACATGGTCAATCGACGCGCCATGACCGCAGCGCTCTCCTCGGCCCCGTGGATGCACCACCCGGCCACCAGGCAGTTCGCCGATTCAACGGTGTAAGCCACGCAGAACTTCAAATCCTCATCCACGGAGATGCTCTTGCTCTGGATGGTCCACAGGAGCTCGTTCTCCGTCCGAGCAAGCCGCGCTCGCAGCTCCCGTTTGTCGGGGTTGCGCTCAAAAGCGTTCGAGAGGCTTGGTCGCTCCGCTTCCAGGAACGCGAAGAAGGACGCCAGGCCGTCCTCCAAGGACAAGCTGCGGCCGATCTCATAGATGTAGCAGGTTTCAGCCAGTGAGAGATACCAGTAGGCGATGTCGTATTTCGCGGCGAAGAGGTCGTAGAACTTCTGGCGCGTGATGCCCGCTTCGGCGCTGATCTGGGAAACGGTCATCTCTTCGATGGGCTTGCGGATGGCGCGCAGCACGCGCAGGCGCATCTCGTCATTGCCCTCGAACGCGCACCCCATGGCCCCTCCTCCCAGAGCGGATCGTTTCGCCGCAGGATAGCACGAAAAAAGCTTCGCGTTATGCGTCCGGAGCTCTCGCAAAAGTGCGCGCCGGTCAACTTTTCTGGCCTGGATCCGCATGGCGGCGCCTAACGTGATGCGCGGCTTCCGCCGCGCGAGCGGAGACTCCTCCGATTTTTGGTGCAGGGTCATGACGGCTGATGCGCAGACTGCTCTTTCTGTTCGCAAGGTTGACCATTGGCGGCCAGTGGCCGCGCTACTGGCTCCCTCGGTTTTTTCATTCAACCTGGGTTCCGATGCTCCTATAGATGTCAACCCCTTCTCTGGCGGGGTTGGC
>CAJTVP010000025.1 GCA_910580205.1 uncultured Eggerthellaceae bacterium
TGGGTCGTCCAGGGGAAGCCTCGTAGCGCACCCATCGGGTGCCAATGGTCAACCTTGCGGACAGGACGAGCATCCTGCGCATCCGCCGCCGCATTCGGATTCAGGAACAGGGGATGCCTACGCGATTAAAACCTATGAAAGCTACAAGGAGGGAAATGGCGGAGAGGCAGGGATTCGAACCCTGGATACCGCTCAACGCGGCATAACGGTTTTCGAGACCGCCGCATTCAACCGCTCTGCCACCTCTCCACAAGGCAAAATGCCGCACTAGGCGGCATGTAAGATCAAATGGCGGAGAGGCAGGGATTCGAACCCTGGATACCCTTTTGAGGCATACACGATTTCCAATCGTGCTCCTTCGGCCAGCTCGGACACCTCTCCGTTCCAGCGGCTGTCATCAGCAATGGGAGAGTATAAACTAAAATCGCCTTGTGCTCCAAATCTTCTGGGGGCAGTTTTCACATATCCTCTACGAAGTGTATTTTCCACCGCATCATCCGTTGATATCCACCGATGCTTTCAACATGGATTACACTGTTTTCCACACAGATGAAGAGCGTTTTCCCGTCAAAGGAGAATCGGATGGCTGATCGCACCGTTGAGAATCCGGGAACCGAAGTTCCTCCCATGCCGGAGATGTTGGAGCGCGTGCTGCTCTACGCGATCGACGAAGGCAAGCAGAAGATGATGGACGGCCAAGACATCACCCCCTTCTCGGCGCTCGTCGTCCATGAGAGCGTGTTCATCGAGCAGCATCCGGGCCATGAGGCGCAGGAATGCTTCAAGCAGGCGCAACATACGGTGCAGGGCGCCCGTGGCGCTTCGGCCTACGCGTTCTGCTATGACGGCTACGTTGAGACCAGCGAAGGCGTGAAGGACGCCATCTTGGCCGAGGGTGGCGTGCCAGGGGATGCGGACGGCTATGCCATCGGGCTTCTGTACACGGTCGATGCGGATGGCAAGCCGCAATTCAGCGAAAGCCCATCTTACATAGGCAAGGCGCCGAACTTCATGGAGGATCTGAAAGACGCCACCGAATACGCGGATGCGGACATCGATCCAAAATACGCGGACACGGGAGCCGTTGAGCAGCAAGCCTGATCGCGGATCGAAGACTGGCAAGGAGAGCGGGGTTCATCCCCGCTCTCGTGCATTCATGGGCGAAATGGTGATGATCGCAGCAAGGATTCTGGTGAAGCGTTGATGATCCGGCAAGAGATCCATGGCAGCGGTCGGACCATTCGCCGGTGAAAAGACGATCACGGAGGGGTGCTGATCTGTCCGCTTTCTGTAAGACCGCGTGGCTATAGTCAAGGTGCGGCTTCGGAGGGCGCGCCTTTCAGAGATGAAGACTATTCGGCCAAGCAGCAGCTCTGCGCACGCGTGCTCCGAAGCGGCAAGCAGGCGCCAGCATGGATTGAATGTGCAGGGTGGTTGCAGCCGGATTCGTTTCTGCTAGAATAGGCAAGCTTATCCTGCTCCGGAACCACCTTACCGGAGCCGTTGAGACCAGAGGAGGTGAGCTGATGAAGGCTTACGAACTGCTGTATTTCGTCGCTCCGAACACTGAGGATGACACGCGTTCCGCCATCCAGGCGCGCATCGAGGGTGTCCTCACCGATTCGAAGGGCAAGATCGACAACATCGATGACTGGGGACGGCACAAGCTGGCTTATGAGATCGATGGGCTGACCGATGCCGACTACATCCTTGTTGATTTCCATGCTGATCCTGCAGAGATCGCAGAGCTTGACCGCGTCCTGCGCATCACGGACGCCGTCACGCGTCATATGATCGTTGCACGCACTGACAGGGATTAGCACGAGGACATCGAAAAGGGAGACTATGAGCATCAACAGAGTTGTCATAAGCGGGAACCTCACGCGCGATCCGGAGCTGCGCACGACCGCTTCCGGCATGCCCATCATGTCGATCGGGGTGGCGGTCAATGACCGTCGCAAGAACAATCAGACCGGCGAATGGGAAGACTACGCGAACTTCATCGATTGCACGATGTTCGGCACGCGCGCCCAGAACATCCAGCAGTACCTTTCAAAGGGGTCCAAAGTGACCATCGAAGGGAAGCTGCGCTGGAGCCAGTGGGAGCGTGACGGGCAGAAGCGATCCAAGATCGAGGTCATCATCGATGACATCGACTTCTCCGGCAACCGCAACGGCAACATGGGCGGCAACGGCGGTGGCTCCTTCGGCGGCAACAGCGCCGAAGCGTACAGCGCCCCTCTCACGCCGGTGGTTGATACCACGTCTTCCGTGTACGACGAAGACATACCATTCTAAGAAAGAACGAGGTACATCATGGCCGAATTCGCTAAGCAGCCTCGTCGCAAGCAGTGCCAATTCTGCAAGGACGACACTGAGTACATCGATTACAAAGATACTCAGCTGCTGCGCAAGTACACCACCGATCGCGGCAAGATCAAGCCGCGTCGCGTCACCGGTGCCTGCAACCAGCACCAGCGCGATATCGCGAACGCCATCAAGCGTGCGCGCATCATGGCGCTCATCCCGTATTCCGTTCCCGCAGTCAGCGGACGCGGCGACCGCCGTCGCAACCGTTAGGAGGTTCCGATGGAAGTCATTCTTCTGAAAGAGCTCCGTGGCCGCGGCGGTGAAGGCGACGTCATCAGCGTTGCGCGCGGGTTCGCGAACAACTATCTGCTGCGCCAGGGTTACGCGGTGAAAGCGACGCCGGGCAACTTGAAGCAGCTTGAGCAGCGCCGCAAGAACATCGCGAAGCGCGAAGAGGTCCGCATCGCGGATGCTACAGCGCTCGCCGAGAAACTGGAAGGCGCCGCAGTCACCATCACCGCCCAAGTGGGCGAAGAGGGTCAGCTGTTCGGCTCTGTCACCGCGCCGCTCATCGCGGATGCCATCGCGGAGCAGTTCGATCTTGAGATCGATCGTCGCCGCATCGAGCTGGGCAAGCCCATCAAGCAGACCGGCGAATACGACGTCCCCGTTGACTTCTACCGTGACATCAAGGCTACGGTGAAGGTCATCGTGACGGGTGACGGCGTGGAAGCCGCTGAGGCCAACGCCGAGGCTGCGGGAGACGCGGTCGTTGACGCGCTTGAAGAAGCGGTCGTCGAAGAGGCTGCTGCGGAAGCCGTGGCCGAAGATGTGGTCGAGGCTGCTGAAGCAGCGGAAGCGGTTGCCGAGGACGCAGCGGCTGAATAACGGCGGCTGCCGCAAAACCCTTCGATGGACGAGTTTCGTCCATCAACGAGATGCGGCAACTTCAGAACAGCGATCAAGGGCCGGTGCACATCCGGCCCTTGTTGCATAAGACCAGCCTGATCAGTTCGATCAACAGGATCGGCGCGATCGACGCAGCGGAGAGAACGGGGAGGTGCAGCATGGACACGGGCAAGGAAGAGCCCCAGAAACGCTCGAAACGCGTTTCAGAAGAGAAGAAGGCGCAGCTTCCAGCGGACGTGGAAGCGGAAAAGGCCGTCCTGGCAGCTTGCATGCTGAGCCCTGATGTCTGCGACGAGGTCATCATCTCTCTCCAGCCGGAGAACTTCCTCCGTCCCGCCCATCGCGCCATCTTCGCAGCCATCAATGAGATGGTCCGCGAAGGCCTCAACCCAGACGTCATCTCCTTGGCTGACAAGCTGTCCGCCAAGGGCGACCTGGAGATGATCGGCGGTCGCATCTACCTCACGGATCTGAATGCCAACACGTTCGCGTTGACGAACTGGCGCAAGCACACGGAGATCGTGAAGCGCACCGCCATCCAGCGTGAGCTCATCAAAGCGTCGGCGGAGATCAACGCCCTTGCCTATGATGCCCCCGAAGACTTGAACGAGGTGGTGGACGAGGCTGAACAGGCGCTGTTCAAGGTCACGGAAAAGCGCGTGTCCAGCTCCTTTCAGTCCATGGAGTCTTTGGTCACGGACGCCTTCGAAGAGCTCAAGACCATAGCCCAGCAGCGCGACAAGATGATCGGCGTGCCCACGGGCTTCAAGGACGTGGATGAGCTGTTCCACGGTTATCGTCCGGGTGACTTGGTGATCTTGGCCGCGCGCCCCGGCGTGGGCAAGACCGCTTTCGCGCTCAACCTGGCAGTGAACGCAGCCAAAGCGGGAACGGCCGTGGCGTTCTTCTCGTTGGAGATGAGCGCGAGCCAGCTCACGCAGCGCATCCTGTGCTCTGAGGCGCTCATCTCGCTCAACAAAGTGCGCTCCGGCAAGATCGCCGACGGGGACTGGAGCGCCATCGTCGGCGCTTCCAACCGGCTGGCTCAAGTGGAGATGTACATCGACGACACGCCGGGTCTGTCCATCATGGAGGCCCGGGCGAAAGCGCGCCGTGAGCTCAGGCACATCATGGGGTCGGACAAAAAAGGCCTCATCATCATCGACTATCTCCAGCTCATGCAGCCGCCCACGGTGCGCCGCGATGGCAACCGCGCGGTGGAAGTGGGCGAGATATCCCGCGGCCTCAAGGTCTTGGCGAAAGAGATGGGGATGCCGGTCATCGCTCTCTCCCAGCTGAACCGCTCCGTTGAGATGCGCGGCAAGAAGCGCCCCATGCTGGCCGACCTGCGCGAATCAGGCTCCATCGAACAGGATGCGGACATCGTCATGTTCATCGATCGTTCCATGAACGAGGAAGAGGCGCAGGAGGACAGCCGACCTGACACGGGGCAGGCGGAGCTGCAAGTGGCGAAGCATCGCAACGGCCCCACCAGGGACATCATGCTCTCATTCAGCCCGGAGTTCACCAAGTTCGGTGATTGGGTGGACGACTCGTACGCAGGGGGCTATTGATGGACGCGCGCGAAGAGGCGCCGCAAGCCGCTGCGAAGGAAAGCCCGCGAACATCCTCCGAAGGCGAGGCTCAAGCACCGGGGGAGAAGAAGCGCGCTCCTGAGCTGCCAGGTCCCGATCCGATGGCCCGGCGTTTGCCAGCGGCCGGCGAAGCGCTCTACGATGAGAGCGCCGTTCTGGCCTTGGCGCGCCATCTCGTTGAAGACTCGCAGGTGCGCACCCATTACTATGTGAAGATCTGCGTATCCGCATTCCTCTGCGCGCTGTTGCTCTTGATCGGCGTGCCGGTCTTCATGGAGAGCCGCGTGACGGGAAGCCTCGCCTACACCGCGCTCGGCGTGGTGCTGGTCGGATTCGGCCTGGTGCTGGCGGTGGCCGTGGTGGTGCTGCTCTTCCATCCTCCCTTCAAGCCCAAACGCTCGAAATGATGGTGCGTGTGGCTATAATGTCACCTTGTTCTATTCGCTGTTCTCATCCGGAAAGGCGGAGCTATGCCATCAACAGTGCTCGTCGGCACGCAGTGGGGCGATGAAGGCAAAGGCAAGATCACGGATCTGATCGCGCCCAAGTACGATTATGTGGTGCGCTTCCAGGGAGGCAACAATGCTGGCCATACGGTGATCCATGGGGATCTGAAGCTGGCGCTCCACCTCATGCCTTCCGGCGTCATGTATGAAGAGGCTGTTCCGGTCATCGGCAACGGCGTGGTGGTGGACCCCGGTGTGCTGGTGAAGGAGATGGCGCTCCTTGAGGCTGAGGGCATCTCCTGTGAACGGCTGCGCATCTCCAACGACGCCCATGTGATCATGCCCTATCACAAGGTGTTGGACGGCGCGGAAGAGAAGCGTCTGGGTGACAACCAGATCGGCACCACGAAGCGCGGGATCGGCCCGTGCTATCAGGACAAGGCGGCGCGCCGCGGCATCCGCATGCAAGACTTGATGGACGAGAAGATCTTCCGCCTGAAAGTGGAGACGGCGCTGGCGCAGAAGAACCCGCTTCTGAGCAAAGTCTACGGATTGCAGACGTTCACCGTGGAGGAGATCTGCGACGAATACCTGCCCTACGCGCGCATCCTGAAACCCTTCATGGAAGAGACGGCGCACCTGCTGAATGAAGCTCTGCGCGCGGGCAAGAACATCCTGTTCGAAGGCGCGCAAGGGACCATGTTGGACATAGACCACGGCACCTATCCGTACGTGACCTCTTCCAGCTGCTGCGCGGGCGGCGCTGCCACCGGTTCGGGCGTGGGTCCGAAGGCCATCGACAAGGTGCTCGGCATCTGCAAAGCCTACGTCACCCGCGTGGGCGAAGGGCCGTTCCCCACAGAGCTCAAGTTCGCCGAAGATGGCGGCACGGGCCAAGACGCGCTGGATGGCGCCACGCTCTGCGAAGCGGGCCACGAGTTCGGCGTGACCACGGGACGTCGCCGGCGGTGCGGTTGGTTCGACGCGGTGATCGCGCGCTATGCTGCGGAAGTCAACGGCCTCACGGACATCGCGCTCACCAAGCTGGACGTGCTCTCCGCCTTCGAAGAGATCAAAGTCTGCGTGGCCTACGAATGCGACGGCAAGCGCTTCGACTATTTCCCCATGCAACAATCCGTGCTCTTCCACGCGCGCCCCATCTATGAGACGCTGCCGGGCTGGTACGGGGAAGACATCACCGCGTGCCGCACCTACGAGGAGCTTCCGGCGAACACGCGCGCCTACATCGAGCACTTGGAAGAGCTCTCCGGCGTGCCCATGAGCATCATCTCCGTGGGCCCCGATCGCGACCAGACCATCATCCGATGATCGCGCGATGACCGTATAATGAGCGCATCATTTTCAGCGGCTGGACCTGAACCGAAGGAAGGGCAATCCATGAAGATCCTCATCCTTGGAAGCGGCGGGCGTGAACACGCTATCGCCTGGGCGCTGGCGAAATCCCCGCGCGCGGAGGCGCTGTTCGTGGCACCGGGCAACGGCGGCACGGAGGGCATCACGTTGGCGAATGGGCAGCGTGCGCGAAACGTGTCGTTGGACCCTCAGGATGCGGATGCCGTGATCGCCTTCGCGAAGGACGCTGGCGTTGAGCTGGTGGTCATAGGCGCTGAGGCGCCCTTGGTGGCGGGCGTGGCGGACGAGCTGCGGGCTGCAGGCCTCAAGGTCTACGGGCCGAACGCGGCCGAAGCCCAGCTTGAGGGCTCCAAGGACCACGCGAAGAAGTTCATGGATGACAATGGCATCCCCACGGCGGCCTACCGCACGTTCACTGACGAGGCCTCCGCGCTCGCTTACGTGCGAGAGCACGGGGCGCCCGTGGTGGTGAAAGCGGACGGGCTTGCTGCGGGCAAGGGCGTCGTCGTGGCGGAAACGGTGGAAGATGCCGAAGAAGCCGTGCGGGCGTGCTTCGGTGGGGCGTTCGGCAGCGCTGGCGCCACCGTGGTCATCGAAGAGTGCATGCGCGGGCCGGAGTGCTCCATGCTCTCATTCGTCACCGGTGGCAAGAGCTTCGCCATGGCGCCGTCTCAAGATCACAAGCGCGCCTTCGACGGGGATACGGGTCCGAACACGGGCGGCATGGGCGTGTATTCGCCGGTGCCCATCGTGACTGACGAAGAGATGGCGGCCATGACCGACATCATGGCTCACGCTGCCGCAGCCGTGCCGGATTATCGCGGCACGCTCTATGGCGGCTTCATGTTGACCTCCGAAGGCCCCAAGATCGTGGAGTTCAACGTGCGTTTCGGGGATCCGGAGACCCAGGTCGTGCTGCCGCGCCTTGAGTCCGACCTGGTGGACATCATGGAAGCGGTCGCCGACGGGCGGCCGGAGGACGTGCAGATGGATTGGTCTGACCAGTGGGCCGTTTGCGTGGTCTTGGCCAGTGATGGCTATCCCGGCGCCTACGAGAAGGGCCGCGTCATCTTGGGCGTGGACGATGCGGAGGCCATGGATGGCATCACGGTGTTCCATGCGGGCACGGCGCGCAACGCGGATGATGAGCTCATCACCGCGGGGGGCCGCGTCCTGAACGTGGTGGCCATGGCGGACACCTTCGAAGAGGCGCGCAACCGGGCCTATGAGGCGTGCGACGTCATCCAGTTCGAAGGCAAGCAGCTGCGCCGCGACATCGGGCTCAAGGCCCTGATCGGCCGCACCTCATGGGAGTAGGTCCTGCGGGTGCTCAGTGAACGTCTGCTCTCCCAGGTTGTCGCCGCCACGACGGACCGCTACTTGCGTTTGAAACCCACTTCCGCGCGCATGCTCCCGGCACCGCAGCCGGGCAAACGCTACATGCTCTACATGCATGTGCCATTCTGCGAGCGGCTGTGCCCCTATTGCAGCTTCAACCGGTTTCCGTTCGCGGAGGACCGGGCGCGTCCCTATTTCGCGAACCTGCGCCGCGAGATGCTCATGCTGGCGGATCTGGGTTACGACTTCGACAGCGTGTATGTGGGAGGCGGCACGCCCACCATCTTGCTGGATGAGCTCTGCCAGACGCTCGACCTGGCCCGGAAGACGTTCCCCGGCATACGCGAGGTGTCCACGGAGACGAATCCGAACCATCTGGTCCCGGAATACGTCAGCGAATTGGAAGGCCGCGTGCAACGCTTGTCCGTGGGCGTCCAGAGCTTCGACGATGGCCTCTTGCGGCAGATGGATCGCTTTGACAAATACGGCTCCGGCGAAGAGATCCTGGAGCGCATCCGGTACGCCAGCCCGCACTTCCTGTCCATGAACGCGGACATGATCTTCAACTTCCCGGCTCAAACGGAAGACATCCTGATCTCGGACATAGAGCGCGTGATCGCTTCCGGTGCCAGCCAGACCACGTTCTACCCGCTCATGGCATCCCCCGCCGTGCAACGGTCGCTGGCGAGCACCGTGGGCGCGGTGGATTACGGACGGGAGCAGCGGTTCTACCAGATCATCTGCGAGCTGCTGGTGGATACGGGCGTGTACGATTTCGGCAGCGCTTGGACATTTAATAGGAAGCAATCAACGGCGAACGTCCAAGCAGACGGCAGCGCTGGTGTCAAAGGCGAAACCGTCCTTCTGGAAGAAGACGCGCCAACGGCCATGATCGACGAGTACGTGGTGGACTACGAAGAATATCCCGCCATCGGCTCTGGGGGCATCACGTATCTGGGTGACCAGCTGTTCGTCAACACATTCTCCGTGAGAGAGTACAACCAAGCCATCGAAAGCGGGCGCATGTCCATGATGGGAGAGACGCGGTTCTCCCTGCGCGACCGGATGCGCTACCGCTTCATGATGCAGCTGTTCGGCTTGCGCCTGGACAAGCAGCAATTCAAGAAGGATTTCGGCATGAGCGTGGAGGCTGGGCTGCCAGTGGAGATGGCGTTCATGCGCGCATCGGGCGCATTCGCCACGGATGACGCTCAAGAGCTCACGCTCACCGCGAAGGGCCGGTACCTCACCGTCGTCATGATGCGCCAGTTCTTCATCGGCGTGAACAAGCTGCGCGACCAGGCCCGCGAAGCGCTCACCGGCGAAGAGCGCCAGCTCCTGTTCGGATAGCTGCGTGCCCATCTTCCTCACCTGCTCGCTTCTGGGTCCCTTGGCCTCCGCCTGCGTGTTCGATCTGCGCGAACGCCGCATCCCCAATAAACTGGTGCTCCTGATGACGGCGCTCTGGGCTGCAGGCATCACTGCAGGCGGGATCCTCGGATGCACAGGCCTAGAAGAGGCCCTCCGCGGCATGTTCGGCGGTCTGGCTTTGGGTGGGGGCGCCCTCGCCTTGACTCTGCTCTGTGAGCGCGTTTCGCCGCGCGCCGTTTTCGGCGGAGGAGACGTGAAGCTGCTCTTCGTGCTGGGGCTCTATCTGGGATTGGACGCGGGCCTTCTCTGCCTCCTGTTCGCCAGCTTGACGGCCGTGGTCTTGGCAGCGGTGATCCCGCGCACGCGGTTCGCCTCTGTGCCCGGAGCGGTTCCCGGCCAGGTGCCTTTCGCGCCTGCGCTTTTCATCGGCGCCTGCATGGCTGTTCTTCTGGGATGAGATCCCATACCCGCCAGATGCCTCTTTTCGCGGGAGCGGGCTTGCGCGGCCGCCGTCCCTTGGGTAGAATGTGCCAACGCACGTAGCGTGCACATCCGGTCGGGTAGCTCAGTTGGTAGAGCAGCGGACTGAAAATCCGCGTGCCGAGGGTTCAAGTCCCCCTCCGACCACCAGACTCAGCGGGCTCCTGCGGGAGCCCGTTTTTTTGTCCTCTGAAAGGAGATTCCATGGGCATGGTCCAGAACAAGGTGGCGGTGGTCACCGGTGGCACACGCGGGATCGGCTACATCATCGTCAGGCGCTTCCTGGAGGAGGGCGCGAAGGTGGCCCTTGCTGGTTCACGTCAGGAGACCGTCGACAAGGCCTTGGCCAAGCTGGCGGAGGAGGGCTTCACAGACAACGTGATGGGCGTCTGCCCGGATCTCACGGATGCGGATTCGGTGAAGGCGGCGTTCGATCAGGTGGTCGAACGCTTCGGGCGTTTGGATGTCCTGTGCAACAACGCGGGCATCAGCTCCCGCACCGCGCTGGTGGATTACACGGTCGAAGAGTTCGAAGGCGTGATGGACATCAACGTGATCGCGCCGTTCGTGTGCAGCCAGGCCGCAGCGCGCATCATGATCGAGCAGGGCGGCCACGGCGCCATCATCAACACCTCATCCATGGTGGGCAAGCACGGTCAGCCTTCTGGCAGCGCCTATCCCACGTCCAAGTTCGCCGTGAACGGCCTCACGCTGTCTCTGGCGCGCGAACTGGCGAAATACGACATCCGCGTGAATGCCGTGGCGCCGGGCATCACCCATACGGACATGGTGGACGCGCTCCCGGATACCGTCATCAAGCCGCTGATCGAATCCATCCCGCTCGGTCGCATGGGAGAGCCGGAGGACATCGCGAACGCGTTCGTCTTCCTTGCCAGCGAGCAAGCCAGCTACATCTCAGGCGCTGTCATCCCGGTTGACGGCCTGTCTCGTCCTTAGGAGGATCCATGGCGGATCAGGAAACGGGCAAGAGTCCGGAGGATCCCAAGAAAGAAGAGCTCAGCGAAGAAACCGTCGATCAGCCTGAGGAAGAGGCCATAGCGGATGGGGAAGAGGACGCCGCCAGCGCTTCTGATGATGAACCCATCCCTGATTTTTCGGCGGACATGGAGGCTGCGGCTGCCTATGTTGAGGCCATGCGCGCTGATGAGCTCAGCCAGGAAGCCGGTGAAGGCTCCTCCGAAAAGACCGCCAAGAAGCCGGAGGGCCGGTTCACCACCACGCAGATGGTCTGCATGGCCATCGCGGCGGCGGCCACGGTCATCTGCATCATCTGCCTGGGGATCTACGCTTCCACTCCCATCGACCATGGGAGCGCCGCGAACACGAGCGGCGCCGTCAACACGGCGAACGCGTCAAGCGCAGCCAACACCGCTCAGACGACGGCGGCTGATAACACGGCTGCCTCTTCGGCATCATCCTCTGCCGCCGTTGCCCAAGCGGATCAGATCCTGCCTGACAGCAACGCGCGCTATTACACGAAAGATGAACTGGAAGCGCTGTCCGATCGGGAGCTGTATCTGGCTCGCAATGAGATCTACGCGCGGCACGGGCGCGGGTTCAAGAACCAGGATCTGGTGGATTGGTTCGCTGGCAAGGATTGGTATGAGGAGCTTTACACCCCTGAAGAGTACGACGCGCTGCCGGATCAGCGCAACGAATATGAGCACGCGAACGCCGACCTCATGATGGAGATCGAGCAAGAGCGCGACTCTCCGTATCTCTAGGCCGCGGAATCCCCGCATTCGGCAGTTCGGCAGAAAGGATCCAGAATGGCGTTCGGTGGGATCAATGGCATGAAATGGCGGTTCAGGACCGCACCGCTTCTGAGCTTGGCTCAGTTCTTGGCTGGCTTGGGGTTGGTGGTCACAGCCTTGGCGGCCATCATCTCGGTGGCGCTTTCCTGGGGCCGCGTCAGCACCATGAGCACCTCGTTCACCGGCGCCATGGCAGGAGCGTTCACGTCAAGCGCGGTGTTCACCGTGTGCATCATGGTGGAGATAGCGGCGTTCATCGTGGCTGCGGTCTACTACTTCCAGAACAAGAAGAGCGCAGACTACATCCCCGTGAAGCCAGCCATCGTCCTGTCGCTGGTCGCCCTTGCGGTCACGGTGGTGGGAGCGCCGCTGCTTTTGAGCGTGGTGGAGAACATCCTGCTCATCATCGGCATCATCGTGATCTGCGTGATCGGGTTCTTCGTCCTTTCCGGGGCGCTCGGCGGTGGCGGCGAGGGTTTCTCATCCAGCGCAGCGGCCAGCGCGGGCAACGCGAAGGACGCTCCGAAGGCGAAGGAGTTCGAAGGCAAAACGTTCAAAGTGGCGCCGCAGAGGCTCGCGGTGTACAACATGTCCAAATACAAGCATTTCGACCTATGCGAAGGTGACTGGTACGTGGAGGTGGGCGGAGGTCTGCACGGCAAGGACAACGTGCGCCCGCTTTGCACGGTGAACGAGTACCGCAAAGGGAAATGCCGATTCGTGAACCCGTACAATGGGAAAGAGATCCGGCCGTGATGGGCTGGCATGCGCTTTCGCGGCCTCTGGCGCGCCTTCCGCTGGCTGCGGCGGCCCTGATGCTCGCGGCGGTGGCGCTCAGCGGATGCAGCGCTGGCGAACGATCTGCCAACAAAGATGCCACGGCTTTCGACAACGCTCCCGCTGAAGAGGCCATGAGCCCCGAAGAAGAAGCGCGCCGCGCGGAAGCCGCCGAAGCGCTTCGGCTGCAACAGGAAGCGGAGGCGA
Organism: uncultured Eggerthellaceae bacterium; assembly: GCA_910580205.1. Taxonomy (GTDB): domain Bacteria; phylum Actinomycetota; class Coriobacteriia; order Coriobacteriales; family Eggerthellaceae; genus MGBC163016. Next base: position 12,583 of record CAJTVP010000025.1, read on the forward strand.
AGCAGGCGCGCGTGGATGAGGCGCTGGCGAAGCTGGATCTGACCCAGGATGTGCGGGACAGCTTCCTGCACGGGGAGAAGCCAGCGGAGTTCCAGAAATACATCATGCTCCACGACACGGAGGGGAACGCGGACGCCTCATCGGTGATCGATTGGTGGGATGGCAACGGCACGGGCGTGGCGGCGCATTTCGTGGTGAACAAGGACGGCTCCATCGTCCAAGCGGTGCCCCTGGACAAGATCACGCACCATGCGGGCTATGGAGATGCAGGGCACAATGATGAGTTCGGCGTGGTGGAAGATGGTCGGGATGACATGGTGGGCACCACGCCCATCGGCTCCTGGGCGCCGGATTACGGCATGAACGCAAGCTCCATCGGCATCGAGATCGTGCATGTGGGCGGTTCCGGGGATTATCTAGAGGAGCAGCTTGAGGCCCTGGACGCGCTCATCGCCTATATAGATGCGCATTACGGTTTCGAGAGCCCGATCATCGACCATAAGGCATGGCGAACGGGCAATTCGGACACTTCTCCCGAATTCGCCGGTTACTTGGAGAGCTATCAGGAAACCCGCGCTCACGCTTGAGCTTGCACGGCGGCCGTTTGGATGGGATGCGGCATGGGGATGGTGCCGTTGAAAGTATTCTCAAGCACAACCGAGCGAAGTGGGGTAGAATACCGTCACTGACGTACATACCGCCTTTCTGGCAGCAAACCCGCTCACAACACACTCCGCTGTCACCGACTTGGTTCGGCATGCTCTCAGGCGCGCTTGATGCGCATGCAGAGCATTCAATGTACGTTATGAGGGACAGCAAGCAACGAGTCGTTCCATATCCTGTGCGAAGCATGGGAAGGAGCGGCAGATGGAGCGGGAGTTGGCACAAGGAAAGCACAGGGCAGCGCACGCAGCGGATGGACGGTTCGCTGGTCGCTCTGCACGAGAGGGCGTTCAGGCGGGCAGGCACGCTGCAGCTTCTTTCACGCGCTCCAGCGCCCATGGGCGTCGCGCAGGCGGCAAGCGCGTTCTCGCCACGTTGTTGACCGTTCCGGCTTGCGCCATCGTCGTGGGCCTTGGCGCCGTCTCCATCCAGAATGGCACGGGCCATGCAGACGACGTCATGCTCGCGCAGAACCCTGACACCCAGATCGCCAGCGTGCAGCCGGCCAACGCCAACGGCGCGCAGGGCTCTCAGGAGGCGTTCATCCTTGAGACGGGCGCCACGCGCAACGTTGACGCGGTGGTGGAAGCCGTCCAATATGAAGAAGAGCAAGCCCGCTTGGCGGCGGAGGCCGCTGAACGCGAGGCGGAGCAAGAAGCCATCGCCCAGGCCCAGCAAGCCCAGCAGCTCAAGAGCTCGGCGGCGGTCGGCATCGGCGATGTTGATTTCTCCGTGGGCCATGACGCTTTCATGGAGGAGTGGACGGCTCGCATAGATGACTACCTGGCGGGTTCTCCCTTGGCTGGCTATGGCGCTGATTTCGCCCAGGCCGCCTGGGACAATGGCGTGGATCCGCGCTGGTCTCCGGCCATCTCCTGCACGGAGAGCACGAAGGGCGCGCATTGCTACGCGGCCTACAACGCGTGGGGCTGGACCGGATATCTGGGCTCCAGCTGGCCCAACGCCATCCATGCGCACGTGGCCGGATTGGCCCGCGGGTATGGCCACACCATCACCTACGCCAACGCGGCGAAGTACTGCCCGCCGAACACGGATCACTGGTACCGCACCACTCTTGGTGAGATGGCGAAGATCTGAACGTGAGCAATATCATCGTCGTCGGATGCGGGCGCGTGGGTTCGCAGCTTGCGAACATGCTCTCAGATAACGGTCACAACGTCAGTTGCATCGACCGGTCTCCGGATGCGTTCGCCAATCTCGGCCGCAATTTCAACGGCTCCACCATCCAGGGCGTCGGATTCGACGAAGACGTGCTCATCCGCGCGGGCGTGGAAGAGTGCGATGTTCTCGCGGCGGTCACCCAGTACGACAAGGTCAACATCATGTGCGCGGAGGTGGCCAGCCGCCTGTTCGACGTGCCCCATGTGATCGCGCGCCTGTACAACCCTGAACATGAGCGCGCCTACATGCAGCTGGGGATAGATTACGTTTGCGGCACCTCGTTGGTGGCAGAAGACGTGTTCTCCAAAGTGGTGATCGGCCATGGGTCCCATGTGGCCACGTTCGGGGATTTCGAAGTGGTCCGCTTCTCGCTGGACCTTTCAAGCGTGCCGGATTCCAAGAGCATCCGCGTGTCTGAGCTTGAGCGCGACCATGCCGTGCGCATCATCGCCTTTGAACGGGTGGACGGCTCCGCCTCCTCCATCCCCTCGGCTGACTCATTGCTGTACAGCGGAGATACCGTGCTCGCCTGCGTGCGCCATGATCATATCAAGCAGCTTTCGAAGTACATGCAGGGGTAGCCATGTATGTTGTGATCGTCGGCGGCGGAAAAGTCGGTTCGTACCTTGCGGGCGTGCTGCTCTCCAGCGGCAATCAAGTGGCGGTGATCGAAGACCGCGCGGATACCGCGGATCTCCTCAGCGTCACGCTGGAAGGTCAATACCTGGTCATCAACGGAGATGGGTGCGATTCCCGCGCTCAGGAAGATGCGGGCATCCGGCAGGCGGACGTGTTCGTGGGGGCTACGGGGCAAGACGATACGAATCTGGTCGCGTGCGAGATCGCCCAACGCGTCTTCCAAGTGCCACGGGTGATCGCGCGCGTGAACAACCCGAAGAACCTGCGCATTTTCCGCGAAGTGGGGATCGAATGCGTGTCATCAACCACGCTCATCGCGAATCTGATCGAAGAAGAAGCGCTTCTGGGTTCGGTGTCCGTGGTGTCTTCGCTCAACCATGGCAACGTCGCTCTGTCTGAATTCACCGTGGGGCGCATGCGCCATCATTCGGAAGAAGAGGGGATCGCCATCGGGGAGATCGAGATGCCCGAAGGCTCGCTCATCGTGGCGGTGGCCTATGAAGACGACGCCCAAGTGGCTGATCAGGATGTGGTCCTCTATCCGGGAGATCAGGTCATCGTCGTGGCGGAGAACGAAGTGTTGGACGAGGTGCGCACGCTGTTCCGCAACCTCTGATGGCAGTGATCGGGGGCGGCCCTCATCGCGCAGGGGCTCCTCTTCAAGAGAAAGGCAGCAAGCGTGACGGCATTGCTCTCAAACGCAACGGCGCTCTCAAGCATCGGCATCATCGTCCTGGCCGTATCCATCATAGTGGCGGTCGTCTGGCTGTGCGTGCTTTCAGTTAAAGTGAGCAAGCTGAAGCGCATCGTCATGATGGAGCGGGAACGGACCGCTGAGATGGCGCAGTTCCTGACCGCGAACGCCCAGCGCTCTCCGCACGCGCCGAAGAAAGCGCCTGTCGCTCCCCGGCAGGCGGCTCCAGCGCCGGTGCGGGAAGAGGCTGCCCGTGAAGAGAAGCCGAAGAAGCAACGGGGACGCAAAGGCAAGCCCACCATCCCGTTCGGGGCGAACAAAGAAGCCCAGAGCCGTGCCCAGCAGGTCTACACCCAGATGGCGGATGAGGCCGCCTATGATCCAGATTCCATCGACTTCAACAAGGTGGAAGGCTTGCGCAGCCCGGATGGTGCCGAGGTCCTCGCCAGCGAGCCGCATCTCAAGACCATGGCCGCGGACGCTCAAACGGTCCGCCCTGCGGCGAAGGCGGCTCCGAGCGCTGCTTCCCGTCCTCCAGAGCGGGAACGCGAGCCCCAGATGCGCGTGGATGCGCAGAAAGCGCGCCAGCTCGATCAGCAAGCCACCGGGCGCATGCCCACCGTGGGCGTGCGCGAGGCCACGTCAGAGACGCGGGCGTCTTTCGATCGCGTGGGAGAAGAGCTGCGCAGCCGCAACGGCACCAGCAGCGCATGGATCGAAGAGGATGCGCGCCGCATCGTGGAGCGCCATGAGCGTCAAGCGCGCCGCCAGAGGATGAGCGAGCGCCGTCAAGAGGAGCAGCTGCGACGCCAGGCCGCCAGCATCGTGGCGGAGCATCAGCGCAACAGCGCGAATCTTTAGGCTGCGAACCCATCCGGGTCCGCAGCCGATTGACGCTGCGGCTTCCGTCGCGCGGTGCGCGAATGGCAATGCAGGTGCATGGAATGCACCGGTCGATCCTCCTTCGGCACCTTACACTCAACAGCAGTGAAGGGTTCCAAGCAGAAGGAGGTCCACAATGGATAGCAATGTCGCCGTTTTGCTCGTCATGATCGTGCTGATGGTGGGAGGAGCCATCTTCCTGAACTTCCAGATCAAGCATCAGGAGAAGAAGGATCGCATGCAAGCCAAGGAGCAGGCCGCGCAATCGTCGAAGGCCATGCCTTCATCCCAGCCAGCCACCCAGCACTAGACCAGCTTCGCCATGGACCGGAAGAGCCCCTTGAGATAGGGGCTCTTCTGCTTTTCCGGCCGCCTTTCGCTATCCGCGGGCCAAAGAGCGTCGCGTTACAATGGAGAGAGCCTTATCATCCCGGTCGAAGGCGAGGCGATGAACACATCCTTCCTTGAGGAATTCGTCTATCTTGCGAACTGCCTGAATTTCCGCAAAACTGCCGATCACTTCTATGTGAACCGATCGGTCATCAGCCGTCATATGATCGCTTTGGAGAAGGAATTGGGCGCGGTGCTCTTCGAGCGCACCACCCGGGGCGTCGGCCTCACAGAAGCGGGCAGCATCTTCTTGCAGGAGGCCCAGACGGTGCTTCGGAATTGGGAGCTGGCTTGCAGCCGCGTGCGGGAAGTCTCCGGCACGGGGGATGAGCTGGTGCGCATGGGGTATCTTCGCAATGGCGCGCGCCCTTTCTTGGCCCGGTTCGTGAAGGCCATGGCCCAGGAGCATCCAGAAGTGCACCTCTCCCTCCTCTGCATGAGCTTCCAGGAAGCTCGTCAGGCGCTCAAAGACCACGGGATCGATGTGCTGCTGGGGATCAACGTGGACGGGTCCATCTCAGAGCATTACCGCTCGACGCTCATCTATGAGGATGAGTTCATGGTGATGTGCAGCTCCTCCCATCCTCTTGCGCAACGCGAGGAAGGCGTTGCTCTGGAGGACCTGCGCGACCAAAAGGTGCTGGTCCCTGACAGCTATGTTTCTTCCCATTTGGCGCCCTTCCTTGACGAGCTGATCGATGAAGAGATGCTGGCCGAATCCGAAGAGCTGTACAAGGACATGGATCTGCTGTATCTCAGGGTTCAAACGGAAGAGTGCTTGGCGTTCGTGTCCGGGCAGAACGCTTCCATGTTCGCTGATTCCCTTGCCATCCTGCCCATCAAGGGGCTGGATACCGCGTTCACGATGAACGCCTTTTATCACGGGGATTTCAAGGGTCGCGCCTATGAGATCTGTCGCGGTTGCCTTGAGACGTGCCGCCGTTCGCTGGAAAAGGAGCCGCCCCGCATCCCGCAATGGTGATGAGCGTCTCTGCTCTCTGAACTCCGGGCGCAGTGGGATACAATGTTCGGACGGAAAGGCAAGGGGAATGAGGGGGTCAGGTGAAGGTCAAGGACAAGTCATTCGAGGATGATGGCTCTACGCGCGAGGCGGTGCTCACCATCACGGCATCGCCGGAGGAAGTGGATGCGGCGGCCAAGGCGTTCTTCAAAGAGCTGGGCCAACGAGACGTGCCCGGCTTCCGCAAGGGGAAGGCGCCGCGCGAGGTGCTTGAGCGCGGAGTGGGCGGCCATGAGAACGCCATGGGCGGCGTGGCTGAGAAGCTGATCAATGATGGCGCGTTTCCCGCCATCGACAGCGCGGATGTGGTGTTTTTGGATGAACCTCAATTCAACGTGGACAAGACGTTGGAAGAGGGCGCGCCGTTCTCCTTCACCGTGTCGGGCATGGTGGCGCCGCAGATGGAGCTCGGCAGCTATGAACCGGTGAGCATCACCATGCCGCCGGAGGAGCCCACGGATGCTGAGGTCGAGCAGGGCTTGGCGGATATCCAAGACTATTACCACACGCTCGATCGCATCGCCGATGAAGACCATGTGGCCAAGATGGGCGACTACGTTGACACCACGCTCACCGTCAGCGAGAACGGCAAGCCCGTGAACGGGCTCAATCGCGTTTCCCGCATGATCGGGTTGGGCCATGGGACCATGCCCGCCAGCTTTGATGAGCAGCTGATCGGATCGAAGGTGGGCGACATCCTGGAGTTCGACTTCGACGCGAAAGATGAGGAGGGCAACTCCGAATTCGAGAGCGGAACGCTCCATGCGAAGGTGGAGATCCGTGGTTTCCGCCAGCTGAACCTGCCTGCTTTGGATGATGAGCTGGCGGCGAAGGTGGGCTGCACGGACGCGGATGACATGCGCGCGCAAGTGCGCCGCAACATCGGCATGCAGAAAGCCGAGCAGCTGCCCGGCCTCAAGGTGGATCGCGCCGTGGAGGCGGCCATCGAACGGCTGGCCGGAGAGGTGCCTGAGTATTACGTGGATTTCATCCGCCAGGACGTCGGGCGCGAATTCGTTCAGGGGCTGGAGGATCAGGGCACGAGCCTTCAACAGTGGATGCTCCAGAACAAGGTGCAAGCCGACAAGATGAAAGAAGAAGTGAACGCCGAGGCGATGCGTCGAGCTTCCATCGACTGCGCTTTGGAAGCGGTGTTCGCCCATGAGGGCATGGAAGTCACCGATGAGGACATCATGGCGCTGTTCGATGGCGAGGATGACGCAGAGGAGAAGCTGAAGTCCTGGCAAGAGGCGAACCGCATGTCGAACCTGCGCAAGATGGCGCGGCAGCGCAAGGCTACGAAATGGCTCGTGGACACGGCGAAAGTGACGACGGAAGACTAGGATGCGATCAGAGTCCGCATGGAGCGGACGGGAAAGGATGCAAGATGGAGCTGGGATCTACGGTCACGCTGACCTACGTGGGGAAAACCGATGATGGGGAGGAGTTCGGCTACGCTTCCAAGGAGAAGCCGATGAAGTTCCAGACCGGCATGGATATGGCCATTGACGGTTTCGAGGAGGAGATCCTCAAGATGAACGAGGTGGGGGAGAAGCGCTCCTTCACGGTGGATCAGTACAAGGCGTACGGGGAGTATCTGGATGACCTGGTCCAGCGCATCCCGAAAGAGCAGGTTCCGCGCGGGAACGTGAAGGTGGGCCAGCGCATCTGGATGGCTTCTTCCGAGAATGGCGCTCCCATGCCCGTCACGGTGATGGCGGTGGAAGATGGCGTAGTGGTGTTCGATATGAATCACCCGCTGGCTGGCCAGAACTTGAACTTCGAGGTTGAGATCCTTGACATCGAAGAGCCGCCGGAGAACTTCGTGGCCGCCGCGGAGAAGGCGCGCCACATGAAGGAGCAGAACAAGCTGCTCGGCGGCGATCAGGCTGACGACTACCGGTAGATCTCCGCGCGCTCCAAAAAGCCCCACGGAACATGGCCCGCATGGTCAGGTGCACACCTTGAGCATGCGGGCTTTCTCGTAGAAGAACCCCTCTTTCACCAAGTCTGACACCAGCGAAGCGAAAAGCTCATCATCCACGGGTTCGCGCCCGTGCTCCTTTTCGAACGCATCCAGGAGCTTTCGGGCCTCCTTGCGCGTGATGCCCTCTGGGGAGGCCAGCGCGATGCGCACCAGCTCCGCGCGTTTCTGCCGCCGGGAACCTTCGAAGGCGGACTGGCGGGTATAGGCCGTGCTGGCGCGCGTGGGATTGATGCCGCTGCGCTTGAGGGTGGCGCCCCAGTCCAGCAGCGCGTAGTACCAGCCGCGCGGGTCCGCGGTGTCGGCGGTGTCGGCCACGAAGGGCAACAGGTCCGCGTCCGGCACCTTGTCCTCTTCAGGGAACAGCTCGTGGATGAACACCGCGCGCACGTTCGTCTCCACGTAGACCGCTGGCTCTTGATAGGCGAAGGCGATGATGCCCGCAGCCGTGGCCGGTCCCACGCCTGGCAGTTGCACCAGTTCATCGAAGGTGCGCGGCATCCCATCCTGTTCCGCCGCCGTTGCTGCCGCGCGCTTGAGCGCGAGCGCGCGGCGGTTGTATCCCAGCCCTTGCCAGTGCTCCAGCACCTCTGCCGTGCTGGCCTGCGCCAGGGCCTCAGGCGTGGGGAACGTGTCCATGAACCGCGGCCAATGCTGCTCCACGCGGGCCACCTGCGTTTGCTGCAGCATGACTTCGGACACCATGACCGCATAGGGATCATCTATCCCGCGCCACGGCAGATCGCGGTCATTGGCCGCGCCTTCTTCCCACACCCGGGCGACGAACGCCTCGCGCGTCAGATCTCCATGGGGCCAGAGCTCATCGCGTCTGCGTGGGCGATAGGCTTCGTGTTTCACGAAGGATCGTCCTCATCGCTTGGATCAACCGGTCTGCCGGCATCATCCGCTCTGCTTCCAGCCGGACCCTTCGCCTTATGAGGCTCGCCAGCATCCTCATCCACTTCGGGGCGCGCGTCGCGGGGCGCCTTCTCGTGCGCTTCAGGCTCATTCACGTCGCGCTCGATCCGGCGAAGGCTGGCGTTTTGGAACTCCGCGACGAAACCAGCGGAGAAGATGCCGCCAGGGATGGCGACCAGGGCCACAGAGAGGAACATGATGAGCGATCCCACGATGCGCCCGAGCGGCGTGATGGGCACCAAGTCACCGTAGCCCGTGGCGGTGATGGTGGTGACCGCCCAGTACACGCCGGAGAGCAGGCTGTTGAACTTGTCCGGTTGGGCCGGGTGCTCGATCTCATACATGACCACGCTGGCCACCACGATCAGAAGGCCGATCACCATGAACGCGGCGATGATCTCAGAACGGCGTTTCTCCAGCACGCGGCCGATGGTGCGGAACCCTCGCATGTACCGGGAGATCTTCACCAGCCGCACCAGGCGCACCACGTTGATGATCGTGCGCAGCGTGGGGGACATGGGGATGAACCACGCCACCATGTTCGGGAAGAAGGAGAGAAGGTCGATGAGGCCGAGAGGGGAGAAGAGGTAGCGCAGGCGGGCGCGGACGCGCGTGCAGTCGCCGAAGGCCATGTCCGCGATCCAGATGCGCGCCAGGTACTCCAAGAAGAAGCATACGGTGGAGAAGGTGTAGAACACGTTGATGACGCTGGATGTGATGGGGTCCAAGCCCGGTTGGGCGGAGACGAACACGACGATGGCGTTCAGGAGGATCAGCACGAACAGCGCATATCCCAGCGTTTTCGCCAGCAGCTTCCCGCGGCGCGGGTTCTCCAGCGCGTAGAACGTCTGGCGCTTCAGCTCGGAGGCGCTGGCGAAGGCGGCATGGCGCTCATGACGCTGCTCCCGGTGCGTTTCTTTGTGTCGCTTGACCATGGGGGCATGGTACTTCAACGGACAGGGGACGACAACGGGAATATAGGCGGCTCGCGGTCCGGACCACACCGCCCACACGGGCATTTCGCGCGCGCGGGCAAATGCGGCAGCCCTCACCGGAAAAGCCAATATAATGGGCGCGTTTGACGGAAAACGGCGCACGGAACTCAAGAAGGACGCATCATGGCGAACGAAACACCAACCAAAACCACGACGGAGACCGCACCGACACGCGCCTCTTGGTCAGGCCGCTGGGGCTTCATCCTGGCTGCCGCGGCCTCTGCGGTGGGCCTGGGGAACCTCTGGCGCTTCCCGTATCTGGCGGCGAAGTACGGCGGCGGCGCGTTCTTGATCACCTACATCATCTTGGTCGTCACGTTCGGTTTCGCGCTCATGATGGCCGAAACGGCGCTCGGCCGCATGACGGGTCAGTCCGCCATCGGCGCGTTCCGCGCTTTCGGCAAGAAGTTCACGTTCATCGGCATCTTGGCCTCTGCCGTGCCGTTCATCATCACGCCGTACTACGCGCTCATCGGCGGCTGGGTGACGAAATACATGGCGGCCTACCTCGTGCAGCCAGCGGATGCTCTGGCTGACGGCGAGTTCTTCGGCGGCTTCATCCTGCAGAACGCCGAGAGCTACCTGTGGATGCTCATCTTCATCGCCGTGGTGATCGCGGTCGTGGCCTTTGGCGTGAAGCGCGGCATCGAACGGGTGAACAAGGTGCTCATGCCCGCCCTCATCATCATGGCGATCCTCATCTCCGTCTTCGCGCTCACGTTGCCTGGCGCCCTGGATGGCTTGGCCTACTACCTGATCCCGGATTTCACCAAGTTCAGCGCTGAGCTGGTCGTGGCGGCCATGGGCCAGATGTTCTTCAGCCTGTCGTTGGCCATGGGCATCATGATCACCTACGGCTCTTACTTCTCCAAGAAGGAGGATCTGGAGCACTCCGTCCGCCGCATCGAGCTCTTCGACACCGGCATCGCCATCCTGGCCGGCCTCATGATCATCCCGGCGGCCGTGGCCGTGCAGGGCAGCGGCGAGGCGGTGGCCACCACGGCGGGACCGGGCCTCATGTTCGGCGTGCTGCCCCAGGTGTTCATGGGCTTCGGCCCAGCGGCGAACGTGGTCGGCTTCCTGTTCTTCGCGCTCGTGTTCTTCGCGGCGCTGACCAGCTGCATCTCGCTCTTTGAAACGCTCGTCTCCATCGTGGACGATGCCACGAACAAAGGCCGCACGTTCTCCATCATGGTCTGCGGCGCATTCGTCGTGATCGTGGGCATCATCGTGAACATGGGCTACAACGAGCTTTTGTCCGTGGACCTCATGTACAGCCTGTTCGGCATCGGCGAGTACCAAGATTCGCAGCTGCTGGACTTCTTCGACTTCCTGTCCAACACCATCATGATGCCCATCGTGGCTCTCTTGACCTGCATCTTCGTTGGCTGGATCATCAAGCCGAAGACGCTCATCTCTGAGATCAAGCAGTCCAGCAAGTTCACCGGCGAGAAGCTGTTCGTCATCATGATCAAGTACATCGCCCCGGTGTTCGTGGTGGTCATCCTGGTCGCCTACGTGATGAACACCGCCGGCATCATCTCGCTGTAACGGACGCTCAAGGGAGACAAGATGGCGCTTTCCATCGGGATCGTCGGGCTGCCGAACGTCGGCAAGTCCACGTTGTTCACGGCGCTCACGGACAAGGGCGGCCTGGCGGCGAATTATCCGTTCGCCACAATCGAGCCGAACATCGGCATCGTGCCGGTGCCGGACTCGCGCCTGGATGCGCTGGCGGAGATAGATCACCCGGCGAAGATCGTGCCGGCCACGGTGGAGTTCGTGGACATCGCCGGGCTTGTGGCCGGGGCCAGCCAAGGCGAAGGCCTGGGCAATCAGTTCTTGGCGAACATCCGCGAAACGGATGCCATCTGCGAAGTGGTGCGTTTCTTCTCCGATCCGGATGTGGTGCACGTGGCGGGCAAGGTGGACGCGCTCTCGGATGTGGAGACCATCAAGACGGAGCTCATCTTGGCGGATATCGCCACCATCGAGAAAGCGCTGCCGCGCCTTGAGAAGGAGGCCAAGCGGGACAAGGCTGCCGGCAAGAAGCTGGAAGCAGCTCAGCGCGTGTTGGAGGGCTTGAATGAGGGCCACCGCGCGCGGACGCTGGGGCTGGACGAAGAGGAGCAGGAAGCGCTCTACGAGCTGCATCTGCTCACCATGAAGCCCATGCTGTATGTGGCGAATGTGGATGAGGATTCGTTGGAGGCGGGCCTGCCTGAGATCGACGGGCTGTCGCCGGTGCCCATCTCTGCGAAGGTGGAGGCTGATCTTGCGGAGCTGGATGCGGCGGAGGCGGCCGAATATCTGGAGGCCATGGGGCTTTCCGAGAGCGGCTTGGCGCGCTTGGTCCGTGAGGCTTACGCGCTTTTAGGGTTGCAGTCGTTCTTCACCAGCGGTGAGACGGAGAGCCGCGCGTGGACGGTGCCCATCGGGGCGAAAGCGCCCCAGGCGGCAGGCGTCATCCATTCGGATTTCGAGCGCGGGTTCATCAAGGCGGAGACGGCCTCTTTTGAGGATTACGTTGATAACGGCGGCGAAGCCGGGTGCCGGGCCGCCGGGAAGCTCCGTCAAGAGGGCAAAGACTACGTGGTGCAGGATGGGGATGTCATGCACTTCAAGTTCAACGTCTAGTTTTGTTACGAGCCCGTCCGGGCTCGTAATGAATTGACGCTGCGGCTTCTCAGATGCACCTGATCTTGACCCTTTCATGCTTTCCCTCACAGCACATAGGGCTGCTCGGCCGCATGACGGCACCGAACCATAAGCGCCGCTTCGCGGCTTGAGCGCGGTGGCTTCTCCGATTTCTGATGCAGGATCGGGCGGCGGATGCTCAGGCGGCCCTTCCTGTTCGCATCGTTGACCATTGGCACCCAATGGGTGCGCTACGGGGCTTCCCCTGTTTTTTTTCGGACAACCCC
>CAJTVP010000026.1 GCA_910580205.1 uncultured Eggerthellaceae bacterium
GCGGGCCACATCGGAACGAAGCCAGCCCTTTCGGGAGGGCGGCGGTAGCGCGGAGGGGCACCGCATCGTCGCCGTTTGCAGAACGGTTCCCATTATCAGCGTAGCGCGGCCACTGGCCGCCAACGGTCAACCGAGTGTACAGGTGAAGCATCCTGCGCATCCGCCGCTTGGCATCACTCCGGACGATGGAGCCGTTTTCGCGTCAAGACGACAAAAAAGCCGCCCCGTTCGGGGCGGCTCATTCAACTTCCGTTCTATCAACGGTTATTCGCCAGAGCGGGAAGCAGCGAACTTCTCAACCGTGCTCACGAAGGTGTTGTACAGATCAGGGGAGATCAGCACGGTGGAAACCTGACCATCAGTGATCATGACCTTGACCTTCTGATCCTTGACGATGTCGATCAGTTCCGTCTCAGACATGCGGTCGATCTCAGACTTGGTGACCATCCAGTCATTCAGGCTTTGCAGGCGCGGGAGATTCAGTCCCTCATTCATGTAGATGCTCCTTTTCAACGTAAACGTTCGGCAAGCAATCTTTGCCTGCTCACGGTCAATAGTGAATTATAGTCAATAATCCTTCGAATATCATTCAAACTTGGAAAAACATCTTGAATGTGATGGATGTGGAGAAAGCGCGAGGTAGGCACATGGCATCAGATCTGAAAGGCGGGGATGGCCTCCCATCTCATGAAGCGGTCCGGGAGCTCACGGCTGCAGAGGCGGAGGCGCGCATCCAGGCGTTGCGCCAGGAGATAGAGCACAACACCTATCTCTATTACGCGCTCGATGCGCCTGAGATATCGGATGCGGCGTACGACTCGCTCATGCGCGAGCTCAAGGCGCTGGAAGAAGCGCACCCTCAATTCGCGACGGACGACAGCCCCACCAAGCGCGTGGGCGGATACATCGAAAAGCAGTTCACGCCCATCCGCCATGCGGAGCGCATGTATTCCCTGGACAACGCCATGGACGAGGAGGAGCTGCGCGCGTGGATGGAGAGCGTCCGCAAGCTCTATGGCACGTTGCCGCCCCTTTGCTGCGAGCTCAAGATAGACGGCTCTTCCATCGCGCTCACCTACCGGGACGGATTGCTCGTCCAAGCGGCCACGCGGGGAGACGGCACCACCGGTGAGGACGTCACCGCGAACATGATGGGCGTGGCCGATGTGCCCCGTGCGCTCAAGAAGGACGCTTTGGACGCTTTGGCCCATCCGGAACGCCCCCTGGAGCTGCGCGGTGAGGTCTACATGCCGAAGGGCAGCTTCGAAGCGCTGAATCTGGAAGCTCAAGCGGAAGGCAGGAAGCAGTTCGCGAATCCGCGCAATGCGGCTGCGGGATCCCTCCGCCAGAAGGATCCCGCCATCACGCGGGAGCGGGACCTGGCCACGTTCATGTATTCCGTTTCGGACAACGCAGCGCTCAAGCTCAAGGGCCAATGGGAGCTTTTGCAGTGGCTGAAAGAAGCGGGATTCCATGTGAACCCGGATGTGGCCCTTTGCCAGACCGAGGAAGAGGTCATCGCTTTCTGCTCCTCGTCTTTGGAGAAGCGCAACAGCCTGCCCTATGAGATCGATGGCGTGGTGGTCAAGGTCAACGACTTCGCCCTCCAAGACGCGGCGGGGTTCACCTCGCGGGCGCCCAAATGGGCCATCGCCTTCAAGTTCCCGCCTGAGGAGAAGACCACCCTCTTGCGAGACATCACGGTGCAAGTGGGGCGCACGGGCGTTCTTACGCCCGTGGCGGAGCTGGAGCCGGTGCTCATCGCCGGTTCGGTGGTGTCCCGCGCCACCTTGCACAACGAAGATGAGGTGCATCGCAAAGATGTCCGAGTGGGAGACACGGTCATCGTGCGCAAGGCGGGAGATGTGATCCCAGAAGTGCTGGGCGCGGTCATCACGCTCCGGCCAGAGGATGCACTGATGTGGGAAGCACCGAAGACCTGCCCGTCATGCGGGATGCCGGTCATCCGCGAAGAAGGGGAGGCCCAGCTGCGGTGCGTGTCCATCGACTGCCCAGCTCAAGCCCTTGAGCGCCTCCTCCACTGGGTGAGCCGCGAAGCCATGGACATAGACGGCATGGGCGAGGAGATCATCCGCCGCTTGGTGGAGACGGGCCGGGTGAGCGATGTGGCGGACTTCTATTCGCTTTCCGAAGATGATCTGGCGAACCTGAGCACGGGGCGCGTCAACAAAGAGGGGGAGACCATCACGTTGGGCCACCCCACGGCTCGCAAGCTCATGAGCGCCATCGAAGCGTCCAAATCCCGGCCATTCGATCGGGTCATCGGAGGATTGGGGATGCGGCACATCGGCAAGAACACGGCGACGGACCTGGTCGAGGTGTACCCTTCCATGGATGCGCTCATGCAGGCTTCTGAAGAGGAGCTGCAAGAGGTCCATGGCATCGGCGAGCGCGCCGCGGCTAGCATCTGGGCATTCCTTCGCACGCCGGACAACGTGAGCGTGATCGAGCGGCTCCAGGCGGCTGGGGTGTCCATGGCGGCCGTCTCGCCTTCTGAGGATGCGCTGCCGCAGACGCTCTCTGGCCTCACGTTCGTGCTCACGGGCACGTTGACCGAGCTTCGCATGTCCCGCGAAGAGGCGGCCGATCAGCTGAAAGCGCGCGGAGGCAAAGTCTCTTCGAGCGTGTCAGGCAAGACCTCGTATCTGATCGCGGGAGACAATCCGGGATCGAAGTACGACAAAGCCGTCAAGCTGAGAGTCCCGGTGCTGGACGAAGGCCAGTTCAAGGCCTTGATGGACACTGGCGAGCCGCCTGTCCTATAATACGTGTCCCTGAGCACGGCCCCAGCGGCGCGCTTCGCGCTGGGGAGTCACTGTTGTCCAGCAGATAGGATACGTTGGCTTCCAGACACGGAAACCCCAGAGAAGGCGCTGGCGCTTCCATGCCGCGCCATTCGCGCAAGGTGCGCCATGTGCAGCTTGCCTCTTCCACGTCGGGTGTGCGGAAAGTTTCCCGTTCAGACGTGCGTTCTTCGCGTGGGGCCCATGCCAGCCACGCTGATGCTTCGCACCTGTTCGAAGACCCCATCGAAGGGCTGGGAGAGGCCGCCCCGGCCGCCCCTGCTTCCTCTTCTCCGCGCGAAGCTGTGCAGAAGAGGTCCTCGGTCAAACGACGCAGGCACGAGAAAGCCGCTCCGGTGCCGGAAGAGCCCGCATCTCCCTTCCAGTCCGCAGAGGACGCGGAATACGAGCGCTTCAAGCGCAAGGATGGGACCTCTGTCCAAAGCTATGTGGCTGAGCCGGCTGGCATGGATGAGGCTGTGCGCACGGCCTCGCGCAAGAAGCGCCGTCGCCGGAAGGTCATCGTCGGCTCGCTGGTGGGGCTGCTCTGCGTCTGCCTCATAGGCGCGGGAGCTGCGTTCGCGTATCTGTATTCCATCAACAAGAACCTCCAGAGCCGCGTCGATGACGCGCTGCTCTCAGTGCTCTCGCCCATGGACACGCCCACAGACCCGTTCTACCTCTTGCTTCTGGGGACGGATGGTTCGGCTGAGCGCGAAGAGGACGAAGGCTTGGATTCCAGCGCGTACCGCAGCGATTCGATGATGCTCGCGCGGGTGGATCCAGGGCAGAAGAAAGCGGCCATCATCTCCATCCCGCGCGACACGCTCGTGGACATACCTGGATCCGGCAAGCAGAAGATCAACGCGGCGCTGGCCATCGGCGGCCCGTCGCTGGCGGTGCAAACGGTCTCCAAGATGGCGGGCGTTCCCATCTCCCATTACGCTGAGGTGGATTTCGACGGTTTCGCCAGCGTCGTGGATGCGCTCGGCGGCATCGAGGTGGATGTGCCCATCGCCATCAATGACGAGGATGCGGGCGGCTCCCTTGAAGCAGGGGAGCAGACGCTCGATGGCGCGCAGGCGCTCATCTTGTGCCGGACGCGGCACACCTATGATGATTACGGCGCGGGGGATCTGTATCGCGCGGCGAATCAGCGCTTGGTGCTGTCCGCCATCGCCCAGAAGATATTGGCGTCAGACGCGTTCAGCATGGGCAATTCCGTGAGCGCGCTTTCGCAGTACGTGACCACTGACCTGGACGTGGCATCCATCATAGGCATCGCCCAGGCCATGCGAGGGCTTGACGCGGAGGAGGACATCTACACCGCCGTCGCTCCCACCACCTCCGAGTACCGCGATGGAGGCTGGTATGAGATCTTGGATGCGACCGCCTGGAAGACCATGATCAAACGCATGGACCAGGGGCTGCCTCCCGTGGAGAGCGACGAGGTGGACTTGTCCACCGGCACGGTGCTGGCATCCGCGGGCGGCGAATCTTCGGGCAACACCTACAAGGTGAACAAGGCCACCACCATCCGGCTGCGCAACGGGAACGGCCAGGATGGCGTCTGCGAGAAAGCCCAGAAGCAGCTCACTGACATGGGGTACGTGAACATCAACACGGGCAATGCGGACAGCTTCGACTATCCGGAATCCATCGTGATCTACAAGAAGGACTCCCGCGAATCCGAAGCCAAGATGATCGCGTGCGAGCTGGGCGCGAAGGCCGTCAAGGATGATGGGACCTATCTGTTCGAATCTGATTTCCTGATCGTCATCGGCGCTGATCAAACCTCTTAGGGGACGGCGGAGCGCGGCTCTGGCGCATCCCGCCTCTTGCGCTGTGCCGTTCGTATAATCCTCAAAAACAAATAATACATAAATGAGAATAAATTGTGCTACACTCATGGAAGTTCAGTGGAGATGCCCTTCCCTCAGGGCATCTTCGGTAGATGAGACGCAAGGAGGAATCGTGAAACGGGCATTCAAGAAGGTGGCAGGGATCACGGCGACGCTGGCGTTGGCGGCGTCCATGGCGCTCACGGGCTGCGCGAGCGGAAGCTCTGAGCCCGGCAGCTCAAGCGATGCGGGTCGGACCGACGTGCAGCTCCAGATCTTCGCCGCCAATTCGCTGTCGAAGGCCATGGAAGAGGTTCAAACGCTCTACACGGAGCGGACCGGCGTCACGTTCGCCGACACGCAGTACGAAGCCTCCGGCACGCTCAACGAGATGCTGGGCGGCGGGGCCTATGCGGACGTTCTGATCACCGCGTCGAAGGGCACCATGGACAAGGCCGAGGAGGCTGGCTACATCGACGACGCCACCCGTTTCGACATGTTCACCAATGAGCTGGTGGTCGTCTCCGCGTTGGATTCCGCGCTCCAAGACGTGACCCTGGAGGACATCGCTTCAGGGGATTACACGCTCGCTGTCGGGGATGCGAACGTCCCTGCGGGCAACTACGCGAAGCAGTCGCTTTCCACCACGGTGCCTCCGTGCTGGATCAGCGCTGATGGCAAGGTGGGGAAGGATGCCGCTGGCACGGATGGCACCTTCGACGGCACGCCGCTTGAGGGCAAGGTCACCGAGGGCTCTTCTGTGGGGAACGTCTGCAACTACGCGAACACGGGGGATGTGGACCTGGCCATGGTCTACAGCTCTGATGTCTACCGTTTCGGCAACGTGAAGCAGGTGGGCGTGACCCCGGCGGACACGCACAAGGCCATCGTCTATCCGGCGGCGGTTTGCGCCGATTCCACCGCAGCCCAAGCGGCTGAGGATTTCCTGGACTGGGCGTTCACCAGCGAAGACGCCATCAAGATCTGGCAAGAGTGGGGTTTTGAGCTAGCATAGGCACGCCCGCTGCGTGGGCGCTTTGCAAAGATGACCGCGTTCGGTGGGGATGGCGCGCCCGTCCCCACCGCGCTGTGGAAAGAGAAGCCATGTTCGCGAAGAGCTTGAAGACCAAGGCCGCCGCCATCGTCCTGGCGGCGCTGTGCGCGCTTGGCGCAGGTCTTCCTCTGCCCGCCCATGCGGATGACGCTGGCGCTCCTCCGGATGCGGCCACGATCGCCGGAACCGCGGCTGGCGCAGAGGTCACGGTCTCCTCCGATGGAGACGCCGCCATCTCAGACGGCGCATCCTTCGCCCTGGGCTCCTTCTCTCGGTTCGAGAAGGGCTCTTACCACGAGCGAGGCGGCCAGTTCATCGGCTACAACTATTATGAAGGCGCAGACGGCGGCTACGCGGTGGCAGCGGCGCTGTCCTCCTGCGTGGTGGTGTACGTGCCGCCAGCCGCGCACGGGCTCTGCACCGTGGGGGACAGGCGCGCCACCGATCAGCTGAGAGCCTATTTCTGCGCTTTGGATGAAGCGAACAACAAGGGCGGCAGGCTCTTGTCCGAAATCGAGGACTGGCGGTTCGTGGACGCGGCGGACACCGTCCAGGACGGCGTCCGCTGCCGGTTCAGCGTGGAGGCGGATGCGGGCAAGTTCTACGCGGCGTTCGCGCCGGCTGAGGATCCCGCGCAGAAGCTCGCGCCAGAGCAAGCGCCGGATCACGTGGATGTCGGGCGCATCGTGCCGCCTGATGAGGTGGATGTGGTGCCCGCGGCCACGGGCGTGGTGGCTTTCGGCGAGTTTCTGGCTGGGATAGACCTCTCGCCGCTCTGGGTCACGCTCAAGACCACCGGTTGCGCCATCGTCATCATCTTCGTGCTGGGCTTGGCCGCAGCCTATTTCACCATGCGCATCCCGAAGCGCGCCCAGGACATCTTCGACACCATCTTCACCATCCCCATGGTGCTGCCGCCCACGGTCTGCGGTTTCCTGCTGCTTCTGCTGTTGGGGCGCAACACGCCCTGGGGCCAGTGGTTCATCGACATAGGGTTCCCGCTCATCTTCAGCTGGCCGGCCACGGTCATCGCAGCCACGGTGGTGGCGTTCCCGCTCATGTACCGTTCCAGCCGCGGCGCCTTCGAGAACCTGGATCCCAACATGATGGATGCGGCGCGCACCTTGGGCTGGTCCAACGCGCGCATCTTCTTCAAGCTCATGATCCCGCTGTCGTGGAGCTCCATCGCGGCGGCCACCGTGCTCGCCTTCGCCCGCGCTCTGGGAGAGTTCGGCGCAACGTTGTTCTTGGCGGGCAACTACGCAGGGATCACGCAGACCATCCCCATCGCCATCTACTTCGAATGGATGGGCGGCAACATGGATGTGGCGCTGTTCTGGACCGCGGTCATCATCGCGTTCAGCTTCGCGGTGATCCTGTTCATCAATCTGTGGGGCCGCCGCACGACGCGCTATCGGAAGCGGGGTGGTGAGTGATGTCCTTGGAGGTGCATATCAAGAAGGACCTGGGCAGCTTCCAGCTGGATGTGGATATCTCCGCGGGCGCGGAGACGCTCGGATTCTTGGGAGCGTCCGGGTGCGGCAAGTCGCTCACCCTGCGCTGCATCGCGGGGATCGAGCGGCCGGACGAGGGCTTCATCAAAGTGGATGACCGGGTGTTCTTCGACTCTGCGCGCCGCATAGACCTTTCCCCTCAGGAGCGCAAAACGGCGTTGCTCTTCCAGAATTACATGCTCTTCCCGAACATGACCATCGAGCAGAACGTGGCTTCCGGCATCGGGCGCAAGACGCCGAAGGATGAGGTGGAGCGCATCGTCAACCGCGAGCTCAAGCGCTTCTCCCTCTCCGGCTTCGAGAAGCGCTATCCCGCGCAGCTCTCCGGCGGCCAGCAGCAGCGCGTGGCCTTGGCGCGGATGCTGGCGGCATCCCCTGACATCCTCATGCTGGATGAGCCGTTCAGCGCTCTGGACGCGCACCTCAAAGGCGTCCTTGAGCAGAATCTGGTGGACCTGTTCGAGGCGTTCTCCGGCACCATCCTGTACGTGAGCCATGACATCGACGAGGCGCTGCGCTTCTGCGACAAGATCGCGGTGGTGGAGGCGGGGAGCATCGTGGAGGTGGACACGGGGGAGGAGCTGGTGAACGCTCCGCGCTCCGAGGCGGCCATCAAGCTGTCAGGCTGCAAGAACTCCGTGCCGTATCTGAAGAACGGCGAACATGAGGTGTGGGTGCCGCGCTGGGGCGTGTCCGTGCAGACGGCGAAAGCGGTTCCGGCTGAGACGGGGTATCTGGGCGTGCGCGCGTTCTTCCTGGAGCGTGTAGCGGGGCCGGGGGAGAACTGCTATCGGATGCGCGTGGACCGGGTGAGCGATTCGCGCTTTGAAAGCTCGCTTCTGCTGGCGTTTTTGGATCGCATGGATGAGGATGAGGTGGTGGAAGAGCGTCAGACGGATGAGATGCGCTTTCTGCACCAGCACCTGTTCTGGCGGATCGACAAGCTGGTGGCGGCCCAGGAAGACGTGCCGAAGGTGGGCGATGAAGTGTGGATCCGCATCCCTCCTGAGAAGATATACTTGGTGGACCGCTGATCTTCCATGCCACCGGGCTGGGATCCGGGTGGTCTTCCGTTCGCCCCTCAAGGCCTCCTCATAGGCAAGTTCTCTTCAAGCGGCTATAATCTTCGCCAAAGACGAACGCGGAAAGGCGCGGCATTGAAAGACTCCCACGGGCGCACGATCGACTATCTGCGCATCTCGCTCACGGACCGGTGCAATTTCCGGTGCATCTATTGCATGCCCGAAGAGGGCGTGTGCCCCATGAGCCACGATGAGATCCTTTCCTTGGAAGAGATCGAGCGCTTGTGCGCCATCGCCGCTCAACATGGCATCAAAAGCGTGCGCCTGACCGGCGGAGAGCCGCTCGTGCGCAAAGGCGTGGAGGATCTCG
Source organism: uncultured Eggerthellaceae bacterium (assembly GCA_910580205.1). GTDB lineage: Bacteria > Actinomycetota > Coriobacteriia > Coriobacteriales > Eggerthellaceae > MGBC163016. Next base: position 8,606 of record CAJTVP010000026.1, read on the forward strand.
TGGCCTCCATCACGCGCATGCCGGGCATCGAGAACGTCTCCATGACCACCAACGGCGTGCTCTTGCCGAAGATGGCCGAGGACCTGAAAGCAGCGGGGCTCAACCGCGTGAACATCTCGCTGGACACGCTTGATGCGGAGCAGTTCAAAGAGATCACGCGCGTGGGCAAGCTGGAAGACACGCTCGCCGGCATCGATGCCGCCTTGGAGGTGGGCTTCAGCCCCGTCAAGGTGAATGCCGTCACGGTCCGACGGCTCAACCAGGATTTCCTCGGATTCGCGAAGCTCTCCCTGGACCGCCCGCTCCACGTTCGCTTCATCGAATACATGCCAGTCGGCCAGGAGGCGGGAGACGGCTTGGCGGGCTGGGGCAAGGAAGACGTCATCCCCAACAAGGAGCTGCTGGACCGCATCAACGCGGATGCTCAGGCGGCCGGCATGGAACCGCTCATGCCCGCGGACAAGAATCCCCTTGGGTGGGGACCGGCGAAGTACATGGCCTTTCCAGGCGCGCAGGGCACCGTCGGCTTCATATCCCCGCTCTCGCGCCACTTCTGCAGCGAATGCAACCGCTTGCGCCTGACGGCGGATGGCAAGATCCGCCCGTGTTTGTTCTCGGACACGGAATACGATGTGCGCGCGGCTCTCCGCCAAGGGGATGACGCGCAGGTGGCTTCCGTGCTCATGGAGGCCCTGGGCGCGAAGCCGGATGAGCATCACGACAAGGTGGGGACTGACCGCAACATGAATGCCATAGGAGGTTGAAGCTGCTGAGATGGTCATCTTGATGCTCCAAGCGCTTCTTCTTCGTTGGGCCCAAGCCAACTCAGGCGCGCTTTCACATCAATCTGTTCCGCCTCAGCAGCTTCACAACATATACTTTGCTTGAAACGTTGAAAGGATCCGCATGGAACTCACGCACATAGACTCCAAAGGCGACGTCCGCATGGTGGACGTGTCCGCCAAACCGGACACGGAGCGCATCGCCGTGGCGGAAGGGTGCATCTTCATGCACCAGGAGACCCTGGACCTCATCACCTCTGGGGAAGCGGCGAAGGGCGACGTGCTCGCGTGCGCGCGCGTGGCCGGCGTCATGGGCGCGAAGCGCACGAGCGATCTGATCCCCATGTGCCATCCGCTGAACATCACGAAGGCGAAAGTGGAGCTGGAGCCCATATTCGCCGGAGAGCGCGAAGATGGGCGCGTGGGCATCCATGTGATGTGCACCTGCGGTGTGACCGGCAAGACCGGCATCGAGATGGAAGCGCTCACGGCCGCCTCGGTCGCATGCCTCACCATCTATGACATGTGCAAGGCGGTCGATCGCGGCATGGAGATCGAAGGCATCCGCTTGCTCAAGAAAGACGGAGGCAAGACGGGGCTCTGGACCCGCGCCTGATTCTTTTCCGGAAACCTACAGATGGCGCGCCGCCCTTGGTCGCGTCATCTTTCTTGCTATCCTTCGCTCGTGTCTGGGAGCAAGGAGGAACGCATGTCCAAGCGAACGCGCATCATAGCCACCATGGGGCCCGCTACCGATGATGATCAGACCATCCGGGAGCTGATCGATGCGGGCATGGATGTGGCCCGCCTCAACTTCTCCCACGGCTCCCACCCTGAGCACGCGGCGCGCATGGAGCGCATCAAGCGGATCCGGGAAGAGATGAACGTCCCCACGGCGATCATGTTGGACACGAAAGGACCGGAGATCCGCATCGGCGTGCTGGAAGCGCCCGTGCAGCTTGAAAGGGGAGCGCGGATCACGCTGGTCCCAGAGGGGAGCGGAGCTCCCGGCGGGCTGCCGCAAACCTACCCGGATCTGGCCCATGAAGTGCATGAGGGAGACCGCATCCTGTTGGATGACGGCCTGATAGAGCTGGAAGTGGCTGGCATCCAAGGGGAGGACATCCTGTGCACGGTGCTCAACCCCGGCCTTTTGAAATCGCGCAAATCCCTGAACATCCCCGGCATCTCCATCCCGTTTCCGGCGCTCACGGAGCAGGATCGCCAAGACATCGCGTTCGGGATCGAGAATGGCATAGATTTCATCGCGTTGTCTTTCGTCCGCTCCGCTGATGCCGTCATGCAGGCTCGCGCGCTCGTCAAGACGCTGACCGATGAGCACATCGGGATCATCGCCAAGATCGAGAACGCGAACGCCGTCGAGAACCTCTCGGAGATCATCCGCGCGGCCGATGCCATCATGGTGGCGCGAGGGGATCTGGGCGTGGAAGTGCCGGAATACGAGGTGCCGCACTTGCAGAAGCGCATCATCCGCGCTTGCAACGCGGAGCACAAGCCGGTCATCGTGGCCACGCAGATGCTGGAATCCATGACGGCGAACCCGCGCCCCACGCGCGCGGAAGCGGCGGATGTGGCGAACGCCATCTATGACGGCGCGGACTGCGTCATGCTCTCCGGCGAGACGGCCGCCGGTGCGCACCCAGCGCTCACGGTGTCCACCATGGCGAAGATTGCTGAGGTGACGGAAGAGAACATCTTCGAAGACGGATTCAAGCCCCACGAGACCTCCGGCCTCAAAAGCGTGTCGCACGCGGTGGGCATCGCTGCGGTGCAAACGGCGGTGGACATCCATGCGCGCTGCATCATCTGTCCCACCATGACGGGCCGCTCTGCTCGCCTGATCTCATCCTTGCGTCCGGAGATGCCCATCTACGCCGTGTCTCCCAGCGCCCAGGTGATGCGCTCCATGCAGCTGTACTGGGGCGTGAGCCCCATGCTGGGGGATGTGCAGGGCAGCATGCGCAGCGTCATCCAGAACGCGCGCGACGTGGTGCTGAAAGCTGGACGCATCAAAGTGGGGGATATCGCCGTGTTCACCTGCGGTGACCGCTTCACCAGCCCCATCAAGCGCCATCCTGATGGCTCCATCGACCGGTTCGCGCCGGCGAACGTGATGTATGTGGTGCAGATCCATCCGGCGGGCTTGGTGGATCTGATGGACGACGGCACGGGAGATGCGCTCATGACCTACGAGTTCGCCGGGTGACGCAGCGGCGGCTGTGGTACTATCTCGGATGCAAATCACGCGCATCTGAAAGGTATCCGTATGTCAGGACATTCAAAGTGGGCCACCACCAAGCATCGCAAAGCCGCGCAGGACGCCAAGCGCTCCGCGCTCTTCTCAAAGCTTTCCCGCAACATCACCGTTGCCGCGAAAGAGGGTGGGGATCCGAATCCTGACAACAACGCGTCTTTGGCGGCCGCCATCGAAAAGGCGAAGGGCTATTCGCTGCCGAAGGACAAGATCAAGACGGCCATAGACAAAGCGTTCGGCTCCGGCAAGGACGCCGCCAGCTATGAGACCGTCGTCTATGAAGGCTACGGCCCGGCGGGCATCGCGGTGTACTGCGAAGCGCTGACCGACAACCGCAACCGCACGGCGGCGGATGTGCGCAGCGCGTTCTCCCATGCGGGCGGCAGCTTGGGCACGTCCGGCTCCGTCGCGTTCCAGTTCGAGCGCAAAGGCCAGATCATCGTTCCCAAGGAAGTGGAGACGGGGGACAAGAAGAACCCCACGGGCCCGAATGGCGCTGCGGCGGATGAAGAAGAGTTCATGATGGCCGTGGCGGAAGCCGGTGGAGATGACTATGAGGATGCCGAAGACGAGTGGATCGTCTACACGGGCGCCACGGATCTGGCTGCGGTGAAAGATGCGCTCCATGACCAGGGGATAGAGACGAAGGGCGCTGAGCTCACCATGATCGCGGGCAACCCCACGGAGGTCAGCGTGGCGGACGCCAAGAAGGTCATGCGCCTGATCGATCGCTTGGAAGAGCTGGAAGACCTCCAGAACGTCTACCACACCGCCGACATCACGGACGAGATAGCCGAGCAGCTGGATTAGCGCTGCTCCAACGCTTCCAACGCCGCCATCTTCGCGCAGCAGCAGAAAGCCACCATGGCCTGTTCCAGCTCTTCAAGCGTGGGCATGGTGGGGGCTATGCGGATGTTCGCGTCTTTCGGGTCCATCCCATAGGGCCACGTGGCGCCCGCGTCCGTGAGGATGACGCCGGCCTCCTTCGCCAGCTGCACGGTGCGCGCAGCGGTGCCGGGCAGCCCATCGAAAGACACGAAGTAGCCCCCGCGCGGGTCCGTCCACGACGCTATCTCCAAACCGCCCAGCTCCTCGTCCAAGATGCGTTCTACCAGCTGGAACTTGGGACGGATGATGTCCGCTTGGGCATCCATGTGCGCCGCCAAAGCCTCCTCGCTCGGCAGGAAGCGGGCATGGCGCAGCTGGTTCAGCTTGTCGTGGCCGATCATCTGCGCGCCGCACAGGCGCTTCGCCTCAGCGATGTTCGCCGGTGATGCCGCCATGGCCGCTACGCCGGCTCCGGGGAAGGTGATCTTGGAGGTGCTGGCGAACTTGAGGTACCGGTCGGGGTTGCCCGCCTCCATGCAGGCTATCCCTATGTCCAGCACGGAGTCTTGCAGCTCCGGCTCCGGGTAGAGGTGGTGCACGCAGTAGGCGTTGTCCCAGAAGATGCGGAAATCCGCCGCCGCGCACGCCATCTTCGCCAAGCGGCGCACCGTCTCATCGGAATACGTGATGCCGGTGGGATTGGAGTATTTCGGCACGCACCAGATCCCCTTCACGGACTCATCTGAGCCCGCGATCCGCTCCACTTCATCCATGTCCGGACCGGTGGCGGTCATGGGCACGGGGATCATCTCGATGCCGAACTGCTCCAAGATGGCGAAGTGCCGGTCGTAGCCGGGCACCGGGCAGAGGAACCGCACCGGGCCATCCAGGGCGCTCCAGGGCGCGCTTCCCAGGCAGCCGAAATCCAGGCACCGGGCGATGGCGTCATGCATGATGGTGAGCGAGGCGTTCCCGAACACGAAGACGTTCCCAGGTTCGTCATCCAGCAGGCGCGTCATGAGCCGCTTCGCTTCCGGGATCCCATCGATCACGCCGTAGTTGCGGCAGTCGGTCCCATCCTCTGAAAAGCAGTCCTCCCGGGCTTGGAGGATGGTGAGCAGGGGGGTGGACAGGTCCAGCTGCGCGGGCGCGGGTTTTCCGCGCGCCATGTTGAGGGAGAGCCTCATGGCTTGAATGGCTGCGTATCGGGCGCGCACCTCGGAGAGCTCCGCCGCCCTCTCTTCCGCGGACATCTTCGGATAGGAGGCCATGCTTTTCGTCCTTTCGCCGAAGCATGATCGAGCAGATGCATGCCTCTGCCAGTCACTTTACTGCGATAAAGTATAATCCTCGGGCTCAGTTTCCATATCGAAAAGAGGAAGACATTCATGGTCGAAGGTGATTTCTGGGTATTGTTCGCGATGCTCATCTACTTCATCGTGGTGCTCACGATCGGGTTCGTCTACGCCAAGCGCTCGAACTCCTCCACGTCCGAATACTTCTTGGGCGGCCGCAAGGTGGGCCCATGGCTGACGGCGCTTTCCGCTGAAGCCTCTGATATGTCCGGCTATCTGCTGATGGGCCTGCCGGGCTTGGCCTATTTCACGGGCGCGTCGGATGCGGGATGGACGGCTGTGGGGCTGGCCATCGGCACGTACCTCAATTGGAAGTTCGTGGCGAAGCGCTTGCGCATGTATTCAGTGAAGGCGGGCAACGCCATCACGTTGCCGGGGTTCTACTCCAAGCGCTTCGACGATGAGAGGAACATCGTATCCACCATCGCGGCGCTCATCATCCTCGTGTTCTTCTGCGTGTACGTGGGCAGCTGTTTCGTCACCTGCGGCAAGCTCTTCAACACGCTGTTCGGCCTGGATTACCTCACCATGATGTGCCTGGGCGCCATCATCGTGTTCCTCTACACGCTGGTGGGCGGCTATCTTTCCGTGGTGGCCACTGACTTCGTCCAGGGCTGCCTCATGTTCTTCGCGCTCCTGGTGGTGCTGGTGGGCTCCATCACCATGGCGGGCGGCGTTGACAACGTGGTGGCGTTTCTGAACAGCATCCCAGGCTTCCTCTCCGGCGTTGAGATAGCGGTGCCGGTTACGGATGCGGATGGTTTGCAGATCATGAACGACAACGCGCCCGTGTTCGACGTCCCTGCTGAATACGGCCTGCTCTCCATCATCTCCATGATGGCTTGGGGATTGGGGTATTTCGGCATGCCGCAGGTCCTCGTGCGCTTCATGGGCATCCGCTCCGCCCGTGAGATCAAGCAGAGCCGGATCATCGCCGTCACGTGGGTGGTGGTGTCTCTGTTCAGCGCCATCTGCATCGGGTTGGTGGGCCGCGCGGCCATCCCCACCATGTTCGCCACCAATTCAGCGGCGGAGAACGTCTTCATCGTGCTGTCCCAGATCATGCTTCCCTCGTTCATGTGCGGCGTCGTGGTCTCAGGCATCCTGGCGGCATCCATGTCCTCCTCTTCGTCCTATCTGTTGATCGCGGGATCCAGCGTGGCGGAGAACATCTTCCGCGGGGTCATCAAGAAAGACGCCACGGACGCGCAGGTCATGATCGTGGCGCGCGTGACGCTGATCGTGGTGTTCTTGATCGGCATCCTGGTGGCGGCTGATGAGAACTCCGTCATCTTCTTCGTGGTGAGCTATGCATGGGCTGGCCTGGGCGCTTCGTTCGGGCCTCTCACGCTCTGCTGTCTGTACTGGCGGCGCACGACCATGCAGGGCGCCATCGCGGGCATGGTGGCGGGCACGGCCACGGTGCTCATCTGGCACAACCTTCTTTCGCCCCTCGGCGGCATCTTCGGCATCTATGAGCTGCTCCCGGCGTTTCTGGTGAGCTTGATCGCCATCGTCGTGGTGAGCAAGCTCACGCCGGAGCCTTCAGCGAAGGTGCTTGAGATGTTCGATCACTACATGGATGTGACCGAAGAGGATGAGAAGCGCGCAGCCATGAGCGCCGCGGAAGTGGAGAAGACCGCGGCGGAGGCGCTGGGCGACTAGCGGCTTTTCGAGAGGGAGCAGCCGGGTTGTGGATATCCGGCGAAGGGTTGTCTTTTTCGGGCGAGCATGGTATCATGCACTTTCGCTGAATGGACACCTTGCGTGATGCTCTACCAGAAAGGCAGCTTATATGATGAGCGAAAAAGCAGGCGTGCTGGGCAGTAAAGCGTTCCTGAGCGTTCTTTCCGTCCTTCTCGTGGCGGCGCTCGCCATCTCCTTCCCCGTGCCATCCTTCGCGGCCACCGCATCAGACAAGCAGGCGGAAGCCCAAGCGGCTCTCTCCAAGCTGGATGCGGTCAACGCCAAGCTCCATAACGCGGAGGTTGACTATGAGGCGGCGGCCTATGAGCATGCTCAAGCTCAGGCGGCCATGGAGGAAGCGCAAGGCAAGATAGATGAAGCTTCTGCGCGCATCTCCGATCTGCAAGATCAGCTGGGCACTCGCGCCCGTGGGATGTATCGTTCGGGCTCCGCTTCATTCTTGGACCTGCTCTTGGGTTCCGCCACGTTCCAGTCCTTCGCGAACAACTGGGGCATCCTGAACGATCTGAATGAGACCGACGCGGAGATGGTGCAGGAGACCAAGGTCCTGCGCACTGAGGTGGAAGAGCAGAAGGCGGTCTACGCCGAAGAGGAGAAGCAGGCTGCGGCGAAAGCCGCTGAGGCTGAGCGCGTGAAGAACGAATCCGCGTCCCTCCAGGCGGACATGCAGGCCACCTACAACTCCCTCTCCGCTGAAGCGGCGGAGCTGGTAGCCCAGGAACAGGCCGCGCGCCAGCAGGAAGCTGCGGCGCCCGCCCAGACGAGCAACAACGCCAACAACGGCGGCAACAAGAATAACAACAGCAGCAATTCCTCTTCCAATTCCAGCAACAACAGCATCCCGAACGTGAGCGGCGGCGCGGTCGGCCGCGCCTATGGATGCATCGGCATCCCCTATGTGCTGGGCGCGGGCGGTCCTGATGCGTTCGACTGCTCTGGGTTCGTGAGCTACTGCCTGACCGGCAAGTACGGTCGCGTCTTGGGTTGGACGGGCACCATGTCCGCATACCCCACTGTCACCAATCCCCAAGCGGGGGATATCTGCTACTGGGATGGGCATGTGGGCCTCTACATCGGCGGTGGTCAGATGATCCATGCGTCCGCTTCCAAGAGCCAAGTGGTGCAGACGGCCGTCTCGTGGTCTGAATCCGCCCTGGGGCCGGTTACTTACAAGCGCTATCGTCCCTGACGGGCGCATCAGCAGAGCTTGATGAAGAGGGAGGCTGCATCGTCTCCCTCTTTTCTTTTCGGGCTGATTTTCGTTCGCGTGCTTTGAGAGTGCTATCATGGTGTCCATGCGGTCAAGAACCAGAACACATCATTGCTCAATCCAGGGAGGTAACGAACTGATGAGAGCGAATCCCCTCACCAAGATGATCACCGGCTTCGGAGCGTTCGCGCTCGCGGGCGTCATGGCGGCCACGCTCATGATGCCGGTGCCGGCTCACGCGGCCACGGCGGCGGAGCTGCAAGCGCAGGCTTCGGCCACGTTGGACAAGCTCCAGGCCCTCCAAGACAAGCTGGAGGCGGCATCCGCTGAATACAATGACGCGGTGACGGCCAAGGAGGATGCGCAGAAGAAGATCGAAGAGGCCACGGGTCAGATCACGGATCTCTAGAGCAAGCTGGGCACCCGCGCTCGCGGGATGTATCGCACCGGCGCGCTGTCCATGCTGGACGTGCTCACCTCTTCCGCCACCCTGCGCGATTTCGCGACGAACTGGGATCTGCTCAACAACATGAACGAATCCGACGCTGAGATGGTCGGCCAGATCAAGGGCCTGCGCGAAGAAGAGAAGGCACAGGAGAAGATCGCCGCCGAGAAGGCTCAGGTAGCCGAGGAGTCGCAGGCAGAGGCTCAAAGCCTGGTGGATGAAGCCCAGAGCACCTACAACGCGCTTTCCGCTGAGGCGGCAGCCGCCCTTGAGACGGAGCGCATGGCGCGCGCGGCTGCGGCCCAGGGCAATGGCGGCAATGGCAACAACAATGGCGGCACCAACGGAGGCGGCAACGGTGGCAGCTCGTGGAGCAACCGCTACAGCGGTGGCGGCTACACCGGCTCCTACAGCTATCAGCCAGGGAATGCCGTGGCCAACGCCTACGCCATGCTGGGCCAACCCTATGTGGGAGCCGGTGCGGCACCGGGCGGCTTCGACTGCTCCGGCCTGGTGGGCTGGTGCATCTCCGGTGGCCGTCAAGGTTCTGACGCGTTCTACGGCGCATGGCCCACGGTGAGCGCCTCTGACGCTCAGCCAGGGGATGTGTGCTGGCGCAGCGGGCATGTGGGCATCTATGTGGGCAACGGCCAGATGATCCATGCCTCTGACTATGGCGTGGGCGTCATCCTGAGCCCGGTGGAGCCGGGGATGTCGTATCACCGAGGTTAGCGCGTTCGCATCGCATCTTTTGGAACATGCCGCTTGACCTGCGGCATGTTCTGTTTTCCGGGGCCGTCTTCACAATTCCTGCAAATACGAGAATCAAGATGTGGATGTTCGGTTGAATCCCAACCGCCCAACTCAACGATGAAAAACCCATTGGTACCATGGTACGGCTGTTTGCCGAACATACCATTTGCTCGATCTAGGAGGATCTTCGCTGATGAGCGAGCATGCTAACGCACTAAGCAGACGGACTTTCATAACCGCCGGGCTGGCCACCGTGGCTGGCGCTGGCATCCTCTCTGCTTGCCCCACGAACGCCTTCGCCGTCACCTCCGCCGAAAAGCAGGCGGAAGCCGCGGCCACTCTCGATCGCCTTCAGGCCATGGAGGTGAAGCTGGACGAGGCTTCGAACGACTACTTCACGGCGCTTTCCGCGCAAGAGGAAGCCCAGGCCAAGATGGATGAAGCCCAGGCCAAGATAGATGAAGCCAATGAGAAGATCTCAGGGCTCCAGGAGCAGCTGGGCACGCGCGCTCGCGGCATGTATCGGTCCGGCTCCTTCTCCTTCATCGACGTCCTGCTCTCCGCCACCACGTTCCAGGCGTTCACGACGAACTGGGACACGCTGAATCAGATGAATGAGAACGATTCGGCCATGGTCGAAGAGACGAAGTCGCTGAAGTCTGAGGTGGAGGCGCAGAAGGCCGAATACGCTGCGCAGGAAGAAGTGGCGGCGCAACAGGCCGAAACGGCTGCGGCTGTGCAGGCGGAAGCTCAGCAGCTCGTCAATGAGATGCAAGCCACCTACAACGCCCTCACCGCTGAAGCCGCCCGCTTGCTGGCGGAAGAGGAAGAGGCCCGTCGCCGGGAAGAGGAGGCGCGCGCCCGCGCCGCTGAGCAGCAACGGGAGCGCCAGCAGAGCTACTATGGCGGTGAAGTGGACAATTCCAAGGCTCAGACCGTCACGGGCAACACCGTGGTGGATCGCGCGTACTCTCAATACGGCAAGCCCTATGTGTGGGCTGCCGTGGGACCGGGCAGCTTCGACTGCTCTGGATTCGTGAGCTACTGCTTGACCGGCAGCTTCTCTCGCTTGGGCACCACGTACACATTCTTGGGCTACACCGCCGTGACCGACCCGCAACCGGGAGACATCTGCGTGAACGCGCAACATTGCGGGATCTATGTGGGCGGTGGGAACATGGTGCATTGCTCCGTTTCGCGCGGCGTGGTGGAAGCGCCGGTGTGGAGCAGCATGGTGTATCGGCGTTATTAGTTACGGGCCCGCTGCGCGGGGCGGAGGTTTCTCCTGTTCTGGAACATGGGCATGGCGACGGATGCGCAGGCGACCGTTTTCGCACGCATCACCCTCATTGGCGGGCAATGCCCGCGCTACAGAAGCGGGGTGGACCTGAAAAACAGGAGAAGCCCCGTAGCGCACCCATCGGGTGCCAAAGGTCAACCATGCGAACAGGGAATGCCAACCTGCGCATCCGTCGTCCGGAAGAGAATCAGGGTTGGAGCAGCCTCCGCATCACCAGGAACAACCCGGTACATCAGGCAACCCGGATGGTATCTCAATGAACGGCATTGGCGGCGATCTTCCGCCAATGCACACTTGAAGGGCGCGCGATGCAGATATGGTTCAACCAGGATCACGCTCTCAGGTTGAAGCGCATCCTGGCTTGCAGCGCTCAGGCGCTGCCCGCCCCTTCTGCTATCATCCTTTCGTCAGATAATCGGAGGATGATTGAGCAAGCTCTCTCAAAAGATCGCGCGCGCCAAGCATACAGAGGAATACATCCGGCGTCGTCGTCAGATGCTCGCTGAGCGCCAAGCGCAGGAGGTGGCGGACGCATCCGACGAAGCGGAGGCGGTGGCCCAAGCGCCCGCTATTCCGGTGGGGGATCCGGACCCCGATGCCGCCGAAGAGGAGCTTTCCGGCGTAGCCCGTTCGGCCAGCATCATCAGCGTTTGCGTGGTCCTCTCGCGCATCACCGGGTTCGTGCGCACGTGGTCCATGGCCTTCGCCTTGGGTGCCACGTTCCTCTCCAGCTCCTATCAGGTGGCGAACAACCTGCCGAACCAGCTCTATGAGCTGGTCATGGGCGGCATGCTGGTGACCGCGTTCTTGCCGGTCTACATGCAGGTGAAGAAGAAAGCCGGCAAGCGCGCCAGCGACGAATACGCCTCCAACCTCTTCACGCTGGTCATCCTCTTCTTGGGCGTGGTGGCGGCGCTCTGCATGATCTTCCCGCAAGCCATCGTCTACACCCAGTCGTTCATGACTGACCAGTCGGATATGGGCATCGCCGTGCTCCTGTTCCAGTTCTTCGCCATCCAAACGGTGTTCTACGGGGCGTCCACCATCCTCTCCGGGCTTTTGAACGCGAATCGCGAATACCTCTGGTCCTCTGCCGCCCCCATCTTCAACAACCTCATCGTCATCGCCACGTTCATCGCCTATGCGGTGGTAGCGCCCGCCTCACCGGAAACGGCGCTCTACATCATCGCCGTGGGCAATCCCGCTGGCGTTCTGCTCCAGGTGCTCGTCCAGATCCCGGCGTTGCGGCGCTGTGGCGTACGGTTGCGCCTCAAGATCAGCTTCTCCGACCCGTGGATCAGAGAGACGCTCAAGCTGGGCGCATCCGCTCTCGTCATCACGGCTTTCACCTTCATCACCGTCTCGGTCATGAACGCCGCATCCTACGTGTTCGCGGACAACGGCCCGTCGGTCATCGCCTATGCGCGCCTGTGGTACACGCTGCCCTATTCGTTCTTGGCCATCCCCATCACCACGGCGCTGTTCACTGAGCTCTCTGACATGCACAACAGCGAAGATGACGAAGGGGTCGTGCGCTGCATCCTCTCCGGCAGCCGGCAGATCCTGTTCCTCCTCGGGCCTTTCATGCTCTACCTGATCGTGTTCGCGGAACCCCTCGTCACGCTCTATCACACCGGCGCGTTCACAGAGGACAAGATCGGCCAGATCGCGCAGTTCCTGGCCGCCCTTGCAGTGGCGCTGCCGTTCTACGGGCTGGTCACGTTCTTCCAAAAGGTGTTCAGCAGCATCCGCCGTCTGGGCGTGTTCGCCTGGTTCAATGTGATCGCCTCGCTTTTTCAGGTGGCGCTCACCTTGGGCGGCGTGCTTGCGTTCCGGCAAGGCTATCCGGTGACGCTCGAGTCCGTGGCCTGGGCATCGGTCGCGTTCTACATCGCCACGGACCTGCTCTGCGTGATCTATCTCAAGGCGAAGTTCCGCTCCCTTGAGCTGCTGCCCATGTTGAGCTCCTTCATCTTGGGGCTCATGCTGGGCGCTCTGGGGGCGGCGGGGGGAGGTGCCGTGCTCTTCGCCATGAAGCTCGTCTTCGGCGCGCAGATGGCGAACATCGGCGTGGCGCTTTTGTGCGTGATCGGCGGCGGCATCGTGGCGCTGGCGCTCACGTTCGGCATGGCTTGCGCCTTGAAGCGGCCCGAAGCGGCGCTCATCCGCTCGCTGCTCTCCGGTTTGCAAAGGCGACGCGGTTGAGGTAGCGTCTTGCGTCCGCGCAAGGCTCTTGCAAGGGAAAGGAACGGTGGCGCATGATGGACAAGACGGCAGCTCCGGCGGACGGGCTGGATTTCATCCCGGTCATCCTGGGGTCGGACATCGCCACCTACAGCCTGGCCCGCACGTTCCATGAAGCTTACGGCATCACGTCTGTGGCCCTGTCGAAGGGGAAGTACCATCTGTGCGGGGATTCGTGCATCATCCATTCCATTTACGATGAGGATATGGACGAACCGGACGGGTTCGCTGATCGTTTGCTGCGCATAGCGGATGAGCTGCCAAAGAAGAAGCTCATCCTCATGGCATGCGGGGATTGGTATGTTGACCTCATCATGGAGAACCGCGCCGCGCTGGAAGAGCGCTTCGTCATCCCGTACATCCCGCGAGAGCTCCACGACAGCCTGGTGTTCAAGGACCGGTTCTATGAGACGTGCGAGCGTTTCGGGGTTCCCTACCCGAAGACCCTCGTACTGGATTGCGCGAACCCGCCGGAGGACATCTCTCAGGTGGAGATTCCATTCGAGTTCCCCATCATCGCGAAGGCCGCCTCTACGCCTGCGTATCACTATGTGGATTTCGAGGGCAAGAAGAAGGTGTTCAAGTTCGACGAGCGCTCCCAGTTCGATGAGATGTTCCGGCGGCTGGTGGCCAGCGGTTACAAAGAGAAGCTATTGGTGCAGGATTTCATCCCAGGGGATGACACGCACATGCGGATCCTCACCTGCTACTGCGATCAAGACTCCAAGCTGCGCTTCGCCGCGTTCGGGCAGACGCTCATGGAAGACCCCACGGACAACGGCATCGGGAATCCCGTCGCCATCATCAATCGCGTGAACCCAGAGGTGGTGGCCCATGCCCAGCGCCTGCTGGAAGGGGTGGGTTACACCGGCTTCGCCAATTTCGACGTCAAGTTCGACGAGCGCGACGGGAGCTACCGGTTCTTCGAGATCAACCCCCGGCTCGGACGCAGCAATTTCTACGTGACCGCGGGCGGGAACAACACGGTCAAGTGGATCGTGGATGATCTCATCCTGGACAAGGAGTTCGAAGGTGTGAGGATCGCGAACGAAGACGGCAGCCGAGCGCTGTTCACGGTGGTGACCAAGAAGATGCTCTTGGATTACGTGCAGGATCCAGCCTTGCGCGCTGAGGTGGAGGAGCTCTACCGGACGGGGCGCGCGGTCAATCCGATTGATTACGACGCGGAAACCCATTTCATGCGGCGCATCTATCCGAGGATCTTCCTCTGGAAGCAGGATCGGGCGTTTCGGCCCTATCTGGCGAAGGGGGATTAGGCGTCCGTTTTGAGCCGCGCGCCGCAGGCGACCACGCAGGCAGCAGCCAAGACATCCAACGCGTCGATCACGCGGATCCCTCGCACTTCCGTTGGGATATCAAGGACGGAGAGCTCTGTGCACCCTAGGATGGCGGTGGCGCATCCTAGGGTTTCCAGATCCGCGAACACCTCATCCAACAGCGCTGCTGGCGGTTCCGTGCCCGCTTTCACATGATCGTAGATGATGCTCATGACGCTTTCTTGCGCGGCAGGGGAGGGGTGCACCGGCGTGATGCCGCGCTTCTCAAGGATGCTATCGTACAAGCCGGTTTCGATCGTGCCATCGGTGGCCAGGATGCCGCAGGGACCGCTGGACGCTTTCGCCGCTTCCGCCGCTGCCGATTCAGGCATGTGGAGCAAGCGCGCTGTCGTGAGGGAGGCGGCCACCACGTCCGCCTTCCCGTGGGCGGTGTTGCAGGGCATGGCCAGAACGTCGCACCCCAATGATTCAAGGACCTGAGCGTTCTTCACCAAGGAAGCGGCGAAGTCCGGTTTCTCCTTCGGATCCAAGAGGTGCGCGGTGCGGTCTGGAATGGAAGGATCATCGAACACGATGATGGGGATGTGGTCTTGGTCAGTGGGAGCATCCGTGAGCGAGATGACGCGGTCGAACAGCTGGGCGGTGGCTTTCGGCCCCATGCCCCCGATGATGCCGAGTTTCTTCATCCCGTTCGCTCCTTGCTTTGGCGTTTCGCCCATGATACCCCAGCGGGAGCCTTCGCGGCGGTCCGCCCGTTGACCGGACGACGTGTCCATTCGGTGAAGCGACACGCCCGGAGGCGTGTTCAGTGTTGACAGTGGAATTACCGTACCGTATCATTCCACTTCGCTTGCATAAGGGCGAATCCGTCCCATGCAGGCCGCAACTTGAAAATCTCACATGGATATCTGCCGTTTTCCGGGAATGGCGCACAGGCTGAAAAGCCCTGCGCCGTCCGCAAAATGGGCGTGTGCCCGAGTGGTTAAAGGGGACGGGCTGTAAACCCGTTGGCTCT
>CAJTVP010000027.1 GCA_910580205.1 uncultured Eggerthellaceae bacterium
GGGGCGTGCGGGTTGGCGGTCAAGCCGCGTAAGCGGCACCCGTGCTTACGCGGCGGAACAAGATTTTCAAGGGAAGGAGGAGCGAGCGGAGCAATTCCCCGAAAGCGCTCGCGAGGGCAGTTTCGTTATCAGCCTATACAAAGCCACGCTGGATGAAAGGATGACACATCATGATCTGTGCAACAAACAAGGATGTTATGGAAATGTCATGGGAAGAGTGGAAAGCGGCCTATATGACAGACAGGGAGACCCGCGTAGAGCATGCGCGTATAGCAATGCTCAATATCCCCGAAGTGTATGAGATGTTAGAGATGAGCGCATATCTTCATCCTGAGCACTCTGGGTACCTTGCCTATCAGCTAGGCAACTGCCAAGACATCATTACACTGTACAAGACAAAGATAGAGGGAGCTTTTCCATGGGCGCATATAGAAGCGGATGACATAACTGCCGCCTATGCCAAAATCATCAAAGAGATACAAGAGGAGGACCATGCATGAAAAGGAGTGAAGCGGAACATCTTATAGGAGCGTCCGGCCACCCAAACCAAGCCAGCCTACGGGCTGGCTTTTTTCACGCCCGGATCACTGAGAGCGGACGCCTTTACCCTCCAAAAACTGACATGATCCGTTTGGAGTATCCCAGCCGGATCATGGTGAAGAGGTCAAGAAACAGGCAATCCCGTTGTCTTCGCTGCTGGATCTGCAAGCGCTCACCCGGTGACTGCAAGATACGCATTGTGTTAAACAAAACCCAAATTGGGTTTTGTTTAACACAATGCACCGGTTGCTAACGCAACCGGTTCTTGCCCCCCGACATCCGTCAGGGGGTTTGCGCTCGCAGGGCGAGCATTTGTATTGCAGCCGTCCTTGGAGGACAGAAGCGCAGTCATTCTCTATACCGTTTTTCAAGACTTTCAACGCTGTTCGGGTGAGCGTGGTACAGTGTCATCGGCAAGCAAGGTCGCTCACGCCAGAGCACATCCCGTACCAGCCGCAACGCCAATGCGGAGGGATGGAAGCCTTGCTGAAAAAACGTACGCGGAGGATGATCGGTGAATAAAACGCGCTTCATCGGCTTTCGGGTTACAGAATCTGAATATGAGCGGCTTGCTTCGAATGCCAGATCCCTGAGCATCACCCCCTCTGCCTATCTACGTTTTCTGATAAACCTGCCTATCGCCAAGGCGGACGTGCTGGCACAAATGGAAGAGCCGGATAAAAGGATCATTGCAATCCATGAAGCTGATCTGGGGCCGATCAGGTTGGAGCTGGCGCGCGAGGGGAACAACCTCAACCAGGCAGCGTTCGCGCTGAACGCTTTGAAGAAGAAGCCTTACATGAGAATGGACGTCATGCAGGAGCGCACCAAAGACGCGCTCGATCGGATAGAGCGGTCTCATTCAATGCTTTCTGAGATATCCAGGAACATGATCTCAACGCTGGACCGCGTGCACACATCCATCAAGAAGCGATGACTTTATGGCGGTGCTGAAGTTCAAACCTATGCATGGATCTTGCGGGGGTCCGAAGGGGAAACAAGCGTACTTGGAATACAAGACCCCTGAGCGTGCCCTTGCTCGCGACACGATCAACATCCCTCAAGAAGAGGTTGAAGCCTGGGGTGACCATATGGATGACGTTCGGCATTGTTGCGGGAATGATCTTCCGTGGAAAGGCAGATCCGCCGTCATGTACCGTGAGGCTTACATCTCACCGGATCCGCGCGACAACATAGATCTTCGAGCATTGAGGCAGATGAGCGTCGAGTGGGCGGAGAGATGGTTCGGAGAAGATGGCGAGATGGGCGCATACAACGTTGCAATCGTCTACCACGATGACAATCTGAATCACATCCTGCATGCTCACGTCGTCATCAATAATACGAATCTTGAGACGGGAAAACGTCTCCATATCTCCAACAAGCAGTGCGCGGAGATGTGGGATGACATGCAGAAGATGTGCGAGAAGCGCGGACTGCACAGCTTCATCGCCGGAGATCCAACGAAGGATCATAAACGAGCCAAGGATTTCTTGCCCCTGAGAGCGAAGCGAGAGAGGGTTGAGCTGAAGATCATCCTGCGCGGTTCTTTCTCATGGAAAGAAGATCTTCGGCGTATGGTAGAAGTGGCCGTGCGCGTGTCTCGGTCAGTACCGGAGTTTTGCGAAGAGCTTGCATACTACGGCATTGGCGTCACTATCAAAGAGGGTGATTTCGTATTCGCTCATCCCTCAGACCCAAACAGACTCTGCTGCTACGGAGCAACCCTTGGTGATTCATTCACCAAGGGCTCTATACAGAATTATCTGCAAGCTCAAGCTGCAGGATTCGTAGAGGGCGCTCCCTTGAAATACCCTGTATCTGCAAAGGAGCAAATCAGGAAGATCATACAATCATCTCGTCCTTACCTGGTGGCAAGAACGGTTCCAAATGCAAAGGTAGGACAGGTTCTCATGGCGCTCATAATCCAAGATGAGTATGGAATCTGCTGCATGGAAGACTACGACGCGACGATCTCCCGCTTGCAGGCCGCGTTGCCGAGATACCAAGGGATGAGGTCTTATGCCGAAAAAGAGCGCGAAATCGCTTCTTTGATAAAAGCGCGAGCGTTCGTGTCTGACTGCGGGATGTTCGCTGGGGTGAAGCCTGCAGATGTGCCTGGTTATGTCATGGATGAATCAGGTCGGTATTATCGCAAATCGCTTCACGAAGCAGAGGTGCCAACTATCCAGGAAGGATCCGGTGGTCGGGATCAGCACGAAGAAGAGCGGCACCGCGCTCATGGCGCAATCGTTGACCGCGGCCAAACCAACAGGAACAAAGCGAAGGAGAGGTAGGAAATATGAGCATCCCGGATTTCACGATCATAAAAAAGAATGGCAAGGGACGGATCGTCGAACGTAGATGCACATTCAGTCATTACGTGGACTACACGCCCTTCTCTTTACCGAACTACCTCACGGAGTTCGTATTCTCCTCTGATGATGTGAATGAAGCGGGCTTCTACTGCGACGTTTTCTATCAAACACCGCAAACAGCCGTTGAAGATGACATGCCCGGTTGGGAGAAGGATGTTGATGAGGGCGCACTGGTGCATTTGCAGATCGTCAAGCAGGCTCGAATCGCGTTCTTCACTGCCGAAGAAGCAAAGGACATCTTGTATGTGCTGGAAGAATCGAACGGGCAAGAGAGATACCGTTTCGTGAACGTGGAGGGGCGTCTTGTCGATTGTGGCGCAGGCCGGCTTCTTGCTTCATATTACGATCCCAAAGGAGCAATGAGCGCAGTGAAGTCCAGCCTGCTCAATGTGGTGCACGATCATAGACGCGCCAAGGCGAGCATCTCTGATCTGGTGTCCGATGTCGATGTTGCCGATGTGCTCCATATGCCGTTGGCGTCCATCTATGATCTGGCTCGAAGGATCGCGCCTTTCCTTGAAAAGGATGACGATGCTGAAGATTTGCAGCAAAAACTTGAACTCCAAGAGCGGGTAGACGATGTGCCTGAGAAGCATCGAGAGCCGGACTTGTTCCAGGAGGATCTTTCTCGTTCTCTGCTCAGACAAGATCTTGAAACGGAGTGAGATGCAGTGTTCATGACAATTGGGCAATGGGCTGGTTCCCGATTATGGATGCTGCTATAATCTGCAAGTGACCGACAAAGCCCGCGGGTGCTAGTGCTAGGCGGGCGGCGCGGTTAGATTGTTACGATAAGGCCGGGCGCAACCGGCCTTATTCTTTTCTTCTCCGCTCCATCCGTCGGTGCTTATACGTCCTCCAAACTTCGAGTATAAACCCGGCTACGGTGCAGACCGCAGCAGCAGCTTCAAGGAACTTCATAATCGTTTCGATCATAGGTAACGCCTCCTCTCGGATGCGCCACCCGCACACGGACCATGCCGGCCGATTCAGATTCTAGCATCCTCTACACACCATCAAAAAGAAAACAGGTGGCCCAAATGGACCACCTGTTTCGTCATGAGGCAGACAGGGAGATCTAAAGCCCCCACGCTCTTAAACTCAAGCCTTAGCCACTGCCTGAGCTTGGGTGTCGTAGGCACCGAGAGCGTCCGTCGCAGAGGTGAAACCTTCGGACTGGATCGCGTAAGCGGTGATGTCGATGGACGTCTCAGAGATGCCCACATCCCCCGTGAGGTTCGCGAGCGTCACCTCATCGAAAATGGGCGCCGCAGCCTTGCCCGCATCCACCACATCAGAGAAGACGTAGCGGTAGGTTCGGAAGCCATCAGCCGTGACGGCATCTCCCACCTTGGTCCAACCTTCGTTCAGCGCATAGGTGAACAGGTCCGCGTCGGTCAGCGTCTTGGCTTCGCCGTTCACGAGGGCCTGGCCTGAGAAGGTGGGGACCTTCACGTCAGCGGCGATGTAGGCGGACACAGCCCCGGTGTTGGTGACCGTCGGGTCCTTCGCCACCGTCTGATCCGGCAAGACGCCCTTGGCGTTCTCAGCGGCGAAAGCGGGTTCCGTCAGACTGATTGACAGGTTGGTTCCCAGGGAAAAGGGGTTGGATACGCTGTCCGTCGCGGTCAGGTAGGCGGTAGCCGACGTGACCCCCAGGGTGCATGCCAGCACTCCGCAGATCACACCCGCCTTGAGCTTGTTGGGGACCGTAGAACGGCCCTGGTTGATGGATTGGATTTGCTGGTGCATAGGTTTCTCCTTTCAGAGGGGTTGTTTCATCCATGTTCGTTTTCTGGTTCTTGCCGGAGTGGATGCGGGATGCGGCCCACACGGCGATGAGCGAGATGAGCACGACGGCGACGATGGGGATGCGGTTGGCTCCGATCCACATGAGCACGTCTCCGAGCACGGGCTGCACGTAACAGACCCGTCCAACGAGATGATCATAGCGGACCGGTTGCAGATCCTCCGTCTCGTTCGCATCGCCTTTGGTGGTGATCAAGCCTCCTTCCAGGTCGTTCGCTATCACGCGGTGGGTGCATATGACCCCGTTGGATCCGGCTATGCTATAGGCGATCACATCGTCAGAACGGATCTGGTCACCTGTAACATCCTTGTCCACCACCACGAGGGAGCCTTTCGGGATCTCAGGCTGCATTGAATCTGAGCCCACGCAGTATGCTGTATAACCCAGAGCCTGAGGCAGCACGACGATGGCGAGCGCTATCAAGATCGTGACCGTGATGAACGCCAGCCATCCTGCCCAGCTCCTTGATCTGGTTTCCTCTTTCATGACCTTAAGATTCCTTTCAGGTTCGGCCGAGACGCGCTTGGGTCCTAGCGGCGGTGGATGGGTAGGGGGATAGAAGCCCTAAGAGCGGGCAAACGCCGCTCCCAGGGATTGAGATGTTGTGGATCTAAACCGTCTTGGTGAAAGGCTCCAGCGGCACGGTCATGTTGATCTGCGCTGGTTTGTCGGCGATGCTCGTGAGGTAGCCAGGGTTGGAGGGACCACCATCTATTCGCGAATAACGCCAGTAACCATTATCAGAGCTATTAAATGCAGTTCCTGCTCCACCGACCAAAGAAATGCAGTTTGTGAACATATTGCTGGTGGTATAACCATCATCACCCACAGTGTACTGCTTACCTGGTTTCCAATTATCTGGAACATAAATTGTCTGAAGTTTTACGCAATTCGAGAAAAAATGCATCATGCTCTTTGCATTAGAAAAATCGAAATTGCTTAAATCAAGACAGGCTAGTTCCTTGCAGCTGGAGAACAGATAATTGAAGGAGGTTATTTTGCGAGTGTCAAAACTACTTACATCAATAGAAGCTAAGGAATAACAGCCGCTGAACATACTTGTTATATCCGTTACATTGCTCGTATTAAAACCGCTAATATCAATAGCGGCCAAAGCCCTACAACTGCCAAACATACTTTGCATATTAACAACATTGCTTGTATCAAAACCGCGTACATTGAGATTTTCCAATGCATAGCAGTTCTCGAACATCCTGAACATATTCACCACATTGCTCGTATCAAGCTTGCTAACATCCAACGAAGTGAGGTTTTTTAGGCCGCTGAATGCACTACTCATGTTTGTAACATTACCCGTGTCTAGATTGTTAATATCCAGTACAATCAATCGAGTGCAGTCATAAAACATCCTGCCCATATTTGTTGGTGCAATAACTTTCTGACCATGTTTTTGCGATGATATATACATGATGTCATCTGCATACCAGTACGCTATTCCTTCATCACCATCTGCATCCAGATCATAGAACACATCTATGCCATCAGGAGCAACTTCATCGGAGAAAACTAGACTTCTTGCCTTGAGTCCAATATAGGTTTTCAACTGACCCGGAACATACTTCATCGTATACGTTTTACCATCGTCAGCAATATCTCGAATCTCGGTTGCACCATACTCAGCCTGACCGGTTGGAAATATCTCTCCGACCTTCACTTGCTGATATGTAGCTTTGTTCTCCATTATGGAAGGCATAAAGGCTTTCGTTTCAATGGCATTGTCCGTGTTCCAACTCCCACCAGTAGTCGCGGTATCCAATTTCGTATCAGCGAACATGCGGTTGGCTTTCACGATGGCGGAAGCATCAGCGCCGGTGAGGTCAGCAGTCGCCAAGTTCGTCTTGCTGATAAACATGTCGCTGCTGTCTGCCGGCAGTGCAACTGCGCCGCCTTCGGCGTTGGCGATGGTGTAAGTGGATCCATTCGCCACGCCGGTGATGCTGCCATTGCCCTCAACGGTCAGGTCATCTCCAGTGGGCTGAGCAACGGTTGAGAACACGATTTTGGTGGTGCTGACAGGCACAGCAGCGTTCACCTTGTCAGCGGAAAGGCCGCTCGTCTGCTCCGGGATCTCCGGCACCGCAGGCTCATCCGGTTCGACCGGAGCCGTCTCGCCGAAATACGCGGCGTAGGCCTCGTTCGCGTCTGCGAAGCTCTCGGACTGGATGGCGGCACCGTTGATGACGATCTCCTGGGCTGCGCTTTCCGCATCGAACTGGTCATCAACGTAGTTGCAGACAGTCACATCGTCGAAGACGGCGGGTGTGGTCCCTTCACCGGTGACAGCTTGGTCATAGGCGTAACGGTAGGTGACCGTGCCGTCTCCTTTGATGGTATCTTTCAAAGTCCAGCCGGGGTTGGCTTCATAGGTGAAGAGGTCCACTTCGGCTGAGGGATGGGGCGTGCCGTCAGCATCCGCGATGATGATATCTTTTGCAGGGATGACAACATCGGCGAATGCGTAGATCTCTTTGGCTGAGAGATTATGGATCGCAGGATCCTTCGCGATCGTCTGGGTGGGCAAGACCCCGATCGCGTTCTGCGCGCTCCATCCTGGCTCAACGACTTCGATCTCGATGTTCTTAGCCAAGCTGAACGGATTGGACACGCTGTCCGTTGCGGTCAGGTAGGCGAGCACGCTGGTGAGCGTCAGCGTTCCCACGAGGGCTGCGGCCATGATGCCGGTAGCCACCTTCTTCTTGGAGCGGGGCTCGCCTCCGCTCGCTGTTGCATTTGCTTGCATTCGTTTCATAGATCATCCTCTTCTTCCTGCCAGTTTTCGGCTCAAGGGGGGGTCAGTGTTCGTTCCTCATGCGCTCAGCGCGCTCTTGCATCAAGCTGCGTCGGTCCACCTCCTCGCGTCCTGGGAGGCCATGCAGTACACGACCGTCCGCTCGTTCTTGAATGTGTTGTGTGAGCAAGTGACCAAGCAGAGCACGCGATCGGCGGCGAGGGGTGATAGGCCTTCCCGGACTGCTGTTGCCTCCTGGTAACGCGTATCGCGCCAACTCTCGAAGTCCGCCTGGTCCTTGAAATCCACGCGCCTCACGCGCTCTGCGCCCTGGACCACCTCGGCGGCGTAGACGTCATAGGACCGCATGGCACCTGATGGAGTCTGGATCCAGACCTTCGGATGCTCAGCCATGAACTCCGCATCCGCATACTGCGTCAGCGGCTCGAACATTGAGCCATCCAGCATGTTGTGACCATAGATCCAGACCACCCTGGATGACAGGATCCCGCGCTCCGCGCACTCCGCATCCAGGTAAACGCTTCCCCACGGGTTCCAGTTTCCGTAGAGATCGTGTTTGAGATACCAGGAGGGAGCGTCAGCGGATGCTTGCACGATCGGGTGGTCCACATCGGTCCCCGGGACTGTGATCCATGCGCAGATGCCCGGATTGACTGAGAGCCAATGCTCCCAATCCACATCCGGCCAACCTTGCCTCTCCGCCATCGTCTCAACAGGGGTGTCGGAGGTCGGGGAAGGCTCTGGTTGGGCTTGAGAGCGCATCATATGAGCCCATATGAGAGCCGTTGTCGATGTGATCAGCGTGATGGCGCAGACGATCAGAACGGCTTTCTGTGGGAGCTCCAGCCTCATGCAGCATCCTGGGGATTGACCGGTTTCCACTCACCGCACCCTGAGCAGACGACCTTGGTCATCTTCTGTTCTTCCCAGGCCTCTTCCAGGACCACCGTCTCGGTCCATTCGGCTGCGAGCGGGCGCGTCTCTTCACGTGGGACGTTCGTCTGCGGGACGCCATGACCGGTGTCTTCCTGGTGCTCACGGGCCATGCCGTCGATGACGGTCTCGCAATCTGGGCAGACGGTGTGATAGGCAACGACAGTCTCGGAGGTCGCCGGATGCACCACCTCATCTGTGACCGCTTCATGATGGATGGTTTCGTAGCCTGGTCCCCAATGATGCTCATGGGCTGGCGCTTCTGCGATCGGGCCTTCTTCCACTTGCTCTGCTTGCGCGTTCATGAGCGCACTGCCAGCGGCTCCGACCGTTACCCCGATGCACAGAGCGAACAGCGCGGTGGAAACGATGTAACCGATGCGAGTGCGCCTCTCTTTCTTTGTGTCTTCTTGGGGTTGAGGGGCGATGGGCTTCATATCTTCCATGGGCATACCTTTCTTCAATTGGTAGATGGGGATGCAGGGCGCGTGAGCGCCCTGCATGGTGGGGGAGCGGTGGATGCCTATCGGTCGTTCGTTTTGATGGTCTTGCCGTGGCGTTTCGTGTGCCACATCCCATAGGCCAAGGTGACCGCGCCGATAAGCGCGAGCGCAGCCCAGGGCTGCCATGCGCCACCCGTCTTCGGAAGTCCGGTGCCGACGGGCCCCTCCTTCACGATCACGGTCTGAGCCTCATCGTCGATATCCTCATGCACGGCGACTTCGATGCCGTCTTTGCTCACCGACTCGAAAGCCACGATCTCCTTGCCAAGGAGCCCGGTCGTGTCGAACGTGAACTCAAGCTGAACCTCGCCGGTCGAGGCGTTTGGCGTGAATGTCGTCGTGCTCGTGATGGGCTTGTCGCTGACATAGAGCGGTTTTCCTGTCTCCTTGTCCACGAGCGTGCCGGTCACGGTGTACTCACGTCCGGGAAGCAGGTTCTCGTAGTAAACGGTGTCAACGATGGTGGCCTCAAGAGAGGGGAGGATGGCGTGGTCTCCATCCGCTTTGTCTGTGGCTTCGGTGCCAATGCGGGAGGGCGCTATCTCTACGGTCTGACCCTCATCGTTGATATCGGCATGGATGGCCGTGACAGATCCGTCCTTCACGAGCGCCTCATACACCACTGCGTTCACCGGTTCGTTCGCTTGGATCCAGCGCGATGCATCGAAGGTGAAGGTGACATGAGCGGTGCCAGAGGCCTTGTCGGGGGTGAACTCTGCTTTGGAGTGCACCAGATCCGCCGCCAATGCGGCGTTCTCCTGCAACAGCTTGCTCAATGCCTCGTAGTCCACAGAGTTGTCGCCTTCATCAGCCAGGTTGAAGATGGCCTTTGCTTTGTCCCAGAACTCCTCAATAGCTTCCGTGCGAGCAGCCTGCTCATCGACCACTCCGATGCCGGCGGTATCCTCCTCGGTCTTCACTGGGGCTTTGGTGTCGAGCGGAAGGCCCGTTGCCTTGTCGATGACGATGCCGTAGACCTCATAGACCTCCCCTGCGTGCAGGTTCTCATAGGCGACGGCATCGTCTATGACGGCCTCCGCATCGGCCACCAGGCGCTTATCGCCGTCTTCACCGTCAGTAGCGGCAGTGGAGATGCGCGGGTAGGCGATCGTGACCGTCTGGTCTTCGTCTTCCGGGTCTTCGTGGGATGCTATGGCGAACTCGCCTTGATAAAGCTGTTCGAAGGCCACGAGCTGCATGCCATCAGAGAATCCGGCCGCATTGAAGGTGAAGATGACATCAACGGTCCCGTTCGGCTCCTGCGGTGTGAACTCCACGGTTGAAGTGATGACGTTTCCGTTGGCGTCAACGGCTTCGGTCGCAAAGGGCTCGCCGTCCTCGTTGAAGGACTTCGCCATGAGCTTGCCTGTCAGAGTGTAGACCTTGCCGGGGATGAGGTTGGAATAGGCCACTGCGTCTTTGATGCTTACCGCGTTGCCGACCTCTATCTGCTTGTCGCCATCAGAGCCATCAGTGGCGGTGGTCCCGATCTTGGGTTCCAAGATGCGCACCTGCTGATCCTTGTCGGTGAGGTCTTTGTGCTCGGCGACCAGATTGCCTTCTTGCTCCAAGGTCTCGAATACCACGACGTCGCGTCCTTGAGCGACCCGCGCATCGAAGGGGATGTGGATGGAGATCTTGCCGTTGTCTCCCGTGGGCATGAAGTCAAGCGTGGCCTTGACGGGAGCGCCGTCCACTTCCACAGGGGTGCCGTCGTCGGCGTACATGAGCTCAGCGGTGAGGGTATGAGGCTTCTCGCCCTCGATGCGCATATAGCTCACCACGTCCGTTATCCCTGCCACGGGATCTGCGGTCACGTATTTGTCCATGCCCGCTGCGTCATATGCGGTGGTGCGGATGAAGGGTTTGGCTTCCAGACGATCGGTGATGGTGCCCAGCGGCACGTTGAACGCATGCTCTTCCACGGTGATGTCTGTGATGCGGATGAGCTCGTAGTGCTTGTTAGCCTCGCAAGGCAGCTCTTCAAGGGTATAGGTGTCGTAGGGGAGCGCGCCGAGCGAATCGTCCACGGGCGCTCTGTGCTCATCGGTGCGTCCTGAGAACCACACGCCGGCCTTGTAGTCGTAGCTGCCCTCCGCCGCGTTGTCGTTGTAGTTCGTGTTCGTGGTGTGCTTGCGCCAACCGGCGGAGGTATCGACCATGCCATTCTTGTCGGTCACGAGGATGTGAGATTCGCCCGTCGTTTGGCTGGTGAGACGGAACGGCACATAGGCAAGACGCTGGGGGCCGTTCTCCTTGATCTTGATGAAGTTTAGATCACCGCGCTCAACCTGTTCCGGTTGCGCTGGTGGGTTGAAGGTGGTGGTTGGGGAGATCTGTCCGTTGGATGTGATCTGGCGAAGATGTACGTCATTTCCCTCAAGGAGATAGCCGACGGGTGCTTTCGTCTCCTGGATCAAGACGGTACCGAGGGGGATGCATGGCATTCCATATTCACCTCGATAGAGTTCATCACCAGCGACTTTGTACTTATCTAGCAAATAAGAATGGCCATCAGCATCTGTTTTCATTACCCATGTTCGGGTTGGACTGCCTGATGCTTCCGCTGCGGCAATCGTGTCGTAGAAGCCATCGTAATAGCGGATGGTGAACTCAGCATCAGCCAATTTTGCCGACCCTTGAGGCAGATTGACAGTGGTCTCTTTGTCAATCTTGCCCACCCATTGTTGAGCAGGGTCGTTGTCTGGATTATCTTTCAAGGTGACAATTGTGGTATCTCCCGGTTTCACGGCTACAGCATGGACTTCTTGGTCCAGCAGATACCCCTTGCCTAGGATGGAGTCATAAACCTCTTTCACGTAGTAGGTTCCAGGAGCCAGCTCAGCTTTATCCGTGAGGCCATTCGCGTCACAGGTGAGGGTGGCTACTCGATCCGTGCAACCAGCATCAGAGTAGACGCCGTACTGGATCCCTTCCAGGCTGTAGCATTGGTTGTCGTTGGTGATGGATGGGTTCGCAGAGGTTTTTTGGATCTGAGCCCAGCCGCAAGGGTCAAAGCTGAAGACCACTTGCTTGCTGCCGCCGCCTATCGCGAATGTCCTGAAAGAATCAGGGATCTGATGGGTCCAGTAACCAGTCAAAAGGCGTCCGGCTGCGCTGCTGTGCTCCCAGCCCTCATAAAGCTCATCTGCGGCAACGTCGTAGCCGACGACCTCTCGCGCCACCCAATTGCGGAATGAGCTGTTGGTGCCGCTGACAGCTGAGAAGTAGTCATAGGCGTATCGGTCGGATATGACGATGTGAGCGCACACCACATAGCGGTCATAGGTCATCTCAGACCCGTCATACCATGTGCTCGGCCAACGTTCTGCATCGAAGCCAGGTGACCACGGCCCGTAGTAGAGCGCGGCGATCACTGCTCCCGCATCGCAATCCACGCCATCCGACCAGTTGTAATCCTTCTCATACCACCCGGCGGCGGGAGAGTTTTTCGCAGGCTGAGCGCAGATCGCGGGGACGCCGTTGGTGGTCATCCTTGAAGTGAAAAACCCGGCGTAGTCGATCTGACCATCTTTCTCCAGATAGACCTCATCAGAGGCATAGGCCTTCTCAGGCTGGGAAAGCACAGCCGCTGGGATCATGAGCAGTGTGAGGGCTGCTGCCATGACCAATCGGCATGCTTTGGATAGACGTTGACGAACGAGGGAATGAGCCATAGAGCCACCTCCGTGTACGTTTTTTCAGCAAGGCTTCCATCCCTCCGCATTGGCGTTGCGGCTGGTACGGGATGTGCTCTGGCGTGAGCGTCCTTGCCCCTTTGGTGATCGAATATACACCAGTTCAACAGAGGGGTGCCAAATTAAGGAAAAATCGTATTAGAAGGAGAAAAAAGACCCCGGCATTTGCCGGGGTCTTTCACGGAAAGGAGCACATACGGATTAGGTTCTTCTCACTCACTCCATTTCACCACAAGAGCACTTGTTTCCCTTGAATACTTCACGGGTGTCATACTTGGCTGGGTAGTAGTTTCCGGCTCTATAGCCACACCCATTGCCCCAACCAAGCGAGGCGCTGTGGGCATCCCAATCTTCCCACGAGGACCATTCAGTTCCGCATCCGCAGATTATCGTCTCATACGCCGAGCTCACCAGGTAAGGCTCACTATCATATACTGGGATGTTGAAGTTGTGCTCATGCTGCGGCGCGGAAGGCATGGCCGCCGCGCTCTGCGCGGGAGCGGATCCGCCGGATGCTGCGGCGCTCACGTCGCGCCCATCCTTGGCTTTAACGAAGATCACGTTGCCGGAAGCGTCCAGCACCTTCTCCACTTCCACCTCCTCGCCTGTCTCCGGGTCCACCACGGTGTCCTCCACGGGCGCGGGCGCGGCGGCGAAGGTGAGCCCTTCCGCCCCGATCGGGTCCTCGGTCATGATGTCCTGGACGCAGCCTTTGGCCACCGTGTCCTCTGCTTGAGCCTGCCCGCCGCACCCTGCGAGGCAGAGCGCCGCCGCACAAGCTAGCGCCATGGCTGCAGTGGTTGTGATGATCTGTTTCGTGATCTTCATGCTGCATCCTCAATTAATGGCACCGCAAGAGCACTTGTACCCCACGAACACATCGTGAGTGCCATACTCCGGAGGAACACTACGTACTCGATTGCTGCAACCTTCACCCCAACCCATAGAAGATGCGTGCGCATCCCAAGCATCTATTGAGCGCCATTCAATTCCACAGGAGCAAATCGCAACGTCATATCCTTCGCTGATCAAATACGACACGCTCTCATAAACCGGGATGTTGAAGTCGTGCTCATGCTGCGGTGCGGAAGGCATGGCCGCCGCGCTCTGAGCGGGAGTGGATCCGCCGGATGCCACCGCAGCGCTCACGTCGCGCCCATCTTTGGCTTTAACGGAGATCACGTTGCCGGAAGCGTCCAGCACCTTCTCCACTTCCACCTCCTCGCCCGTCTCCGGGTCCACGATGGTGTCCTCCACGGGCGCGGGCATGGCGGCGAAGGTGAGCCCTTCCGCCCCGATCGGGTCCTCGGTCATGATGTCCTGGATGCAGCCTTTGACCACCGCGTCCTCCGCTTGCGCTTGACCGCCGCACCCCGCGAGGCAGAGCGCCGCCGCACAAGCTAGCGCCATGGTCGCGATTGCTGAATACACGCGTACGTTTCCCCTGAGCTTCATGATGGAGCCTTTCTCTTCGTATTCACTTTTCCTCAGGTTGCTTCGCTTCACCGAGACATAGACGAAGTGCTTTTGCGTATATTCCAACGCCCAACTTGCGCAGACGCGCTCACGTTTTCAGAAGCTGGACCCCGCTGCATTCTTCAACGGTCGCCCATGATTGAATGATAATTCCGCCTACTACACATTTCCGAACTTTGAAGGTTATCCATAATTTCTACACATTGGGAAGTCCGCATCCTTGCTTGGTCGGGTGAAACTCCTCGAAGCATTCCGGGCAGGCTTCCCCGTCGCGATCCGCGTCATCCAGGAACCAGCCGCCGCATTGAGGGCATTGAAGAAGGGCTGTCTGATGTGTGAGCACGGGCGCAGCCTCCTGCAAAGGTTTCTCTTCCGAGAAGGAATGGAGGATGACTTTAGCTTTGCGTTTCATCATGATAGCCCTTCTTCGTTGTATGTTTTTTCTCCATCAGCAGGAGGAGCGCGAGGCCGACGGCTACAACAGCGTTGAGGACCAGTGCGTTCCAAGAAACGTAGATGAACCAGCTTGGAAATCGCAACAAATAGCCCATGGCGATAAGGGTCATAATCTGGCCTGATGACATTGCGGCCATTTTTATCATTTGGAGGCAAACCTCAGGAGTGAACAGCTTCTCGTCGTCGTTTTCAGGCATTGCCATTGTCATACCGTCACTCTTGTTTGGGATTCAGAGGAGAAGATCTCCACCTTGCCAACAAGGTCATCATGGATCTCTATGTGCCCATCGGGGTATATGGTGTAAGAAAGCATGCCCGCGGGGATCACAGCATCATTGCCAGTCGCGAACACGTCTTCGTCGATGGTCGCCATGTAAACTCCGGAAAAGATCTCGGAGATTTTGAGCTGGTCGCATTCAACCAAGTAACCCTGTTGTTGGAAAGAATCGCAGATCGCAGCTTCGTTCTTTGATATGACCCGAGCAGGGATGATTATCAACGCCATTGTCACGGCAACAAGTATTCCCATGAAATAGCAAGCGATGCTGGTTTTGAGTACGGTCTCCAAAACTTCATCATCCAGGCGGTCGAGATATTCATCAAGGAAATCGGGCTGTGCCGCGATTAGGGAGAAGATGACGATCCCGATCACTCCTGTAGCGAGCGAAACGGAGAGGAACATCATCAACGCAGGGCTATCGTATAGATGGAGATAGGGGATGTAGGATTCTGCTTCATCGGCAAAGGCAACATCCGGGAACAAGAAAGCGAAGATGACGATCGCTGTTGGAACGCCAAAAAGAATGATTAATACCATAGCCGATTGCGATATATAGATATCAGCGTCAAGTTTGCCACTCAATGCTGAAGAGGTTGGATCATAGGCACGGAAACCGATGAATGCTCCAGCCAGGGCACCGATCAATGTGATGATTGGAGTGAACATCATTCACCTGCTTCCAGATTTAAGTTCTCAAGAGTTGTGCTGTCATCGGGGTCGATGTATAGAGCGACCTTCTGGATATCGCTCACGCGACCTTCGCCTCTGTTTTTGCCGACGATCTCGACCGTTCCGGCCCGTTCGGCATCTTTCACCACATCAACGATGCGCGGAGAAACTTTCAGCGCTTTCACGCTCCCATCTTCATAGATGTAGGCGAATTCAAATCTGTTGGTAAACGAGACACCCAGGGTTTCAGGGATGTATTCGCGCGTGATCGTGATATCAGGAAGCGTTTCCTTTTCGTATTGGCTCTGCTTGTAATAACCCTCAGCGACAAACCAAGAACCTCCAATGAGGGCCGCTAAGAGGGCGGCAAACAGCAGCACATCGAAAAGCGCGCTATCAAAGAATGAGCTCCTTCTCATGCCTCACTACCCTCTCCGATATTCGTTGAAAGTGCACTTTCAACAGGTTCGAGATCTTTCTTGCCAGATCTTTTGATCATCGGGATGATCGTGCCGTCGTTGCATTGGACGTAGGCCAATTCTCCCGGCATGAGGATCTCGCTGTTCTTCAGGTCAAGAGTCATGTCTTTTATCGGTCGTTCTTTCCGAGACGGGAGCACGTGGAGCGGTGATACGGAGCTCTCTGCGATGAAGCAGTCCTGTGCCATGAAGCTGTTCTGAACGCTCAAAGCGAGCCACTTGTAAGCCTCTATCCATCGTTGGGCCAAAAGAAGCGAAAAGAAAGTAATCATCACCACTGAACCGATGATGGCTATCTCTATGTTGTTGTAGTTCGAAGCCCAAATCGCGGACAGGAGATATCCGACGAAAGCAGCTACGATGAAGATGAAACCCGCCAAGTACGCCTTGAGCAGGCGCACGTTCTGATTCAGGATCTCTGCGAGCTCGGTTGCCATCTTTTCCGTTTCAGTGCCCTTTTTCATGCCACTTCCTCTCTTTTCAGCGTGGGTATCCCCTTCAGGGCGGGAATGTTGAACGTCCGGCATTTCCAGCATCGGTCGTCATCCCTGTTCGCGAGGAACCAGTCATAGGGACGCTTCTTGCCACAAGCAGGGCATGGGAGCTCTTTGATCTTCCCTTCATAGTTTTGATTGCCCATCCAGGCCATGCGCATACCTCCTTCAACAAAACGAGCCGTTGGCTTTTGCCAGCGGCTCAATTGAACTGCGCAAAACTTCCTATTTCGCAGGAACTTTCATCGGATGTATGAAAGGGATGGGTCCCTGCTTTCTTGAAGATCCAGCGCGCGGGTGCGCTCTCTCACATGATCTGTGAGAGCCTTCGGATCTGACAGATCTTCGTTCTCGCATTCTTGGATTCGTTCCAGCAGATCCCCTTCTTCGCGTTCGGCGGCTTCTTCAAGGAGATGGGAGCGCATGAGCATCGCAAGCGCGCCCCTGTTGCCAAGCGCGGCGAAGCGGGCTCTCTGTGGACCATCCATGCGCGTGAGCATGGCGGCCATGATGGAGGCGGCTTCGGGTGTGCGCGCGGCTTCGAGCAGCATGGCGCAGTCTTCATCGACCACATCCTTCACGCGTATAGTGCAGGCGGTCTTCGGGGCGATGCCCATCTCTTCGAACGCTTCTTCCGTGCCTTTTCCGTGAGCCTTCGCTCCCAGGCAGAGCAGATGCGTGTTCCCGTTCTGATGCATCTCCACCTCAAAGCGCAGGGTTTCGTCAGGAGAGCCCAGTTCCACCTTCTCTCCCTGATCGTTGGCGGCGAGGATGCGCTCGGTCGTGCGCGCGTTCTCCACGAGCGCGCTCTCAAGAAGGCTGATCTCTTCAGCTATCTCCCATTCCTCATAGCCCGCATCCCGCATCCGGGATGCCATGGCTTCGATGCGCGCTTGATCGAATCTGCCAGGCTCATGCTTTTGGTAATTGGACGCATCGGGCGATGCGCCGGGGGAAGCGGTCGGATTCTCTTTGATCTCTTCTGGCATGATTTCCTCTTTCTCTTCAGGTTCCAGTTATCCATCAACCTCCGAGGAGGTCTTTGGCCCACGCGCCGCTTTTCACGACGGATAAGATCAGGAGCGCTTCAAGGCCCAGCATCGGGACTATCCCGCTGAAGACGGACACAGTGGGCAAGATGCTCTCCTGGTAGATGATGGAGTTGGATACGAGCGGGAAGACCATGAGCACGAACTGGAGGATCGCCAAGGACAGGCAGATGGCGAGGAAGGACCTCAAGAAGCCCATAGCCCACGGGCGCGTCTCCTCCGCTGCCATGCACGCAAGTGGGATGGGGGAGAAAGCCATGTAGGCGTAGAGCTGCAACCCGCGCCCCCAGACGACCACATAGCTGATCACTTGCGCCACGAACGCGCCCAAGAACCCCACCAAGGAGATGAGGACCATGGCGAACATCACGCCCACGTCCGTTTCCTCCACTGGGACGAAGGTCATCTCCCTCAATCCGTTTTCCTGTATGCCGCCCAAGACGGTTATGGCGTATTTGGGGATGAGGAAGATGAGCTGGCAGATGGCTGCTGAGTTGTCCACGATGAACTTCAGGAAGAACAGCATCACGAGCAGCATGAACACGTCTTTGACCAGCGGCATGGTGTCATTGGAATATGACCTGCTCCCCAGCTTCGCCAGTTGCACCATGAACACGATGCAGAGGATCGTGTTGCCGACCGTGGCGACCAGGGATCCGTTGACCTGCATAGCCAAATCGAAGACGGATGTGGAGTTGCCTCCGAAAAGGCGCGTGAAGTCAGTGAACACGGTTGCGTTCAGGATCGTCTGGTAGAGCTCATAGGTGAGGCTCAGCGCCGCGTTCGCGATCGACTGGAACAGGTACACGCACGCGCTTTGCACCAGCCCTGCGATGCCGTTGATCAACCAATCCATGTAGAGAACACCTCCACGATGCTCGGCGTGTCGTTCTGCGCGTTGGCTGCCGCTTCGCGCACCTGGTCTTGGAATGCGCATGAGGCGATGGAGGACAGGATCCATACGAGGAAGAACCCGCCGATGGCGGCCCGCCAGAACGCTCTCCTGTCTTTGAACTTGCCCAAGAAGAACTCTTTGAGGGCCCCTATCTTCTCCTTAATCTTTTTCACGGCTCCCCCTTATCCGAATTCGTAGCTTTGCGTGTCGGTGTGATAGATGGCTTTCAGATGCGTATGCGAGGCGTTGTCCAAGTTGAACACCGTCGTCAACGTGCGCTTGTCCGCATCGATGTCGATCTGCTTTGACCAAGACGCATGGGAGGCGGATGGGTAGTAGAGCGAGCAATAGTCTGTGAGCAGCTTGTTCAACGTCTCGGCGCTGCCGCCCAGATAAGGTGCGAGCTCTTGCAGAGCCTCCGCTTCGATCGTCAAAGGCCCTGTGGCTTGCGCGCGAACGAGGCGGCCCTTGTTCTGGAATGCGGGAGATTCGATCTCCCAGGCTTCCTCACCTTGAATAGTGACCGTGCGCGTGAGCGTGAGGAAGGTGATGCCGGCCGGCGTTTCCATGGCTGCCGTGCGCTCTTGGATCTGGCGTCCGCTGTCAGTCACTTGCTCGCTTTTCAGGGCGAGGATCGCGTAAGGGACATCCTCCGGCTCAGCGCCTGATGCCGTTTCCCGGTACGTGGAATCCGTGAAAGAGACCTCTCCGCCCGCAGGGGCTCCCCATGCGTTCTGAGAGAGGATGCCGATTAGCTCTTGGGTCTCCTGATCGTAAGATGTTTTAGCGGCGCGGGCGTATTCCGAAAGCGAGACGTCCGCTTCTTCCGTGGATGCGCTTCCTTGATCGTCTTGATCGACGCTCCCTTGATCCCTTTCGATGACCTCCTCTTGAGTCGCTTCCCCATCCGTCGGGGATGGCTCGGCGGGATGCGTCCGTGCGAATTGGAAGATGGAGAGCGCCACGAAGAGCGCTATGGCGATGGCGGCTATGGCCCACGCGCGCGTCTGCCGCTTCTTCTTCATCTCCGGTGATTCCATTCTGGGCATGGCCCCTCCTTATCCTGGATACTTCACATAGACCATGGACGCGGGCACATCCCGGACGCGCACGCCCGATAGCCCACAATCGATCATCTGGCCGTTGCCTATGTAGATGCCGCAGTGCTTCTCATTGGTGCAGACATCTCCCGGAACAGGGGAATCCGTGCGCGGCCATGTGAGGAACGTGTAGGTGGTTCCGAGACGGCGGTATTGGCCTGTGAGGCAGTAGGACACGAAGCCAGAGCAGTCCATGGCTCCTGGCGAGCATCCGCCCCATGTGTAGGTGACGCGTCCGATCTGCTCCTGCGCTCGCGCGACGACAGGGCCACCCGCTTGCTGAGCCACATGGAGCACCATGAGCGCTTTCGCGAGCTCTCTTTCATAGCGGTCGGCGAGCGCGCCTCCGACGAGGCCGCCATACAAAGCCGTTCTTTGCGCGTAGAGCTTTATCAGGAAGGATTCATCATCATCCGCATCCGTGATCTCTGCTGCTGCGAGGTCCGAATAGCGGATCGATCCGTTCTGCCATACCCATGAGAGGATGGCTCCTTTGCATACATCGGAACGAGCGCTCATCATGTATCCATTGCGCTCAAGGGATGCTTCGTTGGGTTTGTAATAATGCTCGACGCTGTAATCCTTGACCGCTTGCACCATGGCATCGCCGTGGGCTGCGCAGGTCGCGTGCCAAGCAGCGGGCAGCGGGTCGGCATGGCTTGATGCTCTGTGCACACCATCTCGGAACGGGGCGAGCGCAGCGAAGGTTTCCGGGTCGCGTTCGCATGCCCACTGCAGGAACGACGGCAAGCCGTAGCGGTAATCCAGACCAGGCCCGTAGGCTTGGCCGCCCGCGCCGTCATTGAAGGTGACGGTGTCCACGATCTCTTGATCGGATTTGCCCGCGCCCGCTTCGAACTCCCACCAGAAGAACATCCCATCTCCAGCTTGCGTGCTGGAGGATATGACCGATATGGCTGCGATCAGAACGATGAGCGCCGTTGCGGCGAACGCAAGGCTGAGCGTGACCGCAAGGCCGATCGCAACGGCGGGCAGCGCTCCTCCGGTGCCGCCCGATGCGGCGGCTTGTCCGCTTATCGCTCCTTCTGCTCCCGCTTCTGCTGCCAGCGCGTTCGCCTGAATTGCGCTTTGCGCCTTCGCCTGCGCGGATGCGGGCGCCGTCCCTTCTTCAGGCCATGTGACCGCTTTGGCTTTTGACGTCGCCGCTGCTCCCTTTGGAGCACTTGCGCCCGCTTCGGCTGCTGATCCCAGAGATTCCCCGTCCAGAGCCCATTGCTTCGCCTTTTCTCCATCCTTGATGCCTTTCTTTAGCTTCTGTGCTGCGCGTCCTGTCCATGCCGACGCGAATGACAGTTCGTCTTGGGCGGTGTCCGTAACATCGGATGTGCCGTCTTCTGCCATGGAGTCACCGAACGCGATCACGGAAGCTGGGCCTTCCATTGCATCTTTGATAGGGTCCGCGCCACGCGTGAACACGCTGCCTTCTTGGGATCCGATGCCCCACGCGGCGCTGTCTGCGCGCAGAAGGGAGCTTCCCGCATCACTTGCAGAGGCGCGCTCCCATACAGCGCCTTTGTCGGCCTCCGATATCCTTCCCCACGACGCCATGAGCTGATCTATCCCGCCTTGCGCTGACTGTCGAAGAACTCGCGCCGCTTCTCTTCGAGCACTTCATTTGGCTTGGTCGTCCAGATCTTGTACAGGCGCGTGTCCCGCGGGATCTCTCCGCGGATGGGAACTGTCATGCCGGCAGCGCGGACAAGACCGCGACCTTCGCCAACGCCAGGCTTGATGTGCATGGCTTGCGGATCCGACAGCTCCAACAGGTTTCTGATGATCTTGTATTCATCGTCTGCCTGTTCCAGCAAGAAGAGGTAGCCGGAGTTTTTGATCATGTACTTCGCGGTCTCATTCCTGAGGACACGCTCGATGTTCTGGCTCATGCCGGTGGGGATGAGGCCATAGGATCTTCCTTCGCTCCATAGCTTTTCGAAGTAGCGGGTCACGTGCTGTGAGGGGAAGAGCGCTTGAACCTCATCGATGAAGACGAACGTGCGAACGCCTCGTTTGAAGTTGTAATACATCCTGTTCATCACCATGTTCAAAAGCACCAGCATGGCGAACGTGCGCATCTCTTCTCCCAGTCCCGACACGTTGAATGATGTGAGCCGGTTGCTGAATGAGAAGGTGGACGTATGGGAGAATGCATCGAAGGTGCCCTCGGTGTAAAGTTCCAAGAAGCTGGCGAGCCCTTCTGCTTCCGGTTCCGGTTGGTCTTTCAGCGCCAGGTAGAGATCCGCGAACGTGGGCATTTTCTCCGGAGCCACATCTTCAGGCGTGAGCGTCGAGATGTCTTCGTATTTCTTGTAGATCTGGCGGATGCAGCGGTCGATGATGGTGCGCTCCGTGGATGTGATGACGGCTTCCCCGTTGCTGGTGACGCGGGTCTGGCTGAAGATCGCGAGCATCAACTCCAATTGTGTCGGGATGGGCGATTCTCCCGCGACCAATTGCTTCCAGACCGGAAGGTCGAGCGGGTTCACGTAGACGCCTTCAGCCTTTTCTGTTTCCCTGACGGAAGATGCGAGCTTGACCTCTTCGGCACCGGCAGGTGCGAGGGCTTCCACAAGAGGCGCATATTCGCTCGCTTTCACGTCGAACAAGATGATCTCTGAGGTGGGATGCTCTTTCGAGTACGCCAAAATGGCCTCATCGGATGCTTGGGTCCCCAAGATATCCCGCGCTCTCGCTTCCGCTTCCATCTGCGTCACGATGTAAGTGCCCATGATCTCCTGTTTGGAGATGAACGATTTGCCGGATCCGGGTTTGCCGAGGATGAATCCGCCTGGCGAGCTCAATAGCATCCGGGTTATGAGCGGTCTTGATTGAACGTAATGTAAGCTAAATTATATGTCTGA
>CAJTVP010000028.1 GCA_910580205.1 uncultured Eggerthellaceae bacterium
CGGGCGGCGGTGCGGGCCACATCGGAACGAAGCCAGCCCTTTCGGGAGGGCGGCGTAGCGCGGGCATTGCCCGCCAACAGGGGTGATGCGTGTCCGGTTGCTAGGTATGCGCATCCGCCGCCCGGAAGAGAACCAGGGTCGGAGCAGGTTCTGCATCACTCGGTATCACCCGGTACGCCAGGCAACCCGGGAGGTATCGCAATGAAAGCCGAGCGCGAAGCGCGAGACACATGCAGCTGTTCCCGTCGCCTCCTGTTCGTCGGTGTCATCTTCGTGACCTTGGCTGGCGTGGGCGCGGGCGAATGTTACACTACCCTCCGAAAGAAAGAGCCGCTTGCAAGGACACGGGATTTTGCTGGATGACATAGCAGAGGTCTTGTTCACGAGAGACCAGATCGAAAAGCGCGTCTTGGAGATGGGCGCTGCCATCACGGAAGATTTCGCCGCCCATGCTCAAGCGGGCGAAGGCATCGTCATGGTCTGCGTCCTGCGAGGCGCCGCCATCTTCATGGCTGACTTGGCGCGGGCGGTGGATCTGCCCCTTGAGATGGACTACATGGCCGTCTCCTCCTATGGCGATCAAGCGAAAAGCTCCGGCGCCGTGCGCATCATCAAAGATCTGAGCACGGACGTGAAGGGCAAGCATGTGATCATCGCCGAAGACATCATAGACACCGGCCTCACGCTCAACCGCCTTCGCCAGGACCTCCTTTCGCGCGATCCTGCATCTCTAAGCGTGGCGGCGTTCCTGAACAAGGACGTTCCGCGCGCCGAAGAGGTGCCCTGTGACTATGTGGGCTTTTCCTGTCCGAACGAATTCATCGTGGGCTATGGCCTTGACTTCGCGGAGCGCTACCGCAACCTTCCGAGCATCTGCGTCCTCAAACCGGAAATCTATCAGTAAAGGTGCATTGAATGGCAGACGACCAGAACAAACAAAACGATCCCAAGTCCAGCAAGCAGCCATCGCCTCAGCGGAACGGCCGCAGCATCGCCATCTGGGTGGCGCTCTTGTGCTTGGTCGGCCTCATCTTGGGCACCCAATTCTTCACCATGGGCCAGAACAACACGACGGACACCTTGGAGACCAGCGATTTCGTGCAGGCGGTGGAGCAGGATCGCGTGATATCCGTCACCTATGCGGCGAACGACTACACGGTGAACGGGCTGTATCACCCCGCGTCCACCCCCGGCGCTTCCTTGGCTGGCGCTTTCAAGACGGGCTTCGATGCCATGAACGCGCTCATGGCGCAGAACACGAACCGCTCAGGGGAGCGTCTGGGCGGCATCACCACTCAAACCCTTGACACCATCGCCCTGGGCACGGAGCGCGCTTACTCCAGCGTGTATGTGGGCGCGGATTCGCTCGGGCAGCTCCTGGCGGAGCATCCGGACATCCAGTATGAGATCACGCTCCCGAACGGCTGGGCCTCCATCCTCATCTCCCTGCTGCCGTTCTTGCTGTTCGGCGCGCTTCTGTTCTTTTTCTTCAGCCAGATGCAGAAGGCGAACAACTCCCAGATGAGCTTCGGCAAGAACAAGGCGAAAAAGACCATGGAGGAGCGCCCGGACGTCAAGTTCGAAGATGTGGCTGGCGTTGATGAGGCCGTTGAAGAGATGCAAGAGGTGAAGGACTTCCTGGCCAATCCGGAGAAGTATCAATCCATGGGCGCGAAGATCCCTCGCGGTTGCTTGCTCGTGGGCCCTCCAGGCACCGGCAAGACGCTGCTCGCGCGGGCTGTGGCCGGGGAGGCCGGCGTTCCGTTCTTCAGCATCTCCGGCTCTGATTTCGTCGAGATGTTCGTGGGCGTGGGCGCCAGCCGCGTGCGCGATCTGTTCAAGGACGCGAAAGAGGCGTCTCCTTCCATCATCTTCATCGACGAGATCGATGCCGTGGGACGCCAGCGCGGCACGGGTTTGGGCGGCGGCCATGACGAACGCGAGCA
The DNA here is from genome assembly GCA_910580205.1 of uncultured Eggerthellaceae bacterium. Lineage (GTDB taxonomy): Bacteria > Actinomycetota > Coriobacteriia > Coriobacteriales > Eggerthellaceae > MGBC163016. Next base: position 1,947 of record CAJTVP010000028.1, read on the forward strand.
GACGCTGAACCAGCTGCTCGTCGAGATGGATGGCTTCGACGCCACTGAAAGCGTCGTGCTCATCGCAGCCACCAATCGCGCTGATGTGCTGGACCCGGCGCTTCTGCGCCCCGGCCGCTTCGACCGGCAGATCGTGGTGGATACGCCGGATGTGCGCGGACGCCAGAAGATCCTGGAGGTGCACTCCCAGGACAAGCCGCTGGGCTCGGATGTGGATTTGGCCGCCATCGCGAAGATCACGCCCGGCTTCACCGGCGCCGACTTGGCGAACCTCATGAACGAATCCGCGCTTTTGACGGCGCGCAAATCCAAGAAGATCATCACCATGCGCGAGGTGAACGAATCCCTTGAGCGCGTGATCGCCGGCCCGGAGCGCAAGGGCCGCGTGATGAACGAGAAGACGAAGCACACCATCGCGTACCACGAGAGCGGACATGCTTTGGTGGGGCATCTGCTGGATCACGCGGATGCGGTGCACAAGATCTCCATCATCAGCCGAGGGCGCGCGCTGGGCTACACCTTGTCCATCCCCGATGAGGACAAGGTGCTGAACACGCTCTCTGAGATGAAGGATGAGCTGGCGGTGTTCATGGGCGGTCGTGTGGCGGAGGAGATCTTCTGCGACGACATCACCACGGGCGCATCGAACGACTTGGAACGCGCGTCGAAGATGGCCCGCGCCATGGTCACGCAGTACGGCATGACGCCTTTGGGCACGCAGGTCTTCGGCCAGCCGAACCATGAGGTGTTCCTGGGCCGCGACTACGGCAACACGCAGGATTACTCGGAGGAGACGGCGCGCAAGATAGATGATGAGGTTTCGCTCATCATGAAGGAGGCCCACGACCGGGCCCATGCCATCCTCACCGCCCATGCGGAGCAGATGGATCTCATGGCCAGCGTGCTTTTGGAGCGCGAGACCGTCGAAGGCGAAGCGTGCCAAGCGCTTCTGGACAACCAGTGGCCGGAGTATCTGGCCCATGAGGATGAGATCATCAAGCAGCATGAGCGCGAAGAGGCCGAAGCTCGCGCGAAAGACGCCGCTGAGCATCCAGAGCTGGTGGATGCCGAAGCAGCTTCCCTGCCCGCAGATCCGGATGCGGCCGCAGGCCTGGCAGCCCCCGCAGGACCGAAGGCGGATGATGCCCCTGACGCGTCAGGGGCGAAGCCGGAAGAAGAGCTTGCGAACCCTGATTGGCGGGAAGAGCGCGTGGAGCCGGGCGATCAAGATGCGAACGGTCCCTATCGCGCCCCAGCGGAGGATGCTGACACCTCTGACGAACCCACTCAAGAGCAGGTGGATGAGGAGATCCATCGGGAAGATGTCATGAATCAAACTCCCTATGTGAACCTGCCCCGTCTGGATGATCCCTATGATGACCCCTACGGCACGAAGAAAGATCATCCTTCATCGTAGCTTTGGATGTGAAGGGGGCCAGGAAGCCCCCCTTCACACAATCTCCATCCTGCATGGTTTTTCAATGATGACTCATCGGCTTTGATAACGTGCCCCCATCTCGAAACGTATCATCTCAGCAACGTTTTGGGAAACACGTTAATAGGGGGAAACGATGAGGAACCATGGAGGACCTCGCAGGTTCAACGGCACCGAGGCCATCACGGCAGGATCCACTTTGACGAAAGCGGCGCGGATGGCGCTGGCGGCGCTTCTGGCGCTGCTCTTGGTTCCCCCTCTCACCATGCACCCATCAGAAGCTCTGGCGGAATCCGAAGAGGCCGTTTTGGCTCAAGAGGAGAGCGCCGACGAAGAGACGGTTGAGCCCTCTGCCGAAGAGGACGTTCTTGATGAAGAAGCAGCTGTCCAGGATGAGCAGGCCGGCGATGAAGAGATCGTCCAGTCTGATGAGGACGCGGGCATAGAGACCCATGACCAGATCGGCGTCGGTGGCCATGTGGACGGCAACATCGGACTGCGTCAGTGGATGGGCGTTGATCCTTCCACCGGTGCCAACGTGGATGATCGCAGTTTCGCTGAGGGCTTGAACAAGGTCTGCATCGACAGCACCAAAAACGATGGGCTGGCCTACGCGGGCATGTCCTTCCATCCCATCACCGCTGATGGGCAAAGCGGCATCTGGGAGGATTGGGAGGCAATTCGAGGTGAGGACAAGTTCACCACGGAAACGGTGAAGGTGTCCGCCGCTCCTGAGAGCGTGGTGAGCTTGGAACGGGTGGAACCCTTGGGCTCAGAAGCGCTGCTGGTGTTCCGGGCTGAGGATCCTGGCACTGCAGCGGTGAGCATAGATTACGCCTATCGTCATGAGGCTACGGGCGTGACCTATGAAGGCCATCTCGCATTCGACATGAGCGTCGCTCCCGGCCCCAATCCAGCGGTTTCCTTGAGCACCCCTTCGAAAGCGGTGGAGGTCTGGGCGTGGGAATACGCCCCACCCACTCCCGGCGAGGCTTCAAGCTACATCCCCTACTATTATGAATATCCGTCCACGGGGGACTTCGCCGCCAGCAAGCAGTGGTACATGCTCCGGTATGAATCGCAGTACGCGTTCGCACCGTCCACGACCGGCTTCCAGGAAATGTTCGACATCACGATCGAAGATGAGAGCGTCGTCTCCGAAGTGTACAATCCCCAGCGCTATTTCAATGATGACAACAATGTCATCACGGGCACGGACAGCCATACCTATGATCTTGGGTTCCAGGTGGGGGTTCCGGGCACCACGGACGTCACCCTTTCTCTGAAGGGCAAACCTGAACAATCCGTCACGATCACGGTCACGGTGAAGGGCGATCCTCTCACCATCACGGTCATGGATCACGATATGCAGATCGGCGCCACACAGCACATCTGCATCGAAGATGATGCTGCAGCCAATTCCAATTGCTCCCCCATCACGCTTCCGGAAAAAGCTCGGTATCTCAATTACGCCGCCGATTGGGCGCGCCCCTTCGTGAAGAGCATCGTGTCTTCGGATCCATCCATCGTGGAGATCAAGGCGCTGGACAATCCGCTTTACAGCTACAGATTCGCTCCTTTCGACATCATCCCGCTGTCCGTGGGCACCGCCCAGCTCACGCTCACGGATTGCTATGGAAAGGACTACAGCTACACCGTCACGGTCAAGCCGGATCCCAACGAAGAGAAGGATCCCTCTTTGACCATCAATTCCGTGAAGGTGATGCAAGGCGCATCCGACATCTCCAAAGGCCAGCTGAAGATCAGCACGCGCGATGTGCGCGGGCAGCAGTTGACGGCTGAGGTGGACCCAGTCGATCCCCGCGTGCAAGTCACCTGGTCCTCCTCGAACGTGGCTGTGGCCACGGTGGACGAGAACGGCGTGGTGAAGCCGGTGCGCGAATCCGTGGATGCTGCGGGCAAGCCCTTGGATTGCCGCATCACGGCCACAGCGAACGGGCAAGTGACCGAATACTGCACGGTGGTGGTGGAAGCGGCCCAAGGCCTTTGCACGGCTCCAGCGGATTCTCCTCTGGGAGCAGCCAGCGTGAAGCTCCCCAATGCGGTTCCGGAAGATCTTTTGAACGAACTGGATTCCGTGGCTCTTTCCATCACCGCCATCCCGCCCGCCTCTCAGGGAACCATTGATTCAGCGGTGAGCGATCTGGGGCAGGGAGGCGTGCGCGTCCACGCTGTCTACGACATCCATTTCACGGACAAGGCGGACGGGTCTGAGCATGCGTGGAACAAGCCCGACCACCCCATCACCGTGCAGATCCCCATGGATGACGCCATGCGGGAGATGTACAAGCATGGGACGCTTTCCTTCTATCACATAGACCCGACCACCGGTGCGCGGACGAAGATGCGCACGTGGGTGGACAGCGCCCTTGATCACATCTTCTTCGAGACCACGCACTTCAGCCCCTTCGCGCTGGTGTTCGAACCGAGCGCTGCCACTGGTGATGGTTCGGGCGGCGATGGGAGCACCGGCGACGGCACGGGCGGCAATGGCGGCACGGATGGCACCGGAGGGAACGGCGCTGGTGCGGGCATCCAAGGGGGCGATGGCAACGGCGGTTACCAACCTCAGCCCTCTGGGGATCCTCAGCCCAATGATCAGAAGGTCGGCGGTCAGCCCTCCAACACGGCGCTCGCGCAAACCGGGGACGTGGCGAACAGGCTTTTGGCCGTGGCGCTCCTCTGCGTATCGGCATCGCTTCTGCTCGTGGCTTTCTCCCGTCGCAAGAAGATGGCGGGAAGATCCAAGTAGGCGCGCCAACGCGAACGGGATCCTAGACGGCTCAGAGCGCATCCGGTCAACGGGTGCGCTCTTTTCTCATCTCGGCGCTGGTGCGCGCTTCGCCTATACTTCCCTTCATGGATTGGAAATGCGGATCATACGAATTCGATTGCCGACGCCCTCATGTGATGGGCATCCTGAACATGACGCCTGATTCTTTCTCCGGAGACGGGCTTGCGGGTCGGATGGAAGCGGCTTTGGCTCAGGCGCGCGCCATGATCGCTGAAGGAGCGGAGATCATAGACGTGGGCGGAGAGTCCACCCGCCCCGGCGCTTCTCCCGTCAGCCCTGATGAGGAATGGCGGCGCATCGGATATGTGGTGTCCGCGCTCGCCTCTGAAGGTGTGTGCGTCTCCGTTGACACCCGGCATGGGGACACCGCGCGCAAGGCCATCGAAGCGGGTGCATCCATCATCAATGACGTGTCAGGCTTCACCGATCCCGCCATGGTGGAAACGGTGGCGCAGGCGGACGTGGGCTGCGTGGTCATGCATATGCAAGGCGTTCCCGCCACCATGCAGGAGAACCCTGCGTACGTGGATGTGGTCCAGGATGTGTGCCGCTTCCTGTCGGATCAGGCGGCCATTCTGGAGCAGGCTGGCGTGGCGCGCAAGCGGATCTGCGTGGATCCAGGCCCCGGATTCGGCAAGACGGCGCAACAGACCGTGGAGCTCATGCGCAACCTGCATGAGGTTCGCCATCTGGGATATCCGGTTCTGTGCGCCGTGTCCCGCAAGAGCTTCTTGGTCCATGCCTATCATCTTGACGCGGAAGACCGGGAAGCCCGGGACGTGGCTTCTGCCGCCGAAGCGCTCCTTGCCGCTGAGCTGGGCGCGTCCATCATCCGCACCCATGATGTCGGAAGGACCATGGAGGCCCTCAAGGATCTTCGACCGTACGTCATCCTGAGCTTGGGGTCCAACGTGGCCCTGGTGGCGGAACCGGGAGAGGAGGATGAAGCCAAGGAGGCGCAGATCAACTTAGCCATCGGACAGCTCTGCCAGCTTCCGGATTCTCTGCTCATCGACGTGGCGCCGTTCTATCGGAGCGAGGCTGCTTACAAAGAAGATCAGGACGACTTCGTGAACACAGCCGTTCTTCTTCGCACGGGGCTGCCGCCACGGGAGCTTTTGGAATGCCTCCATGCCATCGAGGGGATGCTCGGACGCGTGCGCGCAGAGCCGAACGGTCCTCGCACCCTTGACATAGACATCGTGGACTATCAGATGTATGACTTCTCCACGCCAGAGCTGACGCTGCCCCACCCACGGGCCACGGAGCGCGACTTCGTCATCAAGCCCGTAGAGGCCATGGTGCCCGGCCACCGCCTTGCGAACGGGTGCCTGCTCGCAGCGCTTCCGGAAGAGAAGCGGCTGGGCAGGGCGGAGCGTTTGTGATCGCGTTCCAGCTCCGGGAGGAAGATGAGGTTTCCTCTACCAATGAATGCGTGAAGGAGCTCATGGCCGCAGGGGCGCCCGAAGGCGCAGCCGTGATGGCCCAGGCGCAGCGTGGCGGCTATGGGAGGCGCGGGCACGGATGGAGCAGCCCCCGCGGAGGCTTGTACCTCTCCGTGCTTCTGCGACCCGCCATCCATGGGATGCGGGCGCGCGATGGGCATCAAGCGGATGACGCCCCGGTCGGCAAGCTTCCCACCTTGAGCTTGGTATCCGCGCTGGCGGTCCGACGCGCCATCTGCTCTGTGGTGGGGGAGGAGGCCGGTCAGCGCGTGCAGGTGAAATGGCCCAACGACCTCGTGGTCATCCAGGATGGCGTCATGGCGAAGCTTTGCGGCATCTCCCTTGAGGGGTCTTCTGAGGGCGTTTGCTTGGGCATCGGTGTGAATGTGCAGCCTGCTTCCGATCCAGCGGCCGGCCGGGCGTTCGCCAGCGTCTCCGACCTGATGGTGGATGCTCCCGCTCCTGCCGTGCTGGGACGCTTGGTGCTGGAAGAGCTGGGGGTGCTTTATGAAGAGTGGCTCTCTGCGCCCTTCGCCCGATTCTTGCCTGAGTACGAAGCGCATCACATCATGGCCGATCGTTGGATATCCGCAGATCGTGGTGGCGAGCGCGTGGAAGGGGCGTTCGCCGGAGTGGACGAGGACGGCTGCCTGAACCTCATCCAGGCCGACGGCCAGGTCATCAAGGCGGTTTCAGGGGATGTCCACATCGAGCGCATCATGCCGTGACCTTTCACCGGCGATGTTCGCACAGCGCGCGCCGCTCCTTCCATCCCATGCTTTATAATGCCGCCCCATGCGAATCACGTCTTCTTCCCATAGCCGAGCCCGCGATGTAGCCTTCGCCGGTCTTTTCATCGCCCTCATCGCGGTGAGCGCGTGGATCTCCGTGCCGTTCGGCCCCATCCCGGTCACGCTTCAGATGCTGGCCATCCCCCTTGCCATCTTCGTGCTGCGTCCCTCCGTGGCCATCGCCGTCATCTATGGCTATGTGCTCTTGGGCGCCTTGGGCATCCCCGTGTTCTCGCAGATGCGCGGTGGCCTTGGGGTGCTCTTGGGACCGACTGGCGGTTTCCTCATGGGATATCTCATCGCGGTGCCGATCGCGTGCCTGTTCCTCCATGGGGTCCGAAAGGCGGCGCGCCAGGGCCGGGAGGGGGCGGCTCAGGATGAGGCCATCTCCAAAAAGGGGTCCAGCAAAGCCTCCGTCGCTGCCCGCATCTTCCGCTCGCTGTCGTTCGATTCGGGCATGAATCTCGCGGCGGGCATCCTGTTCACCGTTGTGGCGGATGCGTGCGGGTGCCTCTGGTTCATGTTCATGATGAACGTTGGCTTGGAAGCCGCGCTCATGGCATGCGTGGTGCCGTTCATCATCCCCGATCTGATCAAGCTCCTGTTCGCCTCTGTCGCGGCGAACGCGCTGGAACCCATCGTCCTTCCCCGCGCCAAACGGGCCAACGTCTGAAAAATAACCCCTTTCAGGGGTCTTTCCGGCCTGTGATGTTTGATTTATGCAATCATCCTTCCATATCGTTTGGGCCTTGAGACGCATCAAGGACGAAGGGGGCTGGCAGATTCCATGGAAGGCTTCGAACTCATCTCCAGCGGCGTGTGGTCCATCATCCCGCCGTTACTGGCGCTGGCGCTGGCGCTGATCACCAAGGAAGTGTATTCATCGCTCACCGTTGGCGTGTTCGTGGGCATGATCATCTATCAGTTCACGCTCAACGGCGCCGGCGTGGATCAGCTGATCGCGTCGTTCACCATGGTGCCGCAGATGATGGCTGAGCAGATAGCCGGGAATGGGTCATTGCTCTTGTTCTTGGCGCTGTTGGGCGCGCTCACGGTGGTCATCGCCGTCAGCGGCGGTTCGCGCGCTTATGCGGAGTGGGTCTCCCAGCACATCAAGAACGCGAAGACCGCGCAGATCCTGACCGCCATCTTGGGGATCATCATCTTCGTCGATGATTACTTCAACTGCCTCACGGTGGGCGCCGTCATGCGCCCGGTCACTGACCGATTCCATATCAGCCATGAGAAGCTGGCGTGGATCATCGATTCCACAGCCGCTCCCGTCTGCATCATAGCCCCGGTGTCCTCATGGGCGGTGGCCGTGGGCGGATATCTTGGCGAAGGCGGGTTCAACACCTTCGTGGCTTCCATCCCCTACAATTTCTACGCGTTGCTCACCATCTTCTTCGTGTTCTTCATGTTGGTCACCAATTGGGATTTCGGCACCATGGAGGCTGCGCAGCTGGCCGCCGACCACAACAAGGTGCCGGCCGAAGACGCCCTTGAAGAAGAGAAGATCGAAGAGGAGGAGGCGCGCGCCCAAGAGCTGCTGAACGAGGCAGCGGGCGGCAACCTCCCTGAAGCGCAGAGCGTGAAAGAGGCGCTGGATGTGAATCTGCCTCCCAAGGTCACGGAGCGGGCGGACATCGACGACGCGGCAGTGGGCGCCATCGAAGAGTACAAGGGTTTGGACATCTCCGACAAGGGCCGCGTGTTCGACCTCGTGCTCCCCATCCTGATCTTGATCATCTTCTCCATCCTGGGGATGCTGTATTGCGGTGGCTTCTTCGAAGGGGTGGACTTCGCCACGGCGGTGGGTGAGAATCCCGTTATGGGCCTGTGCATCGGCGTGTGCGTGGCTCTGGTGTGGGCGGCGGCTCAATTCCTGCCGCGCAAGCTCACCACGCTTGGCGGCTTCATGGATGCCATGAGCGAAGGCGTGCGTTCCATGGTGGGCGCCATCATGATCTTGGTTCTGGCATGGAGCTTGGGCGGTGTTTGCCGCTATCTTCTGGGCACGGGCGAGTTCGTCTCTGGCTTCTTGAACAATCTGGGCGTCGGTCTTGATTTCCTGCCTTGCATCATCTTCGTCGTCGCGGCGTTCATCGGATTCGCCATGGGCACCTCCTGGGGCACAGTGGCGCTCATCCTGCCCATCGTGGTGGGCGTCTTCCAAGCCGATGATCCGCTGTTCTTGATCGCGGTGGGGGCGACGCTGGCGGGCGCGGTCTATGGCGACCACATCTCACCCATCTCCGACACCACCATCCTCTCGTCTGCGGGCGCGAAGTGCAATCACCTGCGCCATGTGGCCACGCAGATTCCCTATGCCACCACGGTCATGGTGGTGTGCTTCGTGGGCTACGCGCTGGCGGGCTTCACGAAGAACCCTTGGATCTCCCTGGCGGTGGGCGTGGTGCTGATCGTGATCGCCACGTTCGTGCTCCACAAGCTTTCCAGCCGCAAGGCGAAACAGGCCTGATCGCGCTGGCGGATTGAACAGAGCTGAATAGGGGGGGCGGCGCTTCGGGTGCCGCCCTCTGTGATTTCAGATATGCCGCTCTTGAGGATATTATCTTCCCGATGGAAACGTCTCTCTGAACTATATATACGTCAAGATATAATTTATAATTCAGATAATCATATATGGGCAGGTCATGGCCGCTTTTTTGACGGCTCGGCAACGTTCGTTGATAACCCCTTTCATCCTTGAGCGCTAAGCAGATATATTAATCGCGTATCAATGGCGAACGGATTGCTGGCATCCCTTTCGGGAAAGTTTGGAGGCGGCCATGCAGTTGAAAGCATCAACAGACTATGCACTGCGGACGGTCGTGTATCTTGCCATGGAAGACAGGGTCGTCTCTTCCAAGAAGATCTCCGAGGAGATCGCAGTGCCGCGAGATTTCCTGATCCAGCTGGCGCAGCTTCTCCGCAACGCTGGCATCATCCAAGCGCGCGCGGGCAAGACCGGCGGTTATCTGCTGGCGAAAAGCCCTGCTGAGATCACATTGCTGGACATCAATCGCGCCATCGACGAAGGCTCCAAGGCGAAAGAGCCCGTGCTGGACGACAACGTGCTGAAGGCTCAGGCGAAGGAAGAGCCGCCTGTGGTGGAAAGCATGCACAAGGCGCTCAAGTTGGCCTACGAGAGCTTCGATGCGTATCTTGGCAGCATCACCATCGAAACCCTCGTGCAGTGCACCAGGGATGCGGACAACATCGACCGGTATCTGGCTCGCTGCTTGGCTCAGGAGAGCAGGCGCTTGGAAGCCAAGGCGGACGCGGAGGACCTTGAGCGCCATCATGGAAAAGCCGCCTACCCTGACTCATTGCCGCTGCCGAACAGCGTCACGGTCATCCCCGTTGATCCTCCTGTTCCCGCAGCTGTGGCATCGGCGCCCGATGTCTCCCAGATGGAATCCAAGTCTCCCGCTGCATCTATCGAATGGAAAAAGGAGCTTCCTCTGGATTAGAGCGTTCGCTGATCGAAGATCGGTGACGGATCATGGAAAGGACGGGGTTCGGCTCACACCCCGTCCTTTTCGATCTCTTGGCCTCTGAGGGCTTCAAGAAGGGCCGGAACGCAGGATGAGAGCCCGCTTGTGATAGAATCATCCAGCTTGCGGTCTTCCGCAGGCGGTCATGCAACCTCTTGAAAGGATACGTACTTGAAGGTTCGAAAACCGAAGCCTCACAGTATGTAGCGCTTGACTGAGCAGCGGTTTCCCTACGCAGTCAAGCGAAGACTGCGACAAAGGACAGCTGCACATGCTTTATCTTTCCGAAATGCTGGGCGAGCCTGTCGTGGACGCGTCAGGTGAGAAGATCGGCACGATATCAGACCTTGCCATCTCCACCGGCGAAGTGTTCCCGCGGATCACCAGCTTGGCCTTCAAAGGCCCCGGCCGCGTGCCGTTCATGATCTCATGGCGCAAGTACGTTGACGCGTTCGACGAGAACGGCATCACGCTTTCCGTGGATTCCAAGGACATCCGCTTCAGCTATCTCCAGCCTGAAGAGGTCCTGCTCGCACGCGACCTCATGAATCAGCAGATCGTGGACACCCAAGGCCTCAAAGTGGTCCGCGTGAACGACCTCAAGCTCTCCCAATCCGGTCGCCAGCTGCGGCTGCTTGGCGCGGAGACGGGCGTTCGCGGCATTCTCCGCGGGCTGCATCCCTATCTTGAGCGCGCCATCGTGGCCGTGGCGAAGCTGTTCAAGCGGGATATCGACGAGCAGATCATCGCGTGGAACTACATGGACTTGCTGGACCGCGACCTTTCCGAGGTGCAGCTCTCCGTCACGCACAAGCGCTTGGATGAGCTGCATCCGGCCGATGTGGCTGACATCCTGGAACAGCTGGATCCCAAGCAGCGGGCGAGCGTTTTCGAGCATTTGGATGAGGCGCAGGCGTCCGACGCCATCTCTGAGATGGTGGATGATGTGCAGGCGGAGTTCTTGGACGACTTGGATGATGCCACGGCAGCTCAGCTCATCGGCAACATGGATCCAGACGATGCGGCGGACATCGTGCGCGATCTTCCCTATGAGAAGGCGGAGACGCTGCTGCGGCTCATGGGCGTTGAGGACGCCGTGGAGATCCAGCGCCTGCTGGGTTACAAGGACGGCACGGCGGGTGGCATGATGACCACGCAGTTCGTGGCGGTGCCGAAGGACGCCACGGTGCGCGAGACCATCGAAGTGCTGCGCGGCCTGGACGAGGACCATCCCACCGTCCATTACGTGTACGCCACCGACGAGCAGGGGAGGCTGGCGGGCGTGCTGTCCATGCGCACGCTGGTGCTGAGCGCGGATGATGCTCGCATAGGGGACATCATGTATGAGGAGGTCATCTCCGTTCTGCCGGACGTGGAAGAAGACGAGGTGGTGGAGGACATCTTCAAGTACGACATCCCCGCCATGCCCGTGGTGGATGACCGCGGGCAGCTTCTGGGCATCGTCACCACCGAAGACGCGTGGGATGCCATCGAAGAGGAGGCGGCCAGCGAGAAACGGCAGATGAGCGTGCTCAAGGTGATCGGCATCACCGCTGGTTGCGTGCTGGTGCTGTTCGTCTATACCATGATTCTGATCCAGATCCTGCGCCAGACCGGGTTGCCTTCCTTCTGAGAGCTCATCGGGTGGCGGCCATGACGGACAAGAAGATGCAGACCCGGGTCAAAGAGGGGTCGGAGCGCCCCGACGCTGCCAGGCGCCGCCCCAAGGCGCTCCTTGTGCTGGCGGCCATGGGGCCGGGCATCGTGACGGCCATGGCGGGCAATGACGCGGGCGGCATCTCCACCTATTCCACCGCAGGCGCCAACTTCGGCTTCGGGACGCTTTGGGTCATCCCGCTCATGGGCGTGATGCTCATGCTGGTGGAGCTCACCGCGGCGAAGATGGGCGCGGTCACGGGCAAAGGCTTCGCGGCGCTCATCCGCGAGCGCTTCGGCATCCGCTTGACGGCCTTCGCCATGGCGGCGCTCCTCATAGGCAACATAGCCACCACGTTCTCCGAGTTCGCCGGCATCGCCTCAGGCATGGAGATGTTCGGCGTGTCCCGTTATTTCTCGGTCCCGGTGGCGGCCGTGGCTGTGTGGCTCTTGATCGTGGGCGGCTCCTACAAGCGCGTGCAGAACGTTTTCATGGCGCTGTCCCTCGTGTTCCTCACCTATGTGTGCGCGGCGTTCATGGCGGAACCTGACTGGGACGCGGCGGTCATCTCCACCTTCGTGCCAGAGCTTCAGACGACGCCGGCGTATCTGGCTCTCGTCATCGCCATGATCGGCACCACCATCGCTCCGTGGATGATGTTCTTCAACCAGAGCAACGTGGTGGAGAAGGGCATGGAGGTGGAGGATCTGCCGCTGCAGCGGGTGGATGTGATCTCCGGTACGATAGCGGCATGCCTGGTGGCCTGGTTCATCATCGTGACGACGGGATCCGTCCTGTTCCCTCAAGGCATCCAGATCGACAGCGCCGCCGATGCCGCAGCGGCCCTTGAGCCGTTCGCGGGGCATTACGCGAAAGCGCTCTTCGCCATCGGCCTCATCTCCGCTTCCTTTCTGGCCGCGTGCGTGCTGCCATTGACCACGGCGTTCGTGGTGTGCGAAGCGTTCGGTTGGGAGGCGGGCGTTTCCTTCAAATGGCGCGATGCCCCATTGTTCAAAGGCATCTTCACGGCGGTGATCGTGGGCGGTTCTGTGGTGGTTCTGGTGCCGAATCTGGATCTTCTGGGCATGATGCTCACGTCCCAGTTCGTCAACGGGGTGATCCTGCCCATCCTTCTGGCCTTCATGGCGCTCATCGCCTCCGATGGGCGGATCATGGGCGCTTACCGGCTGGGACGCGTGGCCCAAGCGCTTCTTTGGGCGCTGGTCGCTGGCGTGGCTTTGCTCACTCTGGCGCTGTTCGCCATGCAGTTGTTCGGGCTTGCTTGAGCTTTCCATCATGGTAAACTAGCGAAGTCGCGGAGGAATGGCCGAGTGGTTGAAGGCGGCAGTCTTGAAAACTGTTGTGCCGCAAGGTACCGTGGGTTCGAATCCTACTTCCTCCGCCATATACAACTTATCCTTATCAAACAATCTCACACCCTTTTTTCAAGGTGCATGACACGCCACGGGATTCTAGCACCACTTTTTCAATTCAAGAGAAAATGTTTCGAATTATCTATGAACAGAATAATGTTATATCCATAACATGATACTGTTCGCGCAGCATCATGTTGTGAACACCCCATGAACATGCTTCCTGTCATGTTGTTAACATGTTCCTAATCATACTGTTATCAGGAATATGTTCCTGAACATATCAGGAAAGCTGTTCATGGCGATATTCATAACATGGCAGGCCATATAACACTTTTCATGTTCATATCATGCTCATGCTATAGCACTGTTCTGATATGAACATTCCCATGAAATAGGAAGTATTCATCCATACCATGACCCTGACGCTGATCGCGAACAGTGAAAGGACAGCCATGAAACGAACTCCAGTAATCAGCTTCGCCAATCAAAAAGGCGGCGTGGCGAAATCGACCAGCTGCATCAATACCGCCAGCGCTCTGTCAAAGCACGGAAAGATCGTTCTTACTATTGACATGGACCCTCAATGTGACACCACCGACGGTCACGGCATGGGTAAAGCCGAAAGCTCTGCGACCATCTTGGAGCTGTTGCGAGGAAAAGCGGGACCCGATTCCGCCATCTGCCGCTCGCCTCTTGGTATTGGAGACGTGATCCCTGGATCATCTGATTTGGCAGCCGCCTCGCAGATGTTCACCGAGATAGGCAAAGAGCATATCTTGAAAGACGCTATTAAATCGATCGTAGAGTCGGGAATCTATGATGCCGTCCTGATCGATACGCCACCGGAGCTTGGGCTATGCACTACTGCTTCACTTACTGCATCCGATTTCGTCGTGATGCCGACCACGCCGCAGAAATGGTCCAACAAAGCCCTGCTGGCTTTTTACGACACATATCAGATGATCGTGCGCTACACCAATCCCGATCTCAAGATAGCTGGGATCCTCATAACGAAATTGGATGATCGAACCAATTCCGCTAAAGCCAATCTTGGCCTGACCGAATTGGTGTGCAAGCAATACCGGATCCCGCTCTTTGAATCCAGGATTCGAAAATCGGTCAGGGTCGATGAAGCATTCAACTCCGTCGAAGATCTGCTTGAGCGTTTCAACAGCAGCAAGCCAGCCATAGACTACATCTCATTCGCGGAGGAATTGATGAAAGCGACGGCGATCTGACATGGCAGCGAAAACGAGAGCTGATCAACTTGCACGGAACCTTGGGGTGGCGCCAATACAGGAGCAGACCATTCCAGAAGAGCCAGAGTCAAGGTCTGAGGTGTTCCCTTCTACCAAGGAGGCACCCAAAAAACAGCAAAGCCTTTTCACGCCACGGAATGAAGAGAAGATGGATGCGCATATTTCCATTGTCTTACGACCGAGCGAGAGGGAGCGATGGATGACCCTGGCGAAGCATGAACGGGTCAGCGTTTCCACTTTCATTCGTGAGATCGTGAACCTCTACATCAGCGAAACCTACTAACCGCAGCCTCCCTAACTGAATAAAGAGCAGATGGATGTGCCCCGAAGGACCGTTCGGCCCTTCGGGGCACAGGTCTTTTAGGTTCAGGGTGCTGCTCCGATCGTCAAGCAGCCGTCTCTAACCCACACCCCGCCTATGCGCGTCAAGGGCCCGACACAAAATCTCGCGCAAATCCGCGAAGACCGCGCGCATTTGCGGAGATTACGGGCGGAAAAGACCCTTCCACCCTTTGTGCAGGCTCCTTGACCCGCGGCGGGGGCGTGCGGGTTGGCAGTCAAGCCGCGTAAGCGGCACCCGTGCTTACGCGGCAAAGCAAGATTTTCAAGGGAAGGAGAACCAATGATCTGCTACGGAACCCACAGTTGTAGGACGGGGCTTATTTCCGTCCACAGCGCGGATCAACCGACGTATGTGCCGAAAAAGCATGAGGCATACATTCGTCTTGAGCGTCCTGGTCAGGGAGGGAAACGAATCATCGTGGATGGGGTGATGTACCCCAATCTCATCTCCGCAGTGCAAGCGACTGGGGGCACATATCGTGGCCTGACGCTCGCATGCTCGAAAGGAGCCAGGCGTTTCAAGGGACACGACATCGAACTGGTAGCGACTGCAGCAAATTGAGGAGGAAGCTATGGAAAGGATCAGGACAGAGAACATGAAGATGCCAGAGGGAATGACGGATATCCAACTCCGCGACGACGTGGAGGTGTATGTGATCTATGAAACTGAATCCGACGAGATCACGTGCGAAGAGATAGGTGCGTATATCAAACGCGGCTGTGAACGGGAGCCACAAAAAGATTTGAGTCGAATCGTGATTCACGTCGAAGGAGAAGACGTCGCGTTGAAGTACTACTACAAGCTCCAAGTCCCCTTCGAGCGAATCCGCCGCATCACGGGTTATCTCGTGGGCACCACCGATCGTTTCAACGACGCCAAGCGCGCCGAAGAGCGTGATCGCGTGAAGCATGATGCCAGCGAGGTTGGTCATGAGCATTTCTAAGGAGAAACGCGCCGCCGAATTGTCCCGCCCGCTCAAGGCGCTCGAAGCTGCGTTCGATATCCTCAATGCTGAGTTTTTTGAAAATGCGCTTTCAAAACCGGTCATCACCATCAGCCCGACCCCGGACGCGTATGGTCACTTCACGCCATGGAAGAGCTGGAAGGGTGCGAGTGATTCGGGGTTCTATGAGATAAACATCGGATCCGAGACGCTTGATCGGCCCATTGAAGAAACGATCGCGACGCTCGCGCATGAGATGACGCATCAATGGTGCCATGAGCACGATATCAAAGACACCTCTCGGTCTGGGAGCTATCACAACAAGCGTTTCAAGGTGGAAGCCGAGAAGCGCGGGCTGGTCATCGGGTATGACAAACGTATCGGGCACTCACCTACAACTCCCGGCAAGCCAATTCTGAAAATGGTTGACGATGGGAAGTTCGATGGCTGTATAGCTGAACTATGCAGGATCCATGGCACTCGCCAAGGTGGTCCGGGCGCAGGCACATCGAAACGCAAATCCTCGACCCGTAAATACGCCTGTCCGATGTGCGGCATGAGCGTTCGGGCGACAAAAGAGGTGCGGATTCAATGTATGGACTGCGAAGAGCAAATGGAAGAGGTGTGACATGGAACACGGAACGGAATATGCGATCTATGAAGAAAGGCCAAGCGGGCGGAAGTTTGCCTTGGAGCTGGTGAGGGACGAGAACGGTGAGCCCACCCGCATTATCAACAGCAAAGGAGGATGGGATTTCTTCAAGGAGACCTTCGACAAGAACCGGTCCGGAGAGGAGGAGGTTTTCACGGAGATCAAGTTCGTGCCAGAAGGGGAGTACCCTCTGGCTGTTGCCGAGACGTGGGAGACGGATCCTGACACCTTGACCTTCGGTTTCATCGGACCAGACGGGACAGCATATGGATGCGACTTCATGGATCATGCAGAGCTGCTCGATCACCTGGTGCATGAGCTGGGCTTGGAGGAGCGCTTCAACGAAGAAGATGCTGCAAAGATCGCCTGCCCGTATGTGGAAAACCCTCATCTCGTTGCCGATGACTACCTGGCTGCTGCCGGATTCATCAAGATCACGCGTCCTTCTTTGTTCGACAGCGGCATGAGAGACACGTTCTACGCTTGCAAGTTCCCAGACGAGGACTGCGAGGATCTCCTGAAGAACGTCATCATCCGCACGAGACCCACTGAAGCCCAAAAAGCCACGCTCAAGCGCTACGGATACTGGGACAAGGATCTCTATAAGGTTTGGAGAAACCTGAACGACCCGCTTTCAATCTGATACACAACATCAAAGGAGAGAAGAATGAAGCCAATTTACAGACCTAAAGGCAAGGCGGCAGAGTACGCCGAATGGGCGCTAAATATCTACACCGGTTGCACGAACGGTTGCGAGTACTGCTACGCTCCGAAGGTCCTTCGCAAGAGCCGCGAGGACTTCGCGAGCGCATCGGTGCGGGAAGGGATCGTGGCTGCAGTGGAAAGACAGCTCACAGGCGGCGCTTTCGAGGATAAGATGATACACCTCTGCTTCACATGTGATCCCTATCCGAACGGCGTGGATACCACGCCCACGCGCGAGGTCATCCGTTTGATCAAAGAGGCGGGTGCCCATGTTCAGATCCTAACCAAAAATCCGATCGCCGCCACTCAAGACCTAGACCTTCTGGATGCTGGTGATATGTTCGGGGTCACGATCACCGGCGCGCCCCAAAAGGTCGAGCCATACACCGACCCTCCTCACCGGCGGTTGCATGTTCTTGAGAATGCGAAAAAACGCGGCATCGGCACATGGGTGTCATGCGAGCCGGTCTACTGTCCCGAAGACATCTATCGGTTGATTGAAGAGTGCGATTTCATAGACCTCTTCAAAATTGGAAAGCTCAACTACCACGAGAGCGTCATCGACTGGGGGGAGTTCGGGCGGATCTGTGAAGAGCTCTGCCAGCGTTATGGGCGTAACTATCTGATCAAGGAATCTCTAAGAAAAGAAATGGAAGGGTGATCCTGATGGATCTGAATAAGCCACTGCATGAATGGTTGAGAGAGTGGGCCAAAAAAGGGGTTTATGTAGATCAACCTGGTCCAATCGCGCTCGCTTTGGAGCATTTCGATTTGACGCCACGCCTCGACAATGTATACGTCGAAAGCTGCTTTTTAAAGAAGATAGCCGAAGGCATTGAGCGCGATTACATTCCGCGCCCGCGTTTTGAAAGCGGGGATATCGTCATGCGTGGGGACAAGGCAAAAGGTTCTGAAGATGTTTGGGATGACGGCGAAGCAGAGATCGAATCATACGTTGTGGATCCGGATGGAGGATGGGTGATGTTCGCAAGCTACCTAGGAGAGATACAGCAAGGCAGCGTGGATGATCGCGTGCAACGGCCCGACTCTCAGGATTTGGTCACGCAAAAAAGAGTGGAAGAACTGCGGGATGCCGTTTGTGATTACATGCGCGATCTTGAAGGAGGCCCCGAAACGATTGAACGCTTCGAGGATCGCTTCACTAAGATCATCGAGAAAGGGTGATGGAATGGCTTTCAAGATCAACCCTAAACGAGAAAAAGCGTTTGACGACTGGGCGGAAGAGGTGCTGAAGAACGGCACTCCGTTGAGGATCTTTTGCATGGAGGAACATGGAACCTACAACTGGTGCTTCCAAGGAACGAACGGCGTTCAACGCTTTGGAAAGAACGTCCCAGAACACATCCAACGGAAGCTGGGTGTGAGCGAGGAGGACATCGTGAAGGATCTCCAACTACCTCATGCATGTTATTGGCACAAGAAAGCCAAAGCGGCTTTGGAACGTGATGCTTCATGAACAATGCAATCGTTATGGATCCTGAAATCTGCCCTCATAACGGCGCGATCGTCGATGGCAAGAACTGCTATTGCGAGGCCTGGGGAAGATGGACCAACTGCATCGATGTGGGCCACTGCACTAAGAAGAGCATAGAAGAAAGGGAAGATGATGAATGAATCATCTGAACGAAGGGAGTTCACGAAACTATATCTGAGCGGACCCACGGATGGCGAACCCGGAGGGGATCGCAAGACATACGAACGGATAGCGGATGCGATCTGGTTCAAGAGCAAAGGCAGAGTCGGTGGTGTCACTCCACCGCTAACCGGCAATCCCTACATCATCGAAGAGGAGCAGTGGTTATCCATGATGCAGCACAGGATTAGCAAGATGATGGAGCCCTTCGATGGGATCGCGATGATGGACGGATGGGAAGAATCCCGAGCGGCCAGGATCGAACATGATCTGGCCGTGGCGCTGGGGATACCGGTGAAGCCGTGGAGGGAGTATCTATGAGAAAGATACCAACCCGCTGTCCGCATTGCGGATGCACTGAAGCGATGACAAGAGAGCGGGCGATGGGTCCCGTGCACGTCTACTACGACCTTGATGCTCGCACTATTGACTGGTCGCGGATGCACGACGTCATATGCTACCGTGGGGGTGCCATCCTCTATTGCGTTGACTGCGGAAAACGCATCGGCCGCATCGAGGATGCGGTGGATTTCAGGGATGAGTACCAATGACCACCATTCGGCAGCACAGAAAGGGTGGCTAAGGATGAACAAGACTGCCTCAATACGAACTCCGATTATATAAGCTGAGCAAGAAAAGTATAAGTCTTGTTTGTTCCCGTAAAGTCTGTATCCTCCTATCCGCCAGCATGCTGCCTTTGACAATAGCTCTGAGAAAGGATGGGATCATGGGTACTTCGTATTTTAAGGATTCAGACGGCCTTTCATGGACATCCACAGATAAACAAGGCCAGCATTCCATGCACTCAAAAGAGTATGACGGATCACACAGGTTCTCTATTACTGGTACCGGCGTTCAGGGATATCACGGTCCAAATGTAACCCCTTCTGACAAAAAAGAATTTGGGCGCTCCGCACGGGCAGAAGCTGATCGGCAAAGAGCTATAGCTTACAAGAAGGCAAATTGTAAATAGGAAACGTTTCTGCCATCCCCCTGCTTTTGAAAGTGCACTTTCAAAAGCAGGGGAAGGTGGAAGGCGGACGCCTCGCAGCAAGCGCCCCATACAGAGGCTCCCACGAAAAAGCCTCATCCGTCAGAGAGCGTTTCTAAAGGCGTATCTCGCTTTTAAGCCATTACGGGATCAGGATGTTGATGTAGCAGCACCGGAGAATCGCCCACAGCTTGCCAGAATAAGAAATGCCGGCCGTCTTCCATCTCGCTTTACCAGCCCGCGATCTCAGAGAAACTTTTTCGACTTCTCTTCCGGTCTTCATATCCTCCAACACGGTTCATTCCACTCATGGCCTTCGCTTCCCCCTCAGGGCTGCTCCAACTCCGTCTTCCTGATCGCGCTACTACGCTCAAAGCTCCGCCATCCCCCACACTCCCAGCGTTCCAATCTTCTTTTCCAAAGCGGCTCCTCCGCCCGGTCAGACCCTTTGCAGCCCTGTTTTCGACGCAGTGTCGCACCCAGCAAAAGGGATGCAAGGGGCATAAAACCTCCACAAAT
>CAJTVP010000029.1 GCA_910580205.1 uncultured Eggerthellaceae bacterium
TTCGTCTGCGGCATCTGAGGCGCTTAACTGATATACTGTTTCGATTCTACGTCTTGAGGAGTTGGTGGCATGAAATGCCCGAAATGCGGTCGAGAGAACGTTCCTGGCGCGCCCTTCTGCGCCGACTGCGGCAAGGCGCTCTACGCGCACGATGCCAAAACGGACACAACGCCCGAAGCTGCTCCGGAACCAGCGCAGACGCCAGTTCCTGCTGAGGTGGTCGTTGAGATCGCCACGCCCCTTGAGACCGCGGTTGCCGTCGAAGCCGCCGCTCCTGCCGAAAGCGTTGCGTCAGCCGCTCCGGTGATCTCTGATGGCACCATCCGCATCGCTCCCATGAGCGCTAATGGCGACATTCAGCCGGAAGCGGAGCCTATTCCAGACCCTGAGCCCGCTGCGAAGTTCGAAGAGGCGTTCGTGTCGGAATCTCCCGCAGAGGTTCAGGCGGAAGCGGTCGCCGATGCTGTCGGCACTGCTGAAGCTGCTGATGTTGCCAGCGAACCTGCCGCCGTTGAAGCACCTGCCGCGCCGGTGGTTCCTGCATCCGCGGCAGTCCCGAAAGCGCCATCCCCTGAAGATGCCGTCGCGGCGGTGGCCGCCGAAGCGGCGCAGGTCCAGTCGCAAACCCAGCCACAGGCTGCTGCGCAGCCCAATGCACAGGCTCAATCGCAAACCCAAACAACGCCCGTTCCGGAGCAAGCTCCTTTCGTGTCTGCGAACGGCACGCCCATCATCCCGCCGAATCCGGCACGCGCTCACCAGGATTACCCGCAGCAGAGCAACGAAGCGCTCTACAAGAAGGGCTGCCTGGGCGCAGCATGGGACGACATCATCCAGTCTAAGAACTGGTTCGGAAAGATGTGCCTGCTGGGGCTGGTCGAACTCGTGCCAATCCTCAACTTCTACGTGCAGGGCTACGCAATGCGGTGGTCACGCGAGCTCTTCTTGGGCAAGGTGAACCCCATGCCGGAGCATATTTTCGGCAATCGCATGTTCGTGAACGGCTTCTTCTCCGTTGTTTTGACTCTGGTCATCGGGCTGATCTCAGGCGTTTTCTCCGCTATTTTCGGTTTCATTCCTTTGCTGGGAGGCCTTTGCGCCCTTGCTATCACTCTGTTCCTTTTCATCTTCCAGAGCGTTGCGGTTCTGCGCATCGCCATCGCTGACCGACTGGGCGCCGGGTTCGATGTCACGCAGATATGGAACGCGTGCAAGAAGAACTTCGGCGCGCTATGTTGCGCGACGTTGGTGCCTTACGTCATCGTGCTCGCCATTGTGTTCGTGGTGATGATGGCATTCCTCATGATCCTTGGCATGCCCATCATGGGCGCCGCTATCAGCGCTGCAGCCTATGGATCCGCTACTTACATTGAAGGTTTGGTGGCGTCTCTGTTCGCCATGGTGCCGATCCTTTTGATCATGACCTACGTGCTGAGCGTTGTCGGCGTTTTCATGTCTCTCCTGATTTATCGCGCCGTCGGTCACTACGTGACGCGGTACGCTCAGGAATGGAAGAACGAAGCGGCGGTCATGTCCACGGCGTACATCAACGACTAGCCCGCTTTCGCGCCACCCGCGCGTGATAGAATGGGCCGCACGCGCCCCCGTAGCTCAATGGATAGAGCACTGGTCTCCTAAACCGGGTGTGTAGGTTCGATTCCTATCGGGGGCACCATTTCATCCATTTCGCGCTTTAAGGGGCCGCATGGCTGACATCCAATTACGGTTCGGCAAAGACGTGCTCGTCATCGGGCCGCAGGTGCAGGTGCAACTGGCGAATCCGCCGGCTGACGACGAAGATCTGCTGAAAGCGGCCGACGCGTTCGATACGGAGTTCTCCCTGCTGTTCGAGCCGGAGATCTTCGAAGAATCCTACCTGCTGCAAAAGCTCGCCGGCGCGCAGTGCCTGGTGACGCCTACCGCATCGCTCACGCCTGCGCGCCTGGCTCACACGGGGATGCAAGACGCAGCAGCGCAGCTGGCGTCCACGGCCGTGTCCGTGGTGACGGCTCAGACGCCGGAGCATGTGTTGGTGGAGATCGGCCCGTGCGGACTGCCGCTGGATGCATCGTCGAAAGCGTCGCTGCTGGAAAATCGCAGACAGTACGAGCGGGCGGCGCAGCTGTTCGCAGAGGAAACGTTCGATGCGTTCTTTTTGAACGGCTTTACCCGTGTGGTGGATCTCAAGTGCGCGCTCATGGGCATTCGCAAGGTGTCTGATGCGCCTATCCTGGCCAGCGCGGATGTGGATGCGGGTGGGTTTTTGCGGCCACGTACGGACGCTTTGCACCCGGCGAACACGGGCGAGGCCCTGGAAGACGCGGTGGCTGTCATGGCGGAGTGCGGCGCGCAGGTGGCGGGATTCGCCGTGCACGGGGAGATTTCGGCGGCGGTGGAGCTGGCGAAGCGCGTCCAAGCGGCGGCTTACATGCCTGTGCTGGCGCAACTGGTCGTGGGTGACGGCGTGATGGCTGAGCCGGACGAGGCGTTCTCGGCGGCGGAGGCGCTGGCGGTCGCAGGCGTGCAGTTCGTTCGCGCGTGCGGGGAGGCCACGCCGGCCTACACCGGAGCGATGGTTGCCGCCGTGGGTGATCTGCCCGTGCGGGGCGTAGGCAGCGAAGATACGGCTGCCCGTGGGGCGTTCGCTGAAGAGATGTTCGCCAGCGAAGAGGAGCTGGACGCGCTGGCGGCGCGGCTGCGCGATGCGGTGAACAGCGCCCTCAAGATCAACGGCGCTTCGGAAGGCGAGAGCCAGTGAGCGGCCAGAACATCAAACGCTCCGAGCATTATGGGGAGCTGCAAAAGGTGGTCGACAGCTTGTTCGCGGAAGATGATGCCCCCTATCTGGCGGTGGTGGACCCTTCGCTGGCGTTCCGAGTGACGCGTTTGGATGTGGTCTTGGCTGCGGAAGCGGCCGATCTGCCGGAGGACCTGTTGCGGGTAGTGTCGTTGTTGCCTCCGGGCGAATACACGCGCCAGCAGTTGACTGACCAGCTGAACTCCGCCATCACAGGCCACGCCTGGGGACAGGTGTACGGGACTGTTTCGTAGTTTTTGTTACGTGGCCGCTTTGCGAACCACGTAATGAGTTGACGCTGCGGCTTCCCAATGGCACCTGATCTTGGCCCTTTCATGCTTCCCCTCACAGCGCGAAGGTTGCTCGGCCGCATGACGGGCCAATCTCAGGCGCCCTGAGAACCCTCGCTGTCTTTGCTTGTTTCTGGGGGTCTTTTATATGGCGGCTTGCGCCGCGAAAATGGTGCGCCGATTGACTTTCCTGTTTTGCACCCGTTCGGCGGCGCCGAACTTGAAGCGGCGCTCGCGCGTCGCGGGCGGGAGCATCTTCTGTTCTGATGCAGAAATCGGACGGCGGATGCGCGTACCCAGCGCTCAGGCGCGTCCGACCCCCATTGGCAGGCGATGCCTGCGTTACGGTGTCGGGGTTGTCCGAAAAAACAGGAGAAGCCTTGTAGCGCGCCCATTGGGCGCCAATGGTCAACCGTGTGAATTGGAAGGGCAACCTGCGCATCCGCCGTTTGGGTGACCTTCCTGATCGGAGCAGATTCCGCATCATCCGGATTAACCTGGTACGTCAGGCAATCCGGCAGACGCTTCTTTCGGTGCAACCCTCAGGACTTCTCGTAGGAATGGTGGCAAGTCAGGGAACGCAGGCAAAGGCAGAATCGAACCTTTCGAGAACCCGAAACGGGTTCCCTCTAAAATGCCAAACAAAACAGCTCGAAAATGCCAAATGAGATACATGCGCATCGATTTCAAAGCCTCTGACGCGTCTCGCGCGATCAAGTGCGCCGGTTGAACTTCTCTTCCTGCATCTCTTTGGCGGCGCCAAACCATTCCGCCGCTTTCGCAGCGGCGTGCGCTTCGTCGCTTCGCTTCATCAGCGCAGCTGTGGTTCAACCTGGAATTCGGTCTCTGGTGAACCGTAGATGCACATTCTCGCGTTTGTGCTTCGGACGTCCTCTATGCACACGATTTCTGGCAGCCTTTCTCAAAAGGGGCTCTGAACTGAGGTTTCTTTAATCTGACGGAATAATCGTTCAAAGTCTGGAATTACGAACAGAAAAATCCTCCTTCCGAACTTCTATGTTGAATGCAGGGCAAAAGGAAGGAGATGAGCCGGTGAAACTTGAACAACCCCCCATTCCAAGGTACGACAACATCAACAAGAAGAAGAGGGAAGGACGAGACACCCTTTGCTGGCAGTTCTACTGCACAGCATGCGGATTCGTGTTCGGCAGCTGCAACGACAGCGGCGCGCGCGACTACACGATGAAGCGTCTGGCGAACCAGCAATGTGAGAAGTGCGGGGCTTCGGGCGACAACTGGGCATATCGCTCTGTGTCCGACTGAGGCCTCTCGGCCCCGAGCAGCAGGCAAGAGAAAGCGAGGCGGTATGGCAGATAAGAAAACGGTATTCAAAACCACTGGTTTTTGTGGTCCATGCTCTGCATCCGAACCGGTTGAGATCGATGTCGAAGATGGCAAGATGATCCGTGTGAGGCCATTCAGCTACGTTGAGCATCAATCCAATGACGGTTTGAACGCATGGACCATCAAAGCCCATGGGAAAGAGTTCAAAGCTGCTGAGAAATCAGGCATTTCACCTTATGCGGTTCTGACGAAGAACCGCGTGTATTCTCCGAACCGGATCCTGTATCCGATGAAGCGCGTTGACTGGGATCCCCAAGGCGAGCGCAATCCTCAGAATCGCGGCGTGTCCAAATACAAGCGCATCAGCTGGGATGAGGCTACCACGATCATCGCCGATGAGCTCATCCGCATCCGCGACACCTACGGCATGAACTCCGTGTTCATCCAGTCCGACGGCCACCATCAGGTCAAAACCATCCACGGGCCTCGCGGCTGTGAAGGCATGCTTTGCGACATCCTTGGCGGCTACACCCTGCAGGCCCGCAACCCTGACAGTTGGGAAGGCTGGTACTGGGGCGCGAAGCATATGTGGGGCCAAGATCCCGTCGGTCAGGGTGACAACAACAATCTGTTCAAAGACGTGGCGAACAACTCCGACACTCTCCTCCATTGGGGGTGCGACGTGTGCACCACGCCGTTCGGTTGGGGCGGCCAGTTCCCGTCGCGGTACTGCCACTTCCTGCGCGATGCCGGTGTCCAGCAGATATTCATCTGCCCGGACTTCAACTATGGCGCCGCCGCTCATGCTGACAAGTGGATCCCCGTTCTCCCCAACACGGACTCGGCTTTGCAGCTTGCGATCGCGTACGTCTGGTTCACTGAGGGCACCTATGACGAAGAGTACATCAGCACCCATACCCTTGGTTTCGACTGGTTCTACTATCATGTGATGGGCGGCGACGACGGGATCGAGAAGACGCCGGAATGGGCGTCTGAGATCTGCGGCGTTCCCGTTCGCACCATCAAGGCTCTTGCACGGCATTGGGCGAAGCACAATGTCTCCATCGCCCACGGCAACGGCGGTTCCTACATCCGCTCCACGTACTCTCACGAGCCCGCCCGCCTTGAGATCGCCCTTCTGGCGATGCAGGCCTTGGGCCATCCCGGGCGCAACCAGCTCAAGATGATGGAATACCAACTCTTCAGCTTGAACTCCCAGATGCCGGCACCGCGCTCTGAGGTCATCCCTCAGCTGGGCGCTCTGCTCATCCCCTACGCCGCAGACAGTCGCGAATCGCTGGTTCCGGAGACCCTGGTCCCCGAAGCTCTCGCCGGCGACTACGACCATGATCATCCGCTCACGTGGTACGGGACGACAGTCGCGGGCATTCCGACTGAAGACCAATTCAAAGAGTACAAGTACCCGGCGCGCGACTTCAACCGCATCCATATGGTCTGGATCGACTCCCCGAAATGGACTTCTTCTTGGAACTGCGGCAACAAGTACATCGATGCCATCCGTTCGGACATCATCGAAACGGTCATCGCCCAGCATATCTGGATGGAAGATGACTGTCTGTTGGCAGATCTCATTCTCCCCGTCAACACGAAGTACGAGGAAGAGGACATCAACTGCGACATCATGTCCGGCAACTACAACGTGATGTTCATCGAAGATCAGGCCATCGATCCTCTGGGTGAATCCAAGAGCGACTTCGAATGCGCGCTGGAAGTGGCTAAGAAGCTCGGGGATTCCGTGGTGGAGGCGTACACCGGTGGCCTTGACTACATGGACAAGATGAAGCTCGGCTGGGCGACCTGCGGCGTTGGCGACCGCATGGAGTTCGAAGAATTCTACGAGAAGAAGAACTACATCGTTCCCACCGCGACGGACTGGGAAGATGACGTAGCTGGCTTCTACAACTTCTACATGAATCCGGAAGACTACCCGCTCTCCACCCCCTCCGGCTTGCTGGAGTTCTATTCACCCCGTCTTCACGAAGAGTTCCCGGATGATGAGGAGAGAAAGCCCTATCCGTGCTGGATCGAAAAGGGCGTGACGCATCCTGATGAGCGCCTGAATCTTCCGCGCGGCAAGGAATATCCGTTCCTGCTCGTGTCCAACCACCCCCACTTTCGCATGCACTCCCAGTTCGACGACTGCGCGTGGATGCGCGAGGTGAAGATGTGCAAGGTCGTGGGCCCGGATGGATACGCCTATGAGCCCGTTTGGATCAACTCGCAAGACGCAGCAACCATGGGCATCGAATCCGGCGACATCGTGAAGGTGTTCAACGAGCGGGGCTGGACCATGGGTGGCGCCATCGTCACCGACCGCATCATCTCGCGGGCTGTTTCGCAAGATCACGGCGCGCGCATCGATCCGATCGTCCCGGGTGTCTCTGATCGCGGTGGCACTAACAATCTGATCGCGCCGAAGAAGATCATCTCCAAGAACTGCGCTGGTGAGGTTACGAGCGGGTACTTGGTCGGCATCGAGAAGGTCGACGTCTTCGAGCTCGCTAAGGAGTATCCGGAGGCGTTCTCTCGTCCCTATGACTCTGAGACCGGTCCGTTGCACATCAAGCGCATGATCGAAGAGCAATGAAAGGCGGAACATACATGACAAAGGCTTTTGTGATAGATCTTGATTACTGCAATGGCTGCTACAGCTGTCAGTATGCATGCAAAGATGAGCACGTGGGAAATGAGTGGGCTCCCTTTGCGCTGCCTCAGCCGAACACGGGGCAATTCTGGATGCGCGTGGACGAAAAGGAGCACGGCGCCATCCCGCGCGTCCGCGTGCAGTACACGCCCACGCTGTGCAACCACTGTGAAGACGCCCCGTGCATGAAGGCGTATCCGGAGGCGGTGTATCGCAGGGATGACGGGCTGGTCATCGTCGATCCTGCCAAGGCGAAGAACGAGCGCGGTCTTGTAGACTCCTGCCCGTACGGTGCCATCTTCTACAACGAGGAGCTGGACGTGGCGCAGAAGTGCACGGGATGCGCCCACCTCGTTGACGAGGGCAAGCTCCCTCACTGCGTGGACATCTGCGGTCAGAACGCCATCCGCTTCGGCGATGTGGAGGATCTGGCCGATGACATCGCCAAGGCCGAGGTCCTGAATCCGGAGTTCGGCACGAAGCCCCAGGTGTATTACCTGAACCTGCCGCATTTGTTCATCAATGGCGAAGTTTGGGACCCGATCGAGGATGAGATCATCGAAGGTGCCCAGATCACGTTGACGATGCCTGACGGCACGACGCGCACGGAGACCACGGATGACTTCGGCGAGTTCTGGTTCAAGAAGATCAAGCCCGGCATCTATTCGTTGAAGATCGAAGCCGAGGGCTTCAAAGCGAAAGAGGTCGATCAGATAGATCTCAAAGAGAGCTTGAACTTGGGGGATTTCCCCATGGATCGCGCGTGAGCGCTTTGATCGGAACGTTCAAGGAACAAGGTCAGTAGACCGGAAAAAGGAGGAAAAATGGCAAACGAGAAGAAACAGAAGCTGTCGACGAAGCAATGGCTGATTTTGACGACCGTCATCATCATGTATTTCTTCGCACCCACGTTCGGCGCGGTCTCATCAACGCTGTCGCTCATCCCTGATTACTACGGCATCGCCCCGTCGATGGCTTCTTGGATCTCCGCTCTGGCGAATCCATCTGCTTGCGTCGCTGGCTTGCTCATCGGTTCTTTCGTGGGGAGGAAGATCTCCTATCGCTTGAGCGCCATCATCGCTCTGGTGCTGTTCACCGTCTTCGGCGGCCTGCCGTTCCTTTGGCAGGACATCCCGTTCGAGATGCTGCTCGTGTCCCGTCTTCTGTTCGGCCTTGGCTGCGGTTGCTTCAACCCGCTCGTTCAGGCGGTCATCACCCATATGTTCGTGAATGAGACAGCGCGCTCCGCTTGGATTGGCATCATCAATATCGTGTTCTCCGTGGGCGCGTCTTTGGGTTCCATGATCACCGGCGCGCTCGCCATGAATGGCGTGTGGCAGAACGCCTACGCGTTCTATCTGTTCGCGGTCATCCCGCTCATCATGGCCGTTCTGTTCATCCGCGACAAGGACATCCTCGCGGATGAGACGCCTGCCGAGATCAAAGAGGAGAAGACCGGCCAGGAGAAGCGCACCATGCCCGCCGTCGCGCTCGGCTTCATCTTCGTGTTCATGCTCTCCACCATCATGACCCAGACGTTCTTCAACTATGCGGGCATCGCCATGGCTGAGAGCGGCTCTGACACCCTGTTGATCGGCACCGTGTTCACGGTCTTCACCGTGGTCGGCATCGTCGTCGCCGCTGGCAACGCCGCGCTGTGGAAGTTCATGCGCCTGTGGAACTTTCCGCTGGCGTTCTTGATGCTCACTCTTGGTTATGTGTTCTGCATCATCGGCACCAACACGGGCATCACTGCCATGTTCTTCATCGCGTCCGCCGTCATCGGCATCGGCTGCTGCATCGCCGGCATGGTCATGCCCATGGTCATGTCCGTCACGGTGACCGCCTCTGCGCTCACGCTCGCTATCGGCCTTCAGGAAGTGGCCCGCAACTTGGGGTCGTTCTTGAGCGCGCCGTGGCTCAACATGGTGGCTGCCATCTCAGGCGACACCGCCATGAACCAGTTCATCGCCATCCTGATCCTGGGCGCGGTGTCAACGGTGCTGGCGTTCCTTCTCGCTGCCAAAAACAACAAGCGCTTCAAGAACATCGACACCTCAACCGAGTCCGTTGAACAGGCCTGAGCGGCTCAGGATCGAGAGGAGGAGCAATGACCCAGCATGGTTTGCTGATTGACAACGAGTACTGCACGGGATGTCATAGCTGTGAGATCGCATGCAAGAACGAGCATGATCTTCCTTTGGGCCAGTGGGGCATCAAGGTGCTCGAGCTCGGTCCCTGGCAGAGGACCGATGGGAAAACATGGGAGTACCGCTTCATCCCCGTGCTCATCTCAGATTGCGACCTATGCGCTGAGAGGACATCGCAGGGACTGGAGCCGAGCTGCGTCCATCATTGCCTCGCTCAAGCCATGGTTTATGGAACCCTGGAAGATCTTGCGATCAAGATGGAGGAAAAAGGGACCATGGCTTCCATCTTCATCCCGTAGGGAATCGATTCTTCTTTCAGGAAAGCAGGAGGAGCCGATCAAGATGAGCGACAAGCACGCGAACACATCAGCTCAGAAGTTGAGCTTCAGGCAGTGGGGGATTCTCGCGACGATACTCGTGATGTACTTTTTCGCACCGGATTTCGGAGCGATATCCCCGACGCTGATGCTCATGCCTGAATACTACGGCGTCAGCCCGTCCGCCGTGTCATGGATCTCTGCCTTTGCCAACCCCACTGCATGCGTGGCGGGGTTGTGCATAGGCGCCTTCACGGGAAAGCGCATCTCGTATCGGGCATGCACCATCACGGCCACAGCGTTGTACTTCATCTTCGGTGGGTTGCCTTTCCTCTGGCAGGACATCCCCTTCGCTGGTCTGTTATGCGCCCGCGCGCTCTTCGGTTTCGGCTGCGGTTGCTTGGTCCCGATCTCTCAAGCGGTCATCACGCGGATGTTCAAAAGCGAAACCGCGCGGTCCGCTTGGATCGGAGTCATCAACATCATCTTCAGCATCGGCGCTTCGGTTGGGAGCATCATCGTGGGGTTCCTTGCGCGAGGCGGCGTTTGGCAAAACGGGTACGCGTTCTATCTCTTTGCGGCTGTGCCGTTTCTCATGGCGATCATCTTCTTCCGTGACAAGGACATCGTCGGAGACGCAACGTCGCTGACCGAACGCCAAGTCGTGAAGGCGGAACGCGTCGGCAAACGCAAGGTTCCCCGGGTGGCCATCCTGTTCATCATCAGTTATACCTTCAGTACCCTGCTCACCCAGACGTTCTTCAACTACGCAGGCATCGCCATGAACGAAAGCGGATGCGATCCGCTCCTCGTGGGAACCGTCTTCACCGCGTTCACCGTCGCGGGAATCGTGGTCGCGGCGGCCAATGCCGGTTTGTGGAAGTTCCTGAGGATCTGGAATTACCCGCTCGCGTTCGTGCTGATCACGCTCGGATACGTTCTGTGCCTGATCGGCTATGGAAGCGGAGCGATCAACTGGTTCTTTGCCGCGTCGATCATCATGGGCATCGGCTGCTGCATCGCGGGCATGGTCATGCCGATGGTCATGTCGGTCACGGTCACCGCCTCCGCGTTGACGCTCGCGATCGGCCTTCAGGAAGTGGCCCGCAACCTGGGGTCGTTCTTGAGCGCGCCGTGGCTCAATCTTGTAGGGAGCACATTCGGCGACACGGCCTCCTTTCAATTCGGCGCTGCCGTGGTCTTGGGGATTGGGATGATCATCGTGGCGTCGCTTTTGGCGATCAAGAACAATCGCAAGTTCAAAAACATCGATATGTCGCAAGGGGAAGCCATTTCAGAAGACTTCGTTTCTCAAGAAAAGTGAAAGATCAAAGAAGGAGAGAACATGCCCAAATTGCATTTCAACGAGAATGCTGCGCCCAACGTGGTGAAGCTGGATGATGGCACTGAGATCAGGCGCACCTGTGCCGCTGGGTTCGGTTGCCATAATCTCAGCTGCGGTTTGAAGGTGCACGTCAAGGATGGGAAGCTCATCAAAGTGGAAGGTGATGAGGATCATCCGATCTCCCAGGGTCGCCTTTGCGTTCGTTGCCTCACCGCGAAGGATTACGTCTATCACGAGGACCGCATCCTCTATCCCATGAAGCGCGCCCGCGAAGACAGAGGTCTTGACAAGTTCGAGCGCATCTCCTGGGATGAGGCGCTCGACACCATCATCGAGAACTATCAGAAGACCGTCGATGAATACGGCATTGATGCGGTGACCGTGTGGTGCGGGACCGGCCGCGAGTGCGGGCAGATCCACTTCCAGATGGCGAACGACGTGTTCGGCACGGTCCAAGCGGTGCACCCTAACGGCGGCTGGTCCTGCATCGTGCCTCGCATGGCCGCTATGTTGTGGACCATGGGCAGCTCCTACATTGAGGCCGACAACGCCATCGGGTTCCCGGACCGGTATGACGACCCCCGTTGGGAATGTCCGAAGTACATGCTGATCTGGGGCAGGGATCCGCTCCGCTCGAACCCTGACGGACTGTTCGGCCACTCCATCGTTGACATGATGAAGCGCGGCATGAAGCTGATCGTGGTCGACCCCCGCGTGAATTGGCTCGCCACGCGCGCGGATCTGCATCTTCAGATCCACCCGGGCACTGACGGCGCGCTG
Source organism: uncultured Eggerthellaceae bacterium (assembly GCA_910580205.1). GTDB lineage: Bacteria > Actinomycetota > Coriobacteriia > Coriobacteriales > Eggerthellaceae > MGBC163016. The sequence goes on from CAJTVP010000029.1 coordinate 11,650, forward strand.
ATGATGGCGCTTCTGAACGTGGCCATCGGAGAAGACCTCTACGATCATGAGTTCGTTGAGGAATGGACCTATGGCTTCGACGAGCTGGCTGAACGCGTGAAGGACTGCACTCCCGAATGGGCCTCCAAGATCACTGGCGTTGACGCTGAGGACATCCGCCAAGCGGCGCGCCTCTTGAGCGAAAAGCCCTCCACGCTGTCCATGGGACTGGCAGTGGACCAGAACCCTAACACGCTGCAGATCGGCCATGGGCTGCTTTCGCTCTTCGCGATCTACGGGCACATGGATGTGCCAGGTGGCTGCTTCATGGGCCTGCCGCCCACCTTCGCGGGCATGGCGGAGAACGTCTCGATGGAGGATTCAACGGCGGAAGGCGAGGAGCCGGAAGGGCTCGCCAAGTTCGGCAAGATCGGCTGCAACCCCGCCGGGCATGAAAAGTACCCGGCTCTGAGCCACATCTGCAATTCCACCCACCCAGATGTGAATCTTGACATCCTGGAGACAAAGTCCCCCGTGGAGTTCCACTTCGCCTACATCTTCAATCACAACCCCATCTCGTGCATGACGATCCAGCCCGAACGCTACATGGAGGGCCTGCGCAAGGTGGATTTCATCGCCATCGCTGATGTGTTCAAGACGCCAGCGATCATGGCTCTGGCGGATATCGTGCTCCCGGCTGCCACATTCCTTGAGAAGGCGGGCTACTGCACGAACAACAACGCTTCTCAGCCGGGGCAGTTCGGCGCCATCCGCAACGTAATCGACCGCGTTGGCGAGGCGAAGTCGGACATGGAGATCATGTTGGAGCTGCACCGCCGCCTGTATCCGAACAGCAAGAAGCCCGGTTGGGCGTCTCCAGAGGATTTCATCACTGAGCAGATGAAGGGCATCCGTGATGTCGACATCACCTATGATGAGCTGGCGGAGCACGTCATCGGCCAGTATGAGCTTGAGTACAAGAAGTATGAGAAGGGGATGCTGCGCGCCGATGGGCAACCGGGATTCAACACCACGACGGGCCGCATCGAGCTGTACAGCCTGATGCTCGAATCCCTGGGTGATGATCCGCTGCCGTACTACATCGAACCGAAGTTCAGCGCCGTTTCCCGACCGGACATCGCGGAGCAGTATCCCATCACCATGACGTCCGGCGCGCGCCGATTCACGTCGTTCCACTCCGAGAATCGCCAGATCGCACGGCTGCGTGAGATCCATCCGTATCCTACGGTTGACATAAACCCCAAGCTGGCTGCGGAGCAGGACATCACCGAAGGCAGCTGGGTAGAGGTGGAGAGCCCCTGGGGGTCAGCTCAGCTGGTCGCGCACATCACGCCGATCGTCAAGGAGGATGTCATCTCCTGCGATCACGGCTGGTGGCTTCCTGAGAAGGACCCGGAGCATCTGTTCGATGTGTTCAAGCACAACGTGAACCAGCTCATCCCCCACGAGGAGATCGGCCCACTGGGCTTCGGCGCTCACTATAAGTGCACGCCTGTGCGCATCAAGCTGGCATCGTAGAGGCGAGGATGGAAGAGCGTTGGCTGTCAGGTTGGGACGGCCACCGCTCTTCCTGTCTGAAAGGTCCGGCCGGATAGGTCAATCTCAGGCATCATCAGCCGAATCAGCGTCAAGGTCTTGCTGTATGAATCTTCCTGACGCGATCATCTGAACCCGCGCTGCCGCCTGCAAGTATTGTCGAGTGACGTAGTCATCAAGGTCGATGTCGTAAAGCTTCGCGATCTTGTCTATCCGGTACTGGATGCCGTTGCGGTGCATGTGGAACCGGTCTGCGATCGCCGCGGCCTTGCCATCGTTTATCAGGTACGCATTCAGCAACACAAGATGGTCCGTTTCATTCGCCCGGTCATCACGGGCGATCCTGTTGATCAGCGTTCGTTCGATGCTGAACGCTCGGATGGATCGGTCCGCTACAGGATCGCTCCAATAAAAGCTGAATGCATCAAGGAACACGAACACATTCGCCTGCTTCTTGCTGTTCGTGCACAGGCGCACATGTTCGACGAATCCCTGGTACTTCCGGATCGCTTCGATCTCTTTCCCGGCAAGATAGGTTTCCGAAAGATTGAGATACACATCTGATGCGTACATCACGTGTTCGCCATGTTGGAAAGAGAAATCATAGAGGCGATTGAACTCGTCAGCGATCGGGCGATAGGCTTCGCTGTGCAAGAGGACGCAGATCAGCGACTCATAGAGGAATGTCTGGTGAGGCGCCATGATGTACGCGTCGACCTTTTGGAGAAAAAGCCTCAGCTGGTCGCGGAAATCGTAGTCAACGGCAAAAGCTACGAGAATGAAATGCCCTGTCGTCGGGATGGCGTTCTTCTCGGCTTGATCGAAGAGGAAAGCCGAATCGATGTTCTCCTCCACCAGCAGATTCCTCATGAAATTGCCCGTTCCGAAATCCTGGGCGACCAAATGTCTAGCGACCATGGTGGCGAACTTGTCGCAACAGCTCGTGAAGATCTCGAAGGCGTCGATCAGTCCTTGCGTGAGGTCAGAGGCCGCGCACTCCATGGCGACGTGGGCGAAGTACTGGCCGTGCACTCTGATCACGTAGGTGATGATGTCCAGGTTCTCGCTCGTCGTGAGGCTGTCCACATGGATCCCTGAACGGCTCACGATCCTTCCAGGCAGAAAGCCGTTCTTGAGCTCGTCTTTGGGCACTGATTCGTTGCTGAAGTATCCCTGCTCCACTAGCTGCTTGTTTATGGGATCTATGGGTTCTATCTCCGTGGTGCAGGCAAGGAGCGCTCCGTGTTCATCAGTGATGTTGATGAATGCGCCGAAATAATCCTGGGCGGCATCAACGAGCCCTTGGAATGAGCCAGCGTTGCTCATGGCTTGATGGCAGGATGCGGCGAATCCGTTCACGGAAAGGATGAAGTTCCCTACCAGATTGCCCAAGTCGATCAAAGGAGAGGCGTTTGTACGAGTTTTCATCACCAGCGTTATCTGAGAGGCTTGATCGTGAGAATCCTCTAGGAGCTTTTCGAAGCGCTCCACCTCGTCTTCACAAGAGCAGACGACGATCGCGGGCGCTTGGATAGAGAAGCCAGAGGGTGAACCGCTGCTTTTGGAACGGGGCGCAGTCAGCGCTTCGCTGGCGTACAGGTAGAGGACGGCTCCTGCACCTGAACCAGGCGTTTCGCTTTTGGGTCCGGAAAGAAGCCCGTGCGCATCCGCCATGAGCGACCTGTTTATGTTGCGGGTGTTGACGGGCGCTTCGCGCATGATCTCATATCCGTGATCGTGCAGCATGTCGATGACCATGTGCACGGAGATCAAGCCGGCGCTCTTCAAGTGGTTTTTGAAAACATTCAAGCGACCCATGGAGCGCGCACCCCCTTTCGTCCATTCTACCAAAATGAGGGGGATAATCCGGCGAACGTCCAGCGAGAAGGGCATGCATCATCTCATACCATGAACATGTCAGCAAAACGCGCTTCATGCTGAAGCGCAAGTTTCTGACTCCCTCGAAAAGGCGCGACACCCCCTAGATGCGTCTTCTCTTTCATGGATGGGGATGCCGAGTGCCCCTTCTTCATCCGGCATCCCTTCTCTCCTTTTCACTCAGGAAAGCGCATCAGGGGTGGAGCGGATCTCGAATGACGCTTCGCGAAATTAATCTTAACAATTTCGAAAAACACGGTTTGTTCGCTTGCACTTCTGAAACGTTATGGATACTATATGTACCCGCTGATTCGAACGCGAAACACAATATCTTGTGCCAAGTGTTCAGAAGTCAGTGAAAAAGCTGTTGAAACCCAGTGGAAAGAACAAGGATTGCGCAGCGTGAGCACGACTTTGCAGGAACCGTTGGAAAAGCGCAAAACACAGGAGAAAAGGAAGCTCAATCATGCCACAGGCCATCATCAAGCGCGACGGACGAACCACCGAATTCCACGTTGACAAGATCGCGGCTGCTGTTGAGAAAGCGTTCCAGGCCTGCGCCGCCATGCAGGATCGGCAGACGGCGGACATGATCGCAGAGCGCGTCGCTCAGAAGCTGGACGAAGGCGCCATCGAGGGCACGCCCACCGTTGAAGGCGTGCAGGATCTGGTCGAAGAAACCCTCATCGAAAGCGGGTTCGTCCAGACCGCGAAAGCCTACATACTATATAGGGCGGAACGCAACCGCGTCCGCGACGTCAATTCTCGTCTCATCCAGACGCTCAAGGACATCACGTTCAGCAAGGCGGCGGATTCCGACCTCAAGCGCGAGAACGCCAACATCAATGCGGACACCGCCATGGGCACCATGCTCAAGTACGGCTCTGAATCCGCAAAGCAGTTCTACGAGATGTGCGTGATCGACCCCAAGTTCGCGAAGGCCCACCGCGAAGGGGACATCCATATTCACGACATGGATTTCTACACGCTCACCACCACGTGCTGCCAGATCGAGCTCAAGAAGCTCTTCAAGGGCGGCTTCTCCACGGGCCATGGCGTCCTGCGTGAGCCGAACGACATCCAGAGCTACACGGCTCTTGCGTGCATCGCCATCCAGTCCAACCAGAACGATCAGCACGGCGGTCAGTCCGTGTGCGATTTCGATTACGGCCTGGCTGACGGCGTTCGCAAGACTTATCGCCGTCTGTTCAAGAAGCACTTGGCAGAGGCGCTGGACCTGCTCTCTGACATTGAGGATGAGCGCACTTTCACCCAAGAGACGCTGGCCGCCATCGAAAGCGAGACGGGCGTTGTCGCCTCCGTCAACCTTGACGAGAGCTATCGCGCGCTTCTGGTGGAAAAGCTCACGGAAGCGGGCCTTGCCGAATCAGATGTCGCCACCATCCTGAAGTACACGGAGAAGAACGCGTTGGCGGATACGGATCGCGCCACGTTTCAGGCCATGGAGGCGCTGGTGCACAACCTGAACACCATGCATTCCCGCGCTGGCGCGCAGACGCCGTTCAGCTCCGTCAACTACGGCATGGATATCTCTCCTGAAGGCCGCATGGTCATCAAGAACATGCTGCTGGCCACGGAGCAGGGTCTGGGCAACGGCGAGACGCCCATCTTCCCGGTGCAGATCTTCCGCGTGAAGGAAGGCGTGAACTACAATCCGGAGGACCCGAACTACGACCTGTTCAAGCTGGCCATGC
>CAJTVP010000030.1 GCA_910580205.1 uncultured Eggerthellaceae bacterium
GGATGCTGAACCGGTCGACGAAATGATCCATGACCAATGGCACCACGGCGTCCTTCGGGTTCACCTTCGCGAACCACACCTCAGACTTCTCATCCTTCAAGTGCTCGAACCGCGCGAATTGGCGGATATGCTCGCACTCTTGGGACAGCGTGCGCAAGATGTCATGGAGCGGCTTGACCGCCGGATGCGCTATGTCATCCAGCGAGCGCTTCACAGGATGAACCATCGCGTGACGCACGAACCGATACACCGCCGTGCCCGCGTGCGGATTCCCTGAAAGAGACGCATGGAGCACGCTTCTTCGCGTGTACGCGCCCAGCGTGCGGCGGATCCCCGCGAGCACGCGTTCCGCATGGGCCTCGTCAGTCTTGATGAATGCGGCGCGCTCCATGAGGCGGGGCTGGTAGTCCCGCTCCCGCACCACCTCGCTCGGATCCTCATGGGCGGCATAGGCGGCGAAGATGGCGGAGAACAGCCCTTCGCTGGTCCCATCGTAGAGATACGCCACGCTGTCATAGAGCTCAGGCATCGAAAAGCCCCATCTGCCCTTCCACCAGCTTGTCCGCGCGCCTTCCGTGGGCCCCGCCATCAATGGACGCAGCCAGGCGAGCCAGAAGCGATTCACGGGTGAAAGAGCATCCCGCCCCCGCATAGGTTCCGTTGCACGTGATGAAATACCGCGCTCTCTTGTAAGCGATGCCCAGCTTGCGCACTTCATCTTGTCCAAGCGTGCTGTGCCTCCGGGCGCGCATGATGAGCTTCGCGCCGCGCACCCCGATCCCTGGCACCCGCAGAAGCATCTCTTGAGGCGCCGTGTTCACTTCCACAGGGAACTCATCCAGGTGGTTGAGCGCCCAGTTGGCCTTCGGGTCCACCCGCGTGTCAAGGAACGGCTCATCTTCGCTGATGATCTCATCCACGGAGAAGCCATAGAAGCGCATGAGCCAATCCGCCTGATACAAGCGGTGCTCTCGGTCAAGCTGGATGCGATCTGAGGAAGGCAGGCGCGCGTCTTCCACCACGGGCAAGTAAGCGCTGAAGAAGACGCGCTTGAGCTGCATGGTCTTGTACAGCGAAGCGGAGAGATTGAGGATATGATGATCCGTTTCCGGCGTGGCGCCCACGATCATCTGCGTGGACTGGCCCGCAGGGGCGAATGCCCGCCGGGCGCGAGCAGGCCGCGTGCTGCTCAAGTAATGGGTCTTCGTCCGCCGCACCAGCGCGCGCGACTCCTGGTCTTCCGTGATGGATTCGCTGATCTGACGCATGGGCGCAAGGACGCTTTGCCGCGTCTTGTCCGGACAAAGGAGCTTCAGGCTCTCCTCCGAGGGCATCTCAAGGTTGACCGACAGCCTATCCGCCAACAGCCCCATCTCCGCGATGAGCTCAGGGGCGGCGTTCGGCACGGCTTTCGCATGGATGTACCCGCGGAACCCGTACGTCTCCCGCAGGATGCGCAGCGTGCGGATCATGAGCTCTGTGGTCCGGTCCGCATCCCCGATAACCCCTGAGCTCAAGAACAGCCCTTCGATGTAGTTGCGACGGTAGAACCCGATGGTGAGATCCGCCAGCTCCTGCGGCGTGAAGCTGGTCCGTTCCACCTCACCGTTGCTCTTGCGATTCACGCAGTAGGCGCAGTCGTACACGCAGACGTTCGTCATGAGGACTTTCAGGAGCGTGACGCAACGCCCATCTTCGGTGAAGCTGTGACAGCACCCCGCCGACGTTGCCGCGCCCAACTGGCCGCGCTTGCCTGAGCGCTGGACGCCGGAGGACGTGCACGCCACGTCGTACTTCGCAGCGTCACCCAAGATCTCAAGCTTGCGGACCAGATCCATCCATACCCCAAACAAATGTGCTCGCGAATATCTGTTCGCATAGTACCTTTGTTCGTGTATCTGGTCAATGACGAATCGTGCGCGTGGATGGGGTTGTTCTAAGTGCCGCAGGATGCGCTTCGCCTTCGGCATCAGCGCAGCTGCGGGCACATTGGGTCAGGAGCGTTTCGCTCCGTACTGCTCGTAGTAGGCCTTGATGGCGCTCAAGCGCTCCTCGGACAGCCTCCCTGCGCCCGTCAGGTGCTCCACCACATCCGACATGGAGACGATGGCCGCCGTGGGGAACCCGTACGTTCGCGCCACCTCGTCCAGCGCGCGCAGCTCCCCGCCCCGGCCGACTTCCTCCCGGTCAAGGGACACCATGAGCCCCACCACGTCCACCTTGGCCGCAGCGGTGATGATGGGATAGGTCTCTTCGATGGATTTGCCCGACGTGGTCACGTCCTCCACGATCAGCACGCGGTCCCCATCATGGAGGGGGCTGCCCAGAAGGATGCCCACGTCCCCGTGGTCCTTCACCTCTTTGCGATTGCTGCAATATCGGACCTCGCGCCCGTAAAGATCCCAGATGGCCTCCGCGGTGATGACGGAGAGCGGGATGCCCTTGTAAGCGGGACCGAACACCACGTCGAACTCAAGCCCGAAGACCTGGTTGATGGCCTGCGCATAGAACCGGCCGAGCTCTTTGAGCTGCGGTCCGGACACATACGCGCCCGAGTTCATGAAGAACGGCGACTGACGGCCGCTTTTGAGCGTGAAATCGCCGAACTTGAGCACATCGCTTTCGGTCATGAAGTCGATGAACCCGCGCTGATAATCCTCCATGCGCCCCCACCCTTTCAAACGAACGCGGAATCTTCTGCTCGATCCATGATAGCGAATCTCTCCCACCCAAGGACAGCGCCCGTATTTGATACCATGGCACAAGGCAGGGCGAAGGTGCGGAAGGGGCAGCGTGACGACGTTCGTGGCCCATTACAGATCGATCGATTCGCAAGCAGCGCGCACTCGCGGGCTGTTCGAGTTCGAGAGCTCGGCGCGCCTGGGTTCGAAAGCGTGCGGTCAGGATGCGCGCATCCATATGCTTGAGCTGTTCGGCACGGAAGCGCTTTCCTGGAGCATCGACAAGATCGAACGCAAGCCCTCCACCCGATCGGAAGCAGACGGGCAGCTGGAGCTGGATTTCCGCGCTCCAGTGAAGAAGAAGCGCAAGCGGAAGCGCGATTATCTATAGGAGCCGTCCATGAAGAAGCGTGACATCAGATTCCTGAAAGAGCTCGTCCAGACCCCCTCTCCCACCGGCTCAGAAGAGCAGGTGGCGGAACTGGTCCGTCAGAAGCTGGCCGGCATCGCCGATGAGATCCACACGGACACCATGGGATCGGTCCACGCCATCCTCTCCAGCAACCTGAACGTGGTGACGGAAACCGTCGAAGAGGACAAGCGCGTGGGCGCATTCGAAGACTCCGGCGAATATGAATACGTGAATGAAGAGACCGCCACCGGGGATGTGGTGGAGATGGCCAGCCCCGTGTTCATGCTGGCGGCGCATATGGATGAGATCGGGCTCATGGTGCGCTACATCACCGAGGAAGGCTTCCTGTACGTGAGCGCCATCGGCGGCGTCGACGCGGCCATCCTGCCCGGCATGCGCGTGGACGTGCACACCCGAAGCGGGGTGCTGCGCGGCGTGGTGGGCCGCAAGCCCATCCATCTCATAGATGCCGAAGAGCGCAAGGCCGTCACACCCCTTGACAATCTGGTGATCGACTTGGGTTTGAAGCCGGACAAGGTGCGCCAGAAGGTGTGCGTGGGAGACTCCATCACCTTCGGGGCGGCCTTCGAGCCTCTGGGGCAGGACATGGCCGTCTCAAAGTCCTTCGACGACAAGACCGGCGTGTTCATCGCCTGCGAGGTCATGGAGCGGCTGGCCGAGGTGGACCAGATGCAAGGCACCTACATCGCCGCCATCACCACCCAGGAGGAGATCGGCACGCGCGGCGCCACCACCAGCGCCTACACCGTGAACCCGGATGTGGCCGTGGCCTTCGACGTCACCCACGCCACGGACTACCCCGGCATCGACCGCACGAAGTACGGCGACATCCGTTGCGGCAAGGGCCCGGTCATCGCGAAGGGCCCCAACGTGAACCCGCTCGTGTTCGAGCGGCTGGTGGCCGCCGCTGAGGCGGAGGAGATCCCCTATCAGATAGAGGCGGAGCCCGGCCCCACCGGCACGGACGCGCGCGCCATCCAGATATCCCAAAGCGGCGTTCCCACCGGGCTGGTCTCAATCCCGCTGCGCTACATGCACACGCCGAACGAGACCATCTGCCTCACGGACGTGGAGAACACCATCCGCCTGCTCGTCCGCTTCGCGCTGGACCTTGAAGTGGACGCCAGCTTCGTGCCGGGCGTCTCTCCCGCCGTGGAGCGCCCCGCGCGCCGCAAGCCGCAAAAGCCTTTGGACGCTGAGCGCGCCATCAAGAAGATGACCCGCAAGATCGAGAAGCTCTCCGCGCGCATCGCGGAGCTTGAGGACGAGAACAGCCAGATGTCCACCGTCCAGCGAGCGCAGATAGAGCTCTTCGACAAGATGACACGGGAACGGGAAGATGGCGAAGAGGCGGAAGAGGCCGCTGAGGGTGGCGAGCTCACTCCCCAGCAGCGCGGAACGTTCCCGCAAGGGGCGCACGGCAGCCGCCCGATGATGCCCGCGGACGCCACCCGCAACCCGCGCATGGGCAAACAGCCCTTCGGCCCCATGCCGCAATACCCCATGGGCGCCCACCTCGCCGATGCTCCCTTCGAGCGTCAACAGCAGCTGCGCCAAAACGAGTTCGGCGCGTTCGCCCAGGGCACGCCGAATGCCAACGCCGCAGGTGCCGCCAATGCCGTGACAGCCATCCCGAATCCGGCCCAGCGCGCCTCCGCCTTCGCTGATCCCAGCGCCGCCGAAGAAGCGTCCAAAGGGATCATCCCCGGCAAAGACACGCTCACCATCATCCCCACCAGCGTGCAGGATGCGGACGAAGAAGACTGACGAGGCTGACGGATGAGCGGGAAGAAGGAACAAGGCAAGGTCATCGCGAAGAACCGCCGCGCGTTCCATGATTACGACATCTTGGAGACGTTCGAGGCGGGGATCGAGCTCACGGGCACGGAAGTGCGCTCCCTGCGCGACAACAACGCCCAGCTGACCGACGCGTTCGCCCTGATCCGGGGCGGCGAGGCGTGGCTCAACAACCTGCACATCCCACCGTTTTTGAACGGGAACTTGGCGAACCCGGACCCGGATCGCAAGCGCAAGCTGCTCCTGCACAAGAAGCAGATCCGCTACCTGGCGGAGAAGACCCAGGAGAAGGGCTTGGCCGTGGTGCCGCTCAAGATCTATTTCAACGACCGGAACCTGGTGAAGGTGGAGATCGCTCTGGCGCGCGGCAAGAAGCTCTATGACAAGCGCACCTCTTTGAAAGAGCGCGACGTAAAGCGGGAGATCGACCGCGCGCTCAAAGCGCGGAGCCGGTAACGTCAACCTGATCCGTTCATTGAAGATGAAAAGCGCCCCGGAAACAGGCGAAGACAGCGAGGGTTCCCAGGGTGCCTGAGATTGGCCCGTCATGCGGCCGAGCAGCCTTCGCGCTGTGAGGGAAAGCATGAAAGGGTCAAGATCAGGTGCCATTGGGAAGCCGCAGCGTCAATGAGCACGCGCCCGGACGGGCGCGTGAAAAACAGTTGGTGGAGGCGCGGAGAATCGAACTCCGGTCCATACCAGATCCTTCACGAGGCGCTACAAGCTTAGTTCGCGCTCAGTCTCTTAGGAGGGGCTCGGTCTGCGAACTGACGTTGCCCCTCCGAGCCGGTTCAGCCTTTCCTGCGTCCATACCGGCTACGTGACGCAGGGCATTCCCCTGAAAATGACGCTTCCCTCAGCAAGGGGAACCACTGAGTTCAGCGGATGGCGCTTAAATTAAGCGGCCATGGCGAGCGCCGGAGCGCTCTGAGTCTTAGCTTTGCCAATTAAATTTGACAGCACCCCTGTTTAACGTGGCGAGGAGACCACGGCTTGCTCCTCATGTCAGACCTGCCATGTCGAAACCAGTCGCCCCCACATAGCATCACTGCATTCTACACGGGCCGTCGGACCCGTCAAGGCGCGCGTCACCTCTTCTTCAAAAAGCTCATGGATTCGCTGATGTCATCCATGGTCTCTTTGAGCTCGGAGAGGACCTCTGAGCCTTCTTTGTAGATGACGTTCATATCATCTGTGGCATCCGCGATGCCTTCGCGGGTGATCCCCAGATCGAATTCTTCGCCATCCTCAGCGCGCACGACGGTGGTGTGGGCGTTCGGATCATCCTCATCCACCACTTCGTACTCATCCATGTCGACGTAGTAGTACTCCTGCTCATCTCCATTCTCGTCGATGAGCGTGAAGCCCACTTCATTGCCATCCTCATCCACCAGGTACGCATGGATATCCTCATCAGCGATCTCCATCTCGATGACCTCAAGCTCAAGATCATGCGCGTCTTCGGTGTGGTACCCCTCCGAGTTCAGGACATCGGCCGCTTCATCCTCCTGGGCGGTCTCCTCCACGACATCCGGGTCGTAGCCGTTGTAGTCCGCTTCGTTCTCCGTCTCGAAGCTGGACCAGGCATGCTCCTGGTCGGACTCCATGGCATCTTCGCCAAGAAGCTCATCCATATCATCAGACACGTCTTGGATCTCAGTCTCTTCGTCGATCTGCTCGGCATCGGTCTGGCCGGTCTGCTCCATCGACTCAAGCTCTTCATCAAGCCCCATGATGGCTCCTTCTTCGCATCCGGATATATCTTCATCGGGTATACCATACCGGATGCGCTGGCGAACGCGCGCCCGGCCATGCTTGCTGAGTTGTAACCCTGCTCAGCGGAGGGCCGCAGGGGAGAATGCGGGGATGAAGGACTCTTCAGCCGCGCCGCCCTCCTGCCAGAAGTAATCCTGGAATCCGAGCTCATCCGCGCAGTCCAAGACCTGCTCGTACTCCTCTGCGCTCACCGTCCGGCCCAATCCGGGATGCGCCGCCAGCACGGGATCGTCCGCGTCCAGGACAGGCGTGTACTGGCTCATGAGGGAGAGCTTGATGGCATCCCCGAACTCCCGCCACAAGAGCTCCAGCACCGCGCAGGATGCATCCGCATGCCCCGGCAGGACCAGATGCCGCACCACGCAACCGGAGACCAAGCGCTCTTCGCCGTCGAACGCATCCCAACGCAACGACCCCGTGCACCGCACCATCTCAGAGAGCGCCCGAAGAGCCGCTTCGGGATAATCCTTCGCATGGGAGAGCTCTTCGGCCAAGCGCCCGTCCGCATACTTGAAATCCGTCAGATAGACATCCACGCAGCCTTCGTTCTGTCGGATGGCGGAAGCGTTCTCGTATCCGCTCGTGTTCCAGATGACCGGAAGGTCGAATCCCGCCTCCCGCGCCAAGCGGATGGCTTCTCGGATGGGAGCAGCGAAATGGGTGGGCGTCACCAGATTCAGGTTCGCAGCGCCCTGAGCCTCCAGACTTGAGAACACCTTCGCCAGATCGCGAGGCTCATAGACCGTGCCCGCCGCCGCACGGGAAATGGCCCGGTTCTGGCAGTAGGCGCACCGAAGGGGACACCCGGCGAAGAAGACAGCGCCGCTCCCCGCCCCTACCGAGATGCCGGGCTCCTCCCACTGGTGCAGCATCACGTGAGCGACGACGGGCGCATCTCCGGCACCACAGACCCCGCGCTCCCCGCTCGCCCTTCGCGCCCCGCACGAACGCGGGCACGCATCGCATGGCGCGCTCAAATCGCTCAATTGGAGGAGTACCCGCCTTGGATGCCGAACATCTCGTCCAAAAAATCGTCCTCGTCTTCGAAATCCTCATCATCGAAGCCGTCATCCTCAAGGCGATCCTGGAACATGCCGCCGCTCTCATCAGCATAGAGCTGGTCCGCTCGGGACCAATCAAGCCCGAAGCCATCCCCTTCGCGGTCAGAGCCATACACCAAGATGAGGGCGGCCGGGCTCATATCCGCTCCTCCGATGACCGCCAGAAGCTCAAGCAGATGGAACGCGCTTTCCACCTGGGGCAAGATCAGCTCATGGTCATCCGCCGCCATCATGATGCTGGACAGCTCCGCCATCATCATCTCAACGGTGTAATCCCCGGAAAAGCGCTTCTCACGGACCGCTTCCAGCACCCGCGAAGACTCCAGCGCGCACGGCTCCACTTCCAGATCCCCCGTCTGCAAGCAGGACATGGAAGCGCGGGCGGCTTTGAAGAACGCGAAGGATTCGATGGCGCTCACGATCTCTGCCGTGTCCTGCACCGTGATGGCCGCGCGCGCCATCTGGGCGGCGCCAGCGCTCTCGACCGTCTGGATCTCAGCGGCGAGCGCATCCAAAAGCGGGCGAGCCGCATCAGGGGCGCCGTCCTCGCCAAAGCAGAAGCAGCGCAGGTTCTCGCGCTCAAGGGCGTGCTCGCTCACCTTGTCCTTCACGGACAGAGGCGCGGCCACCATGGAGAAGCCGCTCACCGTGGTCACCGCATGGATCTCATTGGCGAAGTTCGGCGAAGCGGGGCTCAGGTCTATGACGAGCGCATCCGAGCTCATCTTCTTCAACAGGCCCGCGTCCTCGAAGAACAAGTCCTCCAACTGGGTCAGCGACGTGCAGAAGGTGAGCACGATCTGAGCCTCTTCCACTTCGCGCACGCGAGTGAACCCCGCTTGGGACAGACGCTCTTCGATGCGCTCGATCAGGTGATCGTTGCCACGGAACGCGAAAGACGTCATCAGGCATCGCCTTTCACGCGGCGCGCGATCCTGTCAGCCACGGAGAGCTTCTCGCGCTTGTCGGAACCCCAGAAGGACAGCGCCAGCATGCCCACGCCCACGTGCGACCCGATGACCGGTCCGATGGACGTCTCCACGAACAGGACCTCTTCATCCGCTTTCTTGAGCGCGTCTTTGAGCTTCTGCATGTCTTTGGGGCAATCCGCGTTGCCCAGCACGATGTAGTTGCTCACAGAATCATGCACGGCGTTCTTGTTGAAATACTCCACCAGCGCGCGGATGCCCTTCTTGCGCCCGCGGGCCACGCCCACGACTTGCAGCTTGCCGTCGGCATCTATGTTGAGCAGCGGCTTCACATCCAGCGCCGCCCCGGCCACCGCCACGCTGGCGGGGATGCGGCCGCCGCGACGCAGCGTGTCCAAGTCCTCCACCATGAATTCGCAGTCCACGAAATAGCGCGCCTCTTCCGCCCATTTCGCCAGCTCCTTGGCGGAAAGCCCCTTGTCCATCTGCCGGATGGCCTCATAGACCAGAAGCCCTTCGGCGATGGAGGCGAGCTTCGTATCCACCACGTACAGCTCGAAGTCCGGATGCTCTTCGAGCACCTGGTCGCGCACGAGCATGGCCACGTCATAGCTGCCGGAAAGGCCGCTGGAGAAGGACAGGTACACGGTGGGCACGCCCTCGGCCACCGCCGTCTCGAAGACCGCGGAGAGCGCCGGCACGGACAGCTGCGCGGTGGAAGGCTCTCCTCCCTTGCGCATGAGCCCGAAGAAGTCCGCCGCCGTGGTGGTCTGGTACAGATCGTCTTCGAAGGTCTCCCCATCCATGATGTAAGGGAACTTCAAAAGCTGGATGTCATCGCGATCGAACAGCTCAGGGGGCAGATCGCAGCAGGAATCAACGATCAAGTGGCAAGCGGTCATCTTCTCTCCTTCTCGTGGGAAGCCCAGATCTCAGGTGAAGCTCAGACAGCGCGGCTCAGGCGGTGAACACCAGCTCTGAGGGCTTCATGTCCACGAGCTTCCCTTCCAGATAGTTCATGCATTCGTACGAGATGCCGATGGCCGGTCCCACATGGACCGCGATCACCGGCGTGACGGGCTCTATGTCCACCGCATGCCCCACCACGCGCTCCACTTCATCGCGCAGCTGGTAGAGCAGCTGGGTCTTGGGGCCGATGTACTGGACCAGCACCCGCTTGAGCCCGCGCTCTTTCACGTCCTTGGCGAACATGCGCACCATCTCGTCGATGGATTTCTTCATGGTGCGGACCTTCGCAGCCACGACCGGCTGCCCGTCGCGCACGGTGATGATGGGCAGGATCTTGATGGCGGTGCCCAGAAGGGCCGCCACGCGCCCGATGCGGCCACCCGCTTTCAAGAACGCGAGCGTCTCCGGCGTGAAGATGATGCGCGAGCACATGACCGCGTTCGTGGCCGCCGCCGCGCATTCCTCAAGCGTGGCCCCGGAATCGCGCGCGTCCACCGCATCCATGATGGGGAACGCCTCATCTCCGCTGTTCGTGGTGGAATCCACCAGCACGCAGCGGAAATCGATGTTGTGGGACTTCACGGTGCGCGCCGCGCGGATTGCCCCTTCGAAAGTGCCGGAAAGCCGGGAGGAATTGAAGATGCCCAGCACCTCATCCCCCGCTGCGGCGGCTTCTTCGAAGAACTCCTCGAAGAAGAGCTGGGAGGGCTGGCTGGAAGTGGGGATGTCGTTCACCCGATCCCCGATGGTCTCATAGAACGCATCCACGTCCAGATCGGCTTCGGTGTGCTCTTCACCGTCGAAGCGGATGAAGAGGGACGCCACCGTCACCTCGCCGTCTTCGATCAGCTTCTTCGGCAGCGATGCGCCTGAATCTACCAGGATCCTGATCATATCTTCCCCTGTTCAGCCAAGGCGGGCACGGATATCATGCGTCACGGTCGACTTGGCGGAGCTCCGCGATCAAGCGCTGGCGGCGCTCATGGAGCTTGCGCTCAAGGCCGACCGGATAGGTGTGCGGGTTAAGCATACGCAACTGCGTTTCATCCAGCGTCGCCAATTGCTCTTTCGCGCGCGTCTGCGCGGTGAGCGCGCTGCGTTCGCCGCCGAAGATCTTCGCTTCTCCCTCTGCGAACAGCGGACGCAAAAGCGTGGTGAAGCGCAAGCCATCCAGATGCTTCTGGCGGAGGGCGTCCATGGGATCCACGATGACCTCCCCGGCGCCTGCGGTCGGCTCGTCGAACACGTCGAAGACCATGTCGCCGGCGATGGAGCCATCCTCATGGAAGTATCGGCGCACGTCCAGAACGCCCGGCGTGGTGAGCTTCGCTGAGGTCTCTGAGATCTTGAGCCGGTCCTTCCAAGCGCTCTCGCCCGGCTCCTTGATGGCCGTGAGCTTGTAGACGCCGCCCAAGGTGGGCTGGTCGAACGCCGTGGCCAGCTTCGTGCCCACGCCCCAGATGTCCACCGGAGCGCCCTCTTCCAGGATGGACTGGATGAGCGTCTCATCCAGGTCGTTCGTGAGCATGATGCCCACATCTTGAAGGCCCGCCTCATCCAGCATCTGCCGCGCCATCTTGGAGAGCCAGGCCAAGTCGCCCGAATCTATGCGGATGGCGCGCAGCTTCTCCCCGCGAGCCTTCATCTCAAGGCCCACGGTGATGGCGTTGGCGATCCCCTGCTTCACGTCGTAGGTATCCACGAGCAAGCTGCAATTCTCCGGGGCCACCCGAGCGTAAGCGCGGAATGCGGAGAGCTCATCCGGGAAGGACATGACCCAGGAATGCGAATGGGTGCCGGACACCGGCAGGCCGAACATCTTACCCGCGAGCACGTTGGACGTGGACGCGCAGCCGCCCACCACCGCCGCGCGGCTGGCCCAGAGCGCCCCTGTGCCTTGAGCGCGCCTGAGGCCAAACTCCGTCACGGGACGGCCGTCAGCCGCTTGGCAGACCCGAGCCGCCTTCGTGGCGATGAGCGTCTGGAAGCTCACGCAGTTCAGGAGCATGGTCTCGAGCATCTGGCATTGCATGATGGGTCCCTGCACCCGCACGATGGGCTCGTTCGGGAAGACCACCGTGCCTTCCGGCACCGCATCCACCCTCACGTCCAGCTTGAACGCGCGCAGGTAATCCAAGAATCCTTCAGAGAAGAGCGCCCCGCCGCCGGGAGCGGGCAAGGTGGCCAGGTAGGCCACATCCTCCTCAGAGAATGCGTAATCCGCCAGGATCTCCGCCAGCTGCTCCATGCCGCATGCGATGGCGTAACCGCCCTTGAAGGGGTAGTCGCGGAAGTACATCTGGAACGTGGCCAGCTCATCTCCTGACCCAGCGTCCAGGTAGCCTTGCGCCATGGTGAGCTGGTAGAGGTCAGTGTAGAGCGCCCAGGACAGAGCTTCCTCACGGATGCTCATGCGTCATCCCGTCCCTTTGACGCTGCACCGCTCTCTGGCGAAGAGCCTCCCGCTTTCCCTTGACCGGACGGCTTATGCCTGCGGCGACGACGCTTCTTCTGGGCCTGCTCGCCCGATGCGGCCTTGCCCTCGCTCGGCTCACCCGCTTTATGGGAGAGCCCTGAGGACTTCTGCCCCGGACGCGGGCCACCGCCGCCCTTCTGCGAAGGGACGTTCTTGCCAGAGGCGTTCCCCTTCTTCTTGGCACCGCCTTTGGAGGCATCCGTCCCCTTCGCGCCGCCCTTGGCGCCATCCGTTCCTTTGCCGCCTTGGATCTTGGTGGAGCGCCGACGCTGGCGGGGTTTCTTGGAAGAGCCCTTGCCGGACGAACCTTCGCCCTCACCGGAGCGTTCGCCGCCTTGGCCGTCCTTGCCCGCGTTCACCTTCTGCGAGCGACGGCGCTTGCGGGTGCGCTTGGAAGAGCTCAGAGGGTCAGCAGCTGAGCCCTCGTGATGCACGGCGGAAGCGCTCCCCAGCTTGTCAAGACCCGTGAACTGAGAGGTCTGGAAGATGTCCAGCGCGGGACCGTCGAAAACGGCCTGCACCGGATTCACGGCTTCCTCCCAGCCCTCGTCCGTGATCGCGTTCGGGCGCTTGCCCTCCTCGGCGGGCTCGAAGGACGACAGCGGAACGGAAACGGGATTCTCCCCTTCCACGCGCACTTTCACCGTTTCGCGCGGGATGTCCAGCGACTCCACCTTCGCCGGTCCGTCCGGCGTGCGCACGGTGTTGCCCACCTTCGGAGCGCGCTGCTTGAAATCCTTGTAGGCCTCGTTCTCATAGCGGAGGCAGCACAGAAGCCGCCCGCAGAGGCCCGATATCTTCGTGGGATTGAGCGACAGATCCTGATCCTTCGCCATGCGGATGGACACCGGCTTGAACTCGCCGCCCATGCGCTTGCAGCAGATGAGCTGGCCGCAGTGCCCGATGCCGCCGACGATGCGCGCTTCATCGCGCACGCCGATCTGGCGCATGTCCACGCGCACCTTGAAGCGCGATGCCAGCTTGCGCACCAGTTCGCGGAAGTCCACCCGCTCCTCCGCCTCAAAGTAGAAGACGGCTTTGGAGCCGTCCAGGAGATACTCCACGCTCACCGGATGCATGTCTTCGGAGGCTTCGCGGGCCATCTCCTTGAAGATGGGCATGGCCTCGCGGGATAGGCGCTCCATCTCGCGAGCCTGTTCGATATCCTCCGGCGTGGCCACGCGCTCCACGGGTTTGAGCGGGCTTTTGAGCGCTTTCACTTTCTCATAGGGCATCTCGAAGACCTCGCCGGCCGCCCGGCCCAGCTCAAGGCCGCGCGCCGTGGTGACCACCACGTCGTCTGCGGGCTGGATGTCAAGGTCATCAGCGTCGAACCAGAGGGTCTTGACGTTGAAGGGAAGGTTCACGGGTGCTATCCGGAGCATTCAATACCTCTCTTACTTGGAAGAGCACGGAATCTAAGCAGGTTTCAGGGGACACATTATAGTTCAGGGCGCTTTCCATCTCCTCGATGCGCGCCAGCGCCAGCGTGCAAGCGGCCACATCCGCCCGGCCACCCGCGCTCGTGATATCCGCCAGCCCGTCGGTGTTGATGATGAGCTCTGGCGTGCCCGCCGCAGCCATCATCACGTCCCGCAACCACGACTTGATGATGGAGATGCACTGATGCAGGTACTCCGAGGTCTTGATGGAGAGCTGCCGCTTGTTGCGCGCCTCGATCCGGCGCAAGACGGACCGCTCGAACAGATCAGCGTTCTGCGTCAGCTCCGCTTCCAAGGCGACGCGCTCATCATCCACGAGCGCCTTGGACTGCTCCACCAGCTCGCGAGCCAGCTTCAGCACCTGCCAACCGTCCATGGCCCCGAGCTGCCCCAGCCGACGAAGGAGCTGGGCGCGGAATTGGATGCGCGCGTGCCCCTTTTCGCGGATGAAGCCGATCGCGCGGGTGATGGACCCAGAGCAGGAAGCCAGCGCCTGACGGGCCAGCTCGGCGTCAGCGCCGGTGTTCTGAGAGATGATGGCAGCGGCCTCGGTGGGCGGGATGTGGCGGAACGGCACGATCTGGCACCGGGATGCGAT
>CAJTVP010000031.1 GCA_910580205.1 uncultured Eggerthellaceae bacterium
TCTGACCTGCGGTTTCTTGGTCGCGGGGGCTGGATTTGAACCAACGACCTCCGGGATATGAGGGTGAGGTTGTTGGAGTTGGCGTTCTGACCTACATAAACTCCGCCCTCATCCCAGATCTCTTCTTGGGCGAAAGGCGTGAACAGCGCCACTTGATGAGTGAACAATCTTCGGGAATACGGGATGTGATCCACGCCTAGAGGGAGGGACGCGTTGTAGCCAAGTTCCTGCATGCAATCCAGTTCGATGAGCGTGATGCCCCCTGACGCCGCTGCACGTGTCACTTTCTCTGCATGGTCGCGGAGCTCTTCCACATCATCAGCCCAGATGAGCACCACGCCGGATGCTTCGAACTCGTGCTGTGGGTCGGTGTTCGTGCTTGACAGCTGTTCATCGGACACCTCTACGGCTTGCGCGTACTTCTTGATGAGCGGAGACACGATCTCCTGGTTGAAATGGCGATCGTGGGCTTTTTGCTGCTCTTTGATGATCTGATCATTGATGTACATCCGCTTCCGATTGAGATCTTCACTGGATTTCTGCGGGCTGATCGGTTGAAGGTGCACTGATACGGCAAGAGGCATATCCAATGCCGCGATGGCGGCGAGGCTTGAATCCTTGATCTTCCCGTAGGCGGATGAATCGAAAGCCAGGGCGCACATATAACGATGATCGGCGGGGATGTAGAAATAGTTCCCTTGCGCTGATGGCGCGAAGTCTATGGACGGGGGCAAGACGCTTTCCAAAGGCGCAGGACCGCCGCCATACACGTAGTCCTCATAGGTGAACATGAAAGGGGAGCCGGGGCGCGCTATGGATTGCGTGAGGCGTAGACGTGCGGCGCCGTCCAGGCTCTCTGAATCGGCCCCCATGGATTTGAGGCGGTCGGCAGCGTGATACGATGCTTGCGCCAGCTTCCTTTTCGCCTGAGCGTAATCCTCCGCTTTCGTAGCTATCGTCAGATAGCGCTCTTTGAGGAGGTTGGACACGCCTTTTTCCATGAGGTCATTGAGGATCGCGTTGTATTCCTCCACATAGGGGGTGAGCGCGGGATCAACCGTCTTGTAGAACTCTTGATCCCCTGAACCGGTGCGGGACAACCGACGGTTGACCAACGTCAATTGCAGCGCGTAATCCGGCGTGAAGCCATTCAGGAGGGCCGAGTATTCCGTAAGGAGCTTCACACGGCTCTCTTCTGGAGCGGATTGGTAGGTGATATCACGGAATGTGAGCGTTTGAGAGAACAGCCCTTCTTCGGTCTCCCAGATCCCATCTGAATAGGCTTTTTCCAATGAGATCGCATCAGCCAGATGGGATGCCTTGTGCCGTTTCTTCCGTTCGCGTCCATAATCTTCTCGAAGCGTAGTCTCCGGGTCCACGAGAGTGAGGTCTTTGGTGAGAGCGGCCTTGCGCTTCGCTTCCGCGCGTTGCTCGCGTTTGTCAGCTTTTATGAGCTTCTTGTACTCTCTTCTCTTCTCGCTGAGCTCCCGCTTGATGGCGCGTCTGGCTGCACGCTCTTGTTTCTTCCGGGCTTTCACCTCTCCGTTCTTCATGCTTGCGCATCCTCCTTTTTCTGAGCGCTCCTTGTCCGCTCTTCCGACTTCGCGCTCCTTAGCGCAGCGTCCAGGAGCGGCAGCGCGATCTCGGATTCACGGGTTTTCTTGGCTTTGGCGTATTCCTTGTAGATAGATGCCTTTCCGACATCTGCTTTTCGGCTCTCGCTCGTGCGGATGATGTGCCGTCCCCCGAAGATGCAACGCAGCTTGTAAGGCAGCCATTCTTCGGGTTTGAGGCCCTTGTGGCTGTAAAATCCGGCGAAGAATCCAGGCGCTCCCACGAGCACCGGCAGCGTCGCTCCCAGGATCACCGGATCAACCCACCAGACGAACCCCAGATACAGCCCGATGGCGACAGCGCATCCGGCGGATGCTGCCAGGGCTTTGACCATGCGCGCGGGCATGGGGACCTTCCAGACGTTTATCGGCTTTTCGTATTGAGAGACGTCTTCATAGACATTGGCGTCCAAACCCAGCCCTGCCATGGTGCGCCCCTTAGATGACTGCCCAAGAGGTGTCCACCATGGACAGCAGGAGGTTGCCTCCTACTACGATGATGATGCCGCCGATGATCCCCGCCACGCCTGGGGCGATGTCGGCGCCGGATGCTTGACCATGAGAAGAGGAAAGGCCGAGGCCGACTTGCACGATGCCCCAAACGGCGATGATGACGCCGAGCATGGTCACACCGCCATGCAGGACCGCTACGATGACGTCCAGATTCATATGCGCACCTCCGTGTGCTTTTGTCCGGGCGCGCCACCCGCTGAGACAGCGGGTTGGTACGGCTGCGCCCTTTTGCCTTTTGGGCTTGCGCGGGGCTGGTACTCCCCGTGGCTCGCAAGCTGCTACATAAACATACAACCGTTTCTGACCAAAACTCGAAAATAGTGAAAAATAGTTCTTGCCCCTCTCTCAAGGCGGATGGTCGAAGCGGTTCTCCATCATGCAGCCCTTTTCTTGGATCGTCCGCGTTCTTGGTATCCCTGCCACGTCCATGGCTCGTTGAAAAGAGGGGGGTGTGTGCCCTTCGGTCGCGGATGCTTCGTCGTGTCTGAATAGATATAGGGATAGAGCGGGTGCATATCCGTTTGGAACTTCCGGCCCTTGAAAGGTCGCTGGGCTGCGATCATGAGCATCCCTTCATCCGCATCCAGACGCCTCAGTTGATCCACGGTGACGAGGGAGCGTCCATGCCGTGACCTGTTCTTGCCCATGGAGTTCGAGATGGACACGGTCTTAGAAGTGGTGATCTCCTCAATGGTCTCCTCGCCCGCCAGCTCCTCAAGCCCTTTCAGCGTCTCTTCTGATGCTCCGCCCAAGAACAGGAGCTGTGAGCAGTTGTCACGGATGGTCGCAGCGTTGTCTCCATAACGTGCCGTCAATTGGTTGAGGGATTGGAGGAGGATGTGTATCACTATATCGCGGGAGCGCGTGGTAGCGATTGTGCGCTCGAAGTTCGGGATCGTGGCTATGTTCGCGAGCTCATCCAGGACAAGATGAAGCTGACGTTCCAGCTTGCCGCCGTACACGCGGTTCGCCTTTTTCGCATTGAGCGTGATCGTTTGATAGATCATCATCGCGAACAGGAAATCGTAGGTATGGTCCATATCATCAACGATGCAGAAGATAGCGCGTCGGCGTCCTTTCTCGCCGAGGGACGCGAGGTCCATGGTGTCTTTCGCGGTCATATCCTGGACCTTTTTCGTATACATGTTGAGCATGTATGTGCCCACTGAGATCAGGATGGATTGCAACGTTTCCACGGCACCTTGGGTGTATGTTTTGTAACAATGCAGCGCGAAGGAACGCTTTGACGAATGCGCTCCCGCCGCCGTCGCATGCCGAGAGCGAGCGATATGGGCATCACGCAGCTTATGGGAGCGTTTCTTCAAGGGATCATAAGCAAGGCCGCTCTCCCACTCTTCCATGATGAGATCCATGCCGCTCTTGGTTCCCTGCATATCGACTTTCTCAAGCTCCATCAACTCCAGAAAGGCTCCGATGTTGCGGTCTTCGGGATCGGCGTACATCTCGAACATGAGAGAGACGTTCTTCGCGACGCAAAGGCGCACGGCGTTCTCCCAGAACGGATCATCAGGAGGGCGGTTGGGATCGCGCAGGTTAGCCACTTGGCATTCCACGCAACGGATGAGCTCCACGGTATCCGGCACGCGCATCCGTCTCATGGGCGCTACCCACGTGAGGGTCGTTTTCGCGCCTGGCGGCATTTTGGCTGTGACGCTGATGACGCTGTGCGCTGTAGAGGCGTCTATGCGCGCTTCCTCTTCGATCATGAACAACCCGGCCCGTGTTGCATTCCCGTCGCCTGATACTGCGCGCTCGAAGTAGGGTCCGAAGTCGATGAAAGCATCAACCGTGCGCTCTTCTTCGCTTCGGTTCTCGAATGTTATGCTCACTTGCGCTTCGGTCTTGGTGTAGGAGTAGGTTTTCACCGCGTCTTCCCACTTGGGGCCGGTATAGCCGGTGTGCTCCAATCTTTCGAAGATCAGATCCAAATCCTTTGAATAGACCTCTTCGACGTTCCCCTTGTCGTCAATGCGTTCTTTGAGAGGGTCAAGATCCTGCGTTTTCACATTCACTATTGTTTCAAGGACGACTCCGTGCAAGCCAGGAGCTTCTTGCGGAGTTCCGAGTTGCGCATAGTCGTTCTTCGCTCGCGCTTTGTCGTTCAATGATCTTTTCTGCTCCGGACCCTCCGTTCCATCAACGCGCCAGCGGATCAATGCGGTCTCACGGTCGATATCAGCGACGTCGGTCATTTGCACGGGGATGTTGAGGAATGGATTGTATTGGTCTTTGTCGAAGTTGATGCCATCGAAAACGCTGATCTCATAACCTGCCGCTTCTAGAAGCCATCCGCACTCTCGCAGCGTGTCTCCCTTGGTGTCGATCACGAGCATATCTTTCGAGTTGTCTGGAAGGGGATCCGCATCTTGGTTTCGGATGATGGGTGGATATACCGGGTCGGTCTGTTTGGGATAGTAGTAGGGCAACGCGTTCCCGACCAGCTGCATAATGAGCGGCTCCACATAGCGGTACCCTTTGCCCGCACCGGTGGTTCCCACAACGCACGTGTTGAGCCAAGTCCCTTGAAGCTGTTTTCTCGTGGGGCCATCCACGGGCGTGATCGCGAGCCATGCATCATCAAGGTACGTGATGTTGTTGTAGGTCGTTTCCGTGTCCGCGACTTTCGCCAGCTCTTTCGCGGTGGCCCACCGGGCATCGCCATATTCGCGTCCGTAATCGAACTTGCCGACGCGCTCCGCCATGGTGATCGCGAGAAGGAGCATGGCGCATATGATGAGCACTGATACTCCGACATTGAACATGGAAGGAGGATATGCCCAGATGGTCAGAAGATCCGTCGCCTTCATTGCTTGGACGGTTTGGACAGCATCGATCATGCTTGCGCCATGTGAGTTTTTTTCGACGTAACCCACGAAGCAGTATGCTGCATATGCGATGATCGCGCCGAGCACGAGCGCGATCATCATTGCGCGATTTCTCTTCTCTTGCATATCAACGCGCTTTCATGGGGTTTGGGATGGTGTGACCCTGCTCCACCTTCAACTCTTTAGCGAGCTCCTGGGCGCGTTGCGTCACTTCGATCCGGTCAACGCTGCCCGCGTGCTCGCTGCCCAGCTTCCGTTCGGTTTCAGCTTTCTTCGAGCATTCCTCCATGCTTTGATGCACGGAATCGATCTCATCGACTTTCTCAAGACCTGATGCGGCTGCTTGCATCACTGCTTGTTCTCCAGCCGGGCTCTTCACCCAAGACTCCACATCGGTCATGCTCGTGCACGCTTGCATCATTTCTTCTGAGCAGACAACATGCGCCACGCCGTCCTTTCCGCGCCATGCCTCCGCTTCTACGCCCTGGCTTTTCAATAGATCCCGCAGGCCATAGGCTTCTTTAAGATCATCGACATCAACGGCCATCCAGCCGACCTCTCCGTCCGCATATCGGATCGCTGGTGTTTCGCGGGGTGTAGGAGTGTTGACTCCTTGACCGTTCAATCCATAGGCAAGTTCATAGTCCTTCATGCCCTCCGATGTGATCCCCTGCTGGCTTCGTGCGATCTCGACAGCATCAATCCCGTAGTTCATGGTATAGACCGCAGCAGCTTCATCTGGTGATAGCGGCAGCCCTTCTGCCCCTCGTTCTGCATAGGCGCGTTTGTTGAAGGCTTCAAGATTGGGGAATCGGTCCATGGATAAGTGGCCGTTTTTGATGTAGGTTTCCGCGATCCGGCTGAGCGCTGGCGCGGCAGCGGGAGCTACCTCGATGCCCAGCTTTCCTTCAGATATATCCACAACATTGAAAGGGATATCCCTCCTAGCAAGAGGGTCGGTCACGATCGTTCCTCTTGGATCCCATTCAACTGTCGTGAATTCTAGAAGAGGGTTGCCTTTCTCGCCAGGCGTGAAGGGTGTCTCACGTGCTGCTTTGACCGTTGCAGCATCAAGGCGGAGCTGCTTGTCGGTTTTCGTAGCGTTTTGATCCGATCCGGATCTCGCTGACCCCCTGCGACCATAGAAAGCTGTTCGCAAGAACAGCTCGGTCAGGCGTTCAGATGATCGGAGAAGCTCGCTTCCCGATTCGTCACCGAAATCAGCCATGCATGCCCCCTGTTCCTCATACGAATCTCACGAAGACCCGATGAATGCGGTCTTTCGGGTCTTCTCTCATCAATGCTGTTTTGCCAAGACGCTCAGCGCAGACCAAGGCAACGTATCCCTGGATGCGCTCTCCCCGTTTGGGAGCGCGTTTGACCAGATAGCCAGCCCGGCAGAGCTCCACCATGCTCTGTTCCATCCGCTCTTCTCCCAGTCCGTATCTCCGCAGCAGTTGCGCGCGTTTGATAGGGGTGGCCTCTTCGCAGGCCAAGAGCGTATGTAACAGGCGCATGGCGCGTAATTTCATATGCTTGTCTTTCCGATAATCCATTCGTCCCTGTGCCTTTCATTTTTCGCGATCGCTCGCGCCGTATAGAACATCCAGCATGGCCTCGTAATCCCTCTCTGTGCTCTCACGCACATGCTCGAACTCCACCGGCAGGCATGCCTCCAAGATCCGCCCGTACAAACGTCGCGTCATGAGATCCGTTCCGGCCCGTTTCGCCATGGAGTCAGGGGTGAGATTCGTGGTGATGAGAAGGGGTGCGCCGGATGTCGTCCTTGCGTCGATGGCCCCAAAGATCACCTCTTGGGCATAGGTGGTGTTGCGTTCTGCGCCCAGATCATCAAGAACGAAAAGATCGCACTTCTTGATGGCCTTGCTCAGATACGTTCGCTCCGAGAACCCATCAGCATCGTAGGTTTGCATAAGCTCGGTCACGGACCGGAACGTCACCCTCCATCCATCTGCCGCTAGGGCCTGGGATACCGCCTCAGCCGCGAATGTCTTTCCCTGGCGCGTGTCTCCATAGAGGAGAAGTCCGTTTACCTGCTCGCGCGACGCTTCTGCGAAGCGCTTCGCATATCGGAGGCAGACATCCATGGCCGCCGCATTGCGCCCATCGGCTTTTGCGAAATCCCCCCTCAGCGACCTGTTGAGAGCGTCCACCTTCTTGGGCATTCGAGGAGAGCGCCGGGCCGCTTTTTCCCGATCGCACCGGCATTGAGCCGGGCCATCGCAAAGCACGCGCTCTTTGCCGTTCTGGACCATGGTCAACAGCAAGTCCGTCGCCTCACCGCACACTGGGCATGTTGAACGCACTTCGCGCTTGGAGAACGGGTTGAGCTTCTCAAGAGCCGAACTAAGCTGCATCCGCGTCACCGCCCATCGCCTTGATTTGCTGCGCTATGGCTTTGTATGGGCCCACATCCAATGCGCTGGTTCCCGAAGCGCATGAAGCGGGTTCCACGGCGCGCGCTCTTTTCGCCTGCTCATCCCAGCAACGGAGAAGCCCTCGCCAACTCCTCACGGGTTTTCCTTCATGGGTCCACCCTGTTCGCGTGTAATGCTCATGGAACGCTTGGCAATCAACGGAGTTGTAGCCACATCCCCGTGCGTAGGTGAGGACGTCTTCCATGCTCGGTGGCTTTGCGATCGCGCGCGTGGAGCCTTCTCCTTGGTTATCAGTATTTGATAAATCAGTCCTTGGTTCCTCTTTATTTAATTGGCCGTGGTTTTCCACCGCTGGAACTTCTAGCGGTGGGTTCTCTAGGGGTGGAACTTCCAGCGGTGGATGTTCCAGGGGTGGAAAACCTACCTCTGGCGCGAACTGGGAACTCTCCGGCTCCGCGTCGTTTTTGAGCGTGTCCGCCGGTTTTGGCGTTTCGTAGAAATCATAGACATAGCAGAACTTCCCGCCTGTGCCCTTCGTCTTGCTGATCTTCAGGTATCCCGCTTGCTTGAGCTCGCCGAGCGCCCCTTTGATCGCCGTCTCGCTTTCTTTGCAGATCGCGACGAGGCCGGCGATCGAATAATCCCAGTCCTCTGGCAATGAGAACACCTTCGATAAAAGGCCGATCGCTTTGAGGGATAGAGTTTTATCCCTCAAATGGGCATTGCTCATGACGGTGAAATTGTCGTTTTTATGCACCCTGCAAACTGCCATGTTCGCTTCCTTCTTCCTGTTTCCCCTGCTGGAAAAATGTGCCGAAACGTGAACTTTTCGCTGCTATACTCCGTACGCGAGAGCCGCATATGCACCCTGCATATGCGCTCCGTGTGCTTTGCTGGTCGTCAGCTCGTTTATGGGAGCTGGTACCTTCCGTAGACGCATAAGGGCAACGATCAGCGCCTTTTGGGACAGGGGTGCCGAGGTCTTTGGCGAGGCCGAGGTGAACTTCAAGCCCCTGTCTGCTTTCCCTTTTTTTCTGTTCCGCTTCTGTTTTTTGAAGCGCTTTTCATATGCCCTCCATCAATGGTGTTCCATCGTTTCAAGCGCCCTGATACGCGAAAGGCGGAAATCCGCTTTGCGTACCAGGGCGAGCATCGTTCAGGAAGGGGGGGATGGCTTTCGGAGCTGATCCCGATTGTCGGATCGCGGCGCAAAGGCGCAAAGGAGGTGATAGGTAGGAGCATTTAGGAATTGAAAGAAGCCGGATCCCCCGATTGTCCGCGAAAACTCCCGGGGGACCCATGACAGACCTGATCTGATGACCAGGCTTAGGAGGATACTAGCATGTACGCAACGCAGCGCATCAAATTGAAAGACTTCGTCACCAACACCTTCTGGCCGAACAAGAAGAAGCTCAGCCACACGACCCGCGCTTGCTATCGAAAGTACATCCAGAAATACATCCTTCCCGCCCTTGGGGAGAGATTCTTGGATGAGATCGGTTACACGGAGATCCAGCAGATGATCAACGGATGCGGCACCGAGAAGATAGCCAAGACAGCGAAAGACACCTTGTCTTCCATCTTGGGGCACGCGTCAAGGGACCTTCACCTGATCCCATACAATCCAGCGGTAGCTTCCTTCATCTATCCTGACCCGCGTATCTTCGATGAACCTTTCCAAGGCGTCGTTCTCAAGAAATGGAGCCAGATCTGGGAGTGGCTTGAGATCGTCCGAAAAAGCGAGCCGGGGTCTCTCGTGGAAAGAGCGCTGCTCACGTCGTTCCTGATGGGCTTGCGGCCATCTGAAACCTGCGGGTTGGATATCCTTGATTTCAAGCTCGACAAAGATCAAGTTCGCATCATCAAGGCGTATACCTATGCTGACGGGAAACGCGAGCTGCACGACGTGAAAACGCCTCAAGCGCGTCGTGATCTGCCGATGCTCTCATATCTGAAAGAGAGGTTTGAGAAGATCGCTCCCGATGACGGACCATGGCTCGCCCATGAGGGAAAGCGCGTTGATCCTTATTCAATGAGCAAACGCATCAGGCGATTCAGGGATAAGCATGAGCTTCCGCGGGTAACACTGCAAACATGCAGGCATTCCTTCGCCACCTCATCATTGCGTGCCGGAATCGACATAGGATCAGTATCCAAATGGCTTGGACATACCCACGTCAACACTACGATGCGCTACTGTCGCATCTCGGCAGAAGATTTGATGGAGGATGCCTGCACGTTGAATGAATTACTGCATGAAGAGCAAGGTAATTCACCTATACTTATGCCAGAAGCTCTTCCTGCGGATAAGCTCCTTATTTTGGATAAGATCGCTTACGCCTTGTCGTACGACAAGGCACTGCCGCAGGAGTTGTTGGAGCGCGCAGCTTGACAACTGAACAAACCTCACACCCATCCTGCACGATGGGGTGCGAGATTGTTCAGGATAAAAAGCGGAGGAGTGGCCGAGTGGTTGAAGGCGGCAGTCTTGAAAACTGTTGTGCCGCAAGGTACCGTGGGTTCGAATCCTACTTCCTCCGCCAGTTCTGCCCTGCCGGTTATCAACCCATGAGCCAATCCTGCTTCCTCCGCCATTCCCTATAATGAAACCCATGGCGAACTCTTTCACACCACCCGATGATGAGCGCTTCATGCGCCTTGCGCTTGAAGAAGCGCGCACCGCAGCCGCAGAGGGTGAAGTGCCCATCGGTGCGGTGGTGGTGCATCAGGCCTATGACCGGGCTACGCGCACGTTCACCTCAGAGCCGCGCGTCATCGCCCAGGCTCACAACCAGCGCGAACGGCTCAAAAGCCCGTCGGCCCATGCGGAGTTCACGGCCATGAGCGAGGCGGCCCGCGTGCTGGATGCGTGGCGGCTCGCTGATTGCACGGTCTACGTCACGTTGGAGCCCTGCCTCATGTGCGCCGGGCTCATGCATCAGGCGCGCGTGAGCCGATGCGTGTTCGGCGCCCCTGATCAGAAGGCGGGAGCGCTCGGAAGCCTGTATCGCTTCCATGAAGACGATCGCCTGAACCACACCTTCCCAGTCACGCCGGGCGTTCTGGCCGACGAGAGCATCCAGCTTTTGCAGGACTTCTTCAGGAAGAGGCGATCATGATCGACATGATGGCGGAAGCGGCGAACGCCCAGCTTCGAGCGGAGGATCTCATGGGTCCTGGCGCTTTGCGGGCCATCGCTCCGGCGAAGGTGAATCTGTTCCTGGGCGTGGGCGGCCGTCGTGAGGACGGTTTGCATGAGACGACGAGCGTGATGCACGCGCTTTCGCTCCACGACATCGTGCATGTGAATGCATCGCCTCTGGATGCAGCGGAGGCGGACGAAGCTCGCGCAGCCTTGGAGGCCGGATCTGGTCGTTTCGCATTCGGCGGCGCGCAAGGGAACCTGCTCGTGCAGGTGGACATGGCGGACAAGGTGTCTGGGTCCATGCAGGAGAACGCTTCGCTTTCAGTGGACGCGAAGGACAATCTGGCGTTCAAGGCCGCCGATTTTTTGGCGCGGGCTGCAGGTCGAGAAGGCGCGGAGCGCATCCTCATCCGCCTTGAGAAGCATGTGCCAGCCCAGGCGGGATTGGGTGGCGGTTCTGCGGATGCCGCCGCCGTGCTCGCCTGTCTGGCGCGGTTGTGGAGGGTGGATAGCGAAGAGGCGCTCACGGAAGTCGCGTCTCGGTTGGGTGTGGACGTGCCCTTCTTCTTGCGCGGCGGCTGCGCGCTGCTGGACGGAGCGGGGGAGCGGTGGGTGCGCGCTTTGGCCCCGCGGAACACGCCGCTTTGCCTCATGAAGCCTCCCGCTGGCGTGTCCACGGCTGCGGCCTATGCCGCCTTCGACGCTGATCCTGCCACCCCATCGGAAGAGATGCTCCGTCAGGTGAACCGGGCGCGGACCGCCGAGGAGATCCCGTTTTTCAACAGTCTGACAAAGGCCGCAGATGAGGTGTGCCCGCCGTTGGCCGCCATGAGAGAATGGGCGGAAGAGCGTGCGGGCATCGGCGCAGATCGGCTGCATTTGAGCGGCAGCGGCTCTGCCGTGTTCGTGGAGATGGCCACGTTCGCGGAGGCCTCCGCTTTGGCGGCTCAAGCGCTCAAGGCGGGATACTGGGCGCGCGCCACGACGTTCTCTGGCTTGCGCGCGCAGGTGTTCTGACCGGAATCCGTCAACGTCCGTTGACGGCGGTGCGGCCATGAGGGCAGAGGAGGTGCGATGATAAACCTGATAGCGCGGCTTTCACGCAGCGTGCCGCTTCTGATAGCGCTCGTGCTCCTGGCCATCGTCATCTACTTCGTCGTGTCTTGGCGCTCGTCTCCCACCCGCGCGAAGGAAGTGCTCATCAAGGTCTTCCTCATCCTGTGCTCGGCGCTGTCCATCTTCTTCGTGCTGGCCAGCTTCTATGCGTTGGCCGACGGCAATCAGCCCGTGTTCGAGCTGGCAGCCAGTTTCGCTGGAGTGGGGGTCTTGGGCCTTGCCATCACGCTTCTCTGCCGGTGGCGGTTCCGTAAGAACCATCCGCATTACCGGCATGAAGTCACTGCCACAGCCAAGGCTGTTGGGGATGCGCCTGTGCGCAGGAGCGGCGCGTTCTGGTGGATCTATGATCTGGTGGGGAAGTTCCGCCCGAAAGATTGAGACCGTGCGCCTGTTCTGCGGGCTTAGCGCGTATCGCAGGAAGGGCTAGACGCCCAAGTCGTCCAAGCTGAACTCCACGCCGTCCCGTTCGCACTGGAGCTGCTTTCGGTATCTCATGCAAACGCTGGCGATGCCGCCCGCTGGATTCAGATAGTTGCTCTTGTACCCGCAGTTCCCATACCCGCTGCATGAACGGCATTTGATGTCTTCCAAGTCGAACCCGTCCAGTACGGCATCGTCAAGGATCCGCAAGCTTTTCGCCACCGGGCGCTGGGGCCGCTTCTCTGCCTCGGTCATCGTCTCCTCCTTGGAACGCGTTTCCCGCATGGTAGCGTGACCGGGTTCAGCCGCGCAAGTCACTTTCGCTCATCCAGGGGAGCGTAGGGGCGCGACCCGGTCTTCGTGTTCTTGTATGCCGGACGGATGATGCGCTTTCCGCTCACCAGCTCCTCGAAGCGATGCGCCGCCCAGCCCGCCATGCGCGCGCAGGCGAACAGCGGCGTGTACAGGTCTTCTGGGATGCCCATCATGGAGTACACGAAGCCGGAGTACATATCAACGTTCGCGCAGAGCGTCTTCGTGACGCCGCGCTCTTCGGCGACGATCTCCGGAGCGATGCGCTCGCAGGTTTCCAGGAGCCGGTACTCCGCTTCGTATTCGGTGCCTTCCGCCAGGTTGCCGGCGAAGCGCTTGCAGATGACCGCGCGCGGGTCGGAGAGCGTGTAGACCGCGTGCCCCATGCCGTAGACCAGGCCGGTGCGATCGTAGGCCTCCTTGCGCACGATGCGGCGCAGATAATCGCCCACCGCGCCTTCATCAGCCCACTTCTCCTGGGGAACCTGCTCTTTGAGATCGTTCTGCATGGCGCGCACTTTCAAGTTAGCGCCCCCGTGCCTGTATCCTTTGAGCGCGCCGATGGCCGCCGAGTAAGCGGAATAGGCATCCGTGTCCGCGGAGCTCAGGACGCGCGTGGCGAAGGTGGAGTTGTTGCCGCCGCCATGCTCGGCGTGCAGGCAGAGCATGACATCCAGCATGGCCGCTTCTTCGGGGGCATAGCTGCGGTCAGGGCGCAGCATGGAGAGGATGGTCTCCGCGGTGGTCTCACCTTCGCGGAAGCGGTGCATGATCATGGATTCGTGGAAGAATCGCGCGCGCTTGCTGTAATAGGACAGCACCATGATGCGTGGCAAGCGGCTGATGAGGGAGAGCGCTGTGTGGATCTCATGCTTCGGCGTGCGCTCTTCGGCATGGTCATCGTAGGCGTAGAGCTGCAGCACGCTGCGGGAGAGCACGTTCATGATGGAGGGGGCGGCATCGCGCATGAGCATGGAGGCGGTGAACCCGTCCGGCAGTTCGCGATTGGCGTCGATCACGGAGACGAAGCGC
This sequence comes from uncultured Eggerthellaceae bacterium, assembly GCA_910580205.1. Classification (GTDB taxonomy): domain Bacteria; phylum Actinomycetota; class Coriobacteriia; order Coriobacteriales; family Eggerthellaceae; genus MGBC163016. Next base: position 13,400 of record CAJTVP010000031.1, read on the forward strand.
TCCAGCTCCTCGCGGGTGGGCAGCTCTCCCATGAGCAGGAGATAGGCCAGCTCCTCGAAGCGGAAGCGGCGCTCAGGGGAGGTGTCGCCCAGAAGATCGTAGAGCTCATAGCCGCGCACGCGCATGGAGCCCTCTTCGGGAACCTTGACGCCATCTTCGATGCGATAGCCGTGGACGTTGGAGATGTTGGTGATGCCGGCCAGCACGCCTGATCCGTCCGCGTTGCGCAGGCCCCGTTTCACGTCGTTGTCCAGGTAGAGCTGGTTCGGGATCTGATTGATGTCTGCGAAGGTGGTGTAGAGGTCGATGCGCGTGGCCTCTTCTTCGGGGATGCGGACCGTCTCAGCGGTGCCCACCTTGATGGCGCCTTCGTCAGTGCGGATGAGGTCTTTGTCTATCTCTTGAGGCATGAGGACTCCTTGAGCGTTCGTAAGCGTGGTATTGTAGCGTTAAACCGACTTTTCGTGTTCCTATGAAATGATGGGTTGACACGAGCGAAGGGCTTTGCGAGAATGGTCAAGCTGATTTTGAAGTGCGCCATTACCTCAGCTGGATAGAGGAGCTGACTACGAATCAGACCGTCGGGGGTTCGAATCCCTCATGGCGCACCA
>CAJTVP010000032.1 GCA_910580205.1 uncultured Eggerthellaceae bacterium
CGGCGAGGTCCGCCAACCCCGCCAGAGAAGGGGTTGACATCTATAGGAGCATCAGGACCGTGGTTGACCTGATTTGCAGACCATGAAAAAAGGGACGCGGTTTCCCGCGCCCCTTCACCGCCGAAAAAGCGAAGGCCTACACGATGCCTTCCGCCATCATGGCATCCGCCACCTTCTCGAAACCAGCGATGTTCGCGCCCATGACGTAGTCGCCTTCATGGCCGTAACGCTTCGCAGCGTCGTCGATGGCATGGTAGATGTTGACCATGATCCCTTTGAGCTTCGCGTCCACCTCTTCGAAAGTCCAAGACAGGCGCTCGGAGTTCTGGGACATCTCAAGGCCGGACGTGGCCACGCCGCCGGCGTTCGCCGCTTTGCCCGGGATGAACGAGACGCCGTTGTCCTGCAGGTACTGCGTGGCGTCGATGGTGGTGGGCATGTTGGCGCCCTCAGCCAGAAGCTTGCAACCATTCTGCACGAGCTGCTTCACGTCATCCAGAAAGACCTCGTTCTGCGTGGCGCACGGAAGCGCGATGTCGCACGGCACCGACCAGACGCCGCGGCCTTCATGGTATTCCACGCCCTCTTTGCGCTTCGCGTATTCGGAGATGCGGCCGCGCTCCACTTCCTTGATCTGCTTCACCAGGTCAAGGTCGATCCCGGCCGGATCATGGATCCAACCCGTCGAATCAGACATGGTGACCGGTTTGGCGCCGAGCTGCTGCGACTTCTGGGCCGCGTAGATGGCGACGTTGCCGGAGCCGGAGATGCAGACGGTCTTGCCGTTCAGGCTGTCGCCCTGGCACTTCAAGTGCTCATCCACGATGTAGATGAGACCATAGCCGGTGGCCTCGGTGCGCGCCAGAGAGCCGCCGAACGCGAGGCCCTTGCCCGTGAGCACGCCCTCGAAGACGTTCTTGATGCGTTTGTACTGGCCGAACATGAAACCGATCTCACGAGCGCCCGTGCCGATGTCTCCGGCGGGAACATCCGTGTCCGCGCCGATGTGGCGCTGGAGCTCGGTCATGAAGGATTGGCAGAAGCGCATGATCTCCATGTCGGAGCGGCCCTTCGGGTTGAAGTCGCAACCGCCCTTGCCGCCGCCCATGGGCAGCGTGGTGAGGGAGTTCTTGAAGATCTGCTCGAAGCCGAGGAACTTGATGATGCCGAGATTCACGGAAGGATGCAGGCGCAGGCCGCCCTTGTAGGGGCCGATGGCGGAATTGAACTGCACGCGGAAGGCGCGATTGACCTGAACGTTGCCCTCATCATCCACCCACGGCACGCGGAAGATGACGACGCGCTCCGGCTCGACCAGACGCTCCAGAAGGCTCGCTTTCTCATACTCCGGATGGGCCTCGATCACCGGCTCCAAAGACTGCATGACCTCGGTCACCGCTTGGATGAACTCCGGCTGCTCCGGATTCTTGGCCTTGACTTCCTCGATGATGCGTTCGGTGTATCTCATCGGCTTCTCCTCCTGCTGCCCTGCATCAGCCTGTGATGCAACGTTGTCTCAGTGAGAGAGATTATAAAGATGGATGCTGCGCCAGGTTGCGTTTTTAACGTCGTTGAAACAATCCGTCGGGGATTTTCAGGCCGGTGGCAGCGCTCTGCGCGCTCGGACCCTAACGAGCAGCGCCCGCAGGCGCATCAAAGCGAGGAGACGGACTTCGCGGACGGGACGTTGTTGGAGGATAGCAAGATGATGCCGACGCTCCCCTTCTCAGGCGAATGGGCGATGACGGTGCCATCCTCCGGTTCATTGGTGATGGAATACTCATGGGGCGCTTGGGTGATGAGCACGACATCCAAGCCGTCATAGCTGGAGATGAGCGCGGGACGCGGGGCGATGCAGATGACGCTCTGCGCTCCTTCTTCCCGCAAGCCATCGATGATCTCTTCCAACTGCGCGGGCGTGAGACGCTCGGTGATGGAGAAGACGCCTATCTTCTTGCCGTTCACGGTGAACACTTGGGGAACGGCGTAGCGGGAAGCCTGATCCGACACGTCCAAACTCAGCACGGAAGCGCCGCGCGTTTCATAAAGGTCGCGCACATCTGACACGAAGATGCGGCCGGCATCCGCCGCGCTCACTTCGCTGGCCAAGGAGAGGAGGCTCAGTCCCAGATCCTCTTCGCTTTCAGGGTCAATCTGCTCTTGATCACGGATCAGATCGGCTTCGGCGGATGTCTGGTCAGGGTCTGCGGGAGCCACTCCGGAATAGACGACAGCGGTGTAGCCGTCCAGCTGCCCCACGCTGTCATCCACAGCTGTGGCAGCGACCGACCAGCCTCGGCCCGTGGAGAAATAGCTGAACGCCAGCATGGCGCCGCCCAGAACGAGCACGAAGAAGATGACGAGCGCGATTCTTTCTCGAACAGTCTTGCTCATGGCATGAGGATTATAACCCTCATGCCACCTCTGCGTTGATCCCGTCCGTGACCGCTTCCGCCTCTTCGAGGACGCGCTTGATGAATTGGCCAGTGAAGCTGCCTGGCACCTGGGCCACCTCTTCAGGCGTGCCTTGGGCGATGATGTTCCCGCCGCGCACGCCTCCTTCAGGGCCCAGATCGATGATGTGGTCAGCGCTCTTGATCACATCCAGGTTGTGCTCGATCACCAGCACCGTGTTGCCCGCATCCACGAGCCGCTGCAGCACGATGAGCAGTTGGCGCACGTCTTCGAAATGAAGGCCGGTGGTGGGCTCGTCCAAGATGTAGAACGTCTTGCCAGAGCTGCGCTTCTGGAGTTCGCTGGAGAGCTTCACGCGCTGAGCTTCGCCGCCTGAGAGCGTGGTGGCGGACTGCCCCAAGCGGATGTAGCCCAAGCCCACGTCGAACAGCGTCTGGAGCTTGCGCTTGATGGAGGGGATGTTCTCGAAGAAATGGAGAGCGTCCTCCACGGTCATGTCCAGCACTTCCGCGATGTTCTTGCCGCGGTAGGTCACTTGCAGCGTTTCACGGTTGTACCGCTTGCCATGGCATACGTCGCAAGGGACGTAGATGTCCGGAAGGAAGTGCATCTCGATCTTGATCTGGCCATCGCCCTTGCACGCTTCGCAACGGCCGCCTTTCACGTTGAAAGAGAAGCGACCAGGAGAATAGCCGCGCGCCTTCGACTCCGCTGTGGAGGCGAACAGGTTGCGGATGTCATCCCAAAGCCCGATGTAGGTGGCGGGATTGGAACGCGGCGTGCGCCCGATGGGGCTCTGGTCGATGTTGATGACCTTGTCCAGCTTGTCCAGACCCGTGATCTTGCGGTACGGGCCCGTGCGGCGGTGGGCGCGGTTCAGGCGGTTCGCCAACACCGGAGCCAGCGTATCGGTGATCAGCGAGCTCTTCCCTGAGCCGGATACGCCTGTGACCACCGTGAACGTGCCGAGCGGCACCTCCAGCGTCACGTTGTTGAGATTGTTCTCTTTGGCGCCGGTCAGCTTGAGCTTGCCCTTGCGCGGCTTGCGGCGCTCCTCGGGCACTTCGATGCGCCGACGGCCCGTCAGATAATCCGCCGTGAGGGAGCCAGGCGTGGCCATGACCTCTTCCGGGGTGCCGCAGGCGGTGACATGGCCGCCATGCTCTCCTGCGCCCGGACCCATGTCCACGATGTAATCCGCGCTGCGGATGGTGTCTTCGTCATGCTCCACCACCACGACCGTGTTGCCCAGATCGCGCAGATGCTCCAGCGTGGCTATGAGCCGTTCGTTGTCGCGCTGATGGAGGCCGATGGAGGGCTCGTCCAAGATGTACAGCACGCCCATGAGGCCTGCGCCGATCTGCGTGGCCAAGCGGATGCGCTGCGCCTCTCCGCCCGAAAGCGTGGCCGTGGCCCGCTCAAGGGTGAGGTAGTCCAAGCCCACATCCACCAAGAACTGCAAGCGGACGATGATCTCCTTCACGATGGGAGACGCAACGAAATCATCAGGGCCATCGAAGGAGAGCCCTTGGAAGAAATGGAGAGAATCCGCCGCGCTCATCTCCGTCACGTCATAGATGGACTTGTCCCCAACGGTGACCGCCAAGATCTCCGGCTTCAGACGACGGCCTTTGCAGGTCTTGCAAGGAACGCTGGCTATGTAGGATTGGAGCTTTTCACGCTTCGAATCCGTATCCGCTTCCGCGTATTTGCGCCGAACCGCCTCAAGGACGCCTTCCCATTCTATGTACCAGTAAGTGTTGCGGCCATCAACGGTGTGGTAATCAACGCGCACGCGGTCAGAGCCGCAACCCTCCAGAATGGCTTTCTGGGTCTTGGGGCGCAGATCCTCCCAGGGCGTTGACGGATCCTCGCCCATGTGGCGCACGACGGCGTTGAGCACCTGCGGGTAGTAATTGCCGCTCTTGAAGGGAGCTATGGCGCCGTCTTCCACGGAAAGGGACGTGTCCGAGACTATCATGGACGCATCCACTTCTTCGCGGCTGCCGATGCCGTAGCAATCCGGGCAGGAGCCATAGGGCGCGTTGAACGAGAAATCCCGCGGCTCCAGCTCATCCATGGAGAAGCCATGCTCAGGGCATGCGAGGGCCAGAGAGAACACATGCTCCCCTTCGGCCAGACCACCCTTCGCCCCGGACGAGGTGCCCCCCTGGACCGCTTTCACGTCTTGGGATTCACCAAGCAGCTGCACGAGCACGCGGCCATCAGCCAGCTTCGTGGCCAGCTCCACCGCCTCAGCGATGCGGCTCACTGCGGAAGGCTTGAGCACGACGCGATCCACCACCACGTCGATGAAGTGCTTGATCTGCTTGTTGAGCGTGATGGGGTCATTCTCCAAGCGCGTGATCTCCCCGTCTATGCGCACGCGGGTGAAGCCCTCTTTCTTGAGGTCTTCGAAGAGCTTGGTGTATTCGCCCTTTTTGCCCGACACGATGGGGGCTAGGATGATGGCGCGCGCCTCTTCCCCATTCGCCAGGGACAGGATCTCATCGGTCACCTGATCGGTGGTCTGCTTCTTGATGACGCGCCCGCACTTCGGGCAATGGGGGATGCCCACGCGCGCGTAGAGCAAGCGCAGATAGTCATAGATCTCCGTTGTGGTGCCCACGGTGGAGCGCGGATTCTTCGAAGTGGTCTTCTGGTCGATGGACACGGCCGGTGAAAGCCCGTCGATGGAATCCAGATCCGGCTTGCTCATCTGCCCCAGGAACATGCGCGCGTAGCTGGACAAGCTCTCCACATAACGGCGCTGCCCTTCGGCGTACATGGTGTCGAACGCCAAGCTGGACTTGCCGGAACCCGAAAGGCCCGTGATGACCACCAGCTCATCGCGTGGGATGGTCACGTCTATGTCTTTGAGGTTGTGCTCGCGCGCACCTTTGATCACGATCTCTTTTTGAGACATCTCATTCCGTTCGCTATTCGCTTTTGATTCGGTTGGATGGCAATATACACTATCGAACATATGTATGTAAAGAAGCAAGCGAAAACTCCATCTATTGAGAAGCGAGTCTTACGGGCAAGAGATGCGCTTCAATGAACAGCGCGGCCACGCCTCACGCCAACGGCCTGCGCGCTTTCTGCGCCTCGGTGAGCCGCGCCTGCATGTCCACGAGCTGCTGGAAGAGCTCGCTCTGCTCCGGGCTCCCTTCGGGCGCGCGGCCCATCTCCGCCTTCAAGCGGGCCGCCTCATCTTCCATGTCTCCCAGCTCAAGCTCACGCAACAGATAGCCGATGACGGCATCCGGCGATGAATCCTCATGGGCATGGGCCGCCGTCAAGATGGAAGCGGCCTCCCCGTCCGCGCGCATGGCCGCGTCCACGAGGAGAGCGGGTGCGGCGTTCAGATTCATCGTGAGCTCCCCCACCACCGCTTGCGCGATGGCCTCGTGAGCTTTGAAATGCCATCTCAGCTTGACGATGCCATCAGCGAAGGGGAGCGCCTCCAACGGATGCTGGACGAACACGCCCAACAGCTCCTGCTCCAAGGCGCGCCGGTTCGCCTCCTTGTCCGTCAGGCGCAATGGCGCGGCTTCCGTTCTCGGACGCTCAGGGCGTTCCTCGCGCTCGTCATCGTAGACGCGCGGCTTCTGGAGCTTCGCCAGCTGCGCGAGCGCATCGTCCTCCCGGACATGGAGCCGCTGAGCCACTTCGATGGCGTATTCCTTGGCGATGAGCGTGTCTTTGATGGGTGCCAAGACCGAAAGCGCATCCGGCAGCGCCCGCGCGCGGCCCTCCACGCTGTCAAGATCATGGCGTGAGAGCCGACGCTCGATCCCATACTTCACCAGCGGCTGCGCCTCATCCAAAAGCTTGATGAGGTCCTCAGCGCTGTGTGCCGCCAGATACTCCGCTGGGTCTTGGTCGTCAGGCAAGCACAGCGCGAAGAGATCGGCCTGCTGGCGCATCCCTTCGCCGCCAGCCGCGTCCCCGATGAATTGCAAGGCGCGCTCCGTAGCGCGCTGCCCGGCCGCATCCCCATCGAACAGGTAGATGATGCGCTTGCCCGCATGGCGAGAGAGCGTGCGCACATGGCTTTTCGTGAGCGCAGTGCCCAGCGTGGCCACGCAATTGGTGATGCCCGCCTCATGCATGGCGATCACATCCGTGTAACCTTCCGCCACGATGGCAGTGCCCGTGGAGGCCATCTTCGCCTTCGCCTTGTCCAACCCGAACAGCACGTTGGACTTGTGGAAGATGGGCGTCTCTTGGCTGTTCAGGTACTTCGGCTCCCCTTCCCCGATGATGCGGCCACCGAAGGCCACGCATTCACCAGAAACGTCATGGATGGGGAACATCACGCGTTCGTAGAAACGGTCCCTGAGCACGCCGTTGCGATCGACCGAGACGTTCGCCGTGACCAGCTCATCAGGCGTGTAGCCGAGGGAGCGCAAGTACGCGGTCATGGCGCCATTGCCGGGCGCGTAGCCGAGCATCCACGTCTTCGGCACCTCGCCGCCCAGATCGCGCCCCGCCAGATACGAGCGGGCCTTCGCCGCCCCCGCATCCGGCGAGCGCATGAGCTGGGTGTGGAAGAACGCCTCCGCTTCCTTGCACGCTTCGCGCAGCCGCTGTTTCTTCGACTGGGGAACGCCCGTGCCGCCCTCTTCTTGGATGTCGATCCGCGCGCGCTCCGCCAGCTTGCGCACAGCCTCCGGGAACGTGATGTCATCGGTCTTCATCACGAAGCCGAACACATCTCCCCCCTCGCCGCAGCCGAAGCAATGCCACAGCTGCGTGGCGGGATCCATCTTGAACGACGGCGTTTTCTCATGATGGAGCGGGCAGCAGCACCAGAACTCGCGCCCGCGCTGCTGGACGCGCGAATGCTCGCCCACGATCGCCACCAAGTCGGTGGCTTCGCGGACCTTCTGGATGTCGTCGTCTGAGATGCGCCCCACGGCGTGCCCGTCCTCTTTTCCGACCCGCGCCCCTGCCGGGGAAACGGGATCGTTTGCTATGATATCGGGTGCTGTTTGGCAGGATACCAAAAAGGAAGCAGATGCAGAACCGACCCAACGCCCAGATCCCCTATCTCACCCTTGACCCTGAGATCGAACGGCGGATCGAAGAGGATCGCGAGCATGGGGCCATGAGCCCTCATGCGTTCGATGATGCGGATGTGGTGCGACGCCAGGACCTTGTGAATGACCGCGCCACGCTCGTGCGGCCAGCGTTCGTGCGCGATGTTGAGAAGATCGTGAACGTGCCCGCCTACAACCGTTACGCGGGGAAGACGCAAGTGTTCTCCTTCGTCAACAATGACGATATCACGCGACGCGGGTTGCATGTGCAGCTGGTGAACCGCGTCGCCAAGGGCATCGGGCGCCTTCTTGGCTTGAACACGGATCTGATAGAGGCCATCGCGCTCGGGCATGACGTGGGCCACACGCCTTTCGGCCATGCGGGCGAGCGTTTCCTCTCTCAGTGCTACCACGAGCGCACAGGCGCGTATTTCAACCACAACGTCCATTCCGTGCGCGTTCTGGACGAGCTCTATCCGCGCAACATCTCTTTGCAGACGCTGGACGGCGTGCTCACCCATAATGGCGAATTCGCGGCTAAGCGCTTGGTCCGCGGCACCACGGACAGCTTCGAAGCCCTGGACGGAGCTGTGGCCGCCTGCACGTGCGACGCCTCCCAGATCAAGCACCTGCGTCCGTCCACCTTGGAGGGCTGCGTGGTGCGCGTGAGCGATATGATCGCCTACATCGGCAAAGACCGCGCGGACGCGCTTTCCATGGGCGTCATCGAGGACATGGATATGTTCGACAGCGCGGTGCTGGGCAAAGACAACGGTCGCATCATCAACAACATGACCGTGGACATCGTGAACAACAGCTACGGCGAAGACGCCATCTCCATGAGCGAGGACATCTTCCAAGACCTCAAGCTGGCGAAGCGGCAGAACAGCGCGTTCATCTATGAGCGCGAAGGGATGCTGGAAGATGCGTCCAACCTGCTGGAGCACATGTTCGAGCGCCTCTACGAACGCCTGCTGGCAGACTTGCAGCGCGGGGATGAGTCCTCCCCCATCTTCGCCCATCACATCCGCCCGCTCGCGAGCACATCCCAGACCATCAGCCAAGAGGACTATCTCGAACAGGATCCGAACCGCATCGTGGTTGACTTCATCGCATCCATGACGGATGTGTACTTCACCAGCATCTATGAGATGCTCTTCCCGGACGAAACCTACGAGATAGAGAAGCGCGGGTACTTCGCGAACTTGAAATGAACCGGCGCGTTGAAGCTTGATCTCTAGCTAGAAGTCGATCTCTTCCCAGCATTCGATGGTGAGCCCCGGAACGCGTTTGAACTCGTCCACGTTGTTGGTGACCAAGACCGCTGAGCGAGCCAGAGCTGTGGCAGCTATGAGATAGTCATTGCCGCCGATGGTCTTGCCCTTGCGCTCAAGCTCCGCCCGTATGCGCGCATAGTGCGCTGCGCATGCGTCATCGAAGGGAATGATCTCGAAGGGAAGCAGCAACGAATCCACCTTGAACCGTTCAGCTTCGGGATTCCTGCTCTTCTCAGCCCCCAGAAGGAGCTCCGCCTTCACCACCGCAGGCACCTTGAAAAGGCTGGCATCGCTTTGCATGAGAAGATCATAGGCGTAGGTGAGCTTTCGGCGAGAGATGTCGATGAGGATGTTCGCATCTAGGAGATACATGGCCATATCACATCGCATCCAACGCTGGAATAGGATCTGGGGGAAGATCTTCTGGGAGCTCTATATCCAACGGCTCCAGAGAATCGAAATACCCCGGAGGCCACCCGTTCACCCAGCCTCGGCCGGATTCATGGCGCTTCTCAAGCACTTCGCGCGCATAGGAGGAGATGGATTTGCCCGCCGCTTCAGCATCAGAGCGCAGCTCCTCCATGCATGCATCATCCATGTACAAAGATAATTGAGCCATAACCGCCTCCTTCGCGCATTGCAAGTATACAGCAAGTATACCGTAAATGCGCCCCAAAGGCAAGACAGAGGGCTCACGCACCAGCCGCAGCGCGCAGATACCCCTCATCCACGGACAAGCCATCGCCGTCCGCCGCCGTCGTGGCTAGAGCGTCGCATCGTTCGTTCTCTGGATGGCCTGCGTGCCCCTTGATCCAGTCGAAGGTGACCTCATGCCCCTCCATGGCGCGCAAAAGCTCTTCCCAGAGATCGCGGTTCGCCACTGGTTCCTTCTTCGCGGTCTTCCAGCCACGGAGCTTCCAACCTGAGATCCAGTCCTTGTTGAACGCGTCCACCACGTAGCGCGAGTCGGTCTGCACGCGCACGCGGCACGGGTGCTTGAGCGCCTGCAGGGCGCGGATCACGCCCAGGAGCTCCATGCGGTTGTTCGTGGTGAGCGAGAACCCTTCAGAGAGCTCCCGCTCATGCACGATGCCATCTTTATCCGTGAAACGCAGCAGCGCGCCGAAACCCCCATTTCCCGGATTCCCGCGCGCTGCGCCGTCGGTGAAGATGCAGACGTCTTGCACGTCGCCTCTGCCCTGATCCTAGATCAGCGTCTGGATCAGGATGAACAGCGGGCTGAATGTGAGCGAGACGATCGTCATCAGGTTGATGAGGATGTTCATGGACGGACCAGAAGTGTCCTTGAACGGATCGCCCACCGTGTCGCCCACGACCGCGGCCTTGTGGGCCTCAGAGCCCTTGCCGCCGAAGTGGCCCTGCTCGATGTACTTCTTCGCGTTGTCCCACGCGCCGCCCGCGTTCGACATGAAGATGGCCATCAGCATGCCCGTGGCCACAGCACCTGCGAGAAAACCGCCCAGCATGGCCGGATCGATGCAGCCGATGGCGATGGGCACCACGATGGAGATGATGCCCGGAGCCATCATCTCATGCAGAGCGGAGGTGGTGGAGATGCCCACGCACTTGTCGTATTCCGGCTCCGCCTGGTACTCCATGATCCCTGGGATCTCGCGGAATTGGCGGCGCACCTCTTCGACCATGGCATGAGCCGCCCGGGACACCGCGCCCATGGTCAAGGCCGCGAACATGAACGGCATCATGGCGCCGATGAAGATGCCAGCCACGATCAGCGGATCAGTGAGGGACAGCTCGAAGCTGGGGATGTAGTTGTGCATCGTAGCCTGATAGGACACGAAGAGCGAGATGGCGGACAGGCCCGCGCTTGAGATGGCGAAGCCCTTCGCGATGGCGGCGGTGGTGTTGCCCACAGCATCCAGCGCGTCAGTGCGGTCGCGCACCTCTTCGGGAAGGCCGGCCATCTCAGCGATGCCGCCCGCGTTGTCAGCCACCGGGCCGTAAGCGTCCACGCCGATGGTGATGGCCGTGTTGGAGAGCATGCCCGTGGCGGCCAAGCCCACGCCGAACAGACCCACCGCGATGGCGTTCTCAGCGGAAGCCATGGGGAACGCCATGTTGCCGAAGAAGAACGCGCCGATGATGGCCAGCGCCACCAAGCAGATGGGGGCGATGGTGGAGAGCATGCCCGTGCCCAAGCCTTCGATGATGACCGTAGCCGCGCCCGTCTCAGCGGCTTCAGCCAGCTTGTGAACCGGCTTATAGTGGTCGGAGCAGAAGAACTCCGTGATCTTGCCGATGGCGAGACCCGCGACCAGACCGCAGAGCACGCTGCCGAACAGCCACAGCGGCTGCGCTTCCACCGCCATGCCGTTCCAGATGAAGAAGATGCCCAGGATCACGAGCACTTCAATGACGGCGGCCACATAGGTGCCGCGGTTGAGGGCCTTGTGCAGATCCGCGCCTTCCTTGGTGCGCACGGCGAACAGGCCGATGATGGAGGTGATGATGCCGCAGGCGGCGATGACGACCGGCACCACGATGGCCCAGATCTGGTCAGCGCCAGCGAAGTACCCGCCCAACGCGCCGAAGGTGATGGCCAGGATGGTGGGAGCCAGGATGGAGCCCGTGTAGCTCTCGAAGAGGTCAGCGCCCATGCCGGCCACATCTCCCACGTTGTCGCCCACGTTGTCAGCGATGGTGGCGGGGTTGCGCGGGTCGTCCTCAGGGATGCCCGCTTCCACCTTGCCCACCAGGTCAGCGCCCACATCCGCCGCCTTGGTGTAGATGCCGCCGCCCACACGGGCGAAGAGCGCCACAGCGGATGCGCCCGTGGCGAAGCCTTCCACCATGCCGATGTGCTCATGAGCCTGATGCATGATCTCCCCAGTGACGTCCACGCCGGAGATGCCGCTGAACACGAGCAGGATCAGCCAGAGGGACAGGCCCAGAAGCGCGAAGGAGGCGACGCAGAGCCCCATGGTGAGACCGGAGCGGAAGCTCACGGTGAGCGCTTTGGCGACGCTCGTCTCGGCAGCGTAGGCCGTGCGCGTGTTCGCACGCGTCGCCACGTGCATGCCCACGTACCCGGCAGCTGCGGAAAGGACGCCGCCGGTGATGAACGCCAGAGCGGTGATCCACGAGAGCGCCACGGCCATGACGATGGCCACTACCACCATGAAGATGATGAGCAGCTTGTATTCGCTCATCAAGAACGCTTTCGCGCCTTGCTGGATCTTGATGGAGATGGAGTTCATCTTATCCGATCCGGGATCTTGGCGGAGGACCCAGCTGCCCAGATACGCCGCGACGATGATGCCGATGACGGCGCAGACAGGAGCCATCCACGCGATTGCTGTTGTCACTTTCCCATCCTTTCGTGAGGAAACTTGGCTTTGGGCCATTGTAAACAAGCAAATGGGGAATGGACGCACTTTCGCCGGTCAAATAGGCGCACGGCACCATGGGCGTTCGAAAGTGCGCGTTGGCAAAAGAGCACTGCCAACGCCATTCATTGAGATACTGCTCAGGTTGCTTAGCGTACCGGACGATCCCGGGTGGTGCGAAAGCTGCTCCAACAAAGAGACCTGTCCGAACGGCGGATGCGCAGGACGATCTTCCAGTTCGCTTGGTTGACCATTGGCGCCCAATGGGCGCGCTACAGAGCTTCCTTGGTTTTTTATCCGACCTGGGCCCGATGCTCCTATAGATGTCAACCCCTTCTCTGGCGGGGTTGGCGGACCTCGCC
>CAJTVP010000033.1 GCA_910580205.1 uncultured Eggerthellaceae bacterium
AGGTCCGCCAACCCCGCCAGAGAAGGGGTTGACATCTATAGGAGCATCGGGACCGGGGTCGTTTTGTAGCGCGCCCATCGGGCGCCAATGGTCAACCATGCGAACAGGGAAAGCATCCCGCGCATCCGCCGCCAGATCCTGCAACAGAAATCGGAGAAGCCTCCGTCCTCGCGCTGCACCATAGGTTGCCGTAGCTGCGCTGCGAATGCAGCGCATCAAGTTAGGCGCCGCCAAACGGTTGCAGGACGAGAGGATCAACCGGCGCACATCATTGCGCGCGAAGCGCGCACCCGCATGCGAAGCATGCCCGCGATGGCGGCGTGGGCCTGAAAGGTCCCGGCGGCATCGCGTCACGCACCCCCCCAAGAACAGATGCGGAACCGGGGCGACGGGGATGTCGCGCCGATTCGCGGAGGCAAGTCAAAAATGTGGTAAAACCACCACATTTTTGCGCAGCCGCAGTCTTAGGCGCGATCGCCTCCGGCGGCCGGTTCAACGAAAAAGTTTGGCTTTCGGCACCCTTATCGCATTTGGATAGCAGGCGATCTCAGCTATACCGCCTCAACCACCGGAGCACATCATCGAAGACGCGGTCGGAATCCGCTTCGTTCAGAATCTCATGGCGCATGTTGCCGTACAGGATGACCTCCACGTCTTCCGCACCGGCCTCCGCCATCATGTCCGCCGCAGCATGAACCCCTTTGCCATCGTCCCCCACCGGATCCTTCGCCCCGGCGATGAACAGCAACGGCAGGTCATGGGGCACCTTCTTCGCCAGTTCAAGGTCTGCCGCCTGCAACGTGAGCCGCGTGAGCGCAGCGTACCCGCCCAGCGTGAACTGGAACCCGTTCAGATCATCCGCCATGTACTCATCGATGTTGTGGCGATCCATGGAGATCCAGTCGAACTCCGTCTTCGGATCCTCCACCCTGCGAGAGAACGCGCCGTCAGCCATCTGGTAGATGAGCATGCTCTTCTCATGGCCACCGCGCATGCGCGCGCCCAGCTTCGCCAATGCATTGCCCAGGAATGAAACAGGCTTCGGCTGCTGTCCGGTGCCGCAGAGCACAGCCCCAGCAAGCCCTTCGCCATGGCGCGTGAGGTAGACGCGCAGCGTGAAGCTGCCCATGGAATGACCGAAGATGAAGTACGGCAGGTCATCCGAAAAAGCATCCTGCATGATCCGACGCAGGGTGTCCACATCCTCCACCAGCACTTCCGCGCCCGTCTCCGGCGGCATGTGCCCCAAGTCCTCGCGGGTGGAAACGCTGTGCCCGTGGCCGATGTGGTCATGGCCGCAGACGATGTACCCCGCATGCGCCAGGAAACGCGCGAACGCGTCGTAGCGTTCGATATGCTCCGCCATGCCGTGAATCAGCTGCACGATGCCCACCGGATCCATCGAGGCCGGCGGCTGCCAGAGCATCCCATGGATGGAGCTCTCGCCGTCCCATGACGGAAAAGCGAGCTCCGAAACAGCGACAGAAGCGTGGGTGGGATTCTCCATGGATCCTCCTTGCCAGCACCCGGAACCGCCAGGCGCTTCGATGAGTTCCCATCCATTGTGCCTCAAGGAGGCCGCATCCGCCACGGAGATGTCCGTCACGTGGGCTCTTCGTGGGCGGCCCCGGCGTGTTCGATGGCCTCCCTGTGGCCGGTGAGCGCGGCGAACGGAGCGAATTGGGCCGCGCGATCCTCAAGCGGCATGGAGGGGTAATCCGACTCTGGCCGCGAAAGGCCGATGATGTCCGCGTACTTGGAACAGGCGCTCTCCGCTGTTCTTTCCGCGCGTTTGGAGGCCTGATGGCTCATGCGCTGTGGCCTCCGATCTGACGATTGCGCTCAGCGGCTGTGGCGCCCTCCTGCAAACTTGCCGCCTTGAGCACCGCGTTCTTGCCGAACTTCTCCCGGATATCCAACATGGCTCGTTGCACGGTCCGCTCCCGTTCCATCTCCGCTTCCTGCTCCTCGCTGGCGCAAAGGCCATCTTCGTCGAACAACGCCAGCTGAGCCGCCCCATCTCCCGGTTCTCCGTCCGGGCCAGCCAGCCGCTCCGCCGCGATGGTCACCTTGCGCACGAGCAGCTCCGGGTCCACCAGCTCATCGAACAGCGCCAAGACCGTCTCTGAGATGAGACGAGCGGAGGCTGTGCGCCGCTTCGGATGGCCTGTGCCGTGGGCGGCCTTCGGCACTTCACGGCCGTACCAGTCCACCGTTGTCTCGATGCCCCGCTCAGCAGGGTCCTTCGCCCCATTCAGGCTGGCGCGGTCATACCCCACCGTGAGCACGAGCGTGTTGGTGGTGAGCTGCTTCGCCGTCAGATCCAGCGCCAACTGCTCCGCCATCTCCCAAGCCACCAGGCGCGCGTCATCGAACGAATAGGGGCTGTGGAGCACCTGTCCGGACACGATGCTCTTCGATTGGGGGCGGTACGCCTTGATCTGCTCCATGGTGACCGGCTCCACGCCCCACGCGTGATCGATCAACAGCTCCGCATTCTTGCCGAACAGACGGAAGAGCAGATCTTCGTTGAGCTCATCCGCGCCCCGGCCCAGCGAACAGCGGGCCACATCCCCCATGGTCTTCATGCCGTGCTCCTGCAGCCGCCGCGCGTAGCCGCGGCCGATCCGCCAGAAGTCCGTGAGCGGCTCATGATCCCATAACCGCCGCTTGTACGCCTCTTCATCCAGCTCCGCGATGCGGACGCCGTGCTCGTTCGGCGGCTCATGCTTCGCCAGGATGTCCATGGCCACCTTCGCCAGATACAGGTTGGTGCCAATGCCCGCTGTGGCCGTGATGCCCGTTTCCGCCAGGATGTCCCGGATGACGTTGGATGCCAGCTGCCGCGCGCTCAACCGGTACGTGCGCAAGTAGCTGGTGGCGTCTATCAGCACCTCGTCGATGGAGTACACGTGGATGTCCTCTGGCGCGAAATGCTTGAGATACACCTCGTAGATGCGCACGGAATAATCCAGGTACAGGGCCATGCGCGGCTTGGCGATCAGGAATCCAAGCTCCTGGCGCGGGTCCGCATGCACGAGACCGTCATCGAAAGAGCACGCCGCGAACTGGCGCTCCCCCGTAGCGGCCCGAAGCTGGCGAAGGCGCTGCTCATTCACCTGGCGAACCCGTTGCAGCACCTCGAACAGACGCGCGCGGCCGCTGATGCCATAGGCTTTGAGAGAGGGGGACACCGCCAGGCAGATGGTCTTCTCCGTGCGCGAGACATCCGCCACCACCAAGTTGGTGCGCAGGGGATTCAGATGCCGCTCGCGGCATTCGACGGAGGCGTAGAACGACTTCAAGTCGATGGCAATGTATGACTTTTGCGAACGCATGTTCGCAGTATGCCCCTTGTCTCCCCGATTGTCAAAGCGTCTGCGAACACGGATCCCATGCGGCGGAGAGCGCACGCGTTCGCTATCATAGACAGCACTGATGACGAAAGGACGCCCATGACGAACAGATCGCTTGCCAAAGCTCCCGCGGACACCACCATCCTGGTCACGGGAGGCGCTGGGTTCATCGGCAGTCACACGGTGGTGGAGCTGCTGGATGCGGGTTACCGCGTGATCGTTCTGGATGATCTCAGCAATTCCTGTGAGGAATCCCTGGATCGCGTTCGTCAGATCTGCGAACTGCCCGCAGAAGATCAGCCGGGCGGAGACCGCCTCCAGTTCGTGCATGCCTCGCTGTTCGACGCTGACGTGCTGGAAGAGCTGTTCAGCGCTCAGGATGTGGACGCCATCATCCACTTCGCCGGTTTCAAAGCCGTCGGCGAAAGCGTGGCGAAGCCGCTGGAATACTACTGGAACAACATCGCCGGCACGCTGGAGCTGGTGCGCGTGGCGCGCGAACACGATGTGAAGAACCTGGTGTTCTCGTCCAGCGCCACGGTCTACGGAGATCCGGATGAGGTGCCCATCACGGAGCTGGCGCCGAAACGGCCAGCCACGAACCCTTACGGGCAGACGAAATCCATGCTGGAGCAGATCCTGTCAGACCTGTACGCGGGAGACCCGGAGTGGAACATCGTGCTGCTTCGGTACTTCAACCCCATCGGCGCGCATGAAAGCGGGCTCATCGGGGAGGATCCGCGCGGCATCCCGAACAACCTGGTGCCCTACGTGGCGAAAGTGGCCGTGGGCAAACTGCCGGAGCTGAACGTCTTTGGGGATGACTATCCCACGTCGGACGGGACGGGCGTGCGCGATTACATCCACGTGGTCGACTTGGCGCGCGGGCACGTGGCGGCGCTGGACTGGATGGCTGGGCGGGTGGGCGCACCTTCATCGGAAGAGCCTGCTCAGGACCCCTATTCCATCAACGGCGAACAAACAGCGGACGGATGCCGGCGCGGTGTGGGCGTATTCAATCTGGGGACGGGCACCGGCTCCAGCGTGCTTGACGTGGTCCGCGCTTTCGAGCGCGCCTGCGGCCATGGGATCCCTTACGCCATCCAGCCGCGACGAGCGGGCGACATCGCCGAGTGCTATGCGGCTTGCGACAAAGCCCGCGAACAGCTGGGCTGGCAGGCGGAATACGACCTTGACCGCATGTGCCAGGATTCATGGCGTTGGCAGAGCATGAACCCGGACGGGTACCGCGCGTAACCCAGGATGTTGTAGAAGAAGCGCACCTCTACCGAGGGGAACGCGCATCCATCCCCAGTCCTGACACTGCGGATGCTGCCCCAACCCAGACGCTCTTCCAAACGGCGGATGCGCAGGATGGCATCCCCTGTTCGTACGGTTGACCACTGGCACCCGATGGGCGCGCTACGGGGCTTCCCCTGTATTCTTGGACGACCTCGGCAGCGTAGCGCGGGCATTGCCCGCCATCGGGGGTGATGCATGCCTGACTGCCGGGTATGCGCGTCCGCCGTCAAGCCCTGAACCGGAAATTGGAGAAGCGGCCGCCCTCGCGCGGCGATGAGCCGCGCATTTGGTTTGGCGCCGTCATGCGGATTCAGGCGGCGAAGATCAACCGGCGCGCATATTTTGGCGCTCGGTCAAACGAAAAGGGCGACGCACGAAGCGTCGCCCTTTCTGTTCCCTGACCGGATATCCGCGGGATGCGGCTTACTCCTCAGAGCCCTCCGCGTTCGCATTCGCCTCGGACTCTTCATCGGTGATCGAAAGCCCCAGGTCCCCCAACGCGCCCACGCTGCCCAAAAGCGCATCCAGCTCTTCCAGGTTGCGCTTGTAGGCGCGCGGCGGCAGAGGCTCGCCCAGCATCTCCTCGTTGTCCGTGGTGAACGTGGGCGGTTCATCCCCGCCGATGAGGATGGTGTCATCTGGCGAGAACACCATATCCAACAGCTGAGACATATCATCGGAGGAGGCCGCCAGGTCATCCTCGATCACATGCATGAGGTCGCGCTCTTCAAGCCCGGCCTTCAGCTCCTCCATGGCTTTCACGCCGATGCCCTCGATCCGGAGCAGATCGTCTTCGGTGTGGCCCAAAAGGTCCGCCACCGTCTCGATGCCCGCTTCGGAGAACTTGTTGGCCCAACGCTGCGACACGCCCAGATCATCGAAGATGTACAGGCGCGCCTGCTCATCGGTCAGGTTGTGGCCGCCATGGAGCCGCGTGAATCCGTTCAGGTAGTTGCCGTAGGGGCCGCCGAAGAACTCTCCATCAAGGGCCCAATCCTCAGGCTGCGGGATGAGCTCTTCCACCTCACGGAGCGCATCAGGCGCGTAATCCGGAAGCGCGTCAGCTTTGCCTTCGCCCTTCTCGATGGGCGCGCCTTTGTAGGTGAGCTTCACGTCGCGATAGCAAGAAAGGCCCGTGCCCGCCGGGATGGGCTTGCCGATGATGACGTTCTCCTTGAGACCTGCCAAGTGATCCGTCTTGCCTTCGATGGCCGCATCCGTGAGCACCTTCGTGGTCTCCTGGAACGAAGCGGCGGACAGCCACGAATCGGTGGCCAGAGACGCCTTCGTGATGCCCAGCAGAAGCGGCTGGCCCACCGGCGGCTCTTTGCCGTCCGCGATCAGGTCGTTCGCCACGCGCTCGAACTCGAAGCGGTTGACCTGGCGACCCGGCAGCAGGTCCGAGTCCCCAGCATCCAGCACGGCCACCTTGCGGAGCATCTGGCGCGCGATCACTTCGATGTGCTTGTCGTTGATGTCAACGCCCTGGCTCACGTACACGCCCTGGACCTGGCTCACGATGTAGCGAAGCGTCGTGTTCGGATCCGTCAGGCGCAGCAGGTCATGGGGGTTCACCGAGCCCTTCGTCAGCTGCTGGCCGACGCGCACGTCAACGCCGTCCACCACGCCGGGCATCATGGTCACGCGCGGAGACACGGAGTACTCGCGGTAGTTGCCCTCCTGGTCGTGGATCGTGAGCGTCTTGGAGGTCTTGTCGCCGCCGATCTGCAGCGTGCCGGAGATCTCAGCCAGCACCGCCTGGCCCTTCGGCTTGCGCGCCTCGAACAGCTCTTGGACGCGGGGCAGGCCGTGGGTGATGTCCTCGCCCGCGACGCCGCCGGTGTGGAACGTGCGCATGGTGAGCTGCGTGCCCGGCTCGCCGATGGACTGCGCGGCGATGATGCCCACCGCCGTGCCGATGTTCACCGGACGGCCCGTGGCCAGATCCCAGCCGTAGCACTTCTGGCAGACGCCGCGCTCAGCGTGGCAGGTCATGATGGTGCGGATGGTCACTTCCTCGATGCCCGCGCGCAGGAGCATGCGGATCTGGTCCACGGATGAGATGTACTCGCCCGCGTCCATGAGGATCTCCCCGTTCTCATCCGCCACCGGCTCAAGGAGGCAACGGCCGACCAGGTTCTCATCCGGCGCGCCCTTCTCGTTCTCCAACGGGTACGGCACGCCTTCATGGGTGTGGCAATCCAGCTCGCGCACGATGACGTCCTGGGCCACGTCCACCAGACGGCGGGTGAGGTATCCGGAGTCAGCGGTACGGAGCGCCGTGTCGGCCAGGCCCTTGCGAGCGCCGTGGGTGGAGATGAAGTACTCCAACACGGACAGGCCCTCGCGGAAGTTCGCCTTGATAGGACGGTCGATGATCTCGCCCTTCGGGTCGGACATGAGGCCGCGCATGCCGGCCAGCTGGCGGATCTGCTTGATGTTGCCGCGAGCGCCGGAGAACGCCATCATGTAGATGGGGTTGAACCGGTCGAAGTTGGCGGCCATGGCCTCGCCCACTTCTTCGTTGGCTTCATTCCACACGTCCACGACCTGCTTGTGGCGCTCTTCGTCGGACATCATGCCCAGCTCATAGTCCTCATCGATCGTGGCCACCTTGGCATCCGCCGCAGCCAGGATCTCGCCTTTTTGCGGGGGGATGGTGGCGTCATAGACGGACACGGTCACGCCCGCGCGGGTGGCGTAGTGGAAGCCAGCGTCCTTGAGGCCGTCCAGGATGGGCGGGATCTCAGACATGGTGTAGCGGTTGCAGACCTCCTGGACCAAGCGGGAGATCTCCGTCTTGTTCATCTCGTAGTTCAGATACGGGAAGTCCGGCGGCAGCACGTCGTTGAAGATGATGCGGCCGACCGTGGTCTGGATGCGGTCCCCCGCCTTGTGGTCCTCGAAGGTGTTGTAGGCGGTGGCCACCTGGCAATCCACGCGCAGGCGCACTTCGATCTTCGCCTGGAGGTCCAGATCAGCGCGGGCATCGTAGGCGTTCATGGCATCGTCGATGTCCGTGAACACGCGGCCCTCACCGGGGAAACCGTCACGGGCGGCGGTCAGGTAGTACAGGCCGATGATCATGTCCTGGGTGGGCACCGTCAGCGGACGGCCATGAGCCGGGGACTTGATGTTGTTGGAGGAGAGCATGAGCACGCGCGCCTCAGCTTGAGCCTCCGCCCCCAGCGGCACATGGACCGCCATCTGGTCGCCGTCGAAGTCAGCGTTGAACGCCGTGCAGACCAGAGGATGCAGGCGGATGGCCTTGCCTTCCACCAGCACCGGCTCGAAGGCCTGGATGCCCAGGCGGTGCAGGGTTGGGGCGCGGTTCAAGAGCACCGGGTGATCCGTGATGACCTCTTCCAGCACGTCCCACACGTAGCTGGCGCCGCGCTCCACCGCGCGCTTCGCCGATTTGATGTTGCCGGCGTACTCCAGCTCCACCAGGCGCTTCATGACGAAGGGCTTGAACAGCTCCAGGGCCATCTGGCTGGGCAGGCCGCACTGGTGCAGCTTCAGCTGCGGGCCCACCACGATGACCGAACGGCCGGAGTAGTCCACGCGCTTGCCCAGGAGGTTCTGGCGGAAGCGGCCCTGCTTGCCCTTGAGCATGTCGGAGAGCGATTTCAGCGGGCGATTGCCGGGCCCGGTCACGGGACGGCCGCGACGGCCGTTGTCGAACAGGCTGTCCACCGCCTCTTGCAGCATGCGCTTCTCGTTGTTGACGATGATCTCCGGCGCGCCCAGGTCCAGCAGACGCTTCAGGCGGTTGTTGCGGTTGATGACGCGACGGTAGAGATCGTTCAGGTCAGAGGTGGCGAACCGGCCGCCGTCCAGCTGCACCATGGGGCGCAGATCCGGCGGGATGACCGGGATGACGTCCAGGATCATATCCGAGGGCTTGTTGTCGGACTTCAGGAACGCGTCGACCACCTTCAGGCGCTTCACGGCCTTCGCGCGCTTCTGGCCTTTGCCGTTGGAGATGATGTCGCGCAGCTCTTCGGAAGTGGCTTCCAGATCCAGCTCCTCAAGCAGGTCGCGCACCGCCTCAGCGCCCATGCCGCCCGTGAAGTAGTCGCGATAGTTCGCGCGCATCTCACGGTAGAGCGCCTCGTCGGAGATGAGCTGCTTCGGCTCTATCTTCATGAACTCTTCCAGGGCATCCTGGCGAAGGGCCTTGCGCTCGTTGAACTCCTCATAGATGTCCGCGATCTCGCTCTCCACCTCTTCAGGGGACAGGCGATCATCGTCCGCCTCCGCGTCCACGAACTCATCCTCTTCGGGGACGTAGTCCACGGACAGGCGGCGCGTGGCCTCGATCAGGCGGTCGCGCTCGGCATCCAGCTCTTCCAGATCCGCAGCCAGCTCGTCACGGAGCTCATCCGCATCCTCTTCGCGAGCCTCATGATCCACGCTGGTGACGATGGAGCTGGCGTAATACAGGACCTTCTCCAGCTCCTTCGGCGGGATGTCCAAGAGGTAGCCCAAACGGGAGGGAGACCCCTTGAAATACCAGATGTGGGACACCGGCGCCGCCAGCTCGATGTGGCCCATGCGCTCACGGCGGACCTTGGAGCGCGTGACCTCAACGCCGCAGCGCTCGCAGACGATCCCCTTGAAGCGCACGCGCTTGTACTTGCCGCACGCGCATTCCCAGTCCCGGGTGGGACCGAAGATCTTCTCGCAGTACAGACCATCCTTCTCCGGCTTCAGGGTGCGGTAGTTGATGGTCTCGGGCTTTTTCACCTCGCCGCGCGACCAGCTGCGCACATCCTCCGCGCTGGCAAGGGAGATGCGGAGCGCATCGAAGTTGCGAACGTCGTACTCAGTCGTTGCAGCCATCCCTATTCCTCCTCTCCCTGGCCGAGCAGGTCAGTCAGATCATCGACCACATCCTTCATGCTCTCGCCCACCGGGGCTTTCGCACGAGGCGCATCTGCGGTCTTCGTGTCGTCAATGTCAATGAGCAGATCCTCCGTGGACGAACGGTCTATGTCCTGGATCAGCTCTCCCAGTTCGGCCGCGATGTCGTCGATGACGTTCGCGTCCTCTTCCTCGGTCTTCTTGGCATCGGCCGAAAGCGCCTCGTAGATGGCGCGATCCTCATCGCCGGAATCCGTGTCCATGTTGGCATCCACGGTGCCGCCGTGGCCCTCAAGCTCCACGTTCAAGCAGAGGGACTTCATCTCCTTCACCAGCACCTTGAAGCTCTCGGGCACCTCTGGCGCAGGGATGTTCTCGCCCTTCACGATGGATTCGTAGGACTTCACGCGGCCCGCCGTGTCGTCGGACTTCACGGTCAGGATCTCCTGCAGCACGTTGGAGGCACCGTAAGCGTAGAGCGCCCAGACCTCCATCTCGCCGAAGCGCTGACCGCCGAACTGGGCTTTGCCGCCCAGAGGCTGCTGCGTGATCAAGCTGTAAGGGCCGGTGGAGCGCGCGTGGATCTTGTCGTCCACCATGTGACCCAGCTTCAGGATGTAGGTGGCACCCACGGTGATGGGCTCACGGAACTTCTCGCCCGTGCGGCCATCATAGAGCCACGTCTTGCCCGTGGGAGTGAGCTGCGGCACGAACTCGTCGCGCGCCGCATCCCCGTACTTCTTATGGTTGATGTTGATGAGGTTGCGGTTCGCCTTCACGATGGCGTCCGAGATCTCCTCTTCGGTCGCGCCATCGAAGACGGGCGTGGACACGAAGATCGGGCCTTCCACCACCTCGTCGGTCTCCTCTTTGTCAGACCAGCCCCACTTCGCTGCCCAGCCCAGGTGGTTCTCAAGCAGCTGGCCCACATTCATACGGGAGGG
>CAJTVP010000034.1 GCA_910580205.1 uncultured Eggerthellaceae bacterium
TGCCGATGCCCGTGAGGTCCAGGTCGTAGAGCGCGGGGCAGCCGGAGAAGGCCTCCGTGCGGCTCTCCTCCGCCCACGCAGAGCGGAGGAGAGCGACCGTGGTCCTGATGCTTGAAAATCAGCACATGCGTTCGCTTTTTATGAGTGAAAAAGTCAACAATGCGTGAGGTACTATTCTTGACTAAAAATAATACACGTTCAGCGAAGGGAACGGCTTCATGTTTGGGTTTCAAAAGCGGCCAGAATCAAGATTTCGCCAAGGATTCACTGGAGTTTCGCCAGGTTCGCAACCAGTTTCAAAACGCCCAGAAAGCCACTGTCCAAACGAGTAGAATGGCATGAAAATCTTACAGAAGGTGATTTATGGGCGTTGACATCTCCCCATTCGTGACGGACGGAACGCCGGAGGATATCCGTGCGCGTTATGCTGCTCTGCCTGCGCTGGTGGAGGCGGCGGATTTCGGTGAGTATGATCGCAACATCGTCGTGATCGACACTGAAACCACGGGCGTTTCAACAAAGAAAGACGAGCTCACGCAGATCGCTGCAGCGCGCATGGAGCATGGTCACGTCACGGATTGGTACGTCACGTTCGTCAATCCGGGCATGTCCATTCCGGAGGAGATCAGCCATCTCACTCATATCTATGATGCGGATGTGGCAGACGCGCCCAGCCCGGAAGAGGCGTTGGCGGGCTTGGTCGAATTCGCCGGGGATGCGAAGATGATCGCGCACAACGCTGCGTTCGATCGGAACTTCACCACCAAGCATCCAGCTGGCTATCCGCTCCTTGAGAACACATGGATAGATTCTTTGGAGCTTTCGCGCATCGCGCTGCCGCGCATGAAGAGCCACCGGTTGATCGACCTGGTGCGCGCGTTCGGGGCACCGCTTTCCACGCATCGGGCAGACGACGATGTGGCCGCGCTCTGCGCTGTGTACCGCATCCTTTTGGCGGCGATCCAATCCATGCCAGAGGGTCTGCTGTTCGCCATCAGCCAACTGGCCACACCGGATTCATGGAGCACGCAGCCGCTGTTCGCCACGTTCGCGGATCAGGCGTATGAGCAGCGGGTCCGGCTGATGAAGGAGGCGGCGGAAGCGGACGGGGAGAGCGCTGTGGAGGCGGCGCGCGTCACGTTCGCTCCGGAGCATTTCTCGTTGAAGGAGATTCGCCGGTCTCGGATGCCGAAGGAGCGGGGGCGGACGAAGCGAGATGCGGCGGATCTGATCTCCGCAGAGCTGGTGGAGCATGCGAACGCGCGCGTGCGGATGGATGGGCAGGCGCGGGAGGATGATGCGGCGGAAGGCCGCTTGCTGTCGTTCCCCTCCGCCGAAGAGGTGGCCGAGGCGTTCACGACGGAAGGCCTGGTCGGGCGCTTGTATGAGGATTACGAGACGCGTGAGGAGCAGGCGGAGATGGCGTGCGCGGTGCGCGATGCCTTCGCCGGTTCTGAGAATCTGTGCGTGGAGGCGGGGACGGGCGTGGGGAAATCCATGGCCTATCTGGTGCCTGCTGCGCTGACGGCGCGCGCGAACAACATCACCGTGGGCGTTGCCACCAAGACCAACGCGCTGCTGGATCAGCTGGTGTACAAGGAACTGCCGTTGCTTTCTCAGGCTTTGAACGGCGAATTGTCCTACGCGCCGATCAAGGGCTTTTCCCATTATCCTTGCTTGAGGAAGGTGCAACGGCTGATCGACGATGGTGCGCAAATGCGCCTTGTCATGAACGAGGAGGAGACGCAGGCGCCAGCCATCGCCGGGTTGCTTTCATTCATCGAGCAGACGGCGTATGACGATATGGACACGCTGAAGATCGATTATCGCGTGCTTCCGCGGTATCTGATCTCCACGACCAGCCACGATTGCTTGCGGAGGAAGTGTCCGTTCTTCGGTCAGACGTGCTTCGTGTTCGGCGCGCGCAAGCTGGCCGAAGAGGCGGATATCCTGGTCACGAATCAGAGCCTGTTCTTCTGCGATGTGGCGGCGGAGGGCGGTTTGCTGCCGCCGGTTCGTTATTGGGTGGTGGATGAGGCGCACGGCGCGGAGGCGGAGGCGCGCAGCGCGCTTTCGCTGGAGATCGGGCTGGAGGCGCTGGGCAACCTGACTGCGCGCGTGGGGGTGGAGGCGCATACGCGGAACATCTTCACGCGGGCGGAGCGCAAGGTGGACATACCGGAGGCGCCCGACGAGCGCTTGGTGAGCCGGACTGCTGCTGCCCTCGACCGTGCGAATGCTGATGAGCCTGATGGGCCCGCGAGCGAAGGCGCTGGGCTGGGGACGCTTGATGGAACGATGCCGGATGGTCCGCGCGCGGTTGGGACCATGTTCTACGCGCTGACGGCCAAAGCGAAGGAGGCGGGGCGCATCTTCGCGGAGGTCGAAGGTCGTTTCGTCACGCGAGTGCGCGACCTGCTGCAATTCGACCCGAACAAGAAATCCAGCTATGACATGGTTGACATCTGGATCAACGATCAAATGCGGGCGACCACGGTTTTCGCTGGCGTGGCGAATGTGGCGCAGGAGCTCATCGATGCGGCGAGCATGCTCATCAACCGCTGTCAGGATCTGGTGGCGTTCTTGGATGACATTGAGAGCGCGGCGGTGGTGCAGCGGGAGATCGCTGCGGCGGCGTTGGAGCTCAAGGATGTGGTGCGGGCGGCCGACGTGATCTTCGCGCATCCGACGGACGCATACGTGTGCTCCGCCTATCTGAGCCGTCGCCCGGACAAGGGGCGCGGCATCAAGAATGATTGTCTGCGCGCCATGCTGTACAACGTGGGCAGCGCGCTGAATGAGACGCTGTATGAGCGCACGCGTTCAGTGGCGTACACATCGGCGACGTTGACGGTGAATGGGTCGTTCGCGCCGTTCGAGCAGGCCATGGGGCTGAACGAGGGGGAAGCGTCGCGAGCCAGCACGCTCACGCTTGAGTCGAGCTACGACTTCGACCACAACATGACGGTGTATGTGGTGAATGATATGCCGGAGCCGAACAGCCCGCAGTATCTGGGGCGTTTGCAGGAGTTGTTGACGCAGACGCATCTGGCCAATGGCGGCTCTTTGCTCACGCTGTTCACCAACAAGAAGGAGATGGAGACGTGCTTCGCGGAGGTGCAGCCACGGCTGAAAGAGTGGGACTTGCGGTTGGTGTGCCAAAAGTGGGGCGTTTCCGTGAAGAACCTTCGGGATGATTTTCTGAAGGATGAAACGCTGTCCCTGTTCGCGCTGAAGAGCTTTTGGGAAGGGTTTGATGCTCCAGGGGCCACGCTCAAAGGCGTCATCATCCCGAAACTGCCGTTCAGCAAGCCCACCGATCCGCTTTCCTGCGAGCGTTCCGCGCGCGATGATGCCGCATGGCGAAACTTCGTCCTGCCTCAGGCGGTGCTGGAAGTGCGGCAGGCTGCCGGGCGCTTGATACGTCGGGCGGATGATACGGGCGTGTTGATCTTGGCGGATTCGCGGTTGATGAGCAAGGGATATGGGAAGGTGTTCCTGAGGTCGCTGCCGAGCCGGAATGTGCAGTTCGTGAGCGCGGAAGAGCTGGTGGAGATTTTAAAAACCGTCGGCGGAGGCACTCGCGCCTAAGACTGCGGCGCTGCACGCAGGTTGGGTGGGGCGTTAGTTGGCCTTGCGGAACTGCCAGTCTATGACCACGTCCGCGACGCCGTTGACCAGCATCACCAATCCGATCACGAACACGAACAGCGATGTCGTTTCGAACGGGTTCGCGATGATGACCACGCCGCCGATGGCCACGAGGGCGCTTATGGCCAACATCACGATCCAGGTGGAGCCGCTCAGGCTCCGCAGTTCGATGGAGCGGACGGCGCTCACGACACCTGCCAACGTCAACACGATTCCCAACACGATGGATGAGATGCTGGCGATGGCCTCTGGGAACAGGAACACGATCAGCGCCAAGATCAAGAAGAACACCCCGGTGGATAGCACGGCGGGGGAGTGGGAGCGGCTGCTTTTCTGGCGGAAATACTCCACCAGCGAGGCGATGCCGGTCAGCGCGAAGAACGCGCCCATCAGGTAGATCATGGTGATCACGGTGACGCCCGGCCAGAACATCAAGAACGCGCCCATCAGGATGCAGACGATCCCCTGCACCAGCATGTTCGAGCGCACCATGTTCATGAACGATTCCATATCAGCCTCCTTGCCGGGTTGTCTTACGTACCGGGTCGTCCCGGATGTTACAGCCGCGCTCCGTCGCTGCGCTCCATCAGCGCGGCTGCGAAGCGCGTGAGTTGCTATTCCGTTTCGCCGGGAACCTCTGGATCAAGCACGTCATCGCTCACCACATCAGAGGCGATGACGTTCACGCCGTCCGGGATCACCTGCTTCATGGAATCCGCCACGAGCGCCCATTCCAGCTCAGTCGTGAGCGGCTTGAACGTGACCTCCACGTCTTCGCCGTTGACGGCCGCCGCGAGCTCTTGCGGATCGTAAATGACGGCGCTGACCTCCTGGGCATCATCCTCGACCACGCCAGTGGTGTAGACCAGATAGTCCTTGTCGTTGTGGTCCGAATGGAACATATAGAGAACCGTGCACGTCACCTCGTTGCCTTCGTCATCCGTCATGACGAATTGCGGCTGCTGGTCTTCGGTTGGCTGCTCGGAACCTGCTTGGTCCGTCGTGCTCTTCTTCTCTTCGTCCGCCATGGGCTCATCCTTTCCCACTGCATGCGCATATGCTTTACCAGTTTAGCGTACATGACGGAAGGGTTGCATCTGGCCGCGTGACCGTTTATGAACGGACGGGGTCATATAAAAGAGGAGAAGGGATGTTCTAAAACACTCATCTATCAAGAACGCCGAACCGAGGTGCCGGGGCACTCGCGCCTAAGACTGCGGCTGCTCAAAAATATGATGATTTTTATCATATTTTTGACTTGCCTCCGCGAATCGGCGCGACACCCCCGCCGCCTCGGTTCTCGCCGTATCCGGGTGGGGGCGTGACGCAATGAGTGGTGTTGGCGGCGCGAGGACGGCATCTTCTCCTTTTCTGAGGCAGGACCTGACGGCGGATGCGCATACCCAGCATCCGGATACGCATGACCCCCATTGGCAGGCGATGCCTGCGCTACGAGTCTCGGTTTGGCCGAATCAGGGAGGCCTGGCAGCGGATGCAAAAATGCGCATCCGAGCTCGATGCGCACAATATCGCGGGGCAGAGCACCGCCAATGAAACCGTTCCGGAAGCGGGCAAAGTCAGCGAGGGTTCCCAGGGCACCTGAGATTGGCCCGTCATGCGGCCGAGCAGCCTTGTGCGCTGTGAGGGAAAGCATGAAAGGGCCAAGATCAGGTGCATCTGGGAAGCCGCAGCGTCAATTCATTGCGAACCCGGATGGGTTCGCAACCAAAACTATTTCGTCGGTTCCCACACGCGCACGGTGCATTCGCGGATCTGCTGGCCGCCCATGGGCGTGTAATCAACATTCGCGAACGTGACGATGCGCTCGGCGGTGCCATCCGTGGCTAGGTATTCGCCGTAGCCTTGCGTGGCGGATTCCGTAGGGATGGTCACGTACTTCCGGTTCAGCAGATCGACGCCAGCCACCACGTTCGTGGATTTCACGAACACCCAGTTGCCGGAGAACGCGGGCGAGGTGACAGGCGTCCGGGGGAAACGGAACCACTCGTCCGCGCTGTACCGCTCGCACACGGCGCGTTCGCCCTCTGCGTCCGCGGCTTGCTTCTGCTCGTCGGGCAACTCTGCGGTGCCATCTTTGCTCTTGGCCGCCAGCTCTGAGCGCTTTTGCTCCTGGGCATCGGCCTGAGCCTGCGCCACGGTCACATCCACCGGGTCAGCGGGCACATAGGTTCCCAGGTTGGCGATGCCGTCACCCGTGGAGTAGATGCTGGCGAACGAGAACCCGAAGCCGTTCGGGCCATAAGACGCATCCTGCGGCTTCATGGGCGTGGGCAGCGCCAGGGAATCCGTCACGCCGCCCTCATCCGCCACGAACGTGAGCTTCCACGGGTTCGCGCTTCCGCGAGCCGCTTTCAGAGCCGTGGCCACGCCCGCGCCAGCGGGGGCAGGGGGGCACGAAAAGCCAGCCGCTGCTTCCAGTGCCGTCTCGACCGCCTCTTCGCCAGCGCCGAACGGCACGCGGCACAGCTTCGCCGGTTCCACCGACTTTCCTGCAGACAGCGCCGATGCCATATCTTGCGGGCTGGTCTGCCACCAAGCGGCGCCGTCAGAGACGGCCAGCGCGGGCAGCGTCCATGAGCCGTCGCCTTCGGCGGCCAGCACGGGGTCTCCCATCGCGGCCCCGTCGAGTGTGGTGGTGTACACGCGCCACGCGCCGGAGATCACGTTGGATTCAAGCCAGACCAGGCCGCCGCCGTGGGCGCGGGCGTCAAGGACTTGGAACCCATCCGCAGCTCCCACCGCCGCTTTGAGCGCTGTGGTCAGATTGCCGGAACCCAGGTGCAGGATCCCCACTTGGAGCAGGGGATCAGCGGTTTCGGTGGGCAGCAGGCAGCACGCCACGCTGTCTCCGCAGGACGTGAGCGTGGTGCCGTAGGGCAGCGACGCGCGCGTGCGCAGGGTGACCAAGCGCGTGGTGTCTTCGACGTATTCGCACGTCTCCGTGGTGAAAACGGCGTCCTCTGGCACGGAGAGCGCCCCCGTATCCGCTGCCGCTTTAGAGGCTCCGCTGCTGGCGGAAACCGCCGTGGAGATGCCGCCGATGAGGGCGGCAGCTGCGGCGACGCCCACGGCACCGGCGAAGAATTGGCGGCGCGTGAGCGTGGGCATGCTGACGCTGGTTGGAGTGGTGGGGCTTCCGGATACGATGCTGGACCCGTGCTCCATGCGCGGCGCGCGGGATGTTCGGGAGCTGCGCGTGCGGTGGTCGGCTCGGGCCGTGCGCACGTTGCGGGTGCGATGCCCCGTTCGCGAGGTGCCCCCAGACCCTCTGCTGGAGGACGCTCGGCCGCGCGAGGCGCTTCGCCGGGTTGGTCTGTTCGGGCGTTCTTGCATCCGGCCATTATGTCAAAGTGGAAACCGTCAGTCACCATCTGCGCGCCAAAGGCTACAATATCAGCAAAACGTGATGTCGCAGGCAGCGGCTTCGCGCATTGCGCGATCTTGGGAGGCGGCTATGAGCTCAGAAACGCGGCGTATCCTGCTGGTTGAGGACGACAAGAGCATCCGTGAGGCGGTCACGGCGTACCTGGAGAAGGAAGGGTACTGGGTGACGGCCGTCGGGGATGGCCAGGAGGCGCTGGACGAATTCGCGAAGCATTCGTTCGATCTGATCATCTTGGACCTCATGCTGCCCTCCATCTCCGGCGAGCGCGTGTGCAGCGTGATCCGCGACACTTCTGACGTGCCCATCATCATGCTCACCGCGAAGGGTGAGGTAGAGGATCGCATCATCGGGCTTGAGCTGGGCGCGGACGATTATCTGGTGAAGCCGTTCTCGCCGCGTGAGCTGGTGGCGCGGGCGCGGGCGCTCCTTCGCCGTGTGCATTCGGATTCCGAGCCGCTTCGCGAAGTGCTGGAATTCGGGGAGCTGACCATTGACGTGTCCGGGCACAAAGCGCTCGTGAACGGGGAAGAAGTGGAGCTGACGGCATCCGAGTTCAAGCTGTTGACCACGTTGTCCCGCTACCCTGGGCGCGTGTATTCGCGCATGGAGTTGGTGGAGAAGGTGCTGGGATACGACTTCGAGGGGTACGAGCGCACCATCGACAGCCATGTGAAGAACTTGCGCGCGAAGCTTGGAGATAATCCGAGGAATCCGAAATGGCTTCACACGGTGCACGGGGTCGGGTACCGTTTCGAGGATCCCACCAAGTAAGCGCGTGGGCCTGAGCCGATCAAGGATGAGATGTGGCGGATGCCCTGAATGAAGATATGCCTGATGCCGCTGGCGCGCCGGAAGGAACCGGCGAAGTTGGCGATCCCTCCGCGCCCGAAGCGGCCTTCGCCAGCGAAGAGACCGTGAGCGAACCGGTGCCCGACGCTGCGGCCGAAGAGGTTCCCGCAGCGGCGGATGCGCCTGAAGCGAGTGGCGAAGAGGCGGCCAAGGCGGACGTCAAAGCAGACGACAAGCCGCATCCCCGCCGCGCGCCGAAGCAATCCCCCTCCGAGAAGCTGCGCGGCGGCCTTTCCTATCGCACGCGCACGGTCCTGTCCTTCGTGGCCGTGACGCTGTTCACCGTGGTGGCTTCCCTGGGGATCGTCGCATTCATCTGGAATCAGTTCTTCACCACCTATGCGGCGAACAACATCGAGAATCTGGCGCAGCAGACGGCGAACCGCATCGGCGCCACCTACCAAGACACGCTCAAGCTGGAGGGTGACACGTTGATCCCGGCCCAAGAGCTGGCTGACAGCTCCGATGACCTGGGCGTCATCGTGGTGGATCTGAGCGGGAACACGCTCTACGATTCCACGGAGGGGCTGCCTCCGGAGGATGCGCTGCGCCAAGGCCCCAGCGCCGCTGCGCAGATCGCCATCGCGTCCATCAAGAGCGGCAGCAAGCCCGTGGGCAACCTGCGCGTGTGGGCCTATGGATCCAATACGCTCATGAGCAAGGTGGACCGCGAATTCCAGAGGGATACGTTCACCGCGCTCTTGTTCGCGGGCATCTTCTCCGTCGCCTTCTCCATCGTGGTGGGCGTCCTGTTCGCCCGAGCGCTCGTGCGTCCCGTTGAGCGCATCAGCCGGATGGCGCGCGAGCTGTCTGAAGGCAACCTTTCCGCGCGCGTGGGGATGACGGGCAACAACGAGCTGGCGAAGCTGGGCGAGACCATGGACGATATGGCCGAGCGGTTCCAACGCGACCGGAAGATGGAGCAGCAGCTGACCAGCGACGTGGCCCATGAGCTGCGCACGCCGCTCATGGCCATCCAGGCGACGGTCGAGGCCATGATCGATGGCGTGTATGACCGGGACGATGAGCACCTGATGCTGGTGGCCACGGAGGTGGGGCGCCTGTCCAAGCTGGTGGACGCGCTGCTGCGCCTGTCGCGGATGGAGATGCGCTCCCAGCCCATGCGCGAGGACGTGGTGGACCTGAATGAGCTGGCTGAAGAAGTGGTGGTGTCGCACGAGGCGTTCATTGAGGACTCCGGGCTGTCCATCCACCTGAACATGCAGCCGAACATCAAGGTCATCGGGGACGTTGATATGATCAAGCAGGCCGTCACGAATCTGGTGTCGAACGCCGTGCGGTACACGGATGAAGGCGGCTCCATCACGCTTTCGGTGACCCGCGAGGGGCGGATGGCCTCTTTCGCGGTGACGGACACGGGCATCGGGCTTTCGCCGGAAGAGGCGAAGATGGTGTTCTCGCGGTTCTGGCGGGCGGATTCGGGACGCGCGAAAGAGAGCGGCGGTTTGGGCGTGGGACTGGCGCTGGTGAAGGAGATCGTCGACCGGCACCACGGGCGCGTGACGGTGAGCGGGGAGAAGGGCGTGGGGTCCACGTTCACCATCCTGCTGCCGCTGTATGACGAGGAGAAATCCATTGCCCAGGCGCGGCTTGCGGTGCGGGTGATGGAGCGGCGACAGAAGGCTCGGGGGGGGGTTCTTCGCCAGGGGTGACGACGAACCGTAAGGCGTGACGGCGCGCGGAAGGTCACTTGCGCGGTGGAAGCGGGTTCGATATACTGCCACGTCGTCAAGCCAACGTGGCTCAGTTGGTAGAGCAACGCACTCGTAATGCGTAGGTCAGCGGTT
>CAJTVP010000035.1 GCA_910580205.1 uncultured Eggerthellaceae bacterium
GGCGAGGTCCGCCAACCCCGCCAGAGAAGGGGTTGACATCTATAGGAGCATCGGTACCGGGGTGGACCTGAAAAAAAACAAGGGAAGCTCCGTAGCGCGCCCATTGGGCGCCAATGGTCAACCGTGCGTGTTGGCTCGCTTTCCTGCGCGTCCGTCGTCTGATAATGTTGCCGGCATGGGGATGCATCCGCATCACCCGGAGCGTTCCGGTACGCAAGGCAACCCGGGAATTGCCTCAATGAATAGCGTCGGCGACGACCTTCCGCCAACGCACATGATCGAAGACGCAACCCTAATTCGTGCTGCCGCCATCTCCACCTGAGGACGCAGGGCCTTCGGAAACCACGATCAGCACATGATCACCCCGTTCGCCCTTGCCCGTCTTGTTCTGGCTGATCACATATCCGGCCTGAACGGAATCGGACACATCGGAATCGATGTCCACCACGAAGCCGGCATTGCGCAGCTCTGACACCGCAGCGTCGCGCGATTTGCCCACCACGTTCGGGATGCTCACTGACGTATCCTTCGGCGTTTCCTCGCCCTTGGACACCACCACGCTCACCGTGCTGTCCTTCGGCACCTTGCCGCTGTTGGGGGACTGGCTGATAACGCAGCCCTCAGCCACAGAGCTGCTGTATTCGCTTCCTGCCTGGGAGAGCTTCAAGCCCTCTTTCTCCAGCCGCGCCCGGGCTGCATCCAGGGACATGCCGGTGACGTCAGGCACTTCCACCTGATCGGTCCCCTGGGAGATGACCAAGTCGATCTTGGAGCCCTGGGCCGCCATGGATTTCGCCGAGGGGGTCTGCTTCATGACCTTGCCCTCTTCGACGGTGTCCGAATACTCCTTGGTGGTCTGGCCCACGGAGAAGCCCGCCACCGTGATGGCCTTGCGCGCTTCATCCAGCGTCATGTTGGTCAGGTCCGGGACCTCTATCTCTTCGCTGCCCTGAGACACGTCGATGTTGATCTTGGAGCCCTTCTCAGCCTTTTCGCCGCCCTTGGGGCTCTGGCCCACGACGGTGCCAGGTTCTGCGGAGTCATCGTAGACGTTCTTGACATCGCCCACCTTGAATCCGCTCTGCTCGATCGCCTGTTGGGCTTGCTCGGCGGTCATCCCGGTCACGTCTGGCACATCCAGCTTGTCTCCGCCGCCCAGGCCGAAGGCGAAGAACGCGATGGCTGCGATGGCGATGACAGCCACTACCGCCGCGATGATGCCCGCTTTCTTCTTGCCGGACATGCCCTCTTTGGCATCAGAACCGCCGCGGTAGCTGCGGGTGGAGCTGGCGTGAGCGCCCGCGCCCGGCGTGATGGGCATGGTCTTGGTGGCATCCGCGTCCATGGGCATGACGGCCGGCATGACGCGCGTCTGCGCGCTGGTGAAGTCATCCAGCGGAGCCGTGGCGCCCACCGCGCGGCCGCCCAGGAACGCCACGAGCGCTGCCCGCATGTCATTCGCCGTGGGATAGCGCCGGGTGGGATCCTTCTGCATGGCGCACAGGATGATGGCTTCCAGATCCGGCGAGATGTCCGGGTTGACCTCGTGCGGCATCGGCGGCTGGTCTTGGACCTGCATGAGCGCCACGCTGACGGCATCGGGGCCGTCGAAGGGGAGTTTCCCAGTGGCCGCCTCGTAGAGCACCACGCCCAGCGAGTAGATGTCAGAGGCAGCGGTGAGATCCTTGCCCTGGGCCTGTTCGGGGGAGGCGTAATGAGCGGTTCCCAGCACCACCTGGGTCTTGTCCGCCGTGGAGTTCTTCGCCCGGGCGATGCCGAAGTCCATGACCTTCACGTTGCCGTCCGGCTGGACCATGATGTTCTGCGGTTTCACGTCCCGGTGGATGATGTCTTGCTGGTGCGCCGCCGTGAGCGCCTGGCAGACCTGCGTGCCGATCTCCGCCACTTTGCGCTGGTTGATGGCGCCGCGCTGCTGGATGGCGGTCTTCAGATCGGAGCCGCGGATGTACTCCATCACTATATAGTAGGTGTCTTCGTCATGGCCCCAGTCGTAGACGTTCACGATGTAGGGGCTTTGCAGGTTCGCCGCCGCAGCAGCCTCCTGGCGGAATCGGCGCGCGAAATCCGGATCGTCAGCGTATTGCGGGAGCATCACTTTCACCGCGACGACGCGGCCGAGCGTGGTATCTGTGGCGGTGTAGACTTCGGCCATCCCGCCCACGCCGATGCGCTCTCCAACCTCATAGCGCCCAGCGAAGACACGGCCGGTCATGGGACCTTGTCCTGTCACGACAACTCCTTAAGTGCACATCTTGTCCGTTTGAGCTTCATTCAATGCATTCGCCATCATAACACGAACAGGGGAGCTGTCTGCCCACAGCCTGCCGCTCAGACGGGCATCTTCGCTGCTCTACGGGGTGGTCATGGTATGATGGCATCCAAACGCGCTGATAAAAGGAGCAGTCACAGGCTTATGGGCTTCCTGTCGAAGTTCGAAGGCAAGATGGAAGACACCGTGGAAGGCGCCGCCGAAAAGCTGGGCGGCGCGTCCGTGTCTCCTGTCCAGATCGCTAAAAAGGCCGAAAAGCAGATGCGGCGCGAGAAGGTGGTGGGCGCTGGCAAGCAGTTCGCGCCCACGCTCTATACCGTGCTGGTGAGCCCTGAAGATGACCACCGCATGTTCAATTACTACCCGACGCTGGCCGGAGAGACGGAGACGTATCTTCAGGCGAAGGCGGCGGAGCTGGGGCTGGTCATGGATGGGCAGCCGCTCGTGCGCTTCATCGCGGACGATCAGCTCAAGAGGGGCAAGTTCGACGTGGTGGCTGAGCTGGTGGCTGCGCAGATCGTGGAGCGGCTCAGGGCCGATGAGATGGAGCGCTATGGCATCTCTTCTCCGCGCACGCAGCGTCCCGCGCGCGGTCAAGCGCAGCGGTCTTACCAAAAGCCCGCACAGGGGGCGCGGCCAGCAGGTCCGCGGGGTGGGGGCATGCAGCCCGGAGCGGCGGTTGCGGGAGGCGCACCGGGGAACCTGGTGCCCATCGACCACGGTTCGCCGGAGATCAGCTTCGGTTTGGACGACTACGACCCCCAATACGATGAGATCAATTCAGAGAACATCATGGAGCCCGATTGGGCGCCCGCGCCGGTGCCTCAAGCGCCGCGGATGCGGGCGGATGTTCCCCCTGCGGTGGCGGTCGGGGCAGCCATGGCTGCTGGCGCGGCAGGGGCGGGAGCTCCAACGCCTGCGGCGGCCCCGGTTTCGCAAGCAGCCCCGGCGCAGACAGCGGTCCCGGCAGATGGGGAGCTGCGCGAGGTGTATCTCTATGACGAAGCGCGCGATTGCGCCTACCAGCTCACGGGCGCTCCGGAGCGCATGGGGCGCGAATCGTCCAATGCCATCGTCATCCCGGACATCAACGCTTCCCGCGTCCATGCGGAGATCCGCTGCGAACCCACGGGCGCGTGGGTGCTCACGGACTTGGGTTCGCTCAACGGCGTGTTCGTGAATGGACGCCGCATCAAAAGCGCGCCATTGCGGGATGCGGACATGATCCGCATCGGCACCACGGAACTTGAGTTTCAGAATCTGGAGCAGTAGCAGCGTGATCGACATCATCCTCCTGATCGCACGGCTTCTGTTCGTAGCGCTCCTCTATCTTTTCTTGTTCGCCATCGTGCGCACGGGCATCGGTCAGATCCGCGGCACGCGCAAAGACGCGGGCGGCTGGACCCTTTCGGTGGAGCAGGGTCCGAAGGAACTGCGCGGCGTGCAGATGCCCGTCACGGGTCCGGTCGTGGTCGGCCGCGCGCCGGGCGCGGACATCGTGATCGGCACGGGATTCGTCTCTGGGCGCCATGCGCGCTTTCAGCTCATGGGGCAGAACCTGTTCGTTGAGGATCTGGGATCGCGCAATGGCACCATCGTGAACGGCCAGCCCGTGACCGATCCAGTCGCGCTCCACAACAAGGACATGGTCACCATCGGGGACGTGTCCATCCGGGTGCGTCGCGGATGAGCGCCATGGCTGCGAACAGGCATGGAAACGCGCCGGAGGAGGCGTACGGGGCGCGCACGGATGTGGGCTATGCCCGCGAGCATAACGAGGATTCGCTCCTGGTGCGTCCGCCGCTCTATGCGGTCTGCGATGGCATGGGCGGCCATGAGGCCGGCGAGGTGGCATCCGAGATAGCGGTTCGCCAGTTGGAGCTGCATGCTCCTGCCGAAGCGGATGCGGATGCGTTGGAGGCGGCTGTGGATGAGGCGAACCTGGCCATCATCCGGGGCGTGTCGGAAGGCATCGGGCGCGAGGGCATGGGGACCACGTGCACGGCGGCCATCTTGGAAGGGGACCATCTGGTCATCGCGCAGTGCGGGGATTCGCGGGCGTATCTTTTGCACGCGGGCATCCTGCAGCAGATCACGCGCGATCATAGTCTGGTGGCTGACCTGGTGGAACGCGGAGAGATCCAGCCCGAAGAAGCGCGCACGCATCCATGGCGCTCCTACATCACGCGGGCGTTGGGGCTAGATGCGCGCATCAAGCCGGATCTGTATGAGCTGGCTGCCGCTGCGGGCGATCGGCTGCTCCTCTGCTCTGATGGCTTGTATTCCATGGTGGAGGACGATCAGATCGAACGCATCTTGCGCCAGAAGGGGGACCCGCAACAGGCGGCGGATGCCCTGGTGGAGGCGGCGCTGGATGCGGGCGGTTCCGACAACATCTCCGTGATCGTGGTGGATGCGGCCGGCTCCAAGAAGCACCGGCATCGCATGGCGCGCAAGACGCGCGTGGCCGCCATCACGGTCATCATCGCTCTGGTGGCGGTATTCGCCGGGGCTGGATTCGCTATGAATTGGTGGATGACGAACTCCGCTTACCTGGGCGAGGTGGACGGCCGCGTGGCGGTTTACCGGGGCATTCCCGGGCAAGTGCTGGGGATGGGCTATTCCGAGCTTGATGAGGTCACGGATGTTTCCCTGGATATGCTGCAGCCGGGCACGGCGGCCCGCGTGCGCGACGGGCAGATCCGGTGCGAGTCCTTGGAGGCGGCGCGCCATCTGGTGAACGAATATCGCACGGAAGCGGAGACGCGCGGGGAGTATGCGGCGGCATCCCCCGGACCGGCTGAGCCGGCAGCGGGGGCGGACGGCGGCGCTGACGAGGGCGCGGCCGACGCGGACCAAGCGGGCGAAGATGCGGATGCTGCCGCTGCGCGCGCATCGTCAGAGGCGGGAGCGTCCGCGTGACCCGGCGCAACATCGAGCTGTTGCTGCTGATCGTGGCAGCGCCCATCGTGATCGTGCTGTTCGCCATGATGGTGGTCACGGGCGGTCAAGATCTGTCCTTCAATACGCTGGGAGTGCCCATCGGCATCTTCGCAGCGTTCGTCATTGCGCACTTGGCCGTGCGCAAGCTGGCCCCGAATGCGGACCCAGCGCTCCTTCCCATCACGTTCGCGCTTTCCGGAGTGGGCATCGCCTTCGTCACGCGGCTGGCGCCGGCGGTGGCGGGCCGCCAGCTCATGTGGCTGTTCGCCGGGGTGGCCGCCTGCGTCATCATCCTGGCCGTGGTGCGGAACATGGACAAGCTGGCGCAGTACAAATACACGCTCATGATCGTGGGCGTGCTCCTCTTGCTCTCTCCCATGCTGCCGGTCGTGGGTACGGAGATCAACGGGTCGCGTCTGTGGCTGAACATAGGGGGCCTGTCATTCCAGCCGGGCGAGCTGGCGAAGATCTGCATCGTGCTGTTCTTGGCCGCGTATCTGGCGCAGAATCGCGAGATGCTCTCCGTATTCACCTGGCAAGTGGGGCCGGTGAAGCTGCCGTCGCTGTCCACGCTCATGCCGCTTCTGGTGATGTGGGCGTTGGCGTTTCTGATCGTCGTCCTTGAGAAGGACCTGGGCAGCGCTCTTGTGCTCTTCCTGGTCTTCCTGGTCATGCTCTATGTGGCAACAGGCAAGAAGCTCTACCTGGTGGTGGGCCTTGTGCTGGCGGCCATCGCCGCCGTGGCGCTCTTCTTCATGTTCAGCCACGTGCAGACGCGCGTGGAGATCTGGCTGGACCCCTTCGCGGATGCTCAGGACAAGGGCTTCCAGGTGGTCCAAGGGCTCTATTCGCTGGCCGATGGAGGGCTGTTCGGCCAGGGGATCGGGCGCGGCATGGCCACGGACATCCCGTACGTGGAATCTGACTTCATCTTCGCGGCCATCGGCGAAGAGGCGGGGCTTTTGGGCGCGGCGGGCGTGCTTCTGCTCTATCTCTGCTTCGCCATCCGCGGCATCCTGACGGCGGCCCGCGCGAAGAGCGATTTCAGCTCGTTCACGGCAGTGGGCGCCACGTCCATCGTCATCTTGGGCGCGTTCATCATCGTGGGCGGCGTCACGCGGCTCATCCCGCTCACGGGCATCACGCTGCCCTTCATCAGCCAGGGCGGCTCATCCCTTTTGGCCGGGTTCATCATCGTGGCGCTCTTGCTGCGCATCGGGGACGAGGCCACCGGGCGCGAGGCGGAGATGACGTCGGCTACGGGCATCTCGCTCCATGCGAACAGCGTGCTGGGGCGCGTGGCCCTGGGCAAGCGGCTCACGAACACCATCATCATGTTCTCCGTCCTGTTCGCGCTTCTGGTGGCGAACCTCACGTGGATCATGGTGGTGAACGCCGAGGCGTATCAGAACATGCCCGGCAACAATCACACCATCGCGAAGGAAGCTCACAGCGAACGCGGCACCATCTCCACCTATGACGGCGTGGTGCTGGCCCGTTCGGTGGAGCAGGCCGATGGCACTTACGCTCGCGAATACCCGGCCGGAGATCTGGCCACGCATGTGGTGGGGTACTACTCCAGCAAGTACGGTTCCAGCGGCATCGAAGCGGCCATGAATGACACGCTGCGCGGTCAGGAGAACTACGCGAACTGGACGGATGTCATCAATTCGCTGGCGGGAATCGGCAATCCGGGCAACGATGTCACGCTCACGCTCAATTCGCACGTGCAGGAGGCGGCTCAGGATGCGCTTGACGGTCTCAAGGGCGCGTGCGTGGTGATGGATCCGACCACCGGTGCCATCTTGGCCATGGCGTCATCCCCCACCTACGACGCTGCGGCTTTCGATGAGGTGATCGCGAACGCGGGTGGCAGCTCGAGCGATGACGGGGCGCTGCTCAACCGCGCCACCCAGGCGCTCTATGCGCCCGGCTCCACCTTCAAGACCGTGACCCTTTCCGGCGCGCTGACGAATGGGGTCTGCACGGCCGACTCCATCTACGATGCTCCGGCGGAGATGGACATCGGCAACGCTCCCGTGACCAATTTCAACGATCGCGGCTACGGGCAAATCACCGTGGCTGATGCCTTCGAGGTGTCCGCGAACACGGTTTTTGGGCAGATCGGCGTGGAGATGGGGCCGGATGCGCTCGTGCGCATCGCTGAGGAGTTCGGCTTCAACAAAGACATCAAGATGGAGCTGCCCGTGGCGAAGTCCCTCATGCCGGATCCGTCCGAGATGACCACATGGGAGACGGCGTGGGCGGCTGATGGCGAACCGGTGGGCGAGCACGCGAGCCCGGCCGGCCCGCAGGCCACCGTTTTGCAGATGGCTCTTGTGGGTTGCGCCGAGGCTCACGAAGGGGAGATCCTGAACCCGTATCTGGTGGAGGGCGTTTACAGCGCCAGCGGCGAGAAGTCTTACGCGGCATCCCCCTCGCGGTTCGCTGAGCCGCTTTCGCAGGATATGGCTGACGAGGTGCTGGACATCATGCGCGGCGTGGTGACCCAGGGCACGGCGACGGATGCAGCCGTTGAGGGCGTGGCGATCGCTGGCAAGACGGGCACCGCCGAGAAAGAGGGGCGTCCGGACGATAGCTGGTTCATCGGCGTGGGGGATGTGGATGGCGCGAAGAACGTGGTGGTGGCGATCATGGTCGAGGGGGCAGGCCGGTCGGTCCATGCTGCGGGGTTGTCCGCGGATATCATGCGCGCCGCGTTGGAGGTGCAGGGAGCTTTATGATTACGAGCCCATCCGGGCTCGTAATGGATTGACGCTGCGATTTCCCAGATGCACCTGATCTTGGTCTTTTCATGCTTTCCCTCACAGCGCATAAGGCTGCTCGGCCGCATGACGGGCCAATCTCAGGCACCCTGGGAACCCTCGCTGTCTTTGCTTGTGCGCATCTCTTTTATATAAGCGGCGCTTGCGCGCCGGTTGATTTCCCTTTTTCCGTGACCACAGATCGGCACCAACTTATATGCGCTGCTTCGCAGTGCGAGGGCGGCGGCTTCTCCTATTTTCTGATGCTGGGTCAGGCGGCGGATGCGCAGATTGCTCTTCCTGCTCGCATGGTTGACCATTGGCACCCAATGGGCGCGCTACGATGCTCCCCCTGTTTTGTTCAACCTGGGTTCTGATGCTCCTATAGATGTCAACCCCTTCTCTGGCGGGGTTGGCGGACCTCGCCG
>CAJTVP010000036.1 GCA_910580205.1 uncultured Eggerthellaceae bacterium
GCCAACGTGGCTCAGTTGGTAGAGCAACGCACTCGTAATGCGTAGGTCAGCGGTTCGAGTCCGCTCGTTGGCTCCAGAGTTTTCGCAGGCCAGAGGTGCAGATCTCTGGCCTGTTCTCTATTCGCATGGCGGAAAGGAGCCTGCATGGTCGAGCGCTCTGCATTCCACACCCTCTCTTACGGCCTGTATCTCATCACCGCCATCACATCCGATGGTCGCAAGGTGGGTTGCGTAGCCAACACCTTCCAGCAGGCAGCCTCCAAGCCGCCCATGGCCAGCGTGGCGCTCAACAAGGAGAACGTCACCACCCAAGCCATCCTTGAGACGGGCAGATATGGCGTGAGCGTGCTCAGTCAAACGGCCACCATGGAGCTCATCGGCCAGTTCGGGTTCAAATCGTCCAATGAGATAGACAAATACGAAGGCATCGCATTCGACCTGTCCGAGATGGGCATCCCGAATGTGCTCGCCAGCACCGTCGCCGTTTTCGATGTTGATGTGGTCGAGCGCGTGGACGTGGGCACGCACGTGATGTTCATCGGTCCGGTGGTGGAAGCCCGGAAGGTGGCGGATGAGCAACCGCTCACCTACGCTTACTACCATGAGGTGCTGCGGGGCAAGACTCCGCCGAAGGCCGCTTCGTACACGGGTGATATCAGCGAAGAAGGCACCCAGGAAACGGCTGAAGAGACCGCCGAGAAAGCCACCGAGCAGCTGAACGCCGATGGGCCGAAGTTCGCGTGGCGCTGCACGATCTGCGGTCACATAGAGATGGTGGATGAGCTGCCAGATGATTTCGTGTGCCCTATCTGCGGCGTGGGCAAAGAGATGTTCGAGAGGATAGAGCTCTAGCCCCTTGATGCTGGGGCTTCCCAATGGCACCTGATCCTGGCCTGCCGCCTTCGTCTGTTTTTTGCTGCCTCCCCGCAGGCTGGCAGCCGCTGGGCTGTTCGCCGCAGGTCCGTTCGCTCGTTAACAAATCAATCTCAAATCCATCCGCGCGTTGCTGGTCGCGATATCATGCGAGCAGAGCAAGATGCCGCGCGCTGAGAACGCGGCCTTTGAGGGGAGGATGCCATGTATAAGAAGGTCTTGGTTCCATTCGATGACTCTGAGCCCGCCCGCCGCGCGCTGCAAAACGCCTTGGAGCTGGTTGAAGGCGTGCCGGATCCGCAGGTCACGGTTTTGAACGTGGTCGAGTGGCATGACTACAATGCGGAAACGTTCAAGATCGCGTCCCGCATGAGCGGCGTTCTGGGCGATTCGCTGGATATGAACGCGATCTCTGAGATCGGGGATGAGGCGGAGGTTCGTGAGATGGACCGCATCGCGAAGAGCATCTCTGACATCGTGGGCGACAAGCCTTATGTGGACATCGCCATCGTGAATGGCAGCCCGCATGACACGATCGTCGCTTACGCCAACGACTTGGATTACGACTGCATCGCCATGGGCCACCGTGGCATGGGCGTCATCCGCGGCATGCTGGGCTCTGTGGCGTACTCCGTCCTGCAGAAGGCCAACCGCCCGGTGCTCGTGGTGAAGTGACGCGCCTCTTAGCTTTTCTGCTGGCAGCCACCCTTGCGTGGCTGCCAGGTTCTCTCGCGTGGGCAGCGGGTCCGCAGCCAGGCCCCTTGCCGCCATCGTCTGCGCAAACCCAGACGGATGCCACTGAAGCTCCTGAAACCCCCGAATCGCCTGGGACGCTTGACGCTCCCGCTCTGGTGGATGCCGTGGCTGCTCCTTCCTACAACTTGGTGAACGTGGGGGAAGCCACCACCTCCAAGACGCAATCCCCGTGGGGGTCCTGCTGGGCGTTCGCGGTCTGCGGCGCGCTTGAGAGCAGCATCCTCAAGGCCCAAGCGGTCATGGCCGGTCAACAGCAATCTCCGCTTCCGGCCGACTCTCCCGCATTCGCTGCTCCTGACTTGAGCCTCTTGAAGAGCGAGCCTGATCTCTCCGAGCGGGCTATCGCATGGTTCGCCCACGAAGTGCAGACGGAAGCCAGCGCAGGGGCGCAGGCGGGCGAAGGGTTCTTCTTGATGGAGGACGATCCCGAAGAGCAGCTGTCCAGCGGCAACGCCTCAGTGGCTGCCGCGGCGCTCATCTCCCGGCAGACGCTCCTTTCGGAAGAGGCTGCGCCCTATCAGTACAACGGCTATGAGCCGGGCGCATCTGTGCCGTGGTATGACCCCGACAGGGCGAGCGTGCGTTGGGAAGACTGGTCATTGCCGGAAGAGCTGCGCACCGCCGAAGATGTGGGCTGGCGCGTGACCGAGGTGCTCCGGTTGCGGTCGCCGGGGTCCACGACGAACGAGGATGGCGCTGTTTCGTACGGCGGCTACGATGCGGAGGCCACGACGGCCATCAAGCAGGCGCTCGTGCAGACGAGCGGCGTGGCGGTGGCGTTGGAGATGGACCAGGATCTGCCCCAGGATGTGCTGCGGGGCGACTTCGCGGATGCGTCCCCTTCGGCGGATTTCACCTA
The DNA here is from genome assembly GCA_910580205.1 of uncultured Eggerthellaceae bacterium. Lineage (GTDB taxonomy): Bacteria > Actinomycetota > Coriobacteriia > Coriobacteriales > Eggerthellaceae > MGBC163016. The sequence goes on from CAJTVP010000036.1 coordinate 2,489, forward strand.
CGCTACCTGGTCTCAATACTCGGCGGATGAGGAGCCCGCCCCCAACCATGCGGCGGTCATCCTGGGTTGGGATGACGCTTATCCAGCGGCCAACTTCGCCGGGACGGAGAGCGGGCAGCCGCCGGCGGATGGCGCGTGGCTCTGCAAGAACAGCTGGGGAAGCGACGGGCTGTTCGCCGAGCTGGGAGATGCGGACGTGTCTCCCCATTGGGGCATCCCGGATGCATCTGGCCAGGCCAGCGGCTTTTTCTGGCTTTCGTACTACGATCACAGCATCAGCGATCCTGAGGCGTTCGCCGTCACGCCCGCGGATCAGACGGCGGGCACCATCTATCAGCACGATTATCTGAGCGCGGCTGAGTTCGTGGAGCCGATGAGCTACTACGGCGAAGTGCGCACGGCCAACGTCTTCACCGCCACAGAGCCGCAATTGATCCGTTCCGTGGGCGCTTGGACGTTCGATCCGGACACCAGCTTCTCGGCCACCGTCAGCGTGGTCCCTGCCGGGTTCAGCTCGCAGAACGCGCCGGAGACGTCGGCCTACGCCAACGAGATGATGGACGCGGCCATTCCCGCCGCCACGGCGTTCGGCGCCTTTCCCACCGCGGGCTACCACACGGCTGAGCTGGACTCTCCGGTGCTGGTGGCGCGCGGGCAGTCGTTCGTGGTCACGCTCACCATCGAAGCGGCGGGCGAGCCCACGGACATCTCCACGTACCTTGGGCTTGAGCTCGCCTTCTCCGGAGCGCCGCCGGAAGGCGTTGCCACAGAGGCGCGCGTGGTGGCGAACCCAGGGGAGACGTTCGTCAGCACCAATGGGCAAACGTGGCAGAGCCTGGAGGAGCACAACGCGCTGATAACCTCCGTCGGGGAGCAAGGGGAATCCCCCGTTGGCTTCACGTTCGGGAACGCCTTGGTGAAGGCGTTCGGAGACGCCACGTCCATGGCGGATCCTTCACATATATATGAGACGGTGCCCTTGGAGGCTGCTCCGGTTTCGTAGTCGCGCTGATGGAGCGCAGCGGTGAAGCGCGTTTCGCCGGGAAAGGTGCGCTTCGCCTTCGACACCAGCGCAGTCGCAGGATGTTCGCGGTCAAAGGTTCTTTGACCCAAAACGTCATCCATTGTGTTCGACGCGAAAAAAATCACAAGATAATGTGGATTCCCGCTCCCATTCTCCTTCGCAGGCGTTACTATGTTCAAGGCCGCGGGCAAACGCCCATCAAACAATCTCCGCCCGCTGCGTCTTTATCATCACTACCCGTTCTTCATGACGCCAGGGACCGAATGATCGCAGCCAGCTTGCTCGTGCACACCATGAATCCGATGGTCGCCGCCTGATGATCGATGTCTTCGAAAGCAGCGCGCGACTGACCCCTGACAGCAGGTTCTTCACCTTCATCGCTGAAGACGGTGTTCCCATCACCTACACCTACAAGCAGGCCCGCTTGGTGGCCGCTGCGCTGGCGCGGCGCATCCGCAAACAAGGCGTGCGCCCGGGAGAGCTGGTCGTCGCGGATCTGGCGAACAGCCCGGAGTTCATCTTCCTCATCTTGGCATCGGCCTATGGGAACTTCACGCTGGTCACGCTCAAGCACACCCTTTCCAAGACGGAGAGGCTTTCGCGGGTGCTGGAGCTGGAGCGCGACGGGCTTCGCATCGGCATGCAGATAGACGCTGTTCGCGCCCGTGAGCTCATGCCTGACGTGCGCAACCTTCCGAAAGCGGAAACGCAGGCGGAGCAGGCGCGCATCGTGGGCGGCATCTTGGAATCCTCTGGCCGCGCGCGTTCTATCATGGGCGAGGAGCGCGATATCGTGGACGACACGGTCCACTTCGCCGAACGCGCCGCGCACATCTTCGACGGCGCCGCCCGCGCCAACATCCTGTTCACCAGCGGCACCGCTCCCGCGGCGAAAACGCGGGCCATCCCGCTCACTTGGGCGCAGCTCACGGAATCCTCCACCTTGGCGAACCGCTCATTGGCGGAGCATGGCGGCCATCTTTGGCAAGAGCAGCTTCCCCTGGCGAAGGCGGGGCAGGGGGGCAACCTGTCGAACTTGACCGGCCTGCAGCCCCGTGGGGAGCAAGAGCTCCTTTGGCAATGCGTTCTCCCGCTTTACCACATCTCCGGCTTCCAGATCCTCGTGCGCTCCGTGGTGGGCCGCACGCCCGTGCTCATCTATGAGCGCTTTGACGCTGAGGCGGTGTTGAACGACGCTGAGGCGGAAGCCGTCACGCACATCACGGTGTCCGACCGCATGATGCAGGACCTGCTCACGGTGGAGGAGTGGCGCGCGGATATCCAGCCTGCTTCCTATGCGAAAAGCCGTCTGGCCGCTTACCAGTGCATTTTGCTGGCGGGCCATAAGCTCAATTCCCGCACGGTCGGCCGCGGGCTGGAGCTGGGCGCGCGCATGTTCGCCAGCTACGGGATGCCGGAGACCTCAAGCTTCATCGCCACGTCGCTCATCACGCCGGAGTTCCGCGGCGGCCTCAAGCTCATGGATGGGTACAGCGCTCACATCGTGGATCCGGACGAATCCGGTTTCGGCCGTCTGGCCGTGCAGGGGCCGGGCGTGTTCGATGGATACCTCAACACCTCAACGGCGTTCACCGTGGACCACTTCTTCATCACCGGAGATGTGGCGGCGCTCTATGAAGGATGCATCTATGTGCGCAATCGCACGGCGAACACCTTCGAAAGCGCCGGCGAGACGGTGTATCCCGAAGAGATCGCGGATGTGCTCAGGCATGTGCCTGGGGTCAGCGCGGCTCACGTCTTCGGCGTGCCGGATGCGCGCAAGGGGCGGCGTCCCGTGGCCGTGGTGGAGCGCAATGATCCAGGTCTCACTCCGGAGGCGGTGGAGGAGACGGCGTGTCAATGGCTGGGCGGCAAGGGGCAGCTGGATGGGGTCGTGGTCGTGGATCGCCTGCCGCGCACGGAGCTGGGCAAGCTTGATCGGCAAGCCACCGAAGAGATGTTCAAGAACCGCCTCCAAGTGGCGAAGGTGGTGCTGCACCACGTTCGCATCCCGTTCCTTCGCCCGTTGCAGACGGCTCTGGGCACGCTCACGGAGCGCGATTCCGTGATCGTGGAGGTGGTGGATGCGCTCGGGCGCGTGGGCCTGGGCGAATGCGTGGCCTTCGATGAGGGCTTCGGGCTGGCTGAGACGCTGCCTGCGGATATGGTCTGGATGCAGAACGTGCTGGTTCCGGCCATCAAGGATCGCGTGTTCCTCCATCCACGGGAAGCGGCGGAGCTCATGGCGTCATTGCCGGAGGCGGCAGCGCATCCCATGGCGTCAAGCGCCATAGACAACGCGCTTTGGGATCTGCACGGGCAGGCCACCGAACGGCCACTTTGGCAGCTGATCGGGGAAGAGTACCGGCAGATCTGGGCGGACGCGGGGCGCCTTTCTGAATACGCGAGGCTGCCCGTGGTGGTGGAGGTGGAGGGCAACCAGGCCACCGTGGCTTCCGGGGCCATCATCGGGTTGGCACCCACGCCGGTCATGATGGAGAACGCGAACGCGGCTGTGGCATCGGGCTACCGCCGTCTCAAGATGAAGGTGGCTCCGGGGGTGGGGTACGCCACCGTTGAGGCCATTCGCCGGGCGTATCCGAACCTGCTCATCACGCTGGATGCGAATCGCAGCTTCACGGATGACACCTTCGCAGAGCTCAAGGCCTACGATGCGCTCAACATCGGTTGGGTGGAGGAACCGTTCGATGTGAGCGGCGGGTCAAACGCCATGCGGCGGGACGAGCTGCTGAAGATGCAGTCCATGCAGCCCTATCTGGCAACGCCGGTGTGCGCAGACGAATCCTACGCGAACGTGGCCGAAGCTCAGCGCGTGCTGCAATTCCCGGATATCCGCTGCATCGCCGTGAAGGCGCCCAAGTTCGGCAGCATCAGCGAGGCGTTGCGCTTCGTGGCCCAAGCGAAGATGGCCGGGCGCGTGGTGTGGATGGGCGGCATGTATGACACCGGCGTTGCGCGGCGCGTGGCGGCGGCCTTCGAAACGCTGCCGGACATGGTGTTCCCAGGTGACATCGGATCCGTTTCGCATTTCTTCGGCGTGGACATCACCTTCCCGCCTTACACGGCCACCGCAGGTGTGGTACAACTGAATCCAACGGGCTTCGAGTACGGGCTGGGCTGCACGTTGGACGAGGAAGCGCTTGCCAGCGTGGAGGTTGAACAGCTGACCCTCTAGCCCTTTCGCTTCAGGGAGAGAAGGCTCATGGGACTTTCGCGCAGACAGTGGTTCGCCATTTCCGTCATCGTGTTCGGGACGTTCGTCACGGTGCTCAACCAGACGCTCGTGGCTCCGGCGCTGCCATCCATCATGGAGGACACCCATGTGGATGCGGCCATGGCGCAGTGGCTGACCACGGCGTTCACGCTGGTGAACGCCATCATGATCCCCATCACGGCGTACTTGCAAGACCGGTTCTCCACCAAGCGGCTGTTCCTGTTCTCTATGGCCATGTTCATGGTGGGCGCGCTTCTGTGCGGCCTCACGCCGAACTTCGCGGTGCTGCTGGCCGGGCGCGTGGTGCAGGCCTGCGGCGCCGGCATCCTGATGCCCATGTCCATGACGGTGCTCTTGGTCACGTTCCCTGTTGAGAAGCGCGGTTCCGCCATGGGAATCTTCGGTCTGGTGGTGGCTTTCGCGCCAGCCATCGGCCCCACGGTGGGCGGCATCGTGGTGGATACGGCGGACTGGCACATCATGTTCTTGGGGATAGCCGTGCTGGCGGCTCTCGTGCTGGTGCTGGCGGCGCTGTTCATGGAGAACAAGAAGGCGGGCGGCCGCGCCGGCGATGCCGCTTTCGATGCGCTGTCCGTGGCCTTGTCCACGCTGGGCTTCGGCGGCTTGCTCTACGGCCTGTCCGCTCTGGGCAGCATGGGGCTTTCCGTGATCCCGTGCGTGGCCATGGTGGTGGGCTGCGTCTGCGTGGCGTGGTTCTTCGTGCGCCAGACGCATCTGGAAACGCCGCTCCTTCGCGTGAAGGTCTTGTACAATCGCACCTTTTTGGTGGCCACGATCATCGGCATGCTGGTGCAAGGCTCTCTCCTGGCGGCCACCATCCTCATGCCCATCTACGTGCAGACACTCCTGGGCTTCCCGGCCACGGTCTCCGGTTTGGTCCTGATGCCGGGCGCCATCGCCATGGGCATCATGAATCCGGTGGCGGGCAAGCTCTTCGATAAGCACGGCGCTCGCGCGCTGGGCGTGGTGGGCATGGCTCTTCTGTTCATCACGTCGGTGGGCTTCGGGCTTCTGGGATTCGCCACGCCCCTCTGGTTCATCGTGGTGCTGTTCCTGGTGCGCATGATCTCCATGGCGCTGGTGAACATGCCCATCACCACCTGGGGCATGAACGC
>CAJTVP010000037.1 GCA_910580205.1 uncultured Eggerthellaceae bacterium
GACATCCTGCTCCCAAAGCAGGCGCGCTACCAGACTGCGCCACGTCCCGACGCGAATCGGTATTCTAGCACAGCGCTTTCAAGGCCATTCGCGTATCATCTTCCAAGAAGCGTTCTCAGGAAAGGCAAGGTGTCATGGCAAAGGCGGAAGAGAAGCAAAAGCGGCTGAAGGTGCCGCGACCGCCAGCGCCCACGTCTCCCGCCATCACGAAAGCCATGAAGGGCAACAAGCGCGCGAACACGAAACCGGAACTGCTCGTGCGTCAGCGTCTGCGGGATGCGGGCCTTCGTGGGTATCGCCTGCAATGGAAAACTGCCGGGCGACCAGATATCGCGTGGCCCGGCAAGAAGGTGGCCATCTTCGTCAATGGATGTTTTTGGCATCGGTGCCCGCGCTGCGAACCTCCCACACCGAAGAGCAACGTCGAATACTGGGTCGTGAAGTTCCAGACCAACGTCGCTCGGGATGAGCGGAAGATCCGCGAACTGGAAGAGGCAGGCTGGACGGTGCATGTGATCTGGGAGTGCGAGCTCAAAAAGGACGCGATCGACCAAACGTTCGCTGCGCTTCTGCCGCAGCTCGCGGAAGAGCTGGGCAAAGAGCTTGCCAACCCCGGAGATTCCGAAAAGGCGAAGCGCGGGTAGGCGGCAGGACGGTGATCATCTCTTCCATGGTGCAAGATGACTTCAACAAGCAAGCGCCCTCGCAAGAGGTCAACCCTCCTGACCTTCCACCGGTTTTGACCCCTGGCACGCTGGGCGCATTGGCAGCGGAGGGCGCCGTGGAATCTGAAGGCTTGCTCTGCGCTGATGAGACCGCTGGAACTGGTTCTTTCACCGAGCTGGAGATATCCGGGGCGCGATTCAGCCATTGCTCTTACGCAGGGTGCGACTTCACGCAAACGGTGTTCCGAGATGTCGTGTTCGAGGATTGCGATCTGTCGAATGCGACGTTCGATCAAGCGGGCTTCACGCGCTGTTCTTTCAAAGGCTGCAAGTTGACAGGCGCGTCTTTCTTGGAAAGCGCCTTCACGGACGTCTCCCTCAGAAACAGCCTGCTGAGCTACAGCAGCTTCGTGCGCAGCCGATGGAAGCATGTGAGCCTCATCGCATGCGACCTGACGGGTGCGGATCTGGCGGAGATGGAGCAGCGGTTCGTGGGGCTGTCGGAGTGCCGCTTCGTTGATGCCAGCTTCTTCCGCACGCGCCTTGCTGGCATGGATTTCACCACGTCCGTGTTGGAGAACGTATCGTTCTCGGATTCCATGACCGAGTTCTATGGAACGAAGCTGAGCGTGTATCAGGCGGCGTCCCTGGCGCGGCTTTTGGGCATCATCGTGGAAGAGTGAGCCGCTCTCCTACGGATCTCCGCTAGGCGGCTCCTTTGCACGCTCTCAGGTGCTCCTTCAACTCAGCGGAGATGCGACGGCTCTCGATGGCCTTCTGGATCGCCTTGCGCCTCGTCCATTCATCCAACAGCGCCTCATCGCCCATGCGCTCGAAGAAGGGAAGCGACGCCTGCTCCTGCTTCGCCAGCGCTTCCGCGAAATACCATGCGCGCATCATGTTCACGTAATAGACGTCCTCGTCGGTGGCCATCCCCTGTTCAGAAGTGGCATCATCCGGCATGCGCGCTTCGGCCACCTGCCTCAAGAAGCGCTCCTCGAAACGCTCATCCAGGAACAGCCGCATCAGCACGCCGATGCCGAACCGGATCGTGTAGCACCTCTCGGATGCCAGCCACCCCTCCACCTTCTCCAGCGTCCGTTCTGGCTGTTCGGCCAAGATCTTCACAGGCAGCTGGTCGCACGTGGCCCAATTGTCCACGAAAGGAAGGAAAGCTTCGTACAGCTCCATCGCGCCTTCGTAGTCTTTCTCGCATCCGATCACGAAGGCATGCACCTGGTTCTCCTCGAACAGTCGATGCGGCAATGCTTTCAAGAACGTGCGAGCATCTGCGCGTCCGCTGAGCTGCCGTGCGATCTTTCGGAGCACCGGCGTGCGAACGCCCGCCATGCGCTTCGCGTCCACGGCGGGGATCAGCTTCGCATTGAACGCGCGAAAGCCCTCATCCACATTCGCAGCCAGATTGCGCGCCACGAATTCACTGGCGGTATCCTCAGCGAATCCCGGAAGCTCTTCGCGCAGCACCGCTTCCAGAGGAGCATCCGCAGCCTTCGCCAACAGCGCCTCTTTTTGGGATCGCGTGAGCTGCTTGAAAAGCGCCTCTGCGCTGAGGGCCCGCTCTTTGGTGTAGAACCGCGCTTGCGCTCGCAGCGTGACCGGAGAGTGCGCTTTCGTGTACTTGGCGCCCTTGCCTGCTTGATGAACGGCTACCCGCGCTGCAACATCCGTGGCGTATCCCGTGTACAGGCTGCCGTCACCGCACTCCAGGACATAGAGATGATGCTCGAACAAGGCCATGGACGGCGCGCCTTTCTTTCGACTCCGGCTGGGAGGAGGGTAGCACAACCATGGCCATGGCTAGTCATTCATCGCTATTTATAGGACTATAGCTAGTAGTATATATATGCTATTATTGAACCACTACTGACAGTCAAGCCATGGAAAGTGGGGAACAATGATGAAGAGCATTTCTCGTCGCTCCTTCTTGGGGCTCGCGGGCGCGACCGCCCTTTCGGTCATGGGCGCATCGGCGCTCTCTGGTTGCAGCGGCAACGCCAATCCGTCTTCGGCGGCGTCAAGCGCCAGCTCGGCCGCTGCGGCTGCGGATGCGTTCATGAGCCAGGGCAAAGGGGAGCACTTGGTGGTCGGCCGCCGAGGCAAGCTTTTCAAGATCGCCCCCACGGTGATCGCGGAGAATCTGGGTTACTTCGCGGAAGAAGGTTGCGATGTTGAGTTCCAGCAGGTAGAGCTCGCCGAAGGGTTCGCTTCTTTGGCCGCCAACAATCTGGATATGATGCTCATGGGCACCGTGCAATCCCTGGAGTACATCGCGAAGGGCACGCCCATCTACATCATCGGGGGCACGGTTTTGAACGGCACGGAGATCCTCGCCGGCCCTGACTTCACCACGAAGCTGGAAGGCGCTGACTCGTTCCGCGGGCTCACGATCGGCTATCATCGCCCCGAAACTGGCCAGGTGGCGTTCCGTTCCTGGCTCAAGGACCAGGGTCTCAACATCGACGGCGGAGACGTCACCTTCATCCCGCTGGATAACGAACAAGCTTTGGTGGAGGCCACGCTCAAGGGAGATGTGGACCTCAGCCTGGTGAACAACGCGTTCGGCTACATCAATCGCGACCGCGGCATCCAGGTGGTCGGCCTGGTGAAGGACTTCACGGGCGATTACCCGTGCTGCCGCCAGAACGCTTCCGACAACGCCTACCACAACAAGTTCCTGACGCTCGTGGACTTCGAGACGGCGCTCCTTCGCGGTTACAGGGTCTTCAAAGAGCAGCCGGAAGTGGCCATCCCCATGATGGCGGAGTACTCCGAGCAGAGCGAGGATTACATCAAGGCGGCGCTGTACGGCACGGATGATTATGAGGCGGCCATGCAGCTTTTGCCTGACCCGTGCCGCGATGCCGCGCTGGCGTTCTACGAGTCTTTGCAGGACGTGGATCAGCTGGAGGGCGGAGCTGCGCCCGCGGATGACTACGTGGTCACCAGCGTGTATCGCAGGGCGCTCGATTCGCTCATGGAGCGCGAGCCGGATGACCAGTTCTGGAAGGACATGGATGCCATCTTCAAGAAGCAGAACGTGGCCTAGGGCCCACTGAGCAGCCCTCCAACCAAGGCGGTGCCCGCATGAGCGCGGGGCCGCCTTGTCATGATGGCTACAATGGGAGCTCGCAAGATCTGAAGCCAGCAAGACCCAGGAAGGGGCGTCGTGGGGTCGATCATCATCAAAGACGTTTCGTTCTCCTATGACGACGCCAGCGCGCACGCCCGCACCAAGGCTTCGGAAGACGCCGAACATCCTTCCGCGCTCAAGAACATCAGCCTCTCCATCCCTGATGGGCAGTTCCTCTGCGTCATCGGGCATTCCGGTGGTGGGAAATCCACGCTGCTGCGCCTTCTGGCTGGCCTCAGCAAACCGGATGCGGGGGAGATCCTGATAGATGGCGCGCCCGTCACCGGCCCTGGCCTTGATCGTTCCATCGTCTTTCAGAACTATTCTCTTTTCCCGTGGATGCGCGTGAAGGAGAACGTGGAGTTCGGCATAGAGCAGGAGAACAAGGAGCTCGACCGCCACCAGACCCGGACGGACATCTCCCGCATCGCCGATGAGTATCTGGCGAAGGTGGGCATGGCGGACGCGCGGGACAAATACCCCTATCAGCTTTCCGGCGGGATGCAGCAGCGCGTGGCCATCGCGCGGGCGCTCGCCATGGACACGGAGATCATCCTCTTCGACGAACCGTTCGGGGCGCTCGACATCCGCACGCGCCGCACGTTGCAGGACCTGGTTTCGAATCTGTGGGATGCGGGCGAGCGTCGCAAGACGGTGGTTTTCGTCACGCACGACATTTCAGAGGCGCTCCTGCTGGCGGACCGCATCGCATTCATCGCGGATGGGGAGGTGCGCGCGTCGTTCGACGTGGAGCTGCCGCGTCCGCGCTCCATGGAGATGATCCTGCAGGATGAGCGGGCCATCGAAAGCCGTCAAGCGCTCACCGCCCTGTTCTATGCGGATGAGAAGGGCCGCGCCGCCGAAGGGGGCTATGCAGCGCTCGAAGACGAGGGCTTTCCAGTGGAGGGGTCATTCTTCTGGGAGGAAGGGGCCATCCAGTGAAACGCATCCTGAACGGCCGCTTCTTCCTCACCCAGATGCTGCTTCTGGTGCTGGTGGGCATCGTGGTGGCGGTCCCGAACGCGAAGATCCTGACCGTCACGTACTATCCGCTGCTCGTGGCGCTCGGCGTCATGGACCTCATCTACCTGGCGCTTCTGATCTCCCGAGAGCGCCGCGGCATCGAATCCACCGGCCCCAACGACATCATCTTGCTCGTGTGGGTGCTCATCATCCTTTGGGAAGTGGCTTCCACGAAACTGGCGATCACGCCCAACGTCATCGTGCCCACGCCCGAAGAGGTGTTCAACGTCTTTTACACCAGCTACGACACGCTCATCAAGAACGTCATCTCCTCCACCACCCTGCTCATGGTCGGGTTCGCCGGCGGCATCTTGGCCGGCGTCATCCTGGGGATCATCTGCGGTTGGATCCCGCGCTTGCGTGAGATGTTCTACCCCATCGCGAACGTGATGGCGCCCATCCCGCCCACGGTGTTCGCCCCATACCTGGTCGTGCTGATGCCGTCGTTCCGCGCTGCATCGGCCTGCATCATCCTGCTCGGCGTATTCTGGCCGCAATTCCTGAACATGATCTTGCGCGTATCGTCCTTGGATCCGGAGCTTTTGGACAACGCTCGCGCGCTCGGCGTGAAGAACACGACCATGATCACGCGGATCATCCTGCCCTACGTCATGCCCGGCGTGCTCCAAGGGCTGCGCGTCTCGCTCACCACCGCGTTCCTCATGCTCACGTTCGCCGAGATGATCGGCGCTACGGCGGGGATCGGGTTCTACATCACCAATTCGAACATCTACGCCAATTATGCGGCCGTGATCGCGGGCATCATCGTGTGCGGGATCGTGGTCACCGTGCTCAGCGCCATCACCGCTTGGGCGCAGCGGCGTTTCACCGTCTGGCGCTGATTCACTGGTAATACCGCGAAGGGCCTTCCCAGACCTTCCAGTCCGTCTCGAAGTAGATGTCGCGCACTTGACCCACGGAGTAGCCGCGCTCCGTTTCGGGCGAGGTATCCCGCGGGTCGGTGCCGCGTGATGCCCACAGGATGTTCGCGCCGGCTTGGGCGCACAGCTGGCTGGGCTCATGAGAGCAGTTGCCCTTGATATCCGGACCGGTGGCCAGGGCCGTGATGGCGGCCACGGTCGCCAAGCGGCCGAAGGAGATATCGCCGAAGGCTTCGAAGCTGCTGCCGGGAACGGTGGTGCGCCGCATGGCCCCGCTGAAGACGACGTCTAAGCTGCGCATGAGCAGGATGAGGTCGGCGATCTCTTCCGGGCTGTGCTCTGGTCCGATGGGCTCGATGCAGTTGCCCACTTTGAGGCCGGCATCCAAGGCGGATTCGATCGTGCGGATCCGCTGCTCCTTCTTGCCGCGCGTGCAGACGCCTTCGCCCAAACGGATGGCATGGTAGACGCCGCTCACGCCCACGCGCTTGAGCTCGCGGGCGTACTCCGGACCGAAGTCCGCGATGTTGGCCACGATCGGGATGTCCGTGGTGAGCGTCTCTTTGATCTCCGCCGCCACATCCAGAAGGTCCTGGCGTCCATAGCGGATGGTCGTGACCAGGTAGAGCGCGTTCGCCCCTGAGCTCTCCAGGTCGCGCGCATCTTGGAGGACCTTCTCAAGGGGGTGGACCACTTCCTCATGGAAGATGCCGTTGCGCTCAGCGAACGAGCAGAACTCGCAGTCCATGGGACAGGGGGAAGCGTCCAGGCCGATGTGGGCGTGCACCTCTGCGAAACCGTCGCTCAGCTGGGATTCCCAAGCTCGCCCCGCTTGCTGGATGGCGAAGGACTCAGGGGAGAGGTTCTGCACGGAGAGCAGATCGATGATCTCTGCGCGGTCAAGCAAGCCGCCATCTGTGGCCTTGTTCAGTATCTGGATGATGCGTTTGTCCATGGATCAACCTATCATATATGAGAGAGCGATCATTCCTTTGTGCACGTCCAATACTAGCGAATAGCTCATAAGCTCACAACCCTTCCTCGCCACAGGGCTGAACCCGCCCTCCCAAAACTTTTTTCAAAAACTTCCAAAAAACCGTTGACAAGCCGTTGCAAGGA
>CAJTVP010000038.1 GCA_910580205.1 uncultured Eggerthellaceae bacterium
CAGGCTGGCGACAACATCGGCGTTCTGCTCCGCGGCATCAAGCGCGAGGACATCGAGCGCGGCCAGGTTCTCTGCAAGCCGGGCAGCGTGACCCCGCACACCGAGTTCGAAGGCCAGGTCTACATCCTGACCAAGGACGAAGGTGGCCGTCACACTCCGTTCTTCGATGGCTATCGTCCGCAGTTCTACTTCCGCACCACCGACATCACCGGTGTTGCGCACCTGCCCGAGGGCACCGAGATGGTCATGCCTGGCGACAACGTCACCATCACCGGCGAGCTCATTCACCCGGTGGCCATGGAAGACGGCCTGAAGTTCGCTATCCGCGAAGGTGGCCGCACCGTTGGCTCTGGCCGAGTCACCAAGATCATCAAATAGCACCTTTGAAGCACTTGACCGGGTTGGCTCTCATCGGCCAACCCGGTTTTCATGAGCATATCCATGGAGAGATCTTCGAAGCTCGCATAAGCGGAAGAAGCATAAGGAGAAACAATGCGTACCCTGGTCACGATGGCCTGCACGGAGTGCAAGCGCCGCAATTACACGACCACGAAGAACAAGCAGAACAACCCTGACCGCCTTGAGTTCAAGAAGTACTGCAAGTGGTGCCGTCATCACACGATGCACCGCGAAACGCGTTAGGGGTTCCGCCGAAACACGTTTGCACACGCCAGTAGTTCAATTGGTAGAGCATCGGTCTCCAAAACCGAAAGTTGAGGGTTCGAGTCCTTCCTGGCGTGCCATCTTTAGAAAACTCTGAGCAGCCCTGTTTCGCTAGGCTGCTTGTTTGATGTATACCGCACTTCAGATCAGAGGCATCAAAAGGATCCACATGGCAAAGAAGTCAAAGACACAAAGAGCAAAAGCTTCTGCTGCGCGCCAGGCCCGCAAGGCCGAGCGTGAGCAGGAAGAGCTCGTGCAAGCCGCTGCTCCTGAACAGCCCGAACCCGAAGCGGAGAAGAAGGGCCTGTTCAAGAAAGCGGCCAAAGATGACAAGCCTGAAGAGGTGAAAGAAGCCCCTTCCAAGAAGGCCAAGAAGACGGAAGAGAAGCCCAAGAAGAAGCGCTTCCAGTTCTTCAGGGATGTCAAAGCGGAGCTCAAGCGCGTCACGTGGCCCACGCGTGTGGATGTCATGCGCTGGACCGGCGTGGTCATCGTCGCGCTCGTGTTCTTCGGCGCGTTCGTCGCCATCCTGGACAATCTCATCATCACGCCTTTGCTCGTGCTGGTCTCTGGCGCGGATCCGGCCTCTATCGACTGGGGCAGCGTCTTCACCGGCGGCGATTTCTCGCTCGACGGCTCTTCGTCCTCTGACGCCTCTTCAGCGGCAGACGCTTCTTCGGGGGCGGATGCATCCTCAGCCTCGGACGCCTCTGCTGATGCTGGCGCAGAAGCGGGCACCGAAGGCGACACCGGCACGGAGGGTGAATGATGGCGAGGAAATGGTATGTGCTCCATACCTATTCTGGGTATGAGAACAAGGTGAAGAAGAACCTCGAGACCCGCATCGAGATGATGGGCCTTGAGGGCAACGTCTTCAAGATAGAGATCCCCACTGAGAAAGTCTCGGAGATCAAAGATGGTGGCCGGTCCACCACGAAAGACAAGAAGATCTTTCCGGGCTACGTTCTGGTGAAGATGGAGATGGATGATCGCAGCTGGGCTGCGGTCCGCAACACCCCTGGCGTGACGGGTTTCGTGGGCAGCCAGGGCCATCCCTCTCCGCTCACCCGCGAGGAATACAACAAGATCATGCGGCGCGCCAGCGTCGATGCGCCGAAGAAGACCACGACCACCATCGAAGTGGGAGAGGCGGTGCATGTGATCTCCGGTCCGCTGAAGGACTTCGACGGCATGGTGTCCGAGGTCATGCCTGAGGCGGGCAAAGTGAAGGTGATGGTCTCCATCTTCGGTCGCGAAACTCCGGTGGAGCTGACGTTCGAGCAGGTGGAGAAGATATAGCGGATACGGCACGATCGCCTTCGCGCCCGAGTGGACCGGGGCTTCTCGCGAAAGCGGCGCGCTCATCTCAGATACAAGGACAAGCAGGCTTTTGACAAGGGACAGGAATCATGGCTGACAAGAATGTGACAGGTTTCATCAAGCTCCAGATACCGGCGGGCGCTGCCAACCCGGCTCCTCCCGTCGGCCCGGCTCTTGGCGCCCAGGGCGTCAACATCATGCAGTTCTGCCAAGCGTTCAACGCGCAGACGCAGGACCAGGCCGGCACCATCATCCCGGTTGAGATCACGGTCTACGAGGACAAGTCCTTCGACTTCATCTGCAAGACCCCGCCGGCGGCGGTGCTCATCAAAGAGAAGCTGGGCATCGAGCATGGCGCGGGCATCCCGCAGCTCCAGACGGTCGGCACGCTGACCGACGCGCAGCTGACGGAGATCGCGGAGATCAAAATGCCGGACCTGAACGCGAACGACATCGACGCCGCGAAGGAGATCATCGCGGGCACCGCTCGTTCCATGGGCGTGCGCATCGAAGGCCGCGAGCTCAAGAAGAAGTACGAGGTCACCCGCAAGCTGGCCGCGCTCCTCAAGGGCGAGACGCTCGATGAGGGCGAAGGCGGCTCCGGTGAGGAAGACGCAGCCTAAGTTCCAAGGCTGTTCTCAGATAACCAGTGGGAGAGCACGGGCGTGCTCGCCAGATACCACGAAAGGAAGCAAGAAAGATGGCAAAGAAGTCCAAAAAGTATGAAGAGGCCCTGAAGGTCATCCCTGAAGGGGAAGTGAGCCCTCTTGAGGCCATGAAGCTGGTCAAGGAGATCTCCACCGCCAACTTCGATGAGACGGTGACGGCTGATTTCCGCCTGGGCATCGACACCCGTCAGGCTGACCAGCAGCTCCGCGGCACTGTGAGCCTGCCGAATGGCTCAGGCAAGACCGTGCGCGTGGCGGTGTTCGCTGAGGGTGAAGCAGCGAAAGCGGCTGAGGAAGCGGGCGCTGACATCGTCGGCACGGATGAGATCATGGAGCAGATCAACGCCGGCAACATCGATTTCGACGCTGCTGTGGCAACGCCGGACCAGATGGGCAAGGTTGGTCGTCTGGGCAAGGTGCTCGGCCCGCGCGGCCTCATGCCGAACCCGAAGCTGGGCACGGTCACCAACGACGTGGCGAAGGCCATCTCCGAGCTCAAGGGCGGCCGCGTGGAGTACCGCGCTGACCGCTACGGCATCTGCCATGTGATCTTGGGCAAGAAGAGCTTCACCCCTGAGGCGCTCGCGCAGAACTATGGCGCGGTCTACGATGAGATCCTGCGTCAGAAGCCGGCGGCGGCCAAGGGCAAGTACGTGAAGTCCATCACGGCTTCTTCCACCATGAGCCCTGGCGTGTCCATCGACCCGGCTGTGCAGCGCAACTATGATGGTGGCGCTGAAGAGTAACGCTCATCCTTGTATCTTTGAGGGAACGCCGCATCTATCCAGGTGCGGCGTTCTTGTTCCTAGCGCGACCGCTTTCTGAGAAAGGTTTCATCCATGCGGATGCTCATCGTGAGGAATCAAGACAACGGGCAGGCTGCGGATGCCGCCTACTCGTTGAGCGCCTTTTTGGAAGCGGGAGGCCATGAGAGCCTCATCATCAACGGGCAGCAGCTGTTCGGCATCGATTCGCGCGATCGCCTTCGACGGCAGATAGAGCAGCCGATCGATCTGGTGGTGGTGCTCGGCGGGGACGGAACCATCATCCGCACTGCCTCTCTCACCCATGGAATGTCCGCGCCCATCCTGGGGATCAATTTCGGGCACTTGGGCTTCCTGGCGAACGCCAGCGAAGAAGGCGTGATCGATCTGGTCACCCGCGCCTTGGCAGGGGAGCTGCATCTGTCCCGTCGCAGCTGCCTGGATGTGATCGCCACCTTTGAAGGCAGTGAAGAGGAGCTTTCCCTCTTCGCGGTGAACGAGGCTTCTATCACGCGCGGCGCTTCGGGCTCGATCCTGGAATATGGGTTCAGCATCTCCGATGTGCCCATGGCGGACCTCAATGGAGATGGTTTGATCGTGGCCACGGCCACCGGTTCCACCGCTTATTCGCTGGCGGCGGGAGGTCCTTTGGTCACGCCGGAGTTCTCTGGCATGGTGGTGCAACCGCTCGCTCCGCATTCGCTGGTGTCGCGCGCCATCCTGGCTGACGCGAACGATGTGGTGGAGATCACGTTCAAGGCTCCTGAAGATCGAAGCGCCGCCACGCTGTTCGTCGATGGTGATGCGGCGCCATCGGGAGCGCCCCTGTCCTCAGTGCGCATCCAGCGCTCAATGGACGACATCACGCTCCTCTACGCCCATGCCGACCATTTCCTCCATTACGCTTCCGAGAAGTTCTTCCGCCTTTCTTAGATCTTTGCTGAATCGATCGCTTTCCGAGTCAGCTTTTTGATGAAGACCTGAAGAGATCTGCGCAATCTTTGATGGAAACTTGACGGCGGCCTGATGAACGCTGTGGACGATTCTGACAAGGAAGTGTAAGACGCAGCTCTCAAGATAAAGGGCATCCGCTCAACACGAGAAGGAAGGATGCCCATGAGAAATCTTACCATCAAAGACTGGCCCATGTTCGATAAGGTCGTGCGCGACCCGGAGGTGTGCGCTCTCATGTTGGAGGCGATCCTCGGCATAGAGGTAGGGCACATCGAATACGTGGATGACGAGCACTTCGAGAAGTCGTATCTGTCTGGCAGAGGCGTGCGCATGGATGTGTTCGTCAAAGGCGGGGATGCCGTCTATGACATAGAGATGCAGGCTGCCGTTGATTTCGATCTCGTACGCCGCATGCGCTATTACCAAGCCGCCATGGACACCGCAGCCCTCAAGGAAGGCGAGGATTTCGGCCAGCTCCCGGAGAGCTACATCATCTTCATCTGCGATCATGATCCGTTCGGGCGCGGGCTGCCGCGGTACACGCTGGAGCACGGATGCAAAGAGGCTGAGGAACTTGCCGTGAACGACGGGATGTGTTGGGTGGCCTTGAACGCCCCTGCCTGGGAGAAGGAACATGACGCGTCTTTATCCCAACTGCTAGAATACGTCCATACGGGCCGAGCGGAAGGGCACCTCGCTCGCATCTTGGATGAGCGTGTCAGGGATGCGAACGGCAACGAGGCATGGAAGGAGCGCGCCATGGGGTTCATGACGATCGAGATGGATCAGCGGGCGAGGCTTCGCTATGTCGAGAAAAGGGGATACGCTGCGGGTGAGGCAAAGGAGCGTGACCGCTTTGAAGCCCTCATCACCAAGCTCACCTCAGAAGGCCGTTTGAATGATCTGGAATCCGTTGCCGGTGATCCAGAAGCCCTCTCTCGCCTCATGGTGGAAAACGGCGTGTAGTTTTTCCACGGTCGCATCCATTTCAATTGGTGCATTCAATTTATGCGGATGTGCTGGATATCGCTCGGTCAAAAGCATGACCGGAAGCGCGAGTGCTACAATCCGAATCACCACAACCATACCCTTGTGATGCAGGGACCATATCTTTCAAATGCATGATCAGGAGAGCGTTCGTTCTTCTGTGCGTTGGTATATCCGAGTGTTTGCATTCGTATGGTTGGCGCGACCGTGGCGGATGCTCTCCTCATTGAAAGCTTGCATCCTTCTCGGTCAAACCATATCAACCGGGAGGATGGGCATGGGCATCAATGCGGAGGATTGTTTTCGGGGTGCGGTGATTTCCCAGTGGAACTTGAAGGATTATTGCTATCTGATCAACACGGTCAATGAATTTGATGTGAGCTCCAGCTCCAAAGAGGCAATGGAATTTCGAAAAACATTCAGACGCTTTTGGAAAGTCCAAGTGCGTGATGCAAAGGTTTGGCCTCTCGTGTTCGAAGCACTTGAAACGATAAAGGAGAAAAAGAGTGAGAAGCATGATATTCGCTCATGCTTCTTATGCGTCCTTAATAAAGTCTCGACAGGTAATGCGGTGAATAAATCAGTTGCCAGCAAAGTCTTGGCTACCATCGATCCCAGCATTGCTCCAATGGATAGGCGTGTTCTGTGTTCTTTAGGGCTTCCCGATGTCAACGGGAACAGGCAGACGAAAATCAGCGAATCAATAAAGCTGTTTGATCAAGTGAATGAACTTATGAAGAAGAGAATCAACTCTATAGAAGGCAAGAAGGCTCTGAAAGCATTTGATGAATTTCTTCCCGATTATAAAAATATCAATCCTAATATACATCGGATGTGTAAAAAACTAACTGAACTGGGGAAACCTACTAA
>CAJTVP010000039.1 GCA_910580205.1 uncultured Eggerthellaceae bacterium
TCGCCGTTTGCAGAACGGTTCCCATTATCAGCGTAGCGCGGGCATTGCCCGCCAATAGGGGTGATGCGTTCGAAAACGGTTGCCTGCGCATCAACCGTCCGAAAGAGCTCCATGATCGGAGCAGCGTCCGCGCCACCAGGATCAAACCGGTACGCCAGGCAATCCGGCGGGTGCCTTGATGAACGACGTTGGCGGCGATCTTCCGCCTGTGGGCTTGCATGGACGGCAGCGGTCAGGTATCATCTACGAGTTTCGTGTTGTGCGGGTGTGGCGGAATTGGCAGACGCGTACGGTTCAGGTCCGTATGGGCTTCGGCCCATGAAGGTTCAAGTCCTTTCACCCGCACCATTGAACACCCAAGCCGCGCAAGCGGCTTTTTTGCTGAAAATGGCGCTCGCGAACGAACTCGAAAGGCAGCCCAAGCGTGCTCCAGCAACAGCTCATATTGGACCGGTACCGGATCATCGGGAAAGCCGGGTCAGGTGGTTACGCCACTGTTCAGCACGCCTTCGACACGCGCCTCAAACGCGATGTGGCCATCAAGTGCATCCGCATCACGCGCGCGGACGTGGATGCGGCGAAGCGCACGGCCGCCATGTTGCGCCAGATCGACCCCGCCGCGCAGAACCGCTCCATCCCCATCGGCAGCTCCCGGGTCATCCCTGCGGGTGGCAAGGCTGCGGCGCGCATTCGCAAGGAAACGGCGAAGAGCGTCTACGGGCGCAGCCGTCAGGGGCAGACGGCGTTCGGTTCCGTGGACGGCGTTCGCGCAGGCGCGCTCCCGGAAGAGCCCACGTTCCTTTCGAAGCGTGAAGAGCGCCTGAGCCAAGGCCGACGCGGGCGTCGTGGCGCGCGGGCTGCCGACTTGACGGCCGCGAAAACCGTCTCAACCGCTGAGCAGGACACCGCCCCCGTCGCCGCTGATGCGGATGCGGACGAGAACAGCGCACTGCCGGATCATCCCCTCATCTCCAAACCGCGCGACATCCCGTCTTTGGCGGACATGCTTCCTGGCGCCATCCGCGGTGCGGGGGAGACGAAGATCGCCTCGGTGGATTCGGATGCGGTGAGCATCAACTTGGATCTGGATGAACTGTGGGAAGAGCAGATCACAGGGCAGGTGGATGCGCCCCTTCGCCAAAGCGAGCAGCGCGGCGCTTTCGATGCGCCTTCATTTTTGGAGGCCATGGATGCGGAGGAGCTGGAGCGTTGGCGGGGGAGCGGAGAGCCGCAGGATGCGGCTTACTATCGGAATCTGGCGTTGGGCGGCGTGTTGGCGGTGCCCACGGATGCGGATGGCGCCGCGCGGCCGAGCGTGGCGGCCGTCCAGCAGTGGCAGGAGCGCGCCCAGGAGCAGCAACGGCATGAGGAGGCGGCCCGCGCGCGGGGCGTTCGCCGAGGTCAAGGGCAAGGGGCTGACCCTGCGGAGGCCACGCGTCCGGAGAAGATGCAGCAGCTTTCGCTGTCCCAGGCCATCACGCCGGAGGATCTGGCGGCGTTGGACACGGTGCCGGGGCTGGAAGAGGCGCGCACGGCGGCCCATTTGAATGATGCGAACATCGTGACGGTCTATGACTGCGTGGTGGAGGGCGATACCGCCTACGTCATCATGGAGTACGTGGAGGGCAAGACGCTGGCGCGCGTGCTGCGCGATCTGGGGGATGAGGTCACGCTGGATATGGTGGGCGCTGTGTTCGCCAGCGTGTCCCATGCCCTTGAGGTGGCGCACAAGGCGGGCGTGCTGCATTTGGATATCAAGCCGGAAAACGTGATCGTGAATCGCGAAGGCGTGGTCAAGGTGACGGATTTCGGGCTGTCCACGCTCATGGATGGCAGCGGCCAGGGGTCCACTGGCGGCGGCACGATCGGGTACATGCCGTTGGAACAGATGCGCCGACAGCCGCTGGATGTGCGCACGGACGAGTGGGCGCTGGCTTCGCTCACCTACGAGATGTTGTCTGGCTCCAACCCGTTCCGCGCCCGCACGCTGGCGGAAGCGGAGCTGGCCATCGAGGACGCTGAGATCATCCTTCCCTCACGGTGCTGGGACGGCATGTCGGAGAAGGTGGATGATGTGATGTTCACCGCTCTGGCACCGGACGCGGAGGATCGATATGACAGCGTGAGCGCATTCTCGAAGGCGCTGGCGAATCATGTGGGCAACGCGAAGGAGGGCAAGCGGCAATTGGCGGACGTGGTGGGAATCTCCACCGCGGAGCTGCATGGTGTCGCCGGAGATGGCGCTGAGGCGGAGCCTGCGCCCAAGCGCGGCCTGTTCGGAGGTCTGTTCGGGCGGGGCGCAAAGTCCGTGGACGAAGACGCTGGAGCGGCGGCCAAACCCATGGCCAAAGCGGCGTCGAGCGCGGAGCGGAGGGAGTCGGAGGAGCGTCCTGAGCGGGAGCCGCGCGAGCCTCGGCAGCCACGAGCGCCTCGCCAGCCGTTCATCGACCGTTTGGGCGTGAAGGGCGCGTCTTTGATGAAGCGCTTGTTCGCTGGCATGTCTGCGGCCGTGATCGCCATGGTGGCGCTTTTGAACTTCCGGTTGCTGTTCGATGTGGCCTCAGGCGGCTCGTCCATGCCGGATACCACGTTCGGCCTGTTCAGCACAGCGCCCATCGTGGCTTGGATCGTGCTGGCTGCCTTCGTGGTCGTGGCGCTGCTGATGCCGCGCGTGGGATTCCTGGTGGCTTTCGGGGCGTTCGCCGTGTCCTTGATGTTCAGCCAAGCGTGGACGGCGGCGCTGTTGCTCTTGGTGAGCATGGGCGCGTGGTGGTGGTTCATCGGGCGGCGCAGCGATGGCGCGTGCACGCTCGTGATGATGCAGCCGCTGTTGGGAGCGTTCGGGTTCGCGGGCGTGGTGCCGGTGCTGGCCGGCGCGCTTTTGGATGTGAAAGAGGCGCTCAGCGTGGCGGCGGCATCCGCGGCAAGCGCGATGGTGTTCGCGGCGCTGGGATCATACGATCTGGCGAACTGGGATGTGCTCTCCAACTTCATCGTTGCGGTGAACCCGGTGATCGCAGGCGCATCCATCACGAATGGGCTCGTGGTGGTGTTCGCCGGTGCGCAAACATGGATCACGGCGGTGTCATGGGTGGCGGCAGCCGGGCTGTTCGCGCTTTGCTGTCGGCGTGGGACGAAAGCGTTCGATATGGTGGGCGCGGTGCTCGCCGGAGCGGTCATCGTGAGCGGGATGCTGGTCGTGCCGGCGCTCATGGGCGCGCAGAACGCGCTTTCTCCGTTGGCTGTGGCGGGGGCGGTGGTTCCGGCGCTTCTGGGCGTGGTGTTCGCCCTGGCGAACGTGACTGATCGCGTGCGCATGGCCGAAGGCGAATGGTAGTTTTTTGTTCCTTGGTTTTCATCCAACCTGGGTCCCGATGCTCCTATAGATGTCAACCCCTTCTCTGGCGGGGTTGGCGGACCTC
>CAJTVP010000040.1 GCA_910580205.1 uncultured Eggerthellaceae bacterium
GAGAGGCACCGCATCGTCGCCGTTTGCAGAACGGTTCCCATTATCAGCGTAGCGCAGGCATCGCCTGCCACTGGGGGTCATGCGCGCTTGGATGCTGGGTATGCGCATCTGCCGTTTGGTGATGGATCATGATCGGAGAAGTTACCGCGTTCGCGCCGGATCCGATTCCATGCATCAATGAAATCGGAATAACGAAGAGAAGGCTGCGAAGCTTCTGAACGAAGGGATTCCGATTTCATGCTTTGGCTGCATATCCTATCGAATCATGCTCAATCCCTTTTGGAGCGTCTCCCCGTCGATCATCCCGGCGGCGCTCGCCACCACGTTGCCATCAGCATCCAGGAAGAACGTGCGCGGAATGGAAGAGAGGCCATAGGGCACGGAAGCCTGACCTTCAACGTCGAAATACACGGGGAAGGTGTAACCAGCATCCGCCACGAACTGTTTGGCGCGCGGCACGGATTCGCCATTGAAGCCCACCACATCCACCATGACGAACTCAACGTCTCCGCCCACCTCTTCATAGACCGCCTGGAACTCAGGCATCTCACGCTGGCAGGGACCGCAGGTGCTGGCCCAGAAGTTGAGCACCAGCGGCTTGCCGAACAGCTGGCTCAAAGCCACGCTGTTCCCGTCGGTATCTTCCATGGTGAAATCCGGGGCGGCCACCGTTTCCGCATCCGCCGAACCGCCCGTCTGGTTCGCGGCCTCCGCTTCGCTGTTGAAAGAAGAAGCCTGCTCCTCCTTGATGGTGCTTGACGCGTTCGGGGCGAGCATGTTGTAAGCCACGCCTGCCGCCACGATCAGCGCCACCAGCACCACGATGCCGATGATCACGCCTTTCTTGGAGCTAGCCTTCGCCGGTTTCTCCATGATGCAACCATCCTTTCAGCAGAACCCTCAGCTCAGGAAGCTGAGCAGGTTCCCCATCATCCCCGTGGCCATGAGCACGCCGATGACGATCAACAGCCATCCGCACACCTTGTTGATGATGTCATAGTGGCGTTTGATCGCGTCGAACGCGCCTTTGAGCTTGTCGATCAGCACCGCGCTGACCACGAACGGCACCCCTAAGCCCGCCGAATAGCAGAGCAGCATGAGGATGCCCGTGAGCGCCGAGCCTTGTTGCGACGCCAGCATGAGCGCCGAGCCCAGAAACGCGCCGACGCAGGGCGTCCAGCCCACGGAGAACACGATGCCGAAGAGCACCGCCGAGGGGAAGCCCAGCTGCCGTTCGGTCACAGAGGCGTTCACGCCGCGGAGGAAATCCAGCTTGATGATGCCCAGGAAGTACAGGCCGAACAGGATCACGACGGCGCCGCACACGATGTTCAGCGCCGTGCGATATTGCAGGAAAAACGATCCCACCGTGCCCGCCAGCGCGCCCATGGCCACGAAGACCACGGTGAAGCCCAGCACGAAGCCAAGGGCGTTCTTGAGCACGGTGGCGGTGCGCACCTCCTCGCCCGCGGCGAAGTAGGTCACGTAGATGGGGATCATGGGCAGCAGGCACGGCGAGACGAAGGTGATGATCCCCTCAAGGAATGAGATCAGGTAATCCATGAGGCTTCGCCGTCACTTTCTGGTCAGATAAGATTCCATGCTGTATTTCGTGATGTCGGAGCGGTTGATGACGCCCACCACTTTGCCCCCTTCGATCACCGGCGCTTTCTTCAGGTGGTTCTTCGCCAGCACGCTGCACACCTCTTCCAGGTCCGCATGGATGTTCACGCCGATGGTCCCCTTCACGCCCACGGCGCTCACCGGCAGCTCCATGACCTGCTCCAGCTTCTCGTCATAGGTGGCGGTATCCAGCGCGGAGGTGGCGATCAGCAAGATGGGATCAGTATAGGAACCGCTCTGGCGCGAAAGCTGCTTCAGGATGTCGCCATCCGAGATGAATCCGGCAGGCTCCCCGACTGCGTCCACGATGGGGCACGCGCTGATGTTCTTGTCGATGAACAGCTGCATGGCGTCTTTCACCGTATCATCCACGCGCAGCGTGTACACATCGCGCTTCATGATGGATTCCAGCAGCTGCTTGTTCGCCAGGCTGGCCGCCGTCGCCGGGCGCTGTTGCGCCTTTGCCGGATCCGGCCGCTCCTCACCGCCCACAGAATCGGTGGTGCCCGGCTTGCCCTTCACGAAGATGACCGTGAGCACCAGCCCCACCAGCACCAGCGCCGCGCACACCATGAACGCCAGATCTATCCCCAGCATCGTGGCTTCCTGCTGGCCCATGGATCCTGCGGCGGCGTTCTGCACGCCCGTGGACACGGACACCACCAGCGCCGTGCCCAAAGACCCGGCCACCTGCCTGAGCGTGTTGTTCACGCTGGTGCCGTGATTCATGAGCTGCGTGTCCAGCGCGTTCATGCCCCAGGTGGTGATGGGCATGTTCACCAGCGCCATGGAGATCATGC
>CAJTVP010000041.1 GCA_910580205.1 uncultured Eggerthellaceae bacterium
CGCCGTTTGCAGAACGGTTCCCATTATCAGCGTAGCGCGGGCATTGCCCGCCAACAGGGGTGATGCGTACGAAAACGGTTGTCTGCGCATCTGCCGTCCGGAAGAGCATCCGGTTTGGAGCAGCCTTCGTCCCACTCGACACAACCCAATACGCCACGTCTCTCACCAACTGCGGGCAAGCTGGGTTGCCGTGTGAAATGGCGTTCGGATTTCGTACAATGGCAGGCAGACCGAAGAAAGGGGATATGCCATGATCGACCGCTACACGCTTCCTGAGATGGGCCGCATCTGGGATTTTCAGAACAAGTTCGATATTTGGCGGGAGATCGAGGTTTTGGCTTGCGAAGCTCAGGCGGAGCTGGGCACCATCGGCATCACGCGCGAAGAGGCGCAATGGATCCGCGACCATGCGGCGGCGGACGCGGCGCGCATCTCTGAGATCGAGAAGGTCACGAACCATGACGTGATCGCGTTCACCACCAACATGGCGGAGAACATCGACGCGGAGGTGCCTGAGGACCAGGACAAACCTAGCCGCTGGGTGCACTTCGGCATGACATCCTCTGATTTGGGCGACACGGCGCTGTCTTATCAGATCACTCAGGCGCTGGACATCATCATCGCGGATACGCGCCGACTGGGTGAAACGTGCAAACGTCGCGCGTTCGAGCTGAAAGACACGCTCTGCGTGGGCCGTACCCATGGCATCCACGCTGAACCCATGACCTTCGGCATGAAATTCGGAAGCTGGGCGTGGGCGTGTCACCGGTGCCTCACGCGTCTTGAGCAGGCGCGCGAGGTGGCCGCCGTGGGCGCCATCTCCGGTGCCGTGGGAACGTATTCCAGCATCGATCCGTTCGTGGAGGCCTACGTGTGCGAGCGTTTGGGCCTCACGCCCGATCCGCTGTCCACGCAGGTGCTGGCGCGCGATCGTCATGCGCAGGTGGCTGCGGCGCTGGCCGTGACGGCATCCACGCTGGAGAGCATCGCCATGCAGGTTCGCCTGTTGCAGCAGTCGGACGTGATCGAGGCGGAGGAGCCGTTCACGAAGGGGCAGAAGGGATCCTCCGCCATGCCGCACAAGCGCAATCCCATCACGGCGGAGCGTGTGTGCGGGCTGGCGCGCACCATCAAGGCGAACGCGCAGGTGGCGTTCGACGACGTGGCGCTGTGGTACGAACGCGACATCAGCCATTCCAGCGCCGAGCGCGTGGCGCTGGCGGACAGCTTCATCGCGCTGGATTACTGCTTCTCCAAGATGCAGTGGATGTTGGACGGGCTCAACGTCTACCCGGCGAAGATGGAGCACAACCTATGGCGCACGCGTGGGTTGATCTTCTCCAGCAAGATGCTGCTGGCGCTGGTGGAAGCGGGCATGACGCGGGAGGACGCGTACGTGATCGTGCAGCGCAACGCCATGCAGGTCTGGGAAGACATCCAGAACGCCGTGGATGGGCCGTCTTTCAAGGACCGGGTGCTGGCGGATGCGGACGTGCAGGCGCTCATGGATACGGGCGCGCTCACCGTTGAGGCGGTGGATGCGCTGTTCGATCCCCATGCGTTCCTGACGCGCGTTGGCGTGGTCTTCGACCGCTTGGAGACCCTTGAGTTCTGAGCGGTCTTGATTGAACGTAATGTAAGCTAAATTATATGTCTGAACTGGTGTT